>NZ_FXUI01000001.1:0-620391 GCF_900182875.1 Novosphingobium panipatense
CTCCGGGAGGACGCTGTGGGCGTGGACCACGGCTTGTACGCTCGCGTGCTGCCCACGACGCCGACCCGAAACACCGTCTCACCTGCGGCCGCAGGTAAGAAGGATGGCAGCACGACTAACCTAAATGGTTATAATTGTCAAGCTGGAGGGTCCGGGCGGCGAGCGCGCGAAACGAAGACGCCCGCCGGATTGCTCCGGCGGGCGTCGTCACACGCGGCTTTCTGCGTATCAGCGAAGGCGCAGGGGAACGAAAGTCGCCTGCTGCCCGCGCGGCTGCACACGGACGAGGAGAGCCGTGCGCCCCTCGGCCTTGGCGGCAGCAATGGCGGCCGCCAGTTCGGCCTGCGTCGTCACGGGGCGGCCGCCCGCCTGAAGGATGATGAAGCCGCGCTGCAGGCCCTTCTGGCCCGCATCGGAGTTCGGATCCACCGCCACGATGACCACGCCCCTGGTGCCCTCCGCCGCGCCGAGCTGGCGGGCGATCTGCGGCGTCAGTGGGGTGACGGTGAGGCCGAGCGACTTCTCGACGACGCCGTTCTCCTGCTGCTGCGGCGGATTGTTGAAGGCATCGCCGTCCTGCTCCGGGTTGGTGTCGAATGAGGGCGACAGGTCCTCTTCGCTCGGGCGCTTCGCCACCGTGGCCGACAGGGTCTGGCGCTTGCCGTTGCGGATCACCTCGACCGGGATGCGGGCGCCCGGCGCGATGTTGGCGACGATGTAGGACAGCGTCTGGTCGCGGGTCACTTCCTTGTTGTCGACCTTCACCACCACGTCGCCGGCCTTCAGGCCCGCGCGCGCGGCCGGACCGTCCGGCTCGACCAGCTGGATGAACTCGCCCTTGTTGTGCTCGATCCCCAGCGAATCGGCGATGTCCTCAGTCACCGGCTGGATGCGCACACCCAGGTAGCCGCGCTCGATCGCCTCGCCCCTGATGAGCTTCTGGACCAGCGGTGCCGCAGTCTCCGCCGGGATGGCGAAGCCGATGCCCACGCTGCCGCCGGTAGGCGAGAAGATGGCGTTGTTGATGCCGATGACCTGGCCGTTCATGTCGAACATCGGACCGCCCGAGTTGCCCCGGTTGATCGCGGCGTCCGTCTGGAGATAGCGGTCGTAGGCGCCGCCGCTCTGCGTGCTGCGGTAGACCGACGAGATGATACCCGATGTCACCGTGCCGCCAAGACCGAAGGGATTGCCGATGGCGATCACCCAGTCGCCGACACGCGCCTTGCGGCTGTCACCGAACTTCACGAAGGGCAGGCTCTTGCCCGCATCGATCTTGAGCACGGCAAGGTCCGAAGCCGCATCCTTGCCGACCAGCTTGGCGGGGTATTCGGTGCCGTCGGGCATGGTGACGGTGATCGATTCCACCTGTCCCTTGCCTTCGGCCGTGATGACGTGGTTGTTCGTGACCACGTAGCCGTCCGCCGAGACGATGAAGCCCGAACCCAGCGACTGGGCTTCGCGGGTCTGCGGGGTGCCGCCGCCGCGACCGCCGAACAGACCCTCGAACGGCGTACCGGCGAAGGGATTGGCGCCGCCCTGGACCTGCACCTTCTGCCGCGTCGAGATGTTCACGACAGCCGGCTGAAGCTGCGCGGTGAGATCGGCGAAGCTCGCCGGCGCGCCGGCGCGCGGCACCATCCGCGAGATTTCGCTGCCCTCGTTCTGGGCCACCTGCGCCCCGGCTGGGTAGCCTGTGACGAGCGATGCGGTCGCTCCTCCGATGAGGAGCGCTGTGGTCAGTCCATAAGCGTATCGCACGGGCTTCACGTCCTTTGATTCCTCCATCTCGGCGGTCATTCGACCGGCTTTGCCCTGGTATCCGGTCCGATTGACGACCGGGGAGCTTAACCGGGTTTGAATGGTGCCGGAAATCCACGTACTCGGGGTTGCCGCAGGAACGGCCGAAACCGCTCAGGGCTCCCTGAAATGATTCAGATAGGCGTTGTCAGGCGAGAGCAGGATCGTCTTGCCGCCCGCCTGGTCCTTGGCGAACGACACCGAGTAGCTCTGCATCGCGCGGTAGAAGTCGTAGAACTGCGCGTCCTTTCCGAAGCTGGCGGCGTAGATGCCCGCGGCCTGGGCTTCGGCCTCGGCGCGGATGATCTGGGCATCGCGCTGCCCCTGGGCGGCGATCGTCTTGGCCTCTTCCTGTCGGCCCGCTTCCATGCGGACGAAGGCGGCCGCGAGGGCACCTTCGGGAAGATCCGCGCGCTTGATGCGTACGTCCACGACCTGCGCGCCATATTCGCGCGCCTCGGCGTCAAGCAGCTTGCGGATGTTCTCCATCGCCTGTCCGCGCTCGGCGGTGAGGAGCGACTGGAACGTGCGCTTGCCCAGTTCCTGCCGCACGACGGAGGAAAGGATCGGCTCAAGCTGCTGCGTCACGCGCTCGCTCGTGCCGGCGCTGCGCACCATGCGCACCGGATCGACGATGCGGTAGCGGGCGTAGGCGTCCACGTTCAGGCGCTGCTGGTCGGTGGAGAGCACCTGCTGCTGCTGCATGTCGACCGAGAGCAGCCGCTTGTCGATGCGGATGACTTGCTCGACCAGCGGGATGCGGAAGTGAACGCCCGCGCCCGTCTGGCCGAATGCGGCGTTGGCGATGAACGGGTTGTAGACGCGGACCGGGCGACCGGTCTGCACGATCACGGCCTGCTCGTCCTCGGGTACGACGATCGTGCTGAGCATGGCGGCAACGACCGCGATGCCGCCCACGATCCATGCGGTCTTGTGGCGCTGGAAAAGGCTCATCACTGGCCTCCCGCATCAGTCGGCGCGCTGACCGCGGGATCGGGCACGGGAACCGCGCGGCGCTTCATCTCGGGCAGGGGCAGGACAGTGGTCGCGCCCTTTTCGGCGACGACCGTGTCGTTGTCGCGCAGGACGCGCTCCATCGTCTCGTAGTACATGCGGCGCTTGGTCACCTCGGGGGCGAGCTTGTATTCTTCATAGACCTTGTCGAAGGCGCTGGCGTCGCCCTGTGCGCGGGCGATCACCTGCTGGGCCCAGGCACGGGCTTCCGAACGGTCGCGCTCGGCTTCCTGCTGGGCGACGTTGACGTTGTCGAACGCGGCCTTGGTCTTGGATGGCGGGTCGGCCTTCTTGATCTCGACGCCCTGGATTGAAATGCCCGACTGGTAGAAGTCGAGGATGCGCTGCATGCGTTCGCGCACGTCCTGCTCGACCTGTGCGCGGCCGGCACCCGAAAGCGCCTGGCCTAGCGTGACCTGCGCGATCGAGGCGCGCATCGCGGCTTCGGCCACTTCGCGCACCGTTTCGCGCGGATCGGCAAGGCGGAAGGTGTAGTTCTTCAGGTCCTTCACGTTCCAGCGCACGAGATAGCTGAGATCGACCAGGCTCTTGTCGCTGGTGAGCATGAGCTTTTCGTTCTCGTTGTCGGGGATCATGTCCACCGTGAACGAGCGCACGTCGACGACGCGAACCTGCTGGATCGGCCAGGGCAGGGTGAGGCTTACGCCCGAATCGATCGTGTGCGAATACTGGCCGAGCGTGGTGACGACGCCCTGCTCCTTGGGGCCGAGCATGTGCAGGCTCGACATACCGATCAGCACCACCGCCGCAGCACCGATGGCGAGCGGCAGCCAGGACTTGCCGTCCGGACGGCGCGGAAGGTTGGGGAAACCGCCGGAGGGACCACGCGGGCCGCCGCCGCCGCCGGGGCGACGCTGCTCACGGCTGCGGAAGATGTCCTCTATGCTGGCCGAGCGGCGGGGCGGAGTGCCGTCGCCGCTGGGGAGCCAAGGGTTGCGGGGGCCCTTGCGCTCCGGCGCTTCGCCCTTCGGCTCTTCCGCCGGACCACCTGCGGGCGTGGCATCGCCTCCGGCCCCGTCATCACCGCCGTCATTGCCGCCGCCCCAGGGGCTGTTACGACCTGCCATAGCGGAAATCCCTGATCCGTCCCCCGGCACGCCGCCGGGCGTGTCTGCACCACCGATAGCTTTCATGGGGCTATCTATAGGAACCCCTCGGCCAAATAACAGTGGCTCTCTTGCCCTTTTTGCCCTGCTACTCCACCTGAGCGGCATCGGCCGGGGCACCGGCAGCGAAAGGCGGTGCGCCGGAAACAGACCGACGCGCCCCGGCAATCTGGCGGAGACAAGTGTGAGTGGCGTTGCGCAAGGGGGCAGGGACGACAGCGAGGTCAAGGCGTTGTTGCCGGAAGATGCGGCCGTCCGCCTGCAATCGCTGCAGCTGGCACAAGGCCGCGCAACGCTTGTTCTCGATGCAGGCGGCCTTGATGCCGCCGCGCGCGCCCAGCTTGAGCGTACGGTCCGCCTGGCCCTTGCCGGGTCGGTCGAAGAGGTGCGGATCGCGATGACGGCGGACAAGGCCGCTGCTGCCGCTCCGGTGCCCACGGGGCCGCGCATCCTTGCGGTCGGGTCGGGCAAGGGCGGCGTCGGCAAGTCCACCCTCTCGGCAAACCTGGCGGTGGCGCTGGCCCGCATGGGACGGCGCGTCGGGCTGGTGGACGCGGACATCTATGGACCCTCGCAGGCACGCCTCCTCGGCACCGAGGGGCAACGTGCCACGGCTCATGACGGGAAGCTTGTGCCAGTCGAAAGCGCCTGGGGCGTGCCCGCACTCTCGATGGCGCACCTCTCGGCCGCGGGGCAGGCGATTGCGTGGCGCGGCCCGAAGATCTCCGGCGCTCTCCTGCAGCTCGTCGACGCGCACTGGGATGGCGCCGAGGTGCTCGTGATCGACCTGCCGCCCGGCACCGGCGACGTGCAGCTCACCATGCTGCAGCGCTGCAAGCCCGCAGGCGCGGTGATCGTCTCGACACCACAGGACCTCGCCCTGATCGACGCCGCCCGCGCGGTGGAGCTGTTCGCCAAGGGCGGGGTGCCGGTGCTGGGCGTGGTGGAGAACATGGCGGGTTACGCCTGTCCTCATTGCGGGGAAACAAGCGATCCCTTCGGCTGCGGCGGCGCGGAGAGCGCGGCGGCGGACATGGGCGTTCCCTTCCTTGGCCGCATACCGCTCGACATCGCCATCCGCCGCGAAGGAGACGCCGGCACCCCAACCGCAGCCGGAACCGGCCCCCGGGCCGACGCCTTCGCCGCACTGGCCCGGCAGGTGGCCGCCTGGCTGGACGAGACCGCCTGATGGCGTTCAGCCGGCGCGGCGTGCTTGTGGGGGCGCTCGCGGGCGGCGGGCTTGCGCTCGGCTACGTGCTGCGTCCGCGCAGTTACCCGCTGCCGCTGCCGGCGCGGGACGGAGAATTCGCGTTCGACGCGTGGATCCGGATCGGCACGGACGGTGTCGTCACCGTCTCAGTGCCGCAGGTTGAGATGGGGCAGGGCGTCACGACGCTCATCCCGCAGATCGTCGCGCATGAACTGGGCGCGGACTGGCGGCAGGTCGCTGTCGAACCCGCTCCGGTCAGCGGCCACTACGCGAACCTCGCGCTGGCCGCGAAATGGGCGCCGCTGTGGATGCCGCTGCCTGCCCTCGCACCGGTTGTTGCGGCAACGCCTGCCAGCCTCGTCACCCGCCGCTGGGCGGAAGGAGAGGCCTTCACCGTCACCGCCGACGGCACTGAGATCGCCGCTTACGAAGGCGCCGCCCGCGCCGCCGCCGCCTGCGCGCGGGCGATGCTGGCACAGGCCGCCGCTGCCCGCTGGGACGTCGCCTGGGAAGAGTGCGAGGTGGCGGGCGGCTTCGTCCGGCACGAAGGGAAGCGGCTGCCGTTCGGTCCGCTTGTCGAGGAAGCGGCGGCGCTTTCCCCGCCCTCGACCCCGCCGCTGCGCGCCGAGCCGATGGCCGAGCGGCCGGGGGAGTTCCCTCCCGGTGCGGCCCTTGCCTACCCTCGGCTGGACTTGCCCTCCAAGGTGGACGGATCGTTCGTCTTCGCCGCCGATGTGCGCCTGCCGGGCATGGTCTACGCCGCGATCAGGCATGGCCCGATCGGGCGCAAGACGTTCGTCTCCGATGCCGACGAGGCGGCGGTGAAGGGCATGCCCGGCTTCCTGCACATCGTCCGCAGCGAGGAAGGCGAGGCTGCGTGGATCGCCGCCGTGGCGACCGACGGCTGGACGGCGGAACAGGCGCTTACCCGCATGGAGCCCGGCTTCAAGGTGGCGGGAGGCGTGGAAACGGACGCGGTCGAAGCGGCGATGAACGAGGCCCTGCACAAGGCCGACGCGCATCGCATCCACTCCGCGGGCGATCTCTCGCTGGTGAAGGGCGGGATGCCCGTGCAACGGGGCTACGAAGTGGCCCCCGCGCTTCACGTCACCATCGAGACGACGGCCGCAACCGCGTGGTTCCGCGGCGGGCGGCTGGAACTCTGGATCGGCACGCAGGCGCCGGAAGCCACCCGGCAGGCGGTGGCGCGCGCCCTCGGCCTGAACGTGCGCGACATCGTGCTTTATCCCGTGGGGATCGGCGGCAGCTTCGACCGGCGGTTGGAGTTCGGCCACGCCGTCGAGGCGGCGCGGATCGCCAGGGCCGTGGATCGCCCGGTCCAGCTCACCTGGTCCCGCCGTGAGGAGTTTCGCGCCGGGCTTCCCCGCGCGCCCGTGATCGCGGTCATGGCGGCACGGCCCGACACGGAGGGCGGCGTCGCCGGCTGGCGCGCCCGCATCACCGTGCCCGCGACGGCGCGCGAGTTCGGCCGCCGCCTCTTTCACCACGACGCGCCGTTCGACGCTATTGAGGCCGCTGCGAATGAGGCCGATCCGATGGCGTTGGAAGGCGCGGTCCCGCCATATGCCATTCCCAATCTCGCCATCGATCATGTGCCGGTCCGCATCGGGCTGCCAACGGCCCGGATGCGCGGCAACGCGCATGGCTGGACGGCGTTCTTCAACGAAAGTTTCGTGGACGAACTGGCGCACAAGGCGGGCCGAGAACCCCTGTCCTACCGCATGGCGATGCTGGGCGGCGATCCGCGTCTGGCCGGGTGCCTGCAGCGGGTGGCGGCGCTTTCGCAGTGGGGCGGGGGCGGCGATGCCAGCGGGCAGGGGATCGCCTGCCACCGCATCGGCGAAGGCCGCATCGCCGTTGTTGTCAGCGCCCGGCGCGATGCGGAAGGCGTCCGCGTGGAGCGGGTCAGCGCGGTTGCCGACGTGGGCCGCATCGTCAATCTCGACATTGCCCGCCAGCAGATCGAAGGCGGGCTGGTGTTCGGCCTGGGCCTCGCGCTCGGCTGCTCAGTGCGCTATGCGGGCGGGCGCCCCGATGCCGAGCGGCTGGTGAGCATGGGCCTGCCGACTCTTGCCGATTGCCCGGCCATGGACGTCGAGTTCATCGAGAGTCGCGAGGATCCCGCCGATCCGGGCGAGCTTGGTGTTGCGGCGATCGCGCCTGCACTGGCCAATGCCCTTTTCTCCGCGACCGGGCTTCGCCTGCGCCGCCTTCCCTTCTTTGCCGAGGACGTCTGAATGCCCCCACGTCATCCTGAAGTCGCCCACGGGCAGGTCGGTGTCCTGCTGGTCAACCTGGGAACGCCTGACGCGCCTACGCCCGATGCGGTGCGCCGCTACCTTGCGGAGTTCCTGTCCGATCCGCGCGTGGTGGAGATCCCGGCCATCGCCTGGAAACCGATCCTGCACGGCATCATCCTGCGCACCCGTCCGGCGAAGTCCGCCCACGCCTATCAGCAGGTCTGGACCCGGGACGGTTCGCCTCTGGCCGCGATAACGGCAGGCCAGGCGCGCGCGCTGCAGGAGCGGCTGGGGGACGCTGCGCGGGTCGACTGGGCGATGCGCTACGGCAATCCCTCCATCGCCTCGCGGCTGCAGGCGCTGAAGGACGCCGGGTGCGACCGCATCCTGGTGGCGCCGCTCTATCCGCAGTATTCCGGCGCGACCACGGCGTCGGTCGTGGACAAGCTGGGGCAGGCGCTGGGTACGATGCGCTGGCAGCCCGCCGTGCGCACCCTGCCGCCCTACCACGATGACGAGGCCTACATCTCCGCGCTGGAAGCCGATGTGACGGCGCAGATCGGCGCGCTGGATTTCGAGCCGGAAATGCTGCTGCTGTCGTACCACGGCATGCCTGAGCGGACGCTGTACCTTGGCGATCCCTACCACTGCCACTGCCGCAAGACTTCCAGCCTGCTGGCTGAACGGCTGGCGCAGCGCCTGCCGGGCCTGCGTGTGGAAACCAGTTTCCAGTCCCGCTTCGGCCGCGCCAAGTGGCTGGAGCCTGCCACCGAAACGGTGCTCGACGCGGAAGCGAAGGCGGGCACACGCCGCATCGCCATCGCCGCACCCGGCTTTTCCGCCGATTGCGTGGAGACGCTGGAGGAACTGGCGATCCGTGGGCGCGAAGTCTTCGAGGAGGCGGGCGGGGAGCGTCTGGCCGTGCTCGCCTGTCTCAACGACCGGACGCCGGGCATGGCCATGCTGGAAACGCTGGTACGGCGCGAACTGTCGGGCTGGAGCGGGATTGCAGCAATTTAACAGCCGTCCACCTTGACCTGGGGAGCGTTTGTTCCGATTCCGTTCCTGTTGTCGGGGAGGGAGAAAGGACCGGATGCGCGCGGAAACAGAGCAGGCGGACTTCGTCTACGGCGGGTCAGCGCCCGCAAACGGCGGCGGCGCCGGGGTGGCGCTGTCAATCTATGCGGATCGTCCCCACCTTCGCGCCGTAATGCGGGAGGATGCCGGCGCGGCGGGCCTCAACGTGCTGGCCGCCAGCCCGCTGTCCGACCTTGTCGAGGCTGGGGAAAGCGGATCGACCGGCCTTGGCGATGTCGTTCTCATCGACTGCCCGCAGGCCGACGCGGCAACGCTTGCCGTGCTCGCCCGGCTGGACATGCGCGCGGCGCGCGGCGGGGCGCGCCTCATCGTCTCGACGCAGGTTGATGCGCTGGAGGACGTGTTCGCCTGCATGGACCAGTCCGCTCCTGTCCTGCTGGTCGACCCCGACCGGGCGGAGCGTGTCCTCGCCCTTGGACAGGTGCTGGCCGGTTTCCCTTCCGGCCGTCTGCGCGAACTCTCCGACGATGACCGGCTGATGCTGCTGCGCCTGACCGAACAGGTTGGCCAGATCGCCGGCCGGATGGACCGGCTGGATCCGCGCAGCGCCACGCCTGTGCCGCCTGCGGCGTCGCCGCCTTCTGTGCAGCCGGCGTCTGCGGGCCAGCCCCAGATCCCCGATGCGCGGCTGGTGCGGCGGATCATCCGCCAGCGGCAGCTGCGCGCACGGTTCTTCGATGGCGATCTGTTCGCCGATCCCGCCTGGGACATGCTGCTGGATCTTGCCGCCTCGCGAATCGAAGGCAAGCGCGTCTCCGTCACCTCCCTGTGCATCGCGTCGGGCGTCCCCGCCACGACGGCGCTGCGCTGGATCGGCCAGATGGTCGAAGCAGGAATCTTCGTGCGGATCAGCGACGGCACGGACCGGCGTCGCGCCTTCATCGACCTCAGCGACACGGCGGTGCAGGGGATGGCGCGCTATTTCGCGGAGATCGCCCTCACCGCGCCGGCTCCGATCTAGGGCGCCTCAACGCGGCGATGGCGCTTCGATCGCCAAGCGTATAAAGGCGCGCGGATGCTCCGCCTCACTGACATTGCCCTGCCGCTCGACCATACGCCTGCCGACCTCGACGCCGCCGTGGTGCAGCGTCTTGCCATCACCCCATCGGACCTTGAGCGCGTCAGTGTGTTCCGGCGCGGCAACGACGCCCGCCGCAAGAACGCGATCAAGCTGGTCTACGCGCTCGATGTTCTGGTGAAGAACGAAGCCGAGGTGCTGGCCCGCTTCGCCCACGACGCGCATGTGAAGCCGACGCCGGATATTGCGTACAGGTTCCCCACCCGCGCGCCGGAAGGCTGGGCCGGGCCACGGCCCGTCGTCATCGGCGCAGGCCCCTGCGGTCTGCTGGCGGCCCTCATCCTGGCGCAGATGGGTCTGAAGCCGATCATCATCGAACGCGGCAAGGCGGTGCGCGAACGCACGAAGGATACCTGGGGTCTGTGGCGGCGCTCGGAGCTCAATCCGGAAAGCAACGTCCAGTACGGCGAGGGCGGCGCGGGCACGTTCTCGGACGGCAAGCTCTACAGCCGCATCAAGGATCCGCGCCACCTCGGCCGCAAGGTGCTGACCGAGTTCGTCAAGGCCGGTGCGCCGGAGGACATCCTCACCGAAGCGCACCCGCACATCGGTACCTTCCGCCTCGTCACCATGGTCATGTCCATGCGCGAGACGATCGAACAGCTTGGCGGCGAATACCGCTTCGGCACGCGGGTGGAGGATTTCGAGATCGCCGAAGAGGACGGAGAGCGCCGCCTCAAGGGCCTGCACCTCTCCACGGGGGAGTTCCTGGAGGCCAGCCACGTCATCATGGCCGTGGGCCATTCCGCGCGCGACACCTTCGAGGTGCTGTACAAGCGCGGGGTCCACATCGAGGCCAAGCCTTTCGCCATCGGCGTGCGCATCGAACACCCGCAAAGCTGGGTCGACAAGGCGCGTTACGGCGAATGCGCAGGCAACCCGATCCTCGGCGCCGCCGCCTACGCGCTGTCGCACAAGGCGAAGAACGGGCGCACCGTCTATTCCTTCTGCATGTGCCCGGGCGGCCGGGTCGTGGCGGCCACCAGCGAGGAAGGCCGCGTCGTCACCAACGGCATGAGCCAGTATTCGCGCGCCGAGTTCAACGCCAACTCCGGTCTTGTCGTCGACATCGACCCGGAGCGCGATTTCCCAGGGCACCCGCTGGCCGGCATCGCGCTTCAGCGCCGGCTCGAGGAACTGGCGTTCGTGGCCGGGGGCTCGAACTACAAGGCCCCGGCGCAGAAGGTCTCTGACTTCCTTGTGGGGCGCCCCTCGACCGAGTTGGGGGAAGTGACGCCGAGCTATCAGCCCGGCGTCCACCTGACGGATCTTCAGGAGTGCCTGCCCGACTTCGTCGTCGAGGCCATCCGCGAGGCGCTGCCGGTGTTCGGGAGACAAGTGCCGCGCTACGACCACCCGGACGTGGTGATGACCGGCGTGGAAACACGTACGTCCTCGCCGGTGCGGATCGGCCGGGGCAAGGACCTGCAGAGCCTCAACACGCGCGGCCTTTACCCGGCGGGTGAGGGGGCGGGGTACGCGGGCGGCATCCTGTCCGCCGCCGTCGACGGCATCCGCGTGGCCGAAGCGCTGGCGCTGGAGCTGGTTCCCGCGGCGTCATGAACGAAACCTACGACGCCATCGTACTGGGGGCAGGGGCCGCCGGGCTGTTCTGCGCCGCTACGGCCGGACAGCGCGGCCGCCGCGTGCTGCTCATCGACCACGCGCCCGAACCGGGACGCAAGATCGTGATTTCGGGGGGCGGCCGGTGCAACTTCACGAACCTGCACACCGCGCCCGATCGCTACCTGTCGAACAACCCGCACTTCGCGAAGTCCGCACTCAGCCGCTACACCCCCGCCGATTTCCTCGCCCTAGTGGAAAGCCACGGCATCGCCTGGCACGAGAAGACGCTGGGCCAGCTGTTCTGCGACGGATCGGCCAGGCAGATCGTCGCCATGCTGCTGGACGAATGCGCAAGGGGCGGCGTCGTCCTGCGGTGCGGGGTCGAACTCGGTGACGTCACCCAGGCCGATGGCTTGTACCGCGTGCCGCATGGCGGGCAGGTGGCCAGTGCGCCTGCACTCGTGATCGCGACCGGTGGGCCGTCGATCCCGAAGATGGGCGCCAGCGGTTTCGCCTACGATCTCGCCCGCCGCTTTGGATTGAAGGTGGTGCAGCCGCGTCCTGCGCTCGTGCCGCTGACGCTTCCCGCCGATGAGGCGCTGTTCCGCGAACTCTCCGGCGTATCGACCGAGATCGTCGCGCGCTGCGGGGAAGGAAAGAAGTCTCCCGCATTCCGGGAGGCGGCGCTGTTCACGCACCGGGGCCTGTCCGGTCCCGCCATCCTTCAGATCTCGAGCTACTGGAAGCGCGGCGACACCGTCACGGCCCAGTTCCTGCCGGATCGCCTTGACGGCTGGCTGCGCGTCCTCAAGCGCGAGCGCCCGCGCCTCTCCTTCCGCAAGGCTCTTGGCGATGGCCTTCCCGAACGGCTGGCGGAAGCGCTGTGCGGGCGGCTGGGCCTGGAAGGGGAGCTCGGCGCACTGACCGACAAGGCTCTGGCAGCGGCGGAAGCCCGGCTGATGCGCTGGCCTTTCGTGCCGGACGGGTCGGAAGGGTTCGCCAAGGCGGAGGTGACCGTCGGCGGCATCGACACGGCCGAGCTGTCCTCGCGCACGATGGAGGCGAAGCGCGCCCCGGGCCTCTATGCCATCGGCGAGGGGGTCGACGTCATCGGCTGGCTTGGTGGCTACAACTTCCAGTGGGCCTGGGCGAGCGCGCGCGCCGCCGGGCTGGCGCTCTAGCCGGTCGGGCGCGTCGTTTCGCGCACCACGAGGGTCGGGGGCATCACCCGGCTCTGGCGCACGTCGCCGTCGATCAGGGCCTTGAGCTTGGCGACCATGACCCTGGCACCCTCGGCGATTTCCTGCCGCACGGTCGTCAGCGGGGGAGATGTCAGGCCGGCCATGGGAAGATCGTCGAAGCCGACGAGCTGGATGTCGCCGGGCACCTTGCGGCCCGCTTCGTGCAGGACATGCAGCGTGGCCATCGCGATGACGTCCGACGCGGCGACGATCCCGTCGTAATCCGCGCCCGAGGCGATCAGCGCCGCGCCGATCTGGCTGCGCATCCGCTCATCGGCGAGGTCAGCCGGAATATGGTCGATCGTCAGCCCCGCCGCCTGAGCTGCGGCGCGGGCGCCTTTCAGCCGCGTGGCGATCTCGACGCCCGCAGTATCGCCCACGAAGGCCAGCCGCCGCGCCCCGCAGGCGATCAGATGCTCCGCCCCGAGCCGTCCGCCCAGTTCGCTGTCCGTGCCCACGGTGATGTGGCGCTGGCCCTTGGCCCGGTTGCCCCAGACGACGAGGGGGCGATACCGCGCGGCGACCTGCTCGATGATCGCGCACTGGTCGGACTGGCCGATGAGCAGCACGCCGTCGACCATGCCTGATCCGGTGATCCGTTCAAGCCAGTCGGGTGTGCCATCGGGTATCGCGCGGCTGAGCATGATGTCGTAGCCGCTGCCGGTCAGTTCGTCCGCCAGATGGCCGAGAATCGCCATGAAGAACGGATCGGAGATCGGCTGGCCTGTCGCGGGGCCGAGCGGGATGACGACACCGATGACGCCTGTCCGCCCCGAGCGCAGCTTGCTGGCTATCTGGTTCGGGCGAAAGCCGTATTGCCGCGCCAGGACCTGTATCCGCTCACGCGTTTCGATGTTGACGAGCGACTTGCCCGCGAGGGCGCGGGACACCGTTCCTGCGGAAACCCCCGCCACGCGCGCCAGATCGGCGAGCGTGCGCACCTCCACGGCCGTTTCCGGAGTGCCCGTGCCGTTCGGGCCTCCTCTGCTCTTGTCCATCGCTGCCCCCTATGTTGTCAGATACCTTAGCATTCGTGGCCGCCGCCCGGAAGTAACTAGTTCAGGCAATTGCCTTTTGGGCGGCGTACGGGAAAAATGCGGTGAGCCGGCACTTGGCGCGGGCGGGGCTTGCGGAACCATCGCGGCGTTCCTGCGCTTGCGTCTGGAGAGCACGAGCGCCGCCAGGCAAGGACGGGTAGTGACCATGCACAAGCTTGCGGGCATCGAACTTGGCGGAACGAAGACCGTCGTCGTCCTTGGCGCCCAGGGCCGTATCGACGAACGGGTCGAGTTTTCCACCACTGAACCGGCCGAGACGCTGGACCGCGCAATCGCCGTGATTGAGGGCTGGCGGGACGACAAGCCGGTGGATGCCGTGGGCATCGCCAGCTTCGGCCCGATCCGGGTGGACCGCAACGCGGCCGACTACGGCTCGATGCTCGATACGCCCAAGCCCGGCTGGAGCGGAGCGGAAGTGGTGGCGCCGGTGCTGGAGGCGCTGGAGCGCCCCGTCGCGCTTGATACCGACGTGAACGGAGCCGCGCTGGCGGAGCACCGCCACGGCGCGGGGCAGGGGTGCGAGAGCATGGTCTACATCACCATCGGCACCGGAATCGGCGGCGGCGTCCTCATCAACGGCGCGCCCGCCCATGGCCTGCTCCATCCCGAGATCGGCCACGTGCGCCTGCGCCGGGCCGCCGCCGACGGCTTCGAGGGCGCCTGCGCGTTCCATGGTGACTGCATCGAGGGTCTGTTGAGCGGCCCCGCCCTGGCTGCGCGGTTCGGCACTCACCCCTCCCGCATCGATCCCGACAATCCCGTGTGGGAGCCGGTGGCGCAGGACCTCGCGGAATTGCTCGCGATGCTGGTCCTGACAGTGTCGCCGCAACGCATCGTCGTGGGAGGTGGGGTTTCCGGTCGGCAGCGCCATCTCCTGCCGATGGCGATCGACCGGGTGCCCGCGCTGCTGGGCGGCTACTTGCGCGACTGCACGCGCCACAAGCTCGCGGGGATGATCGTGCCGCCAACGCTGGGCGACGATGCCGGGCCGATGGGGGCATTGCTGCTGGCGGCCAAGGCTTTCGACGCTCATCCCATTCCGACTCCGGCGAGCCACTTGCCTGTTTGATGATCGTTCCATCATCGCGAACGAATGTTGCGCGCCTCTGAAATCGTGTTACACCTTCATCGATGCCAAGAACCTCGCCCGGAGCGGGGCAGGCGGGCAGTACGAGCCGAAATGGCCCAGAATGCCGCAGCCCTGACGGTGAGGAAGCAGGCGCGGCAACGCAGTGAGGATCGCGGAGAAAGTTATGAGCGCACGTCAGGTGACCGTCCCCCCGAAAGCTTCCAAAAAGCACCGGGCCTCCTCTTCCAACGGGCTGGAGAACGCACTTGCCGACGAAGTGCGCGGCGCGCTCCTGCCAGGCGACTCGCCCGAGGGTGGCTGGATGGACGAAGCGGTGCGCTTCCTGCTCGCCACCGCCGCAACAAGGGAGCCGGGGCGTCCGGCGCTTGACCTCACCTCCGTAAGCGAGGAGCGCCGCATCCTGCGCATCGCTCTCGTCAACGACGACATGCCGTTCCTCGTCGACTCGGCGGCGGCGGCTCTTGCCGAAGCCGGGCTGGTGATCGACCGGTTGGTTCATCCGGTCGTTGCCGTGCAGCGCGACGGGGCGGGCAAGCTGACCGGCATCGTGTCCGATCCTGCCGAGGCGACCGGCCGAGAGTCGATGATCTACATCGAGACGCCGCGCGGCGATGCGCGCCAGCGGCGCCACTTGCTCCGCTCTCTCGAGAGCACCTTCGACGATGTGCGCGCGGCGGTGGCTGACTGGCCGCAGATGGTCGATGCGCTCCGTGCGGATGCGGAGAAGCTGGAGGGTAAGGGCATCGACGATGCGGAGGGCGCCGCCCTGCTGCGTTGGTTCGCGGACGGTATGCTGACCCAGCTCGGCCATGTGACGCGCAGCCGCGATGGCAGCCGCACCGAGCGCCTCGGCCTTTGCCGCCGCTGGGAGGAGGACGTCCTGTCCGACGCCAGCTACGCCCGCGCCTTCGCGGCCTTCGACGAAGCGCTGGCCGCCGGCTCGGTCAGCGCGCCTCTGGTGGTCAAGGCCAACCGCACGTCCACCGTCCATCGGCGGGTGCCGCTGGACCTGTTCCTCGTGCCGCTGATGGAGGAGGGCAAGGTGACCGCGCTTTCGGTCCACGCCGGTATCTGGACGAGCGCTGCGCTGGCGACCGCGCCGGACCGCGTGCCGCGCCTTCGCCGTCAGCTTGCCGCGCTGGCCGAGCGGATGGACCTCGATCCCAAGGGCCACACGGGCAAGGCGCTGGCCCATGCCCTCACCAGCCTGCCGCACGATCTGGTGCTCGGCCTCGGCGAAGCCGACGTGGAGCGACTGGCGATGACCATGACCGCTCTGGTCGACCGCCCGCGCCCGCGCCTCCTGCTCGCCCATACGCCGCTGCTGCGTCATCTCTTTGCCTTCGTGTGGCTCCCGCGCGACGTGCTTTCCACGCAGATCCAGCAGCGCATCCGCACTATGATCGAACGCGCGGCCGATGCGCCGACGCTGGACTGGAGCCTGCAGGTGGAGGCGGGCAACCTCGCCATGCTGCGCTACACGCTCGACGTGCGGCAGGGCATCCGCGAGCCTTCCGAGGCCGATCTGGACCGTGAGCTGCAGATCATGCTGCGCGGCTGGACCGAAGCGGTGGAAGCCGCGCTCGCCGCCACCATGGAGGCCGGGCGTGCGGCAGCCGTCGCGGGGCGCTACGCAGAAGCCTTTCCGATGGGCTACCGCACGGAGTCGGGTCCGGGTGAGGCGGCGATCGACATCGCCTATCTGCGCCGCATCGCCGTGGGTGAAGGCGGAGCGGCCGAAGGCGGCGTCCAGCCCGCTCATCGGGACGTACGCTTCCACACCCGGGAAGACGACCCGGAAAGCCGCGTGCGCCTCAAGATCTACCAGTCCGAAGGCGGCCTGCCGCTGTCGGATGCGGTGCCGGCGCTCGAGAACTTTGGGTTTCGTGTCCTCGCCGAGATCCCGACCGCGCTGGAGCACGGCAGGCTCGGCACGATCCACGACTTCGTTCTCGAAGCGGCCGACGGCCGCGCGCCCGAGGACGTGCTCAACCGCGCGCCGATGGTGGAAGAAGCCTTGCGCGGCGTCCTGAACGGCGCGGGCGAAAACGACGCGTTCAACCGCCTCGTACCGGGCCTTGGACTGGAGCGGGGGGAGGCGAACTGGCTGCGTGCGTGGTATCGCTATCTGCGCCAGGCCGGGACGCACTTCGGCATTCCCACCGTAGTCGACGCCCTGCAAGGCGCACCCGGCGTGACCACCGCGATCATCGCCCTGTTCCGTGCCATCCACGATCCCGCCTTCGGGGGAGACCGTGCCAAGGCCCGTGCCGAGGCCGAAGAAGCGATCCGCACCGGCCTCGCGAACGTCAGCGCAATCAATGACGACCGCCTGCTGCGTGCCTTCCGCGACATCGTGCTCGCCATGCTGCGCACCAACGCCTTCGCGCCTGCCGGAGAGACGGCGCTGGCGTTCAAGTTCGATTCCGCGCTTGTGCCGGGGCTGCCCAAGCCGCTGCCCTGGCGCGAGATCTTCGTCTATTCGCGCCGGGTGGAAGGCATTCACCTGCGTTCCGGCCCGGTTGCGCGCGGCGGCCTGCGCTGGTCGGATCGTCGTGATGACTTCCGCACGGAAATCCTGGGCCTGATGAAGGCGCAGCGCGTGAAGAATGCCGTCATCGTACCGACCGGGGCAAAGGGCGGCTTCTATCCCAAGCAGCTTCCCGATCCGAGCCGCGACCGCGCCGCCTGGGCCGCCGAGGGGCAGGCGAGCTACGAAATCTTCATCGAGACGCTGCTGTCGATCACGGACAACATCGTCGACGATCGCGTGGTCCATCCCGCAGGCGTGACGGTGCTTGACGGTGAAGACCCCTACTTCGTGGTCGCCGCCGACAAAGGGACGGCCAAGTTCTCCGACGTCGCCAACGGCATCGCCGAGCGCCGGGACTTCTGGCTGGACGACGCCTTCGCGAGCGGAGGCTCGAACGGCTACGACCACAAGGCGATGGGCATCACCGCGCGCGGCGCCTGGCTGTCCGTGCAGCGTCACTTCCTGGAGATGGGCGTCGATATCCAGACCCAGCCGGTCCGCGTGGCGGGCTGCGGCGACATGTCGGGCGACGTGTTCGGCAACGGCATGCTGCTGTCGAAGTCGCTCAAGCTGGTTGCGGCTTTCGACCACCGTCACATCTTCCTCGACCCCGATCCTGACCCGGCAAAGAGCTGGGCAGAGCGCAAGCGACTGTTCGAGCTGCCGGTGTCGAGCTGGAACGATTACGACACGGCCCTGATCTCCAAGGGCGGCGGCGTCTTCCCGCGTAGCCTCAAGTCCATTCCGCTGAGCGAGGAGATCCGCGCGGTGCTGGGCATCAGCGCGAGCGAGATCGATCCGGACTCGCTCATCACGGCCATCCTTTCCGCGCCGGTGGACCTGCTCTGGTTCGGCGGCATCGGTACGTACGTGAAGGCATCCAGCGAAAACAACGTGCAAGTGGGCGATCCGACGAACGATGCCTTGCGCGTGAGCGGCAACGAGGTTCGCGCCCGCGTCATCGGCGAAGGCGCGAACCTTGGCGTCACCCAGGCCGGCCGCATCGAGTTCGCCTCGCGCGGCGGGCGCATCAATGCGGACTTCATCGACAACTCGGCGGGCGTCGACTGCTCGGACAACGAGGTCAACATCAAGATCGCCCTTGCCGCTGCAAAGCGCGCGGGCAAGCTGTCCGAGAAGAAGCGCGTAGAGCTCCTGCACGCGATGACCGATGAAGTGGCGGCCCTGGTGCTTGAGGACAACCGCCTGCAAGCGCTCGCGCTGTCCATCGCCGAACGCGGCGGGGTGCAGGCGATGCCTTCGCACATGCGCCTGATCGAAACGATGGAGGAAAGCGGCTATCTTGACCGCCGCACCGAAGGGCTGGCCGAGAACGAGGTGCTGCTCCGCCGGGCGCAGGATGGCCGCGGCCTCACCCGGCCGGAGCTGGCGGTCCTGCTCTCCAGCGGCAAGTTGCAGCTGCAGGCGGCCATCGAAGACAGCACGCTCCCTAACGATCCCGGTCTCACCGACCTGCTGCTTTCCGCCTTTCCCAAGCCGATGCAGGAGAAGTACGGCCGTTTCATCGAGGAACACCGCCTGGCGCGAGAGATCATCGCGACCAAGCTGGCCAACCGCATCGTCAACCGCCTCGGCATTGTCACCCCGTTCGAGCTGGCCGAGGAAGAGGGGGCTCCGCTCGCCCAGGTGGCGGCAGCCTTCGCCCTGGCGGACAGGCTGCTCGGGCTCACCGCGCTGTGGGAGAAGGTGGAAACCGCGCCCATGGCGGAACCCGCTCGCATCGCGCTGTTCGACACGGTTGCCGTGGCGGTCCGGGGCCACATGGCGGACCTGCTGCGTGCCGGTGCCGGGCAACTCGCGCCCTCGGAGCTGGCTGCGCGTCTGGACAAGGGCGTCACGACGCTGTCCACCGATACGCATGAACTGCTGGGCGAGCGCACGGCCGCGCACTCGCGCAGGCTGCATGCGGGGCTGGTGGAACTCGGCGCGCCGAATGATGTGGCCGACGAGGTGACGCACCTGTTCGACCTTGACGGGGCCGTGGGCATCGCCTCGCTTTCGGCGGAAGTGGGCATACCGCCGCGCCGCCTCGTCGCGGCCTTCACGCGCCTGGGTGCGGGGCTGGGCCTCGACTGGGCGCAGGCGACGGCGGCGATGATGAGCCCCTCCGACCCCTGGGAGCGCCTGCTGGTGGCAGGGCTGGCGCGCGACTTCCAGCAGATGCGACTCGACTTCCTGCGGGGCCTTGCGCGCACCAAGCTGGGCAAGAGCGACCCGCTTGCGGCGACCGAGGAGTGGGGCCGCCAGCACAAGGGCGCCATCGACGCCTTCCGTGGAGTGGTTCACCGGGCCGAGAATACGGTCACGATCTCGGCCGCCATGCTGGCGCAGATCGCCAGCCAGGCGCGCAACCTCCTGGCGCGGTAAGGTCGGGGGCAGGCGGCTTCCTGCGCCGGCAGGAGCCGCCGGTCACGCCACCGGAAGGGAGCGCTTCTCCTTGATCGTCTCCAGGACGATGATCGATTTCACGTCGCGCACGCCCGGAATGCGCAGGAGCGTACGCAATGTGATCTGCGACAGATGCTCCACGTTCCGCGCCATCACCCGCACCAGATAGTCCATGTCCCCCGTCACCGCGTGACAGGCGATCACGTGTGGGTTCTCGGCAATGGCCTGCTCGAAGCGCGCGATGTTCTCATCCACGTGAGCGACGAGGTTGATGAGGACATAGGCTTCCAGTTCGAAACCCAGCAGGCGCGCGTCGAGGACAGGGGCATATCCGCGGATCACCCCCTCATCCTCAAGCCGCTTTATGCGCCGGCTTACCGGGGTGGCGGAAAGCGCCACACGCTCCGCCACCTGCGCCACCGGCATCCGCGCATCATCCTGAAGAGCGGCGATGATCCCGCGATCGAATTCGTCCAGCTGCATGTATCACCCTCCTCAGAGGTGTCTTTTAGTGGATTCCACTAATAGCACCGGCTGGGTGCGCTTCAATCCGCACGGAACTCGCGCCTGAGGTGTGGTACTCTTTTCGCATGAAGAAGCCCTGCACGCTCACAACCAACAGCGGCCTTCGAGGAGAGTACGAAGGCGCCGCCGACGATTACACCGTCGGGCAGGACTGGCATGCCTACACGCCCGAGATGCACGACCGCTGGCGGCGTCTCTTCGCGCGGCAATCCGAGCTTGTACGGACGCACGCCTGCGCCTCCTTCGGTGAAGGGCTGGCCCGCCTCGATTGCAGCGCGGGCATCCCGCGCTTCGAGGACGCCAACGTCGTGCTCGAAGCAGCGACCGGATGGAGCCTCGTTCCCGTGCCGGGCTTCATCCCGGACGCCACGTTCTTCGATCATCTGGCACACCGACGCTTTCCCGTGACGCGGTGGCTGCGCGAGGAGCATGAGCTCGATTACCTCGTCGAGCCGGACCTTTTCCATGACTTCTTCGGCCACGTGCCGATGCTGCTGGACCCGGCCATAGCCGATTTCCTGGAGCTGTACGGAAAGGCCGGCGCGCGTGCGCTGGAGATGAACGCGCTCGACATGCTGGCGCGTATCTACTGGTACACCATCGAATTCGGCCTTGTGCGCGAGGATGGCGGACTGCGGGTGTTCGGGGCGGGCATCATGTCCTCCTCGGGCGAAACGCGCTACGCGATCGAGGACCGCGAGGTGCTGCGCCTGCCCTTCGATCCGGTCCGCGTCATGCGAACCGGCTACATGATCGACAGCTTTCAGAAGACGTACTTCGTCCTCGACAGTCTGCCTCAGCTTATCGAATCGCTCGTGAGCCTTGATTTCGGCCCCATTTACGAAACCTGGCGGGATGAACCGCCAATCCCCGCCGGTGAACGGCTGGCGGGGGAAACACCTCTCGGAGCACCTGCATGACCGACCTGTTCGACAATCCCATCGGGCTCGACGGCTTTGAATTCGTCGAGTTCTCGGCGCCGGAAAAAGGCGTGCTGGAACCCGTGTTCGAGGCCATGGGCTTCACCCGCATCGCGCGGCACCGTTCGAAGGATGTCGAGCTCTGGCGGCAGGGCGCGATCAACTTCATCACCAACTACGAGCCGCACAGCCCGGCGTGGTTCTTCAGCCGTGAGCATGGCCCTGCGGCCTGCGGCATGGGCTTCCGGGTGCGCGATGCACGCGCCGCATACGCGCAGCTTCTCGCCCGTTCGGCCGAGCCGGTCTCCGTCGCCACGGGCCCGATGGAACTGCACCTTCCCGGCATTCGGGGCATCGGCAACTCGATCATCTACCTGATCGACCGCTACGAGAAGGACGGCAACGGCGCTCTGTCGATCTACGACATCGACTTCGAGTACCTGCCCGGCGTCGATCGTCATCCCAAGGGTGCCGGATTCACGGACATCGACCACCTGACGCACAACGTCTACGGCGGGCGCATGGCCTATTGGGCGGACTACTACGAGAAGCTCTTCAACTTCCGCGAGATCCGCTACTTCGACATCAAGGGCGAATACACCGGCCTCACCAGCCGCGCGCTCACCGCCCCCGACGGCAGGATCCGCATCCCGCTCAACGAAGAGGCCGAGGGCGGCAAGGGCCAGATCGACGAGTTCCTCCGGGCCTTCAACGGCGAGGGAATCCAGCACATCGCCCTCATCTGCGACGATCTCATCGGCGCATGGGACAAGCTCAAGGCGCTCGGCGTGCCGTTCATGACCGCGCCCCCGGAAACGTATTACGAAATGCTGGAGGAACGCCTCCCCGGGCATGGCCAGCCGACCGAAGCGCTCAAGAGCCGGGGCATCCTGCTCGACGGGACCACGGACGGCGGACAGCCGCGCCTGCTGCTGCAGATCTTCGCCGAGGCGCGGGTCGGCCCGGTGTTCTTCGAATTTATCGAGCGCCGCGGCGACGACGGCTTCGGGAACGGGAACTTCAAGGCGCTGTTCGAAAGCATGGAGCGCGACCAGATCCGTCGCGGCGTGCTGAAGGTGGATGAGCCGGCCGAATAAGGCCGCTCGCCGAAACGAGGTTTGGGAGAGCCGGGCGGGTCCACGCAGACCCGCCCGCAACTTCCCGGGAGAGAGACGATGACGCAAGGCAAGGCCCCCACACTCGGCGGCATCCATCATGTGGCGTACCGCTGCCGCGACGCCAAGCAGACGGTGGATTTTTACCGCGACGTCATGGGCATGGATTTCATGCTGGCGATCGCAGAGGACACGGTGCCTTCCACGGGGGCGCCTGACCCCTACATGCACGTCTTCCTCGACTGCGGAGGCGGCAACGTGCTTGCCTTCTTCGAACTGCCGAACGCGCCCGAGATGGGACGGGACGAGGCAACCCCGGCCTGGGTGCAGCACATCGCCTTCAAGGTGGACAGCGAAGCCGACCTGCTTGCCGCCAAGGCGCGGGCCGAGGCCGCCGGGCTGGATGTCATCGGCCCGACGCATCACGGCGTCTTCAAGTCGATCTACTTCTTCGATCCGAACGGGCACCGTCTTGAACTCGCCTGGCAGTTCGGCACGGCGGATCAGATGGAAAGCCTGCGCGCGGTTGCGGACGACATGCTCGACGAATGGGCGCGCACCCGCAAGGCGCCGCGTCATGCGGCCTGGCTGCACGAGAAGATTGCGGCGGAAAGCTGACCGCGATGGCTACGCCCCTTCGCCTCCACGGCTACTGGCGAAGCTCCACCACGTACCGGCTGCGCATCGCGCTCAACCTCAAAGGGCTGAATCACGAGCTTGTCCCCGTGAACCTGCTCGCTGCCGAGCAGCGGAGCGAGAGCTACCGGACGCTCAACCCCTTCGCGGGCGTCCCTGTGCTGGAAGCGGACGGCCATGCGCGGGCACAGTCGATGGCCGTTCTCGAATGGCTGGACGAGCGCTACCCGCAGCGGCCCCTGCTGCCGTCGGACATCGAGGCGCGGTTCGTCGCCCGTGAACTCGGCATGGCCATCGCGACCGAACTCCACGCGCCGCTGAACCTGCCGGTGCTCCAATACCTCAAGCACGACCTCGGGCATTCGCAGGCGGAGGTGGACCGCTGGTATCATCGCTGGCTCGAAAAGACGCTGCAGGGTGTGGAGGCGCGGCTGAGCCAACGCGACACCGGCGATTTCCTGTTCGAGGCTCCCGGCTACTTCGAATGCGTCCTGCTGCCCCAGCTCTACAACGCGCGGCGCTTCGCCTTCGATCTTGGCGACTATCCCCGGATCACGCGGATCGAGGCCGCGTGCCGTGACCTGCCTGAATTCCTCGCCGCGCATCCGGATCACCAGCCCGAAGCCGCCGCGCCTCCGGCCTGATCCGGGAGAAAAGTCAGCTTGCCGTGTCGGCGAGCAGAAGATCGCGCAGGGCGGAAAGGCTGAGCAGGACCGTCGCCCCCGCCAGTGTCATCTCCTCCGTCGCGGGCAGAAGGTCGGGCACCATGACCGTTGCGATGCCCGCTGCGATTGCGGAGCGCACGCCGGCATAGCTGTCCTCGACCGCCACGCAGTCCGCCGGCGCCATGCCGAGACGCTCGGCCGCGAGCAGGTAAGGCTCCGGGTGCGGCTTGGGATGCGTCACGTCGCTGCGCGTGACGATCACGTCAAAGTAGTCCAGCAGCCCCGCCTTCTTCAGCCGCCGCTGCGCCAGAGTCCCCATCGTCGATGTGTTCAGCGCCAGCGGCACTCCGGCCTCGCGGAAATGGTCGAGGATCATGAGGGCGCCCGGGCGCAGCGGAATGCCTGCATCCACCGCCGCTTCGAACAGCACGCCGGCCTCGGCATAGAAGCGCGCGAGGGGGAACTCCGGACCGAGGCGTTCGGCCAGCATCCTCTCGTTCGCATCGCGATTGATGCCCACCATCGCGGAGAGAACGTCTTCCGAAAGCGGCCAGCCGATCTGTTCGGCCGTTTTCGCATAGATGCGGTGCTGAGTGGCTTCAGTGTCGATCAGCGTGCCGTCCATGTCGAAGATGACAGCGCGGATCGGATCGGGAAGTCGGGGGCGGGTAGAAATTTCCATGTCTTCGATATGTGGCGCCATGTCTCAAGAACCAATGCAAATGCGCGAAGAGCGCGTGCGAAAAGCGCTCAGAAGGCGGGACGGTCCAGTTCGTCTAACCCAAGTTCGGCGCAGAGTGCGGCCCGCGCGGCCAGGCAGTCTGCCCAAAGCGCCGGGCTGCCGATGTCTTCCACCGCAATCTGCTCCGGCCAGAGGCGGGCCACCAGCGCCTCGATGCGGTCGAGCCTGTCCGGCGTGGCGAGGAAGCGGGGGTCTATGGTCCCCGGGTCGGCTACCACCCGCAGGCGCAGGCAGGCCGGGCCGCCGCCGTTCGCCATGCTTTCGCGCAGATCGTGGACGAAGAGGTGGCGGATGGGGCCGTTGCCCGCCACGTGGGCCTCAAGCCAGCTCCAGACAGCGGGCGTCTCCTGCGCCTCGCCGGGGAGCACCAGCGCGGCCTCTCCGGATGGCAGCGTCACCAGCTGCGCGTTGAACAGGTAGGAGCGGATCGCGTCCGCGAGGCTGACCGCGCGGGCCGGGACCTCGACGATCTCGATCTCCGGCAGCTTGTCGCGCAGGCTGCCGTACAGGGCGTCACGCTCGGCAAATGCGAGTTCATGGGTGAACAGCACCCGTTCGTTGGCGACGGCCACGACATCGTTGTGAAAGGCGCCGGCGGCGATGGCTTCGTCCGACTGGCGAGCGAAGACCGTGCGTTCGGGGGTAAGGCCGTGCCGGCGGGCGACGGCCTCGCTCGCCTCCCGGTGCTGGCGCGCGGGGAAAGGACCGCCCGCGACGCCGTAGACGAAAACCTCGACGCCGGGCGCATCGTGATGCGCGCACAGGCGCATGTGATTGGCCGCGCCCTCGTCCCCGAACGGCGGGGGCACGGGTTCATGAACCGCGAAGTGCCGCTCGTCGGCGAAGGCGAGGCGAAGCTGCGCCAGCGTCTCTCGCCATTCGTGGCTGCGGTGCGGCATCGTCACAAGGTTGGCGACCGTCAGGTGGCACCGCCCGTCTGCGGTATCCGGGGCGGGAGAGACGGTGGCCGCGTTCGCCGCCCACATGGAGGACGCGGAGAAAGCGTTGGCCCGCAGGCCGGGGACGGCGTCCTCCATGGTGGTGCCGAGCCGGCGCAACCAAACCGCGTCCGGGCGGCGCTGCGGCAGGAAGAAACCCTGCACCAGACCGCGTTCCAGGTTCGCGCGCATCTTGGCGATGCCCTGCAGGGCGGCGGCGCGCGGGGCCGACACCTTGCCAAAGTTGCGCGTGGACGCGAGGTTGCCGAGGCTCAGCCCCGCGTAGTTGTGACTGGGGCCGACGATGCCGTCGAAATTGATCTCGGTGCGCATGGGATCCCTCAGGCCGGAGCGTAAGTGATGCTGTCGCCGGGGCTTACGCCCAGCAGCGTGGCGGCGGCCTCGTCCAGCGTGCCGTCCGCACCGACACAGCCGAGGCAGGCGCGGAAGTCGGCCAGCCGGCCCGAAGCGATCAGGTGCGTGGGCTCACTCTCCGGGGCGGGCAGCAGGCGGGTGACCTCTTGCGTGCGCGCCTCCTGCACCGTGCGGATCTGGTCCGTCCGCGCGATCATGGTCGGGCCACCGTCGAAGATGTCGATGTAGTTCTGGAAGGCGAACCCCTCGCTCTCCAGCATGCGCATCGCCGGGCGGCCGGAGTAGTGCGGCTGACCCATGACCTGCCGGGCGGCCTCGGAAAGCAGGGCGGTATAGATCGGGTGCTTGGGCATGAGATCGGCGATGAACTGGTTGCCGTGCCGCCCGTTGAACTCGTCCGCATCGCGGAAACTCATGTCGAAGAAGCGCCCGGCAAGCCCGTCCCAGAACGGCGAGTTGCCGGCGTCGTCGATCGCGCCGCGCAGTTCGGCCAGGGTGGTGTCGGCAAACCGCGCGCGATGCATGGCGATGAACAGGTAGCGGCTGCGCGCAAGCAGCTTGCCGACGCCCGCTGAACGCTCGGTGGCGTCGAGGTACAGCCCGCCCACTTCGCTGGCACCGTCAAGATCGGTGGAGAGCGTCAGCATCTCCGCTCGGAAGGTGCGGTCAAGCTCCTTGGAATGCTGGGTGATGCGGCCGATGCGGTAGGAATAGAACGGCAGCTCCGTGCCAACCTGCGAGAACGCCTGACAGGTGCCGCGCACCTTTCCGGCCCGTGTGTCCTCGAGGATGAACACGAACAGGTCGTTGCCGATCTCGCCGTCGTCGCGCGCGAAGCTGCGGGCGGCGCGTTCCAGCTTGCCCTTCAGCGTGGGCCGGTCCGGCGGCAGGTTGGTGAAGCCGCCGCCCGTGCCCTTGGCCATGCGGTAGAGCGCCTCGATGTCACCCTCGCGGGCGGTGCGCAGAAGAAAGGTCAAGCGTGTACTCCGTTCCGGTCGAGGCGATGCAGGACGAGGGCCGTGAGGCGGGCGCGCGCATCAAGCGAACTGGCGATCATGAACTCCTGCGGGGAATGAATCGCGCCGCCCAGCGCCCCCATCGTGTCCAGCACAGGGACCCCGCAGGCGGCGATGTTGTTGCCGTCGCACACGCCGCCGGTATCCTGCCAGCGCATCGGTTCGTCGCCCAGCTGGCCTAGGTCTGCGGCAGCCTTGCCGACGAGGGTGAACAGGGCCTCTGTCTGCGGCGTGATCGGCTTGGGCGGTCGCGAGATCTGGCCGTGGAGGTGGATCTGCACATCGTGCGTGACGCTTGCGTGCGCCACGGCTTCATCGACAAGAGCGCGGGCGATTTCGGCCAGTTCGGGAGAACGCGGGCGAAGGTTGAAGTGCAGGATCGCGAGGTCAGGCACCGTGTTGTTCGGCGCGCCGCCCTCGATACGGGCCGGGTTGATGGTGAGGCCCTCCCGTATCCCAGCAGCGAGCCGCAGGGCCAGCTCGCTCGCCGCGAGGATGGCGTTGCGGCCGTCCTGCGGGTTGCGCCCGGCATGCGCGGAGCGGCCGGTGATGACGGCGGCGTAATTGCCGGAACCGGGCCGCGCCCGGGCCATGGAGCCGTCCGGCAGCCCCGGCTCGTAAGTGAGCGCCGCCAGCTTGCTGTGCGCGCGCTGCGCGATCAACGCGGCGGAGGACAGCGAGCCTGTCTCCTCGTCGCTGTTGATGAGCACGTCGTAGCCGAGCGAGGGAGCTGTCTGCTCGTAGGCAACAAGCCCTGCCAGCATCAGTGAAAGACCACCTTTCATGTCCGCCGTCCCGGGACCGTTCAGCCGGTCTGCGTCGATCCAGCTGCAGGTCTGGAACGGGTGCTCGCGTGCATAGACCGTATCCATGTGCCCGGTGAGGAGGACACGGCGCTCCGCCTCCGGACGGACGGACAGGAGAAGATGGCGGCCGTGGCCCACCTCGCGAAGCTTGCCTTCCGCGTCGACCTTTTCGACAGGCGCGGGGTCCACGAGCCGGATGTCTCCGGGCAAGGCCGCGAAAGCTTCGGCGAGGCGATCGGCCATGGCGGCAAGTCCGGCCAGGTTGCCAGTGCCGCTGTTGATCGCAGCCCAGTCGAGTGTGCGATCGAGGATCGCTTCGCGCTCGATCGGCGCGAGCAGGTCCAGCTCCTCGACGGAGAGCGCGCTCACGGCTTCAGTCTGCCGCCGAGGGCGCCGGCGTTACCGGAGGCATCGGGTGCCTCGAAGCTGGCGACCGGGTACGCGCAGTAATCGGCGGCGTAGTAGGCGCTGGGACGGTGGTTGCCGCTCTCCCCCAGACCTCCGAACGGCATGGACCCGGCGGCGCCGGTAGTCGGCCGGTTGCGGTTGACGACGCCCGCCGGGCATTCGACGAGGAAGCGCTCCCACAGCGCATCGTCGCCGCTGATAAGCCCGGCGGAAAGGCCGAAGCGGGTGTTGTTCGCCGCCTCCATGGCGGCGGCGAAATCGGGCACGCGGCTGACCTGGAGGACGGGCGCGAAGATTTCCTCATCGGGCACGAACACGCCGGTCACGTCGAGCATTCCGGGCGTGACGAACGCGGCGGAACGGCCCTCGATCCCGGTGAAGGGACGGAGCACGCGGGCGCCGCGTCCGGCGAGATCGTCGAAGCAGGCCCGGGCGTTGGCTGCCGCGCCTTCGTGGATCAGGGGACCGATCCAGGGCTCGGGCGTCTCGTTCCACGCGCCGATGACGAGCCGGTCGGCAAGGGCGGCGACAGCCTGCACCAGCGCCTCGCCGAACGCGGTGTCGGGCACGATGAGGCGCCGGGCACAGGAACAGCGCTGGCCGGTGGTGATGAAGGCCGACTGCACGACAACCGAGGCGGCCTCCTCCACGTCGGCGGCGTCCCACGCGACGAGCGGGTTGTTGCCGCCGAGTTCAAGCGCGAGGATGACGTCGGGCCGATCCGCGAAGACGCGGCGGAAGTGCGCGCCCGCAGCTGCCGAGCCGGTGAACAGCAGGCCATCGATGTGGCCGCCGATCAGCGCCTCTCCGGTGGCACGGGCGCCCTGTATGCACTGGAAGACGTGGGGATGATCGACCAGCGCTTCGGCCCAGCAGTCGGCCATGGCGGCGCCCGTGGCCGGTGTCATTTCCGAAGGCTTGAACACCACCGTGTTGCCTGCCAGCAGGGCGGGGACGATGTGGCCGTTGGGCAGGTGGCCGGGGAAGTTGAACGGGCCGAGCACGGCCATCACGCCATGCGGCCGGTGGCGCAGCACCGCCTGGCCGAACGGCATGTCGCTGCGCTGTTCGCCGGCGCGCTCCGCCTGGGCCTTGATCGAGAGGCCCACCTTGCCGATCATGGACGCGACTTCGCCGCGCGCTTCCCAGAGCGGCTTGCCAGTCTCGCGCGCAATCGTCTGTGCAAGGGCGTCCTTGCGCTCCTCCAGCGTGGCGCGGTAGCGTTCGACCACTTCCACCCGCGCCGCGATGGGCAAGGCGCCCCACGCGGCAAAGGCCCGGCGGGCGCGCAGGAGGGCGGCCGCCACCGCGTTCGCGTCAGCGATCTCGCCCTCCCAGACCAGCGAACCGTCTGCGGGATCGAACGACTGGAGCGTGCTCATGCCTTGGCCCTCGTGA
Organism: Novosphingobium panipatense; assembly: GCF_900182875.1. NCBI lineage: Bacteria > Pseudomonadati > Pseudomonadota > Alphaproteobacteria > Sphingomonadales > Sphingomonadaceae > Novosphingobium > Novosphingobium panipatense. The sequence goes on from NZ_FXUI01000001.1 coordinate 29,030, forward strand.
CTGCAAAGATACCCGTCGCATTCCCGCTGTCGAACGTGAGATCGAGCAGGCCGGTGTCGGGATCGACATCGCGGGAGATGAATTCGTAGAACGAGCCCGGCACGTCGCGGACGGTCTCGCCGCCATCGGGCAGGCGGAACCGGCGCGCCACTTTATCGGCAAGGACGGCCGTCTGGCGCACCCGGCCGTTGCGGGAGACCTCGACAGTCGGCTTCAACGGGTAACCGTCCGCCTTCAGCGCCTCGGCATGGGCGTCCACGTCCGGCACGCGTGTGGTCGCGTGGTTGAAGGCGTTGCCCTCGGTGGCGATCCATCCGCCTTCGCGGCTATGTTCCAGGAGTCGTTCGTAATCGGCGAGCGCAGGCACTGGATGCTGCCGATCGAACGCGCGCATGGCACCGCGCAGGATCGTTTCCGCATCGCCCAGCGAACAGTCGCCGTCGCGACCGATGGCGTCGATCGCAGCCCATTCCGCTTCCCCCAGGGGATCGGCGGACTGTCCGAAGATCGCTTCGGCCGCGGTCTGCGCGGGGGCGGCCAGCTGGTCGACGTGCAGTTCCGAGACGAAGAACTGTGGGATGGAGGCGGGCAGATCGGCGTGTACGTAGGCCCGACCCGTCATCGTAAGCGCGGGCAGGGGGTAAAGCCCGCGCACTTCGTAGCCCAGCGGTTCGAGGAAGCGCCCGAAGGCACCGTGTCCGGGCGGCAGGGCCCCCGTGCTGCCGTCTATCGTGCGCAAGGCGCCGTGATCGAAGACGATCGGCTCGCCCGCCGCCCGCATTCGGCCGACATAGCGCGCCGCAGTCGGCACTCGCTGCAGCAGGTCGAGGAACAGCGCTGCGTTAAGGGCCATCGCCACCTGCGCCCGGCTTACCCGGCCCGGTCCCGCGCCTGGTATCGCAGAATCAATGGCAAGGGTGCGCACGACCCAGGCCGCCTGCTCCGGCCCGGCCAGGCAAGCGGTGAGGCGTTCGATCGTGGCGCGGGTGTCGTCGTCGCGCGGTGCAGGAGCCATGTGTCCCCTCTCTGTTCATTTATTGCTGTGAAGGGCAACATAGGAAACGGATCGGATGTTGTCCAATGCGATGGAACCGCCGCGAATCCCTGCTGTTTCAGTCAAAGGCCGTCGGCCGGAAGCACGCGCGGCGAAGGGCGTTCTCAGGGGAGCCGGTCTCCACAGAACCGTTCTTGGTAACATCCTGCCCTTTTTTACGCACTTGCGGGAAACCGAATCGGGACCGGGGAATTGTCCGTGCAACAGTTCATCCCTCGTTCACGGTGTTCGAATGGCTAACTTGCCGCTTTCTCAGGATTTCGAATTCGGCCGCGAGGTGGCGGAGGTCCACTCGATCTTCGAGGCGACCGGCGCAACGCCCAAGCGTGGCATGCGCCTCGCGCTCATTGGAAACTTCGCTCCGCGCAAGTGCGGCATAGCGACGTTCACGACCGACATCTTCGAGAAGCTCGGGGCCTACCACCCCGAGATTACGGTCGATGTTCACGCGCTTGACGATCCGCGCCGGCCCCTGAGCTACGAGGGCGTCGCGAGCACCATCGTCTGTGACGATCCCGAAGCTTATTCCCGCGCCGCGCGCCGCATCAACGAGGCTGGTGTCGATGCGGTCTGGCTCCAGCATGAGTACGGCATCTTCGGCGGCCCCGATGGCGAGATGGTCACCCACTTCGTGGACCGCCTCGCCGCGCCGCTGGTGCTGACCCTGCATACTGTCCTGAGCGAGCCGTCGGAGCGGCAGCGCGCGATCATGCGGCACCTCATCACCCGCGCCTCGCGGATCATGGTGATGTCCAGCCGCGCCCGCGATCTGCTGATCTCGCATTACGAGGCGGGCGCGGGCCTCATCGAAGTGATCGAGCATGGCGCTCCCGACCGTCCTTTCGGCCGGCAGGACGAGTTCAAGGCGCGCTTCGGGCTGGAAGGGCGCAAGGTTCTCATGAGCTTTGGCCTGATCGGTCCAGGCAAGGGCCTGGAGCACGCGATCCGGGCACTTCCGAAGATCGTCGCCCGCCACCCGGAGGTGCTTTATCGCATTGTCGGCGCCACTCACCCGAACCTGGTGGCTGCGGAAGGTGAAGCCTACCGCGAAAGCCTCGAAGCGCTGGCGCGCGAGCTTGGCGTCGCGGATCATGTTGGCTGGGAGAACCGGTTCCTCCAGACGGACGAACTGCTGGACCAGCTGGAAGCATCCGACATCTATCTCACGCCCTATCCGGGCCTGCAGCAGGCGACTTCGGGTACGTTGAGCTATGCCGTTGCCCTGGGCAAGGCGGTGATTTCCACCCCTTACGTCCATGCGCGCGAACTGCTGGCCAGCGACGCCGGCCTTCTGATCGAGCCGAACTCCAGCGACACGATCGCGCAGGCTGTCATTACCCTGCTCGATGATCCGGAAGCGATGACGGCGATGCAGCGCCGCGCCTATGCGCGGGGCCGCGAAACGATCTGGCCGCGGTTCGCCAGCGCGTCGGCCCAGCTGGTGACCAAGGCCGTGGCACCTGAACCGGTCGTGCCGCCGGTGACGGCAATCCCCGGGTTGTCCGCCGTGCTGGCGATGAGCGATGCCACGGGCATGCTCCAGCATTCCGTGGGTGTCGTGCCGGATCGCCGCCACGGCTACTGCCTGGACGACAACGCGCGTGCGCTCATGCTGATGAACGTGGCCGAGGGCATCTCGGTTGGCGAGAGGATGAAGTGGAGCCTGGCCTACGCCGCTTTCATCCAGTCCGCGTGGAATCCGGACCTGAAGCGCTTCCGCAACTTCATGCGTTTCGACCGCAGCTGGTGCGAGGACGAGGGGTCGGAAGATTCGAACGGCCGCGCGGTCTGGGCTCTCGGGCAAACGATCGAGCTGTCCCGCGACCGCGGCCTCGCGGATTGGGCGCAGGGCCTGTACGACGATGTCATTCAGGCTGTCGGTGCCCTCGGTTCCCCCCGCGCCACCGCCTTCGCCATGCTGGGCGCCTGCGCGGTGTTGCGCCGCGACCCGGCCCATGCCGCATCGCGCGCGCTGGTTGAACGCGGCGGCGACTTCCTGATGCGCCTTCTGGGTGAAGGGCGCCGTCCCGACTGGGCCTGGTTCGAGGCCGTGCTCGGCTACGACAACCCGCGCCTGTCCCAGGCGCTGATCGAAGCGGGCATTGCCATGGAGCAGGAGCACTGGATCGGTGCAGGACTTGAAACCCTGCAGTGGATCTGTGCGCAGCAGGTCTCGGCAAGAGGCCAGTTCCGCCCGATCGGATCGGAAAGCTTCCACAAGGCGCACAGCTACCTGCCGTTCGACCAGCAGCCGCTTGAGGCGCAGGCGGCGGTGGAAGCAGCCCGCACCGCCTGGCGCGCGACTGGCGGCGCCTTCTGGCGCAAGCATGCGATGATCGCCTGGCGCTGGTTCTTCGGCGGCAACGATCGGGGGGTCGTGCTCGCCGACCTCGCCACGGGCCGCTGCCGCGACGGCGTGACCCCGCGTGGCGCCAACACGAATTGTGGCGCGGAATCGATCCTGGCCTTCCAGTTGTCGCATTATGCGCTCATGGAACTGGTCACGTCATCGACGCCCCGCCCAGGGGAAGGAGGACTGTTTGAACCGGCCCGAAAACGCCTGGTCTGAACCGCTACGCATATTCGACACGCGCCTGCACGCTGACCCCTCACGAGTGGTCATCCGCCCGTTCCACCTGGGCTGGCAGGCAAAGAACGCCCGTGACGGTCGCGCCATGCGGCTGGTCCTGGACGTGGCGGCGCTCAGTGAGGAGCGTGCGCGGCTCGAGTATGCGCGTGTCCTTGCCGACTTCAAGGAGAGACACTGGCAGACGGAGTGCATCTTTGCCGAACGCTTCAAGGAAGTGGCGGCAAATCTCGCGCTCGATCCGGCAGACTACTCGGAGACGAAGCAGCGGCTGATCGGTTCGTACTTCTGCCACGAATACACGTTCGCGGCGGCGGCACTGATGAATCCCTCGATCGTCCCTTCGCCGGACCAGTCCGGTCTGCAGGACGATTGCGTGCGCTTCATCATGTCGCTGCGGGCAGTGGGCGAGGGGCACATCAGTTCCATCGCTTTTCGCGAAGGTATCGCGGAGTGCGACGGCGATTTCCGCCTCTGGCCCCAAGCCGCCTTCGCGACGTCGGTCGAGTTGGACGAGGAGGAACTGGTTGACGCCGATTGCTGCGTATCGGTGCATCGCCATGCGGACTCCAGTCTATCGAACACCGTCATCTTCCCCATCACCGAGCAGCAGCGCGGCGGACTGGAAGACCTGCGGCTGGTGCGCTTCGACCATGGCGGGGGCGATTACGAGTGGGTCGGCACGTACACCGCCTATTCCGGCAGTTCGATCCGTTCCGAACTCCTGCGCACGCGGGATTTCCGCCGCTTCGATCTGGAGCCGATCCTCGGCAAGGCGGGACGCAACAAGGGCATGGCCCTGTTTCCGGAGAAGATCGACGGGCGCTACACCATGGTCGGGCGGCAGGACGGCAAGAACCTGTTCCTCCTGCGTTCGGACCAGCTCAACGTCTGGGATGACGACGGCATCCTGCTGATGGAGCCCAAATTTCCCTGGGAATTCATCCAGATCGGCAACTGCGGCAGCCCGATCCTGATCGATGAGGGCTGGCTCCTGTTCACGCACGGCGTGGGGGCGATGCGCAAGTATTCGCTGGGATGCGCCCTGCTGGACCGGGACGACCCGAGCAAGGTCCTGGCCCGCACCACCGAACCTGTGCTCACGGCTGAGAATGCCGACAGGTCCGGCTATGTGCCCAACGTGATCTATACGTGCGGCGCGCTGAAGGTGGGTGAGCGGCTGCTGATCCCCTATGGCATTTCCGATAGTACCGTGGGCTTTGCAACCTGCGAGATCGACGGCCTGCTGGGCCTTATGGAGTGATCCCGATGCTGGAGCGGCTTGGCCTGGACCTGCCCCTGATACAGGCCCCGATGGCAGGCACGAGCACGCCGCTTCTGGCGGCCGAAGTCTCCAACGCGGGAGCGCTCGGTTCAATCGCCCTGGGGGCAAGCAACGCGGCCGATGCCCGTGTAGCCATCGACGAACTGCGGGCCCGTACCACGCGGCCCTTCAACCTCAACCTCTTCGTCCATCAGGCTCCGGTGGCGGATCCCGAACGGGAGGCGGGCTGGCTGGACTGGCTGCGCTCCCTCTTCGTGGAATTCGGGGTCGAGCCGCCCGCCGCCCTGCAGTCGCCCTACGCGAGTCTGGCCGAAGATGCCGAACTGCTGGCTCTCGTCGTCGAGGCGGCGCCCGCCGTGGCCAGCTTCCATTTCGGCCTGCCGGACGCGGAGGCTGTGTCCGCCCTGCACGAACGCGGCGTGCTCCTCCTCGCCACCGCCACCAACCTTGCCGAGGCACGGGCGATCGAGGCGGCGGGGCTGGACGGAATCATCGCGCAGGGTATCGAGGCGGGCGGCCACCGTGGCATGTTCGATCCCGCGGCAACAGACCCGCAGCTCGGCACCGTGGCGCTGACGCGGCTGCTTGTCCGTGAAACCGGGCTTCCCGTCATCGCGGCGGGCGGGATCATGGACGGTGCGGGCATCGCGGCGGCACTGGACCTGGGCGCGGCTGCCGCACAACTCGGCACCGCCTTCGTCGCCTGTCCGGAATCGGCTGCCGACGAATCGTACCGCGCGGCCCTGATGGGGCCGGGCGCTTACGAGACGACACTGACGCAGCTTGTCTCCGGCCGACCCGCCCGGGCGCTGGCAAACCGCTTCACCGCGCTTTCCGCGCAGGTGGGGGAGCGGCGGCCACCGGACTATCCCATCGCCTACGATGCGGGCAAGGCGCTCAACGCCGCCGCCAAGGCGAAAGGCGAGCATGGTTTCGGCGCGCACTGGGCCGGACAGGGTGCGCCGCTGGCCCGCGCCATGCCCGCCGCCCAGCTCGTGGCGACCCTCAGCGCCGAACTGCACGCCGCCCGCCGCTGACGGACCCAAAGCCCCCGCGCGACAGGCTGCGCCGCCAACTCAGCCGTGAGCGCCGAATTCGTTCGCGAGCGCCGTGGTGATCCGCAGGGACAGCGCATAGGACCGCGCTATGGGATCGATGAAGTCCTTGTGGATCTGTGCGTACCCCGTCGCGCTTGAATCCGGGTAGTCGCTCGGCGCGTCCACCGCGAAATCGTTGATCGATGGGAAATGCACCGGAAAGGCGCGGCGCAGTTGCGCCAGCCCGTCCTCCACCCGCAGGGTGAAGAACATCTCCAGCACGTCCTCCCGGCTGATGTCGTTGGCGCGGCTGAACTGTGGCACCATGACCGCGCGCAGGAACATGTGCTGGAACAGCGCGATCCGCAGCGCCTGCAACACGCCGAGCGACCGGCGCGTGTGCTCCCGGTCCTTCAGGGGTGCTTCGTCCGGGATGAGTTCGAGCAGCCGGTGCAGCTTCAAGGCATCGACGCGAAGCCTTGAGGCGAGGCGGCGGTAGACCCCGGTCCGGTCGTCCTTGGTGAGGTATTCGGCCAGCTTGAGGCAGGCGTCGGCGATGGTCTCCTCCCCACCGCGATAGGGGCGGCTGGCCCAGTATGCCGAATTGAACAGCTCGCCATAGGCCGAGACAGTCTTGATCGAGGCGAGGGCGTTGGCGGCGCGGGCAAGGCGCACGATCTGCCGCCCGCGCGCGCTTTCCCGCAGCAGCGCCGCGATTTCCTCGCGGTTGCCGTCCGCCGCCGTGCCGATGCCGGCAATGACGTTCACGGGGTAGCCAAGCTGCTGGAGGATGGCGTTGTGCGGAATGGCGCGGATCTGCCTCAGGCTCATCGTGCGGTCGGACGCGAGATCCGACTGGCGCCGCGACTTGCGGCTGCCGGTGTCGTTGAGCAGGCCCAGGCCGAACGCGGTTATTGCGCGGCTGTAAGTCGCGCTTTCAAGATGCTGGTGCTGGACCGCGCGGATGGCGCGGTAGAAATCGAGGCTGAGATCGGTGCGGCGGTAGAACAGGTCCGTGGGTGCATCGACATCCGCTTCCCACAGCGGGCGTTCGGCCATGCGGGTGAGCGTTGCCAGCGCAAGTTCGTCCGAGCCGAACCAAAGGTAGCCGTCGCCACCCTGGAAGCTGACTTCCGGCTCCAGCCGGATGCCTGCGCGCAGGAAGCGCCGGCGAGCCCATGGCGACATCTGCCAGTGGAACCGGTCGTCGATGCTGGAGGGATGGCAGCCGCGCCCCATCGATTCGCCGCCGGTGTTGAAGATCAGCGCGGCCACGTCCGACAGGCCGTTGGCGGCCATGGCTTCGGAGAGGCGGCCCTGCAGACGCTCGATCGCGAGCGCGGCGGGCACCTGGCCGACGAACCGGCCGGCGTCGGAAAAGCCGGTCTGGATCGAGACGCGGCCTCGCTTGCGCGCATAGTCACGATAGGCCGGTTCGGCCAGCACGGCGTCGAGGAAGCGGCCGCCGTGTTCCAGCGCACTTTCCGTTTCGAACAGCGGCGACACATCGACCTTGTCGTCGATCCCGAACATGCGGGCGAAGTAGAGCGCGGCGAGCACCGTCGTCGGTTCTTCGCACTCGGCCACGAGCATCCGTATCGGCGCATCGCCGTCGATATGGCCAAGGATCTGGGCCATCGCCAGGAACTGGCGCACGGCGGTCGAATTCTCGATCGCGAGCGCGGCGAAGTTGGAGCGGAGCGGCTTCACTTCGGCAAGCAGTTCACGCATCCGCACCAGCGCCGCTTGGCTGGCGAGGCTGAGCTTGCCGTCCGGATCGATGCGGCGGCGGATCGCGTTCTGAAGCTGGGAGGCGTTCACGCGGAAGTGAATCCAGCCCATGCCAAGACCATCGGCCCGCATTGCGGCGGCGGTGACGAGGAGGGCGCGGGCCTGCGCCTGATCGGCGTGGCGCGCCTCTTCCTCAAGCCGGGCGATGATGGGTTCGAGACTGACGATCTTGTCCGCGTGATCGGCGGTCAGGCCGTTCGCGGCGGCGGACAGCGCGTCGGGATCGGTGAGATCCTGGCTGAAGGCACTTGCCAGCTCGGCCGTGTGGGCGTGGGCACGCGCAAGCTGCTGCGCGATGTCGGGCGCGGCCTTGTCCAGCGCCGTGGCATAGCCTTCGAGGCGCTGGGCCTTCTCTTCCAGCCGGTAGCGGATCGAGGTGGACCACGAGATGTCCGTGCGCCCGTCCATGTCGTAGCCGACCCAATGCGCGAACCGCACAGGCATCGGGCTGAGGCCCTTCCACCGCTTCGGCCAGCGCGCGGCGGCCTTGTCGAGCAGGCGGGCGTTCATCCGGTCACGCGCCTTCTGGCCTCGTGCGAGGGCGGCCATGGCGGCGGCGTGCTCGTAGTCGAGGGTGATCGTGTCACGCCCGGAAGAGGCCGCGCAGACCGAGGCGTCACTGAAGTCTCCGCTGGAGGCAGAGACCGCCACCGCCTCGCTCTGTGCGGCGCTGAGCAGGAAGGTGGGGTGCGCGGTAAAGACGACATGCGCCGCTGGGCGCTGCCACCGGGCAGCGAAGGCGTTGAAATCGTCGTCGTCCCCGGCCTCGTCGGCCAGTTGGTCCAGCGCCCTGTCGTTTTCCCCAAGAGGCAGGGTGCCGAGAATCCGATCAAGCCGGGCGGCCCGGGCGCGCAGCCCCTCGCACTCCATCTCGGCGACAAGCGCTTCGATGTCGTCAAGCGCCATGCTGCCGTCTTCCAGCAACCGCGACAGTTCCAGGCCAAGCTGGAACACCGGGTTGAACAGCGGGCTGGTGGCGGTGAGCTTGTGCAGTTCCTGCAGGCGCGCCGTCAGCTGGTCCACCGTGCGCAGCGCCGGCTGCCCCCCGGCGCCCATCAGCGCGCGAGCCCCGCAGCAGCGCGAGCGGCGGCCTCGATCTGCGCCACGTCCGGCTTGCCCTTGGGCACCATCCAGCTTCCGCCGACGCAGATTACGGCATCGAGCGCCAGCCATTCCGGCGCGTTCTGCGGCGTGACGCCACCCGTCGGGCAGAATTTCGCGGCGGCGAGGGGAGCGGAAATGGCCTTGAGCGCCGACGGGCCTCCCGCTGCCATGGCGGGGAAGAACTTCAGCCGGTCGAACCCGCATTCGAGCGCGAACATGATGTCGCTGGCGTTAGCGGTGCCCGGCAGGAAAGGGATCTTGGACTTGTAGGCGGCTTCGGCGAGGTTCGGCGTCAGGCCGGGGGAGACGATGAACTCGGCTCCGGCGTCGACCGAGCGCTTGAGGTCGTCCGGCGTGAGAACGGTGCCAGCGCCGACGACGGCGCCCGGTACCTGCTTCATTACCCGTATGGCCTCAAGCGCGCAGTCTGTGCGCAGCGTCACTTCCAGCGCGGGCAGCCCCCCGGCGACAAGCGCTTCGGCGATCGGCCGTGCATGCTCGATATCCTCGATCACCAGCACCGGGATGACCGGGGCGAGGCGCATGACCTTTTCGACGGCTTCGGATTGCGTGGTCATTACTGAAGATGCTCCCTGGCGAAGGCGGCCGCAGCGCCGAAGAGGCCCGGCTGCGGATGAGTGATGAGCTTGACGGGCATCCTGGCCATCAGGCCGGCAAAGCGACCCTTGGCGCGGAAACGCTCGGCGAAACCGGACGAGCAGATCGTCTCGCGGATGCGGTAGCCAAGCCCGCCGGCGATGACGACGCCGCTGGCGCCATGGGCGAGGGCGTAGTCGCCCGCCGCCGCGCCGAGAGCGAGGCAGAAACGGTCCACCGCCGCGGCGGCAAGGCTGTCCTCGCCCGACGTGCCGGCGGTCCAGATCTCGACGTCGCTCTTCTCGTAGATTGCCTTGTGCTCCATGGCGGCGAGCGTCTCGTAGATGTCGACGATGGCCGGGCCGGAGACCACGCGCTCCACCGATACGCGGTTGTGGCGCTTTCTCAGCCGGGCGAGGATGGCATCCTCGATGACATCGAGTGGCGCGTAGTCGATGTGCCCGCCCTCGGTCGCCTGGACGTGATAGCCGCCCCGACCGTCGCGGTAGAGATGCGCCACTCCAAGGCCCGTGCCGGGGCCGAGCACGCTCAGTGTACCGGTTGCGGGCAGCGCGCCTTCGGGTCCGGTGAGGTGGAGGAAGTCGCCCTCATCCGCCGTGGCAACGGCGTGGCCGACCGCCTCGAAGTCGTTGACGACGGTTTGACGCCTGGGGCCGAGCATCTCCTGGATCCGTGCCGGGCGCAGGATCCAGGGGTTGTTGGTGAAGCGGATCACTTCATCGCCGACCGGGCCGGCAACCGACATGGCGACCGCCTCAGGAAGGGTGCCCCCCTGGAGATCCCGGAAGGCCTGCCAGGCCAGCTGGAAACTGCCATGGTCCTTGGTGTGCAGCGTCGCAGGCTCGGCCAGCGTGATCTGCCCATCGTTGGCAATGGTCGCGATGGCGAAACGTGCGTGCGTGCCGCCGATATCGACGGTGACGATCTCAGTGCTCACAGGCCGGCGACCTCCAGCATGGAGGACCCGCCGTGCTCGGCGCTGGAGGCGTTGAGGCGGAACATGGCGAAGAGCTCGCGCCCGGTGCCGAACGCGGGAGGCGGCGGCGGTGCGGGGTCGCGCGTGGACAGGTCGGCGGTGGTGGAAAGGGTGCCGTCCTCGGCCGAGAGACGGACGATGTCGCCGTCGCGCAGGTAGGCGAGCGGCCCGTTGGCGAGCGCCTCTGGCGTTACGTGGATGGCGGCGGGTACCTTGCCGGACGCGCCCGACATGCGCCCGTCCGTGACGAGCGCGACCTTGTGGCCCCGGTCCTGCAACACGCCCAGCGGCGGCGTCAGCTTGTGCAGTTCGGGCATCCCATTGGCGCGCGGGCCCTGGAAGCGGACGACCACCACGACGTCGCGATCAAGCTCGCCCGCCTTGAAAGCCTTGGCGACGCCTTCCTGATCGTCGAAGACGCGGCAGGGCGCTTCTATGGTCCAACGTTCCTTGTCGACCGCGCTGGTCTTGAAGGTGCTGCGGCCGAGATTGCCCTGGACCAGGCGCATGCCGCCGTCCGGCAGGAACGGAGCGGAAACCGGCCGTAGCATCGTGTCGTCGCCGCTGACGGCCGGGGCCGGCGTCCACGCGAGTTCGCCGTCGACCAGCACGGGTTCATCGGCGTAGGCGCTCATGCCGCCTTCTGCCACGGTCAGGATGTCGGCATGGGCCAGGCCCGCGCCAAGCAGTTCGCGCACGACCCAGGCCATGCCGCCCGCCGCGTGGAAGTGGTTCACGTCACCCGCGCCGTTCGGATAGGCGCGAGTGATGAGCGGCACCACGGCAGACAGTTCGTCGAAATCCTCCCAGGTGATCTGGATACCGCCTGCCCGCGCCATCGCGGGCAGGTGGATGGCATGATTCGTGGAGCCGCCGGTGGCAAGAAGGCCGGCGATGGCGTTCACGATCGCCTTTTCGTCCACCACCCTCGCCATCGGGCGGTAGTCCTCACCCTTGCGGGTGATGGCGGCGAGCCGCTGCGTGGCGGCGCGGGTGAGCGCGGTGCGCAGCGGCGTGTTGGGCGGGACGAAGGCGGCGTTGGGTATGTGCAGGCCCATCATCTCCATCATCATCTGGTTGGAGTTGGCGGTGCCATAGAAGGTGCAGGTTCCGGGCGAGTGATAGCTCGCGCTTTCGCTTGCCAGCAGTTCCTCGCGGCCGACCTTGCCCTCCGCGTAGAGCTGGCGGACCTTCTGCTTTTCCTTGTTGGAGATGCCGGTCGGCATCGGACCGCCCGGAACGAAGATCGCCGGTAAATGGCCGAAGCGCAGCGCACCGATGACGAGGCCGGGCACGATCTTGTCGCAGATGCCGAGCAGCGCCATGCCGTCGAACATCGCGTGGCTGAGCGCGACGGAGGTGGACAGCGCGATGACGTCGCGGCTGAACAGCGACAGTTCCATCCCGTCGAAGCCCTGCGTGACGCCGTCACACATGGCCGGGACGCCGCCAGCCACCTGTGCGGTCGCGCCGACTTCCCGGGCGAAGAGCTTCATCTGTTCAGGGTAGCGGCCGTAAGGCTGATGCGCGCTCAACATGTCGTTGTAGGCGGTGACGATGCCGATGTTCACCGCGCGGGTGCCGGCGATCGTCGCCTTGTCCTCGCCAGCGGCTGCGAAGCCATGGGCAAGATTGGAGCAGGAAAGAAAGCTGCGATCGGAGTGCCGGTCGGTCTCGCGGGCGATCATGTCGAGATAGCGCGAGCGGCTGTCCCTGGATCGTTCGATGATGCGGTCGGTGACGCGCGCGACCACCGGGTGGAGGTTGGTCATGGTCTGCTCCTGATCATTCGCGACATCCGGCTTTGCTCCCGTCCCGCCTCTGCAGGGGGATGGTAACCGGTGTCAATCGCTATATTGTGCCCTATGCGGGCTTGGCACATGCAAAACTGGACATGGGCACGAACGGTCACTCGTGCCAGGTCACTCCATCGCGTTCGGCAAGGGCAATCGCAGCCGACGGGCCCCAGCTTCCCGCAGTGTAAGTTCTGGGCTCCTGCTGGTGTTCCTCCCAGCCGGCGCGAATTGCATCGATCCATTCCCACTGCGCTTCCACTTCGTCCCGGCGGACGAAGAGGGTCTGGTCGCCCTCGATCAGGTCGAGCAGCAGCCGTTCGTAGGCGATGCGGCGCTGGCGATCGGCGAAGGCGTCAGGCGTGAGGATGGCGAGCGGCGTGGAGCGCAGGCCGTAGCCGTTGCGGTCCAGCCCGGGCACCTTCGTCATTAGCGAAAGGGTGATGTTCTCTTCCGGCTGGATCCCGATGACGAGCCGGTTTGGCACGGTCTTGGCGCCGCGCCCGTTGAAGATCGAGTGCGGAACCTTCCGGAACTGAACGACGATCTCCGTGGAGCGCTTGGGCAGGCGCTTGCCGGTGCGCATGTAGAACGGCACGCCTTGCCAGCGCCAGTTGTCGATGAAGGCCTTGATGGCGACGAAGGTTTCCGTGCTGGAATCCTTGCCCAGTTCCTCGTCGTAGCCGGGCACGGCCTGCCCCGTGATCGCGCCCGCGCGGTACTGGCCCGTCACGGTTTCTTCCGGGCGGACCTTGCGCAGCGAGTGAAGGACCTTGACCTTCTCGTTGCGGATGCTGGTCGCATTGTACGAGACGGGCGGCTCCATGGCGACAAGCGCGAGGAGCTGCAGCATGTGGTTCTGGACCATATCGCGCAGGGCGCCGCTGTCATCGTAGTAGGCGACACGCGATTCCAGGCCCACCGTTTCGGAAACGGTGATCTGCACATGATCGATATGCGCGGCGTTCCACAGCGGTTCGAACATGAGGTTGGCGAAGCGCAGCGCCAGGAGGTTCTGGACCGTTTCCTTGCCGAGGTAATGGTCGATGCGGAAGATCCGCTCCTCAGGGAAGGCGTGGGCGACGGCGTCGTTGATGACCTTGCTGGAGGCAAGGTCCACGCCGAGCGGTTTTTCCAGCCCGATGCGGACTTTTTCCCCGGTCAGCCCGCTTTTTTCGAGGCCCTGGATGGTGGGCTCGAACAGGCTCGGCGCGGTGGAAAGGAAGATCGACAATCCCTCCCGGGGCGTGCCGACCTTCTGTGCGAGAGCCTTGAAGCTGTCGGCGTCGTTCGCGTCGAGCGGCTGGTACGTCAACCGGTTCAGGAACTGAGCCATGCTGCCGCGCCGGCTGGCGGGCAGGAACTGCTCAAGCGCTTCACGCGCGAAGTTGCGGAAGCCCTGATCGTCGAAATCGGAACGGGCGGTGCCGATAATCTCGACGTCCTGGCCCAGGAGCCCTTCGGCGTCCAGGGCACAGAGCGAGGGGAGGAGCATTCTGCGCGAAAGATCGCCGGTTGCGCCAAAAAGGAGCAGGCGATCGGAAGTGAATTGCGTCACGGTTGCCTTTCCATCGGTCGGCTGCGCTCCTCCTCACAGCCGTGATGCATATACCCAGAGGTTCGGTGGTATTCGTCCACTAGTGCACGCGACCCACGCTGTTTTCACATAACAAACCCCCGGCGCCAAGGCTAGGTTGCTTGGATGCGGATGCAATGATTTTGCCGCCGCCGTGCCGCCAGACGTGGCTGCCGAGCGTCTTTTCGCTCCGCGTGAATACGAATGTTGCAACACCAGTGTCGCTGAAGCATGTCACGCGACGCGCAGCCACCACGGCAACGCGCAGAGCGAGAGAGAACCGATGAACAGCGAGGGCGTGCACCTCCTCGAACACCTGCAGACCCCGGCGATGATGATCGCGCGTGGGCAGGTGCGCTTCGCCAACGCGGCGGCGCAGTCTCTGCTGGGCGCGCATATCGTGGGGCAGGACGTGCGGATCGCCATACGCGAACCGCGCGCCGTGGCCACGATCCTGAGCCAGGAGGGCGGTCGCGCACAGGTGAAGGGGCTCTCCACCGGCGGGTCGATGTGGGAGGTCGACTGCAAGATCATCGGCCCCCACGAACGTCTCGTGAGCCTATACGATCTGTCCGAGCGCATCAGCGTGGCCAAGTCCCACGCCGATTTCGTCGCCAATGCCAGCCATGAGCTGCGCACGCCGCTCGCCAGCGTGATCGGCTATTGCGAGACGCTGATGAACCCCAAGGCCGGCAATGACGAGGCGCTGCGCAACCGCTTCCTCGGCACGATCCGCCACGAGGCGCAGCGGATGCAGTCGCTGATCTCCGATCTCATGTCGCTGTCGCGGATCGAGGCGGTCAAGCACGAGGTGCCGTCCGACACCGTCGATATGGTCGCCCTGGCGCACGAGGTGGCCGGCGAATTCCGCGACGGCGCGAAAGTGGCGGTGCGGGAGAACTGCCGGGAGGCGCTGGTGGCGGGGGACCGGGGGCAGCTGTCCCAGGTGCTGCGCAACCTCATCGACAATTCCCGCAAGTACGCGCGGCCGGACGGCCCGGTCGAAGTCGCGGTCGAAGCCGCGAGCACCGGCTGGGTGCTCGTCACCGTGCGGGACGAGGGCGAGGGCATCCCGCCCGAACACCTCCCGCGCGTGACGGAGCGGTTCTATCGGGCGGACACCAGCCGCAGCCGCGCCGTCGGCGGTACGGGGCTGGGTCTGTCCATCGTCAAGCACATCGTCGAGCGCCATCGCGGGCGCTTCGACCTGGAAAGCCGGCCGGGCCGGGGCACTACCGCCTCGCTGATGCTGCCCCTGCGCAAGGACTGATCCGCCCCCGCAGCCCGTATCAGAAGTCCAGTTCGAAGCGGGTGCCGATCACGTTCGCGTCATAGCTGCGATCGCCGGAAGGCAGCGCACGTGCGCCGGTATACTGCAGCAGGGCATAGTTCAGGTTGAAGCGCAGGTATTGGATCGGCGACCAGATGAGCGCCACGATGTAGCCGTTCTGCGTGCCTCCGCGAATGTCCCGGTCGTTCAGGTCCAGCCAGTCGTAGCGCAGGTTGACCTGGATCGCGCCGGGACCGCCCTCGTCCAGCGGCCGGGCGGGGTCGTTGCCGGCGAAGATGCCGCCCTTGTATCCGCGGGTATCGCCCTTGGTGAGGAAGTAGCCGACTTCGGCATAGGCACCCTGGAAGGATACAGAGGGCAGGCCGACGCGGCTGGCGGTGAGGTTGTAGAATTCCGCGGCTCCGTGCCAGCGGCCTGCGATGGCGGCGAGTTCCGCGCCGTACATCGTCTCGCGGCTGACATTCATCTCGGGCGTCCCGATCAGGCGGGTGTTGGTGGAGTGGGCGTAGGGCCGCTGGCGGTAGCGGGTGGTCGCATCGGCGAGGCGACCAAGCCGCCGCCAATGCGCCGAGCCGCCCACGTGGACCTGGATGTCGCCGATCTTCGGCGCGTAGACGAGGCGTCCGTCGATCGAGTAGCTGTTGTTCTCGTCGCCGCCTTCCGGGCCGTCGCTGCTGTTGGCGAGAGCGCCGATGTCGTCAGCAAAGACGCCCAGCTGCGCCAGCCACGCACCCTTGCCGTACTGCGCGCCGATGCCGAGCCGGCGCTCGAAGTTGAAGGCGTCGGTGAAGGCCGCGCGCTCCATGACGCTGCCGGTGGTGTCCCCGGTGAGTTCGTCGAGCGACCAGAAGGCGTTCTGGTTGCCCAGCTGGACCTGCCAGGGCCCGTCCTTGAAGGTCACGAAGGTGTCGACCAGATCGACGGCGTTGTCCGACAGTTCCAGTTCCAGCTTGTAGGAGAACTGGCTGGAAAGCTTGCCTTCGCCGCCCAGGCGGATGCGGCGCATCTCAGTACTGAAGCCAAGGCCCTGATCGTCAAGGCTGTCCGGCGCGGAGACATAATTGGCGTCGGCCTGGATGCGTCCCTTGACCTTGAAAGCCTTGTCGCCCTGCGTGAAGTTGGGGCTGCCCTTCCAGGCGATCGCCGTCTCTTCCTTCGCGGTCTTTCCTCCGCCGGCCGCTGCTCCGGTTCCTACTTCGGAAGAGGCGAGCGGGGGGGCGGGGGACGACGGGTCCGGCGGGGTCGTATCGTCGGCCGGTGCGGCTGCGGCCTGTGCCGGAGCTGCACTGCCCAGACGGCTTTCCAGCGCTTCGAGTCGTGCCCGCAGAGCGCGGACCTCCGCGCGCAGGGCGTCCGCCTCCTGCGCTCCCATCGGCTGTCCGGAAGACGATTGCTCCGCTGGCGACTGGGCGTAGGCGGGCAGCCCCATGAAGGTGGCTGCTACGGCAGCTCCGGCAACGATAGTGCGCATGGGTCGGAAAGTCTCTCGCAACGGCTCGGATGTCTCGCGAGGGGCTACTATGACCTGAAAATGACGATGAAATGACACTTTCGAGACTTCCTTCTCTCCCCGGCCGTCGGGTGCAGAGCTTGTGCCTACAGCGAGGCCGGGCCGAAGGGAAACATTTCGGAAGCAAATCCGAAACACTGTGAACGCGGTGAAACCGCCCCTTTTCAGAAGCAGCTCCTCGTCGCAGTCGCTGCAAGCACGCTTGCCATCGTTTCTGCCCGCACGTACACCCGGCGTCCTACGCATGTCCCTGTCGGGTAGGGGAAACCCGCCCAGGCAGGATCTTACGGCCCGCGTTCGGCTGTCCCGGCGCGGGATTATTTGCGGGGTGCCCCGGCAATGTCACGCCTTCGTCATGGAAGTGTCATCGAAGCCTAATAGGGGCCCTCCCAAGATAAAAGCCCAAGGGGTTTGCCAATGCGTTCGTTCAAGACCTTCATCTTCGCCGCTGTCTCCGTCGGCGCACTCAGTGCCTGCGGTGGTTCGGGTGGATCCTCCGCAGCGTCGCGCGACTTCGTGCGGGCCGTCGGCTCGTCGACCGTATACCCCTTCGCCACCGCCGTTTCGGAAAGCTATGCGCGGGCATCGGGCGGCAAGTCCCCGGTCATCGAGGCGACGGGCACGGGCGCGGGCATGAAGCTGTTTTGCGCGGGCGTCGGCGCCCAGCATCCGGACATCGAAAACGCATCCCGCCGGATGAAGAAGTCCGAGTACGAGGAGTGCCAGAAGAACGGCGTCAAGGAGATCGTCGAGATCCAGGTCGGCATCGACGGCATCGCCTTTGCCGAATCGAAGAAGGGTCCGGGCTTCAAGCTGACCCCTCTGGACGTCTACAAGGCGATCGCGGCCACACCGTTCGGGAAGCCGAACACCGCCAAGACCTGGAAGGACGTCAACCCGTCGCTGCCGGCCGAGCCGATCCTCGTCTACGGCCCGCCCTCGACCTCCGGCACGCGTGACGCCCTCAAGGAACTGATCCTCGAAGCCGGCTGCAAAACCGATGACGCCACCAAGGCGCTGAAGGACACGGACAAGAACCGCTACGAGGCGACCTGCCACAACATCCGCGAGGACGGCGCCTACGTGGACGCCGGTGAGAACGACAACCTGATTGTCCAGAAGATCTCGCAGAACCCCAAGGCGATCGGCGTGTTCGGCTTCTCCTTCCTCGAAGAGAACCCGGACAGCCTGAAGGGCATCCCCATGTCCGACATCATGCCGACCTACGCGTCCATCTCGGACTTCTCGTATCCGGGTGCCCGTCCGCTCTACATCTACGTGAAGAAGCAGCACCTCGGCCCGATCAAGAGCCTGCAGGGCTATGTCGCCGAGTGGGCGAAGTCCTGGGATCCGGACGGGCTGCTCCAGAAGAAGGGCATGGTCATCTCGCCGGCGGACGTGCGCGCGAAGAACGCGCAGGTCGTGGCCACCATGGCGGTGCTCGAGCCGGCAGGGCTGAAGTAACCCAGGCACAGGAAAGGGCCGGCGGCCGGATATGATTCTCACCGCAGTTCTACTGGCCGTGCTCGGCCTTGGCCTGGTCGGCTGGTACGCCGCGCGCGGCCGGGCGAGGCTGCTCTACACCGGCCGCGGGTCGATGCACTCGATGCCCGGCTACCACGGCTGGCATGTCGCGCTGTGGATCCTCGTTCCGGCGCTTCTCGTCTGGGGGGTGTGGCAGGTCATCATGCCCGGGCTTGTCGAGGGCGTGGTGCTTGCCAGCCCCGCGGCGCAGGCGCTGCCGGCCGATCCGTTCCTGGCCGGTTCGATCCTGGCCGAAGCGCACGCCATCGCCGCCGATCCTTCCGCCGTCGCCTTCAATCCCGAGGCACAGGCCCTGGCCGAACCCATCCGGGAAGCCCAGACGCGCTTCAGCCTGATCGGCGCGGCCATCGTGCTCCTCGCTGCCTTTGCCGGCGGGGCCTATGGCTTCACCCGCGTCCGGCCTGACTTCCAGGCCCGCACGCATGTCGAGCGCGCCGTGCTGGCGGTCCTGCTCGCGGCCTCGTTGCTGGCGATCCTGACGACCTTCGGCATTGTCGCCTCGCTGGTGTTCGAGGCGGGGCTGTTCTTCAAGGACGTGTCGCCGATCGCGTTCCTCACCGGCACCCACTGGTCCCCGGCGAGCGCGGGCGGCGATAATCTCTCCGACAAGTTCGGTGCGGTGCCGCTGTTCTGGGGTACGATCTACATCGGCGCGATCATCGCCATGGTCGTGGCAATCCCGCTGGGCCTGATGAGCGCAATCTATCTCACCCAGTATGCCAGTGCGCGCATCCGCCGCTGGATCAAGCCGATGCTGGAGATCCTCGCGGGCATTCCGACGGTGGTCTACGGGTACTTCGCCGCGCTGACCGTGGCGCCGATGATCCGCGACTTCGCGGCCTCCGTCGGCGTCAACAACCCATCGACCGAAAGCGCGCTGGCCGCCGGTCTGGTGATGGGTGTGATGATCATTCCCTTCGTCTCCTCGATGGCGGACGATGCGCTCGCCGCCGTGCCGCGCGCCATGAGCGACGGTTCGCTGGCGCTGGGCGCGACGCGTTCGGAAACCATCAAGAAGGTGCTGCTACCCGCCGCGCTGCCCGGCATCGTCGCCGGCGTGATGCTCGCGATCAGCCGCGCTATCGGCGAAACCATGATCGTGGTGATGGCCGCGGGCGCTGCCGCGCGCCTCACGGCCGATCCCTTCGCTTCCATGACGACCGTCACGTACCAGATCGTCCAGCTGCTGACGGGCGACCAGGAGTTCAACAGCCCCAAGACGCTGTCGGCCTTCGCGCTGGGTCTGGTGCTGTTCGTCGTCACCCTCATCCTCAACATCGTCGCCCTGCGCGTCGTGAAGCGGTTCCGCGAAGCCTATGAGTAAGTCCGACTGGAATTCGCCCGCCGCGGCCAGGCGCCTTGCACGGCGCCACGCCGCCGAACGCCGGTTCAAGCTGATCGGTCTTGGCGCCATCGTGCTCAGCCTGTCGTTCCTGGCGCTGCTGCTCTTCATCATGCTCAAGAACGGCCTCGGCGGTCTGGACTGGCAATTCCTGTCCGGCTCCGACTCGACCGATGCCAGCGTGGCCGGCGTCTGGGGCGCGGCCAAGGGGTCGCTGCTGACCATGTTCGTCACGCTGCTCCTGAGCTTCCCGATGGGCGTGCTCGCGGCCATTTACCTTGAGGAGTTCGCGCCACGCACCCGCTGGATCGAGTGGGTGGAGGTGTCGATCAACAATCTGGCGGCGGTGCCCTCGATCATCTTCGGCCTTCTGGGCCTTGCGGTCTTTATCAACACGCTGGGCATGCCGCGCAGTTCGCCGCTCGTCGGCGGCCTCACGCTGGCGCTGATGACGATGCCGGTCATCGTCATCTCCGGCCGCAACGCGATCAAGGCGGTTCCGCCCTCCATCCGCGAGGCTGCCTACGGCATCGGCGCCAGCAAGGTGCAGACCACCTTCCACCACGTCCTGCCGCTGGCGCTGCCCGGGATCCTCACCGGCACGATCATCGGCATGGCCCGTGCGCTGGGTGAAACCGCGCCGCTGCTCATGATCGGGATGCGCGCCTTCGTCGTCACGCCACCAGACGGCCTCACGGCCCCGTCGAGCGTGCTGCCGATGCAGATCTTCCTGTGGTCGGACGAGATCGACAAGGCCTTCGTGCAGAACACTTCCGCCGCCATCATCGTGCTGCTCGTCTTCCTGCTCGCGATGAACGGTCTGGCCATCTATCTTCGCAACAAGTTCGAAGTCCGCTGGTAGGGACATGACAGAAGCCAAAATCACAGCCCGCAACGTCGACGTCTTCTACGGACAGAAGAAGGCGATCAACGACGTCTCGATCGACATCGACAACGGCATCGTCACGGCCTTCATCGGCCCGTCGGGCTGCGGCAAGTCGACGTTCCTGCGCACGCTCAACCGCATGAACGACACGATTGCCGGCGCCCGCGTGGACGGCCAGATCCTGCTCGACGGCGAAGACATCTACGCGCCCAGCATGGATTCGGTCGCGCTGCGCGCGCGCGTCGGCATGGTGTTCCAGAAGCCGAACCCGTTCCCCAAGTCGATCTACGAGAACATCGCCTACGGTCCGCGCATCCACGGCCTTGCCAACTCCAAGTCCGACATGGACGGCATCGTCGAGCGTGCGCTCAGCAAGGCCGGCCTCTGGGACGAGGTGAAGGATCGCCTGACGGACGCCGGGACCGCGCTTTCGGGTGGACAGCAGCAGCGCCTGTGCATCGCGCGCGCCATCGCTGTCAGCCCCGAGGTTATCCTCATGGACGAGCCGTGCTCCGCGCTGGACCCGATCGCCACCGCCCGCATCGAGGAACTGATCGACGAGCTGAAGGAAAGCTTCGCGATCGTCATCGTCACGCACTCGATGCAGCAGGCCGCCCGCGTTTCGCAGCGCACCGCCTTCTTCCACCTCGGCAGCCTGGTGGAATACGGCGAGACTGACCAGATCTTCACCAATCCGCGCGAAACGCGCACCAAGGACTACATCACCGGCCGCTACGGCTGAGCCGGAGGGGGAACAGGAAAACGCCATGGTCGATCATACCGTCAAGGCCTTCGACTCCGAGATCGGGCAGCTGCGCGGCCTTGTCGCCGAAATGGGTGGCCTCGCCGAAGTCGCCATCCGCGATGCCATAACAGCGCTTGTCCACCACGACGAGGAACTGGCCGCGCAGGTCGTTGCGGCCGATGCCCGGCTGGATGCTCTTGAGGCCGAGGTGGACCGGCTCGCCGTGCGCACCATCGCGCTGCGCGCACCGATGGCCGACGATCTTCGCGACGTCATCGCAGCGCTGAAGATCTCCGGTGTGATCGAGCGCATCGGCGACTATGCCAAGAACATCGCCAAGCGCGTAAAGACGCTGGAAGGTCGAACCAAGATCGATCCCGTCACGCTCGTCCCCGCCATGGCCGAGATCGCCGAGAGCATGGTTCGCGATGTCCTGAATGCCTACGGCTCGCGCGATGCGCAGCTCGCGCTGGAGGTGATCAAGCGCGACGAGAAGCTGGACCAGTTCTACAACACGCTGTTCCGCTCGCTGCTGACGCACATGATGGAGAACCCTGCGACGATCACCAGTGCCGCGCAACTGCTCTTCATCGCGCGGAACCTGGAGCGGATCGGTGACCATGCCACCAACGTGGCGGAAATGGTCTACTACGCCGCGACCGGCGAGTACTGCACGGAGCGGGACTCGCTGACGGATGACACGTCGTCGGGGCTGCTGTCATGAGCGCGGCCTCCATCCTCGTTGTCGAAGACGATGCGGCACTCAGCGAGCTGCTGACCTGGAACCTGAGCGCGGAGGGTTACAACGTCCGCTCCACGCCCGACGGGGAGGAAGCGCTGGTCATGGTGCGCGAGCAGGTGCCCGACGCCATCGTGCTCGACTGGATGATCGAGCAGGTACCCGGGATCGAAGTCTGCCGCCAGCTGCGCAAGGACAAGGAAACCGCGCAGGTCCCCATCATCATGCTCACCGCCCGCGGCGAGGAAGAGGACATGATCCGGGGCTTCAAGACGGGCGCGGACGACTATGTCACCAAGCCGTTCTCCCCGCGCGAACTGATGGTGCGGATCGAGGCGCTGCTGCGCCGGGCGCGCCCTTCGCTGGCCGGCAACGTCCTCGCGTGGGGCGACCTTGAGCTCGATGCCGCCAGCCACCGCGTCCGCCGTGGCGGCGAACCGCTCCACCTCGGGCCGACGGAGTTCCGGTTGCTGCGCTACTTCATGGAGCGGCCGAACAGGGTCGTATCGCGCCAGCAGATCCTCGACGGGGTGTGGGGCATGGATAGCGACATCGACGAACGCACGGTCGATGTGCACATCCGCCGCCTGCGCAAGGCCATCAACCGCGACGGCGAGACGGACCCG
Organism: Novosphingobium panipatense; assembly: GCF_900182875.1. Lineage (NCBI taxonomy): Bacteria > Pseudomonadati > Pseudomonadota > Alphaproteobacteria > Sphingomonadales > Sphingomonadaceae > Novosphingobium > Novosphingobium panipatense. Next base: position 51,535 of record NZ_FXUI01000001.1, read on the forward strand.
ATCCGCACGGTCCGCGCAGCCGGCTACGCGATGGACGTGGGCTGACCCGGCCTGATCGGTGACAAACCGGGCGGAAGGGCTCGCCTGCCGCCGCCCGGGTGCTATGCGTGGGCGATGGATGACCTTTTCGCCGAGCGCGTTCTGACGCAAAGATCGCTCACCCGCGGCGATCTCGCGGTCTTGGCGGGAACACCCTGCACGCTCATCGAGTGCGATCTGGCGCAAGCGGATCTCGCCGGTCTCGATCTGGCGGGCTGGACCTTCGAAAAGTGCGACCTGCGCCAGGCCGACTTGGGCGGCGCCCGGCTTGAGGGCACCCGGTGGCGCTCGTGCCGGGGCGCCTTCGCCTCCTTCGTCGGCGGAGACCTGTCGGATGCCTCCTTCGCCAGCAGCGATTTCAACAACGCCGCCTTCCGGCACACCACTCTCGAATCCGCGCAGTTCACGGGATGCAAGCTCACTGGAGCCGACCTGTCGGAGGCGAAGGCCTTCAACCTCCGGCTGGAGGAGACGCTTCTGGTGAACGCACGGATGCCGGGGCACGACTTCCGCAAGGCGAAGCTTTTGCGCCTGGACTTCTCGCAGGCCGACCTGCGCAAGTGCGACTTTCGCCACGCCACCTTCAGCGACTGCAGCCTTCGCGATGCGCTTCTGGAATCCGCCCGCTTCGACGGCGCCGATTTGCGCGGGGCCGACCTCGGCGGCTTGCGGCTCGAGGACGCCTCGCGGTTTCGAGGGGCGACGATCTCGCGCGAGCAGGCGGGGCAGTTGCTGGGCGAGCTGGGCCTCAAGGTGCGTTGAGCAGGCCTGCGGACCGGGCGGCCGCGCCGGTCAGTCCAGCCAGCCGGCGGTCCGGGCCAGCAGCCAGAGGCCGATCGCGAGGAACAGCAGCGCGGCGACCGTGCGCACCACGTTGAGCGGCACGCGCCTGATGATTTCGTTCCCGAGGAACACCGCCGGGACATTGGCGATCATCATGCCGATGGTCGTCCCCAGCATGACCGGCACCACGCTTTCGAAACGGGCACCCAGCGCCACCGTCGCGATCTGAGTCTTGTCGCCCATTTCCACGAGGAAGAAGGCAACCGTCGTCGCCAGGAACGGGCCGAAGCGGCTGGGCCTGGGCGCCTCGTCCTCGTCAAACGTGTCCGGGATCAGGGTCCAGCCCGCCATGACGATGAAGCTGGCTGCCACGAGGTAGCGGAACCACGCGCCGTCGAGAAGGAACGCGGCCTGCTCACCCACCAGCGCGGCCAGGAAGTGGTTTGCCAGGGTTGCCGCGAAGATGCCCGCGACAATCGGCCAGGGCCGCTTGAACCGCGTGGCGAGGACGATGGCAAGAAGCTGTGTCTTGTCGCCGATCTCGGCCAGCGCGACGACCGCTGTGGAGGTGAGCAGGGATTCCAAGTCAGATACTCCGGGGCCGGGCGGACACAACGCAACGACGCACACGGAACCCGCCCGGCCGAGCGGCGCCGCGATGCGTCATTGGTCTTGCCCGGACGGCGATCCCGTCCTCCTGCGCGCCATGGCCTCTCGGCCAAGCATGTTGACGGCAGGTCCCGCACGGATGCGGGCGGCTACTCCCCAGATGACAGGAGCGCGCTTACGCCGGGCCGCCGCAGTTGGGAAGCACAAAAAAAGGCCCGGCGCGATGCCGGGCCCACAGTTTGTCGTCGGGAGAGCAGGAGCCCCCGATGCGAGAAGGATCAGAAGGTGATCGCGGCGGAAAGCGAGAACATGCGCCCTACGTCGTAAGTGTTGTAGTGCACCTTGCCGTCCGCGAACTTCTGGTATTCGTAGTGACCCCGGCCGGTAAGATTGCGCCCTTCGGCCTTCAGCTCGATCTGCTTGTCGCCGATCATGATGCCCTGGCGGATCACCACGTCGATGGTGAGGCCGGGGTACTCGAAGATGTCCGGCTGTCCCGTGTTGGCGAGGCCGCGGCTCACGGCGCGCTTGCTGGCGTAGTTCAGGAGGATCGTCTGCTGCGACAGGTTCTGCGTGTCCTCCATGCCGATCTGGACATTGGCGATGTGCTCCGACTGGCCGGTCAGCGGTGCGCCGTCGCGGAAGTAGTCGCTCGCCAGCGATGTGCCGGTACCCGCGCCATAGACCCGCACGGTATCATCGGCGCCAACCTTCAGCTTGGACTTGGTAAAGGTGTAGTTGCCGATGAGGACCAGACGACGGTTCTCGAAGAACGATCCGCCCATGCTGTCCAGGTACAGGTACTTCTGCACTTCCGCCTCGGCACCGTAGAGGGTGGCCTCCGGGGCGTTGGCGTAGGAGGTGATGAAGGCTTCGCTGCCGGTCAGGTAGGATTCGATCGGCTTGTCGATCTTCTTCCAGAACGCGCCGACCGCGAACCGCTGTTCCGGCGCGAAATACCATTCCAGCCGGCCTTCCACGTTGGTGAGCTTGCTGTCGGTCAGGAACGGGTTGCCCTGGTAGGAGCGGTTGGTGTCCGGATCGAAGTAGGGTTGGTACAGCAGTTCGCGGAACTGCGGCCGCGCGATGGTCTTGGAGGCGTTGAGGCGCGCCTGCATGCCCGGCTGCAGTTCCCAGGTGAGCGTGGCGCCGGGCAGGAAGTACTCGTTCTTGAGGTCCGTCGGCTGCGTCGCGGGCGCGCCGATCGGCCGCAGGATCGTCGATTCCTTGGCGTATTCCCAGCGCACGCCCGCGTCGAAGGACAGGCTGTCGGTGATCTGGCCATCGACCTTGCCGTAGTACGCGTGGTTGAGCAGCCGCGAATCGAAGTTCGCGGTGTTCGCGCCCGGCTCGCGCAGTTCGAGGCCGTAGTTCACGCCGTTGTTCGACAGCGTCCACATGTCCGGCTGGAGGAGCGCATCGATCCGCAGGGTGCCGAAGCCGGAGATCAGAGCCGGATCGCCGTTGGCAAAGATTGCGAAGGAGCGGCGTGAATTCGTGCGCGAGTTGATCTGGTAGGCGTAGCCCACCGTACCGGTCCAGCCCTCGAAGAAACGGTGCGACACGTCCACACCGGCCGACCAGACGTTCTCGTTCAGGCGCGAGAAGGTGACGGTGGTCGGGTCCTGGTTGCCGTTGCCCAGGCGGTTGACGAAAAGATCGCCAAGCGGGTCCGCCGCCGAGTTGGTGCGCAGGTACTGCGCCTCGATCTCGAAAGGCGCAAGCCGCTTCGAGTTCGCGTAGCCGGCTCGAACGTCGACGGAGGTTCTGTCGTCGAGCTTGAATTCGCCGACGATCTGCGTGTCGATGAGCTGGCGCTCATACCACGCGGTCGTCTGGTCCATGTAGTCGGCCTGACGGTTGTTCGCCCGCTTGCCGAGGCTGAGGCTCGTGTGCTTGTCGGTGTCGTGGATGTAGACGTTCGTCCAGCGGATCTGGTGCTCGCCCCATTCCAGACCCACGCCGACGAGCGCGTTGGCAACGACGCGGTTGTCCGTGTTGACGGCGTTGGCGTCTTCCCACAGCTGGTCGGGATCGGCGGTCACGCCTTGCGCGCGCTGCCGCAGGATCGCCTTCGTCTGAGTGGAGTTGGAGTAGCCACCCGTCGCGATCACGCCGAGCGTCGCTTCACCCAGGTCGAACGATGTGCCTGCCGACAGGCTGGCCGAGAAATTCGGCTGCGTGTCGTCGATCCGTTGGACGACGGCGTTGCGCCCGTTCACCAGAAGGCCGCCGAGTTGCTGGGCCTGCTGGCTGGTCGGGTTGATGACGGTGCCGCTGTCGAAATAGTCCTGCAAGGCGCCGGGGATGGAGCGGTTGCCGTTGTCCCAACCCGTCCAGTCCGTCTTGCTGCCGTAGTAGCTGTAGGAGAGCTTGTTCGTCGTCTCGGTGTCCCAGGTGATGCCGCCGCCGATCTGCAGGAAGCTTTCCGCCGGGATCGCCTTGGTCGTGAGATTGATGACGCCGCCGCCGAATTCGCCCGGGAAGTTCACCGAGTAGCTCTTCTGGACGAGCGAGGAGGCGACGATGCTGGTCGGGAACAGGTCGAGCGGAACCACGCGCTTGAGCGGCTCGGGGCTGGGGAGCGGCGAGCCATTGAGCAGGGCGAGGGAGTAGCGATCGCCGAGGCCGCGCACGTAGACGTAACCGTTGCCGACCACGGAAAGGCCCGTGACGCGGCCAAGCGCGCCGGCGATATCGCCCTCCCCGGTGCGGGCGATCTGTTCGCTCGACAGGACGGAGACGACCTGCGGCGCCGTGCGCTCGATATTGCGGTTGCGCTGGCCGGTGACGATGATGGCACCGCCCGGGATCGACACGTCGGGTGCTTCCTGCGTGCCGGTGGCGTTCTCATCGCCGATCGCGGGCGCTTCCGGGCTGGCGTTGCCCGTAGTGGTGGGCGCGCTGTCCTGTGCGGCGGCGACGCAAGGCGCCAGCATCGCGGTGGAGAGCAGCAGCAGCGAGATCAGCCGCGGCTTGGTCATTGGATGTCCCCTGGAACAAGTATCGGGTGCCGAAGAAAGGGGCGGCCTTCGCGGGACCGCCCCTCCTTCGTCATGCAGCGGGCGGGATCAGGTGGTCGGCAGCGTGGTGCACGACTTGCCCGAACCGAACGGCGCGGTGGTGGTGTCGCAGGTCCAGCCGCGATACCAGGTGTCCGACGCATCCTTCACGGCGCCGATGTACGTCACGGCGTCGAAGTAGGACGACAGCGTCTTGATATTGGCATAGCCGGCAACGCCGCTCTCGTTGGCGCCGTTGACAAAGCTGTTCGTCAGCGTCGACGTCAAGGCGTCGTTGTTGCTGTTGGTGCCGGTGGCGAACAGCGAGGCCGCGTTGACCGAACCCGTGGCATAGCTGCCGGTGCTCTGGTACTTGGCCGCGTTGCAGCTCAGGACCGTCGAGTAGGCCTTGAGCGTCGCCGGGGTCGTGCCGGTGCCGTGGACGCGCAGGCACTCGTTGTTCGGCGTCGCGAGCACACCGTTGACCCAGGTGATGTCCGAGTTGCCGCGGATCAGCACCGATGCCAGGTCGTTGGCTTCGTTGTTCGAGCTGGATGCCGGCTGGACGGCGGTGAAGTTGGCGACGACGGTCTTCTGGCGCGGCTGGTTCTCCTCGTTACCGTTGGAGTCGATCTCCATCAGCGCGTCGCCGCCACCGCTGCGCTGAAGCAGCAGGACGTACTGAAAGTAACCTTCAAGGCCAGTGTCGATGTCGAGGCTGTCATCGTCTGCGTTGACCGCGACGTAGTGCTTCATCTGCACCTTGCCGCCGAAGAATTCGGCACCGTCGTCGGAGCTGTTGACCGTCTGGATGTATTCGAGCGTGGTGCCCGAACCCGTGCCGCCGGTGGTCAGCGCCTGGAGCTCCTTGCCCTCGCTGAGGAGGTAGCCCGAATAGCGGATCTGGACATACTTCATGATGCCCGCATTGTAGGCGTTGTCACGGCCGCCGAAGACGGCCTTGTTGACGGCGCCCTCCGTATCGCGCTCGCAGGTGTTCGCCGTTGTCGAGCCGTAGTTGCAGTCCGTCACGATGCCGCGGCCGAGCAGCACGATGCCGCCCCACTGGCCCATCGACGATTCGTTCGCGGTGCCGGTCACGTTGGCGCGGCTGGTGAAGATGATCGGACTGGTGGCGGTGCCCTGCGCGTCGATCTTGTTGCCGCGGTTGACGACGAGCCAGCCGGCTTCCGCCGTGTTCTCGCCGAAGAGGATCACGCCCGGATCGATCGTGAGGGTGGCGTTCGTGTCGGCCGTGAGCGAGCGGTTGCCGCAGGTCGCCGTCGTGGTGGTGAAGGGGGCCGCCGCGGTCGGAGCCGAGAAGCCGCCGTCGCAGCCCACGTCGACGCGGCCGTTGATGCGGTATACGACGCCCGCCACCTTGGGCAGGCTCGCGTTCTTGTCGATCAGCGCGGGCAGGGTGCAGACGCGCCAGGTGCCTTCCGGACCGCTGATGGTGCCGTCGTTCGTGAGACCGCCGGTTGCGGCGAACGTGGGGCAGCTGTCAGCCGCCACGACCGTGCCGGTGCCAGGCGTGGGGGTCGGCGAGGGCGTGGGGGTCGGGTTGATGATCACGCCCCCGTTGCCGGGCGAGCTTATGTCGTCAGCGCCGCAGCCGGCGAGAGCAAGAGCGCTGCAGCCCATGAGCAGCAGTCCAGAAAACTTTTTCACGATGGATCCCCCGTGTTCAGGTCGAACGATGCAGATCGAACGGAGCGACGATTCCGCTCTCGTTGTCCGGGCCGTCTAGGCGGGCGGGGTGACGCTTTGTTGGCATTACGATGACAGAAATCTGCAGTTATACGACGGCGGCATGACAGCCGGCGGACGGTGGAGCGCTACGATCGCGCGACTCGCGGGAGAAGCTCTGCAGGCGCATGCAGATTGCAGTTTTATGACAGTCGCGTCATTTTGTTGATGAACGGCGTTTTGGGGCGGAGGATGATCCCATCACGAATGATTTCAATGGGAGATCCGCCATGTCTCTGTCCGCACTCACCGCATCCGTCCTTCTCGGACAGGCAGCCTTCTCGCTCGCCGTCGACCAGCCCGCAGCCGAAGCGCCGGACGTCGCTTACGCCGAACTCGCCGCCGGGCAGCCGCAGGCGGCCGTGCGCAAGCTCGAAGCTGCCGGCGCGGCGGTATCGAAAGACCCCGCAACGCTCATCAACCTTGGTGCCGCCTACGCGCAGGCCGGGATGACGGGCAAGGCCGTGCTGGCGTACCGCGCCGCCGTCGCCAGTCCCGAACGCTACGATCTTCAGCTGGCGGATGGTTCCTGGGCCGACTCGCGCGTTGCCGCGCGGCAAGCGCTCAAGGGAATGCTCGCAGCGACGGCCGTGGCGGTGCGCTGACCGGGTCGCCTTCGGATCGCGCGCAAGGCGTCCACTCTCCGCAGCCCTTGCGCGCGCCCGGTCTTCCGGAAGAAAACAGACCGCCGGCATAGTGGCGTCCTAGTTGCGGTATGGCCGTGGCGGTGAGCGATCCATGACGATCCTGCCGCCGCATCGTCATATACGTGTCATCCAGTTCGTACACTTCGGCCCTCGTACGGAGGGCACAGTGATTCGATACGCACATCTTCGCAACCGCTTCACCGGCGGTTTTCTCCCCGCCGCCGCGGCCGCCATGGCGACGCTGTTCCCATCGCTCGCCATGGCGCAGGCCGTCGCCACCGATCCGGCCGGATCGGGCCCGATCGTCGCCGCGCTCGGCTGGTTGCAGGGCACCTTGCTGGGCAACGTGGCGACCGCCGTGGCGGTCATGGCAGTTGCCGCAGTGGGCTTCATGATGCTCACCGGACGGATGAACTGGCGCTTTGGCGCAACGGTCATCATCGGCGTGTTCATCCTCTTCGGCGCGGGCGCCATCGTAACCGGCATCCAGTCGGCGGCGATGGGCTGACGGGAGGGGTCCCATGGCGCTCGCCCGTTATCCCGTTCATCGCGCGCTGACCCGCCCGCAGATGTTCGCGGGTGTTACCTACAGCTTCTTCATCATCAACGCAGCGGTGACGACGGAGGTGTTCCTCATCAGCAAAAGCTTCTGGGCGCTTCCCGTGGCGTTGGCGATCCATGGGACCGGATATCTGGCGTGCCTGCGGGAACCGCGGGTGTTCGACCTGTGGATCGCCAAAGTCAGCAAATGCCCGCGCGTCGCCAACTGGCAGCGCTGGGGCTGCAACAGCTACGCACCCTAACTTCTGCGCGGGGGATGACCGTGATGGCCAAGAGCTCCAAATCGCCTCTCAAAGGCAGGATGGCCCGTTTCCGGGGGAAGGAAGTTTTCTCGGGCGACCGCCTGCCGTACGCAGGTCTCGTCGACGAGAACGTGGTGCGCCTGCGCGACGGGTCTGTCATGCTGGCGCTGGCAGTTCCCGGCCTGGCATTCGAGACCGCCGACAGCGATGAACTGAACGCGCATGTCGCCACGCGGGAAGTTTTGCTGCGCTCCACGCTCGACGCCCGCTTCGTGCTTTACCATCACGTGATTCGGCGGCGCGTCGAGATCGAGATGGATGCGCCCTTCGAGGATCCCGTGGCGGCGCATATCGACGCGCGCTGGCGGGAGCGCACCGGTTCGGGGGCGCTGTTCGTCAACGACCAGTTCGTCACGCTCGTGCGTCGTCCGGCGCGGGGCAAGGCGGGCTGGGCGGAGAGGCTCCGCCGTGCCGTCGGCGGCCGGAACGGCGAAGCGGCGCAGGCCGATCCGGCCGACGTGCGGGCCCTGAGGGCGGCTGCCTCGGCGATGGCCGCCTCGCTTGGCGCCTATGGGGCGCGGCTGCTGGGTGACTACCACACCGCAGCAGGCCGATGCTCGGAGGTGCTGGAACTGCTCTCGGCGCTTTACAACGGCGAGATGCGCCCGGTGCGCCGTCCTTCGGACGAGACGGACATCGGCCACATGCTTCCCTACCGGCGCGCCAGCTTCGGGATGGATGCGCTGGAACTGCGCGGCGCGCGCGGCGCCTCCTTTGGGTCGATCGTCAGTCTCAAGGACTATCCGGACGCCACCGCGCCCGGCCTTACCGACGGGTTGCTGCGCCTCCCCTGCGAACTCGTGCTGACCGAGAGCTATGCCCCGTCGGATCGCCAGATCGCGCGCGAGCGGATCGACCTTGCCATCCGCCGCCTGCGCAGCGCGGACGAGGAGGCCGTGGCCGAGCGGCGCGAGATGGCCTCGGCCCGCGACTCTCTGGGCACCGGCTCCGTCAGCTTCGGCGACCATCACCTTTCGGTACTGGTGCGGGCGGATTCGCTCGACGGCTTGGACGAGGTGACGGCGATGTGCGCGGCCGCACTGGCCGATGCAGGCGCCGTCGCGGTGCGCGAGGACGTGAACCTGGAGCCCGCTTTCTGGGGCCAGATGCCCGGCAACGAAAGCTTTGTCGTACGGCGCTCGCTCATTTCCAGCGCCAACATGGCCTGCTTCGGGTCGCTCCACGGCTTCGCGATGGGACAGGCGAGCGGGAACCATTGGGGCGACGCGGTGACGCTGCTCGCCACCACCAGTTCAACCCCGTTCTTCTTCAACTTCCACCAGGGCGATCTCGGCAACTTCACCGTCATCGGCCCGTCGGGTTCCGGCAAGACGGTGGTCATGAACTTCCTGGCCGCTCAGGCGCAGAAGTTCGCGCCGAGGACCATCCTGTTCGACAAGGACCGCGGTGCCGAGGTGTTCCTGCGCGGGATCGGAGGCACGTACAGCCGCATCGCGGCCGGGCATCCCACCGGTTTCAACCCGCTGGCGCTTCCCGACACGGCCGCAAACCGCGCGTTCCTGCGTGACTGGCTGGGTGTCCTGCTTTCGGCAAGCGGCGCGGAGGAGCTGGCGACGATCGCGAACGCCGTCGATGCCGCGTACCATAACGATCCGGCCTTGCGACGCCTTTCGCACTTCCGTGAGCTGCTGGCCGGCGCCCGCCGTCCGGAGCCCGGCGACCTGGCCAGCCGGCTCGATGCATGGCTGCAGGGCGGCGAGCATGGCTGGCTGTTTGACAACCAGCATGACCGGCTCGACCTGACCCGCCGCGTGCTCGGCTTCGACATGACGGCACTGCTCGAGAGCCCGCGCCTGCGTACGCCGGTCATGATGTACCTGTTTCATCGCATCGAGGAACGCCTCGACGGCGAGCCCACGATGATCCTCATTGACGAGGGCTGGAAAGCGCTCGACGACGAGGTGTTCGCGGCTCGTATCCGCGACTGGCTCAAGACGCTGCGCAAGCGCAACGCGCTGGTGGGCTTTGCGACCCAGTCCGCGCGCGATGCGCTCGACAGCCGGATCGCGACCGCTCTGGTAGAGCAGACCGCGACCATGATCTTCATGCCCAACGCCCGCGCCCGGGCCGAGGATTACTGCGAAGGCTTTGGCCTTTCGCAGCATGAACTCGACGTCATCCGCACGCTGCCCGCTCATTCGCGCTGTTTCCTCATCCGGCAATCCGACGCTTCGGTGGTGGTGCGGCTGGACCTTTCCGGAATGCCGGAGGTCCTCACCGTCCTGTCCGGTCGCGAGAGCACCGTTCGCCGGCTCGACGCCCTGCGCGAGCGGCATGGCGACGCCCCGCAGGCCTGGTATCCGGCCCTGACCGGCATGCCCTGGCCGGGTGAGGAGGAGCTTGACGAGGGCGTCTGGATCGAGGCGGCGGAGTAGTCCGATGGCCTCCTCCACCTGTGACCAGCTGACCGAAGTCGCCTCCGCCGGGGTTGCCCCGGCCCTGCGGGCGGTCGACTGCGTGGCGAATGAAATGGCGGCTGGCGCCTTCGGCCGCCTGTTCGGCGCGGGCGGCGCGATGGCGCCGGTCCTGACGATACTGCTGACGCTCTACATTGCCTTCTTCGCGTTCTCGCTGCTGACCGGCCGTTCAAGCCTCGGCATCTCCGCCCTCTCGCCCCGCATGATGCGCCTGGGCGTCGTCCTGACCTTCGCGACGAGCTGGATCGCCTACCAGGGCGTGGTCTGGAACCTCGCCGTCGGCGGCCCGGACTGGATCGCGGGCGTCCTGATGGGCGCCAAGGGTTCGGCGACACAGCTCTTCGGGGATCGCATCGACATCGTCTTTTCCGCCATCAACGAAATCTCCGAGGCGGCACAGGGCGGCGCGGCACAGGAGAGCCCCGGCGCAGCCATCGCCAGCAAGGGCGCGGGCGGCCTGTTCACGCCGGAAAGCGTCATGTGGATGGGCGCGCTGCTGCTGCTGCTGGGCACCGTGGGCGTCCTGCTGACGGCCCGCATCGCGCTTGCGGTGCTGCTTGCGCTTGGCCCGATCTTCGTCGTGATGGCGCTGTTCGGCGGTACGCGCGGGCTGACCGCCGGCTGGCTGCGCGGCGTGGCGCTCACCGCCGTGACGCCGCTGTTCGTCGTGCTCGGCGGAGGGATCACGCTCGAGCTGCTGGTGCCGATCATTTCGGGCCTGGTCCAGAGCGTCAACGCCGGCGCGATCGACGGGCGTGGTGCGATGGCGCTGTTCCTTGTCGCATCGGTGCATGTCGCGCTGATGGTCATGGTCGTCAAGGTCGCCGCCACCATGGTTTCGGGCTGGCAGGTGTTCGGCCTTGCTGGTCCCGACCGCGAAAGCGGCGCCTCGGCGGGTCAGGCTGCCGCCCCCGCCGTGGTGACGGCCGCGACGCCTTCCGCATCGGCCTACCAGAGCCGCAGTGCGGCGGTATCGTCCGCCGCCGCCGCGGCCGGAGCCGGCTCTTTGCACACTGCCGACGCGCCGTCCCGCCCAGGGGACCGCAGGACTGTCGTCACTCAGGTCATGGGCGGCAGCATCGAAAGCGTTCGCCCGGGGCCAGCAGCGGACCGGGCAAAAGGCATAGGATCGCGCTTCCGCAGCGCCGCGAACGAAAGCGGCAGGCTGCCCGCGAAGGAGAGAACACGATGAACCGCGCGACACTGCGCAGCGCCGCCTGCATGTTGAGCCTTGCGGCAAGCCTTCTGGGGAGCGCTTTGCCCCAGCCCGCCAGCGCCGATGACCGGCTCGTCGCCCGTTTGTACAACGACCACGAAGTCGTGCGGATAGATGGCAAGGCGGGCGTGCAGGCTACGATCGCCTTCGGGGATGGCGAGGCGATAGAGAACGTCGCGGTCGGCGATTCCCAGGCCTGGCAGATCACACCGAACAAGCGCGCCGACCTGCTTTTCGTAAAGCCGCTGGAGGTTGCCGCACGCACGAACATGACCGTCGTGACGAACCGCCACACCTACTTCTTCGACCTTGTCGCCAGCCCCCGCGCGAAGCCGCTTTACATGCTGCGTTTCACCTACAGGGACGAGCCGAAGCCCCAAGCAGGGCCTTCGACGGTTCCCGGCGCGCTGAACCCGGCCGAGCAGGCCCTGGCGGCGAACGATCCCATGGCACTGCCGTCCGATGCGGCGGACCTTAACCGCGACTGGAAGCGGGAAGGCAGCGCCCGCCTGTTGCCCGCGCAAGTGTATGACGACGGATCGTCCACGTACCTGCTCTGGCCCGAAAAGATGCCGGTTCCCGCCATCCTCGTCACCAACGAGAAGGGCGACGAGGGGCCAGTCAACTACGCCGTGCGCGACGCGACCATCGTCATCGACGCCGTGCCCGACCTCATCGTGCTGCGCTCCGGCAAAGCGAAGGCACAGCTGGTGAACGCACGACCCTTGGCTTCGCGACCGGTGCCTGTGCGCGCCACTGCCCGTCCCGCCTCGGCGGCTCTGGCCAATGCATCCGCCGCTCCGGCTGCGGCCGTGCCCACTGCACAAGGAAACTGACCGATGGCGCTGAGCTCCCTTCCGCGCGACCTTCTGACTCACGATGCGACCGATCCCCGTGACGGGGAGGGCGCGCAGGTCATCGACCTTGCGACCCGCAATGTCCTGCCGCAGGTGTCGCAGCGCAAGAAATCCGACGGCCTCGGCCTCGCGGCGGGCGTGCTGATCGTGGCGGCGCTGGGCGGCGTCACGCTGTGGTCGATGGACTCGGCGCGCAACGGCCCTGCGGCGCCCGACCCCGGCGCGCACTCGACGCAACCGGCCAGCGGGCAGCCCGCAATCGCTGCTGCCGCGCCGGCGGTTGTCCCGGCTCCAGCCGCCGCACCCGCGCCTCTGCCCGCGCCCGCTCCGGCACCTGTCCTGGCGGCGGCTCCGAATGCCGGAGCAGCTGCAGCCCCGGCGACTGGCCGCTATGCCAGTCCCACGGTGGTCTTCGACGTCGGCAGCGCGAGCGGAGTTCCTGTTCCCGCGCCCGCCGCCGGGGAAGCCGTGAAGGGTGGCAACGCGAACGACGACTTCGCGGCGCGGATCGGTGGCACCGGGTCCACCGCGTCCGCCGCGCGCTCCTTCGATCCTGCGACGACGGTCACTCAGGGCACCCTGATCCCGGCGGTGCTGGAGACCGCGATCGACACGGATGTCCCCGGCTACGTGCGCGCCGTGGTCTCGACGGACGTGCGCAGCTTCGACGGACGGCATGTCCTGGTGCCGCGTTCGTCCCGGCTGATCGGGCAGTACAAGAGCGGCCTCACCGCCGGACAGAAGCGCGCCTACGTCATCTGGAGCAGGCTGATCCGGCCGGACGGCGTTTCGGTAAACCTCGGCTCGCCCGCTATCGCCTTCGGCGGCGAGACGGGCTTGCCGGGCAAGGTCAACAGCCATTTTTTCGAGCGCTTCGGCTCGGCCATGCTGCTGTCGGTGGTGAGCGGACTGACCACGCTCGCGTCGAGCGGGTCGAACGTGGTGATCGGCGGGGGCGGCTCGGCCGCCTCGGCCGCCGTCCAGAACGGCGCGCAGATCGGACCGACGATCCGGGTGCGGCAAGGTGAACCCATCCGCGTCTTCACCGCCAAGGACCTAGACTTCAGCACAGTGAAGTGAAGCATTATGGCCGACGTTCTGCCTCTCCAGCCCCTGCCGTCGAGCGCCGTCATGGCCGAAGCGCCGCCGGTCGCGCCGCGCAGCGTCTATCTCGATGCCTATCTCGCGCCCCTGCGTCCGTGGCTGGAGCGTGAAACTGTGACCGAGATTCTCGTCAACCGCCCCGGCGAACTGTGGGTGGAGGACGCCGCGCTGCCCGGGATGCAGCGCGTGGAGCTGCCGGAAATGGACGACCGCCTGCTGCAGCGGCTTGCAGAGCAGGTGGCGCGGATCAGCCATCAGGGCATCAACCGCGAGCATCCGCTGCTTTCCGCCACACTTCCGGCCGATGCGGGACGCTCCGGCGCGCGCATCCAGCTGGTCGGCCCCCCGGCGACGCGTGCCAACTGGGCGCTGGCGATCCGCCGCCACCGTCTGCTGGACCTGCCGCTCGACGCCTATGATCGGGGCCCGATCGCCCCCGTGGCCGAGGAGCCCGGGCCCGATCCGCGGGTGCAGCCGGTCGGCTTCCTGCGCGAGGCGATCCGCCGCCGGCGCACGATCCTCATTTCGGGCGGCACATCCACCGGCAAGACCACGTTCCTGAACGCGATGCTGTCCGAGATCCCGGCGCACGAGCGGGTGGTGCTCGTGGAGGACACCGCGGAACTGCGGCTGCCCGGTGCCAACGGTGTCGGACTCATCGCGGTGAAGGGTGAGCTGGGCGAGGCGAAGGTCTCCGCCAATGATCTTCTTCAGGCGGCCCTGCGGCTTCGGCCCGACCGCATCGTTCTGGGTGAGCTGCGCGGCACGGAGACCGTCAGCTTTCTGCGGGCGATCAATACGGGCCATCCAGGATCGTTCTCCACCGTCCATGCGAACACCCCGCGTGGTGCGCTGGAACAGATCGCGCTCATGGCCATGCAGACGGGCATCGGGCTCACCCGCAGCGAAACGCTGGAATATGCGGCGTCGGTCATCGACATTGTCGTGCAGCTTGACCGCAGCGGCGGCAAGCGCGGCATCTCGGCGATAGCGGAAAGCGCGACCCTGCTTTGAGCGCAGGGCCGGGGGACGGGTCAGGCCTCGATCAGGGTTCCGCCCGCCGTCTCGACGCGCCAGCTGAGGCCGAGCCATTCCGCCAGCGCCTTGATGTCCTTGCCGTTGCTGGCCCCGTAGAGCGGCCGCACACGCTCCTCCAGCGTCAGGACAAGGGTGCCGTCCCTGACCGCGAGTGACGTCGCATCGAGCCCGCCGGGCACACCGCCCGTCAGGCGGCGGCAGAGACGCACGGCAAGGCCCCAGCCGATCGCCCGCTCCAGGTCGGTCTTGCTGGCGAGGCGGGTGAACTGCGCGGGCACCTCCGTCATGCCCGAGTTGGCGAACACGGTCATTGCCATCATCCCGCGTCCGCGCATGTCGAGGCCGATCCAGCGCTTGCGGAGGGCCCAGGCCAGCGCCTCCTCGGTGCGCATGTTCGGCTCCGTCCGCATTGCGGCGAGCGCCAGCAGGCTGGCCGCCTTGCGCAGGTCCGCATCGGCATCGGACTGGACGCAGACCGGTGCCGTCCACGCCGCGATCCGCATGGCGTCGGTGGCGCAGACGCGGGCACCCTGCGCGAAGTCCGCGACGCTGGCGAGCATCGGGCTTTCCTGCTGCACGCTCGCGGGCAACTGCATGTGCAGCAGCCCTTCGCGCAGCCCCCACGAGGAAAAGACCACCCGCGAGGGGTGAAGCTGACCGACGATCTGCGCCATCAGCGCTGCGGCGTCCGGAAGCGTCGCGAGGCGGGAGCTTGAAATGCGCGGGTCGGGGTCTTCGATCCTGCCCTTCGCGAACTGCCGGGCAAGCCGCATGGCTTCGGACGGCGCAAGCTCGAACCCGTGAGGATCGTCGACCGGCCATTCGAGCACGCGCATGGCCTGGAGGGCGAGGGCCCGCCACGATCCGCCCACGATGTAGAGGGGCTTTCCACGTCCCCCTTCATGCGGGCCGACGCCCCATCCGCGCTTGGCCAGACCGCCGCGCACGGCAGCGGCGAACTTCGCCTCACCGCCTGCGCGAAGATCGGGAAGAAGCAGCGTTCCGAACGGCAGCGTGATGCCGCCGCCGATGGTGGCCGGCGTTCCGGCGTCGGCAGCCGCTTCGATCTCGACCAGTTCCAGGCTGCCCCCGCCAAGGTCCGCGGCAACGCCGCTGGCCCCTGGAAAGGCCGCGATCACGCCCGTGGCACTGGCCAGCGCTTCCTCATTCCCCGAAAGCAGGCGTGGGGAAAGGCCGAAGCCCCTGACCGCCTCGAGGAATTCCGGGCCGTTCGAGGCGTCGCGCGCCGCCGCCGTCGCGACGCACTGCACGTCCTCGACCTCTAGCAGGCGCAGCAGCGTGGCGTACCGCGACAGGGCGGCGAGCGCGAGCCGCATGGATTTTTCGGAGATCGCCCCGCTGCGGCCAAGATCCTTGCCCAGCCGCGCGTTGACCTTCTCGTTGAGCACGACCGAGGGTGCGCGCGGCGTCCCGTTGTAAACGACGAGACGCACCGTGTTCGAGCCGATGTCGATGATTGCGCGCCTGGCGCCGGACTGGCTGATGCCGATCATTCTGATCAATACTTACCACAAGGCCCGAAGGTTCCGAGGCCCGCCGCGAACGAATTTCCGCATAGTCTTGAAAAGGCCCCGGTTTAGACCGCTCTATGTCAGATGTGCCCCCGCCTGAGCGAGAGCTTGGGAACCTTTCGTCCACTGTCGAGTGCGGCGCCGCGACCGGACAGGGACGGGTTGGTCATGAAGTACCGATGCAGGTTGAAGGCGTTCTCCACCTCTCCCACCCGGGTATAGGTGCCGTCCGGCGCCAGGTCCCAGGATTGTTCGCTGTCGAGCAGGTTGGCGAGCATGACCTGGTCGAGCACCTGGTCATGAACCGTCTCGTTGCGGATCGGCAGGAGAATTTCGACACGCCGGTCGAGGTTGCGGCTCATGCCGTCGGCCGATGTTATGAACACCTTCGCATGGCGGTTGGGCAGGTCCGCACCGTTGGCGAAAGCCCAGATGCGTGCATGTTCCAGGAAGCGACCGATGATCGACTTGACCGCGATGTTGTCGGACAGGCCGGGTACCCCTGGCCTCAGGCAGCAGATGCCGCGCACGACCAACTCGATGTCGACGCCCGCGCGGCTTGCCGCATAGAGCCGGTCGATGAGGTCCGGGTCGGTGAGCGAATTGAGCTTGGCCCAGATCGCTGCGGGCCTGCCTGCCTCGGCATTGGCGATCTCCGCATCGATGCACGCGTTCAGCGTCGCGCGCAGCGAGATGGGAGAGATGGAGAGCATGTCCGTGCTCTTGGGCTCGACATAGCCAGTGATGAAGTTGAACAGCCGCACGACGTCGCGCCCGGCGGCGGGGTCTGCGGTGAAGTACGACAGGTCCGTGTAGATCCGCGCCGTGATCGGGTGATAGTTGCCCGTTCCGAAGTGGCAATACGTTCGGTATGCTCCGCCCTCGCGCCGCACCACGGCGGAAACCTTGGCGTGAGTTTTCCAGTCGACGAAGCCGTAGATCACCTGCACGCCCGCGCGTTCCAGTTGGCTGGCCCAGAGCAGATTCTGCTCCTCATCGAAGCGGGCCTTCAGTTCGACGACCGCCGTCACGGACTTGCCCTGCTCGGCGGCCTGGATCAGGGCCGAGATGATCGCGGACTGCTTGCCGGCACGGTACAGCGTCTGCTTGATGGCGACCACGTCGGGGTCGCGCGCTGCCTGCTTGAGGAAGTCAATCACCACCTCGAAGCTTTCGTAGGGATGCTGGACGACGATGTCCTTCTCACGGATGGCGGCGAAGATATCGCCATCGTGCTCGAGGATGCGTTCGGGGTAGCGGGGGCTGTAAGGCTCGAACTTCAGTTCAGGACGATCCTCGTCGCAGATCGCGGAAAGCCCGGAGAGGCCGATGATGCCCTCTGTCTTCATGACCAGCGCCTGGTCGAGCCCCAGCTGCGTTCGGAGCAGCTCTTCGGCGGCCGGGTCGAACCGTCCCTGCAATTGCAGCACGATCACGATTCCCCGGCGGCGGCGCTGGATCGCGGTACGGAAATACCGGACGAGGTCTTCCGCGTCCTCCTCGATCTCGAGGTCGCTGTCGCGCAGGATGCGGAACACGCCGTGGCCGTTGAGGCGGAAGCCGGGGAACAGTTCGGCCGTCGCGCGGCAGATCAGATCCTCCATCGAAATCCAGGCGGCTTCCTCGCCCGGGATGCGCACGAAGCGCGGCAGCGGGGAGGGGATGAGCACCATCTCCATGACCGGCGCGTTGTCCGCGATTCGGGAGAGGGAGAACAGGACGCCGATGCCCTGGTTGGCCACGAAGGGGAACGGGTGCGCCGGATCGATCGCCTGGGGGGTGATGACCGGCATGACGTGTTCGGTGAAGTATTCCCGCAGCCAGGTGTCGCGCTCGGGGCTGATCTCGTCATCCTCGCCCACGACCACGATGCCCGCTTCGGCAAGCTGCGCCTTGAGCGTCGTCCAGGTCTGCTGCTGGATCTGCTCGAGCTCCAGCACCTTTTCGTGCGTGATGGCGATCGCCTGCGACGGGGTGAGCCCGTCGATGGAGATCTCCTCGATCTGGCTGCGGACCTGTGCGTGAAAACCGGCCACGCGCACCATCAGGAATTCGTCGATGTTGTTGCCAGAGATGGACAGGAAGCGCAGTCGCTCCAGCAGCGGGTAGTTCGGGTTGCTGGCTTCCGCAAGGACGCGCTCGTTGAACGCAAGCCAGCTCAGTTCGCGGTTGAAATAGCGTGCGGGTTGGACCGTCAGTTCGTCGACAGTCTCGGGTGGTTCGCTCGTGCTCGGCATGTCCATGGTATTCACTCAAGCGCCTCTGGCACGGCAGGATGACACAATTGCTGCAATTGTGGAAAGGGGGAGCGCCCCCATACAGCTGGTAAGGCGATTTGTTCCCGGCGATCCAGGCCGCATACGGTCAGGGCCGGCTGGAAGACCGGGCGACGCTCAGGACTTGCGGCTTGGATCGGTCACCGGCTCGCCGGGGAATATGCCTGCGATGGCAAGCGCGGCGCCGATGCGGGAAAGCGTGTCGAGCACGTCGCCCACGCTTTCCTCGGCGACCAGCAGGTTGAGCGTCTCGCGCGTGGGGAGGGGGCCGCGATCCCGCAGGGACGTGACGAGTTCGAGAATCACCGCCTCGTGCTCCGAGACATGGCTGCAGCCCATCGGGCAGAAGGCGAGCGTCTCCAGCGCATCCCGGTTGAGCAGCACCATCACCCGGTTGAACGGCTGCAGGCCGCCGATCATGCGCCACCGGGCGAAGGCCGGGGCAAGGACGTGCGCAGGGCAGCGCCGTTGGGCGATGGCCGTCACCCATGCCCGCATGGACCAGACAAGGAACCGGCAACCTTCGTCCAGAGAAGTGAGCGGACGGTCGACGTACTGGTACATGCGAGGTCTCCTTTTAAGGCTTGCACATGCGAATGATTATCATTAGCTAGTGTTACGCGGCTTGCTCCTCTCGTCAAGCCCGCAGCCTGGAGGACTGCTTGTCATGGGGCACTCCTCCCATCCTGTGACCTTGGCCGGGGCGGCTCCTTGCCTTGCCCGCCCCGGCCTTCTTTTCACAAGGAGGAGCGACTTACATCCCGACCGGGTAATCGCAGGCGCCCTGCAGAGGGCCCTTCTCTCTACCTTCTCCCCAGGTTGCCCACGCTCCATGCGCAGCCTGCGAACAGCTTATCCACAAGCTTGCCGACAGATCGTGCGGCAATAAGGGGCTTGCCGATCAGCGGTAGTCGAAGCCGCCCTTCGGCTGCACCTTCAGGGAATTCTGCTGGAGTGCCGTCATCAGGTACGATCCGACCAGCATCGGGAATTCGAGCATCTGTTTCTCGTCCCAGGTCCTTGCAAGCGTGTCCCACGTCGCGTCGCTCAGGCAGTGGTCGGAAAGCAGTTCCTCCACCCCGCGCAGAATGGCCGATTCGTGCTCCGTCCAGCCGGGCGCCTGCGACCCTTCGAGCACGCGCTCGATTTCCTCGGCGGTGACGCCGAACGCCTTGCCGATGTCGACATGCTCACACCATTCGAACGGCGCGCGGGCGAGGCGGGCAAGGCGCAGGATCGCCAGTTCCCGCTCCCGACCGGGGATCGCCCCCTTCGCCAGTTCGATGCCAAGAACCATTTGCCCCTTGAACATCCCGGGATGACGCAGGGTGATGAGGCTGACGTCGGGAAACGGCCGACTTTCGGGGATGGAGAAGGCGGCGCGGATGACGGCGACCTGCTCCATGCCTTCGGGGCTGACGTCCTCCAGCCGCAGCGGGGCGTAGCGCGGGCCCTTGTCCACGGTCTGCTTCATGCGGGCGGCAGCATCGAAATCGTACGTGCCGGTGATCGGTTCGGGCATTCGGGTTCCTTCGTCGTCAGGCCGCCCAGCGGTCCATGTGATGCAAGTAATCGGTGAAGCGCGCGCGCACCGCCTCCAGGTCGAGGCCGAAGCGGGCGGGGTCGGGCTTGACCATGCGCTCGGCCTGTTCGTTGCCGGCCCACCACTGGCTCATGGCTCGGGCGAAGGCGGGGGAAACGTCCTCTCCCAGCCAATCGTAAAGGCGGCGAACTTCACCGATCGGATCGGCTTCCATGGTCCGGAAGTGAATGTCGAAGAAACGATTGTCCTGCCCTGCCGCGCGGAAAGCCATGGCGCGCTTCATCGCTTCGGACCAGCACTGCACGTTGAGTTCGCCGATGTAGACCGGGTCCGGATGGTCGGTGAACTTGCCGATGATGTCGGCATAGACGGTGGCGACGGAAAGCATGACCTCGGCCGGATCGCGGTGCGTCATCACGAAGCGGGCATCGGGAAAAGCGGCATCCAGCGCGTCGAGGTAAAGCATGTGAGTAGGAGCCTTGAGACGCCACGGCCGCGCCGGCTCCCCCCATTGCAGCAGCTTGAGCACGCGTCTTTCGTAGCGGTAGGTACCGGCCAGATCAGCTTCGATCAGCCATTCGGAATAGCTGGGTATCTGGGCGAAGGCCTGGAAGATCTGGCTGCGGAAATCGAGCGCCATGAGGTCCTGGCATTCCATCGCGCCGTCGATGCCGGTGGGCGTGCGGCGACCACCCTTCAGCGTCTCGTCGACGGCGCTGGCCGAGGCGCCGCGACGGGGGTCGGCGGCCTTTACGGTGGAGGGTGGCGGACAGGGCTGCGCGCTTTCCCAGACCCGCAGATAGCGGATTTCCGGGTCACTGGAGAGCAGGAACGACAGGGCCGACGATCCCGTCCGCGGCAGGCCGACGCCGAAGAGGGGGGAGCGGATCCGCTCGTCCTCGATTTGCGGGAAGCGACGATACCAGTCCTCCACCATCAGGCGCTGGCGCAGGTGGAGCAGGATGCGGTCGCGCAAGGCGTGGTCGCCGGCGGCATTCAGGCGCGCTTCGGTGTTCAGCGCCCGGACGAGACGTTCCAGCCCCTCTTGGAAGCCATCGTCGCCAAAGTCGGACAGGCCGGTCTCCGCTTGCGCCGCCGCCATCAGGGCCTTGCTGTCTTCCATGCCTCTCCCCGCCCGGTTCGTCCGGTCTTGCGCACCAGTATGCGCGGGCGCGGGCGGGGCGCCAAACGCCGCGGCGATACTGGCGCGTGGAGAGGGGGCTACCCCCGCGCGGCCCTGACCGCCGCAGCTCCGGCGAAGGGCGCTATGGCGATGAGGACGAGGCTGCTGGCTCCAGCAAGGGCGAGGCCGCTCTCGCCGCCCGTGCCCAGACTGCCGGCCCCGAAGATCAGCACCGGTACTGCCATCGGAATGACGAGCAGGCCGGCGAGAGCCGCTCCGCCGCGAAGGCCCGCCGTCAGCGCCGCCACGGTGACACCAAGCGCGGCGAGTCCCGGTGTACCCGCCAGGAGGCCGAGCTCGACCATACGCAGGGTGGCACCATCCAGTCCCAGCAGGGCGGCGGCGGGAAACGCGGCAAGCATCAGGGGCGGGCCGAAGCTGAGCCAGTGCGCCAGGACGCGCACGGCGATGACGAGCTCTTCCGAGATCCCGCGCAGGGCCCACTGGTCGAAGGCGCCGAGCTCGATGTCAGGCTCCACCAGCCGGTCGAGCGGGAGGATCGCAGCCAGCAGCGCGGCAACCCAGATCACGCCGCCGCCCGTGCGGGCCAGCAACGGCGCATCAGGGCCGACGGCGAAAGGATAGAGCATCGCGACGGAAAGGAAGAACAGCACGGGAAGGAGCGGCCCGCCGCCCCGGCCGCCAAGCAGCAGCCGTCCCAGATCCCGGCGCAGCAGCGCGGCGGCCCGGCTCATGCCCCGAAGTCCGCGAGCGTGAGGCGCGCAAGGCCGGTCAGGCGAAAGGACTGGTGCGAGGCGACGATCGCCACGCCTCCGGCCGCGCAATGCTCGGCCGTGAGGGTCTCGGCCAGTTCGACAGCCCGCGAGTCCAGCCCGTTGAGCGGTTCGTCGAGCAGCCAAACCGTCGCCTCCTGTGCGAGGAGGCGGGCGAAAGCGGCGCGCTTCTTCTGGCCGGTCGAGAGGTAGCGTACCGGCACGTCTACAAGAGCGGCCAGGCCGAGCCGCTCAAGGTTGCGCTGAACCGCTTCGGTCGGGGCACCGTCCATCCGCTGCCAGAACGCCAGAGCCCGGCCGAGCGGCAGGGCAGGGTCAAGGGCGGGGCGCTCGTCCAGCAGGCCAACGGAGCCTTCCACGGTGACGGTCCCGGTGTAGGCGGGGGCCAGCCCCGCGAGGATGCGCAGGAGGCTGGACTTGCCGATGCCGTTGTGCCCCGCGATCTGCACCGCCTCTCCTGAAGAGAGGCTGAGCGAGAGCTCGGCGAAAAGCACCCGATCCCCACGCCGGCAGGCAATGTTCCGGGCGGTGATGGCTGCGGTTCGTAAGGGTGCCCCTTGCATGGCGCGGAGCGATAGGGGAAACCTCGCGGCCTGCCAAGGAGACGCCAGTGACCATTTCCCGCCTGACCGCCGACCAGCGTGACGCCATCCTCGCGGAATTGCCGCGCTGGCGGCTGCGGAGCGACGGCCTTGCGATCGAGGCCGAACTGAAGTTCGCCGACTTCAACGAGGCGTTCGGCTTCATGACCCGGGTCGCCCTCTATGCTGACAAGGCCGATCATCATCCCGAATGGTTCAACGTCTACAGCACGGTGCACATGACGCTGACGACCCACGACGCTGGCGGCCTCAGCCAGCGGGACGCGGACATGGCGCGGTTCGTCGAAACGCTGCTGCCGGGCTGAAGAAACATCGGCCGGTCAAAGGGCGGGCCGATCAAAGCGCTGGATTGTTGTAGCAGTGCCACGTGAAGATGGCTGCGGCGCCCCGGTGCGGGCGCCAGCCCTCTGCCAGTTGGCGGGTCTGCTTCTCGCTCGGCCGTTCCCCGAGAGTCAGCAGCTTCTGCAGCCCGACCTGCACGGCAAGGTCGCCGGCAGGCCAGATGTCTGGGCGGCCCTCGGCGAAGAGGAGGTAGATCTCGGCGGACCAACGCCCGATGCCCTTGATCTGCACCAGCTGGGCTATGGCCTCCTCATCGTCGCGCGGCAGGTTATCGAGGTCCAGGCTCCCTGCCACCACCAGTTCGCAGAGCGAGCGGGCATAGCCCTGCTTCTGGCGGGAAAGGCCACAGCCTCGCAGGGCGTCGAACTCGGCCGCAAGCAGGGCTTCGGGTGCCATCGTTTCGCCCAGCAGGGCTTCGAGCCGGTTCCAGACCGACGCGGCGGCGGCCACGCTGACCTGCTGGCCCACGATCGTGCGCAACAGCGTCGCGTAGCCCGTGGCGCGGATGCGCGGTTCAGGGTAGCCGGCCCGCTCGATCGCCCGCGCGATAGCGGGCTCTGTCCGGGCAATCGCGTCCAGCCTGGTGCGAAGTTCGTGTGCCGTCAAACCCATGCGTTGTCGTAACCTTGCAAAACAAGGTTGCAGCCTTTAGCAGCCTGCGGCAAGTGCGCATAGAAATGCAGATATGATACAGGATGTATCAGAAGGGGACTCGAGAGATATGCCGCAGATCATCGTTGTGAATCAGTCGGGCGAAGAGTCGAACGTAGAGGCTCCGGAAGGTCGCACCTTGATGGAAGTCATCCGCGACAACGGCTTCGATGAACTGCTGGCGCTGTGTGGCGGCTGCTGCTCGTGCGCGACCTGTCACGTCCATATCGACCCCGCTTTCATCGGCAAGCTGCCCGCGATGAGCGAGGACGAGAACGACCTGCTCGACAGTTCGGATCATCGCAACGAATACTCGCGCCTGTCGTGCCAGGTGCCGGTGACCGCCGATCTGGAAGGCCTGAAGGTCACGATCGCTCCGGAAGACTAAGCGCGACTCTGGGCGGAACTGCGCGACGGCGCCGGCCTGTGCCGGCGTCGCTCACCTCCGGAAGGATCCCGGGGGCACAAATTTGTCGATCAAAACATTTGCGCGCAGCGCCTTGGCTTCCTAACTGTCGCGCCATGACCGCGACAATGCCAAGCGCCCCGCTCTCCAGGCCCTCGACTCTCGATCTTATCGGCAACACCCCTCTGGTGCTGCTCGAGGGGCCGAGCGAAGCCGCCGGCTGCGAGATCTGGGGCAAGTGCGAGTTCGCCAATCCCGGCGCCTCGGTGAAGGACCGTGCCGCCCTGTGGATCGTGCGCGATGCCGAGGAAAAGGGCCTGCTCAAGCCCGGCGGCACCATCGTCGAAGGTACGGCGGGCAATACAGGCATCGGCCTGGCGCTGGTGGCGAATGCCCTGGGTTATCGCACCGTCATCGTCATGCCCGAGACACAGTCGCGGGAGAAGATGGACACCTTGCGCGCGCTCGGCGCGGAACTGGTGCTGGTCCCGGCCGCGCCCTTCTCGAACCCCGGCCATTTCGTTCACACCTCCCGCCGTCTTGCCGAGGAGACCGAAGGTGCGATCTGGGCGAACCAGTTCGACAACATCGCGAACCGCAAGTCGCACATCGAATCCACCGCTCCCGAGCTCTGGGAGCAGATGAATGGTCGCATCGACGGTTTCACCTGTGCGGCGGGCACCGGCGGGACGATCGCGGGCACCGGCATGGGGCTGAAGGCGTTCGACGAGAACATCGTCGTGGCTCTGACAGACCCTCACGGCGCCGCCCTCTACAACTATTACGCCCATGGCGAACTGAAGGCCGAGGGCAACTCGGTCGCCGAAGGGATCGGGCAGGGGCGCATCACCGCTAACCTCGAAGGTGCGCCCATCGACACCCAGTTCCGTGTCTCCGACCAGGAGGGCCTGGAATGGGTGCGCCGCCTCCTCAGCGAGGAGGGGCTGTGCCTTGGCCTTTCCTCGGGGATCAATGTGGCGGGCGCCGTGGCGCTCGGTCGCCAGCTCGTTGCCGAAGGGCGGGAGGATCCACGCGTCGTGACGATCTTGTGCGATACGGGCTTCCGATACCTGTCCTCGCTGTACAACCCGGAGTGGCTTGAAGCGAAAGGCCTGCCGGTCTTCCCTTGGCTGGCGCGGTGATGTAAGCCGGGAACGAACGGCAGGTGTTCTTCCGCCAACATGCACTATGATTGAGTCGCAAAGTATCCTCGAACCTCTGAAAACGGCGCAGCATTATACGCCGCGGTCCGCGCGTGAACTGCGCTCGCAGGCCGTGTACCGGCTGCAGGTGGGCCTGTTCGGCCTTTGTGCGATGCTGCTGATCGTCGGCCTCGCCAACGTCATCCGCGACCGTCTGCGGCTTTCGGAAAGCGCCGACCCCATCCAGCAGGTCGTTGCCGTCGACGCGAAGCCGACGAAGGCTGCCAGCGATCCGCTGGCCGACATCGGCGTCGTGCCGTCTGCCGATACGACCACCCGTTCCAAGCCGTCACCCATCCCCGACGCGGAGATGACGGATGAGCCAGGTGCGCCTGTCGCGCCGTAGCCGTCGTGTTCTCCTGCCGGGCTTCCTGCTGGGACCCTTGCTGGCCGCCTGCGGATCCGGTGGCGCGGAGAACCTGGAGACGGCCAGGCAGCAAACGATCGGGCTCTATTCCAGCCTGCCGATAGCCTGGAACGAGAGCAGCGATATCCGCGGTCTGCTTGCGGATGACCATCCTCCGCACTGGGCTCTTCGGCTGTTGCGCGACAGAGGAAAGGTAGTGCCGCTCGATTCGCTTGCCGATGCGACTGGAAAGCTGCCGCTGCCGCTCTCCGCCGTCCTCGTTCTTGCGCAGCCCCGGCCCCTCACGCCGCAGGAGAATGTCGCCCTTGACGCCTGGGTGCGCCAGGGAGGGCGGGTGCTGCTGTTCGTCGATCCCCTTCTCACCGCCCATTCCCTCTTCGGCCCCGGTGACCCGCGCCGGCCGCAGGACGTCGCCATGATGTCCCCGATCCTCGCGCGGTGGGGTCTGGGGCTCGAGTTCGACGAGGCGCAGCCCGCCGGGGAGCACGAGGCCGAGCTCGCCGCCGGTTCGGTGCCGGTCAATCTCGCGGGGCGCTTCCGGGCCTTGGGGAAAGCTGGGGAAGGGGCTTCCGGGAAAACCGGGGATGCGGTCGCGTCCTGCGACATTTCCGCGCAAGGGCTGCTGGCGGAGTGCCTCTCCGGCCGCGGCCGGATTATCGCTTTTGCCGATGCGGCCTTGCTTGAGAGCCCTGAAAATCCGGGGATCATAACGGCACGTCGCGATGCCCTTGCTGCGCTACTTTCTCGGCTGACCGCCGCGCCCCGCTGAAGCCCGTCCGCGGTGAAGATTTCGTAATACCGGGGATGACGCGGAACGGCGCAGGTGCGCCTGCTGGCCCCCCTATTCGTCTGAATAGACGCGGTTTTTTGCTTCCGAAATGTCAGTGCAGAGTAAAGGCCTCGTCTATCCAAGGGCAGTTCACCGTAGAAATACCCTCGTTTCCCCACATTTCCCTTTTATCCCCGATCTTCCCGTTATAGAACACCGTCAATCGGAAAGACTGAGTCTCGCCGCGCCTGATTCAGGTGTGGACCCCCGGCGCGCGCGCCGCCGGGTGCGGGGCTCATTATCGTCCGGGATGGCAACACAGGGGCATCACAAACGGGAATGGCGGGGCAGCCATACATCTACAGCGGACCGGGCTTCTCGCTTCTGCGCGACAAGAACCGTTTCGTGCTGCCCAAGGAGCTTCGCTCCCCCGTCCGCGATTCCAGTGGCAAGGACGTGCTTTGCCTTGCCAAGCATGCCGAATGGAAATGCCTTGTCGGGTTCGGCCTCTCCCGCGTCGATGATTTCGAAGCGCAGCTCGACGCCGAGCAGACCCGCGCTGATGGCGCCGGGAAGCCTTTCAATCGCGACAGTCGGGCCATGCAGCTCTACAACTTTCAGCAGGTGCCCTTCGACGGCAGTGGCCGCTTCACGATGCCCGAGGCTTTGGCCGGGCTGGCCGCCGTTGGTGACCAGCTCTTCTTCCAGGGGATCGGCCGCACCGGCATCCTGATCTGGAATCCCGACGAGCTCTACAAACATGCCGACGATCCCGCCTTCGAGGCGGCGATCGCAACCTGCCGCTCTCTCCAGGAAGCGGAACTCGCAAAGGCGAAGAAGTCGTGAGTGCCCCCGGTCAGCCGCATATCCCGGTCCTTCTCGAGGAAGTGGTCGCCGCCCTCGCCCCGCGCGAGGGCGACGTGATCGTCGATGCCACCCTCGGAGCCGGCGGCTACACCCGCCGCCTGCTGGACGCCGGTGCGACGGTGCACGCGTTCGACCGCGATCCCGACGCGATCGCCGCGGTGGAAAACAATCCGGGGAAATGGCCGGAGCTTGCCAGCAATCCACCGCGCCTCGTGTTGCACCCGCGCCGCTTCTCCGAAATGGTCGAGGGTCTCGGTGAACGGGGTATCGACAAGGTTGATGGCGTCGTCATGGACATCGGCGTATCCTCCATGCAGCTCGATCAGGCGGAGCGCGGCTTTGCGTTCGGCGCCGATGGCCCGCTGGACATGCGCATGAGCCAGGACGGCCCTTCCGCTGCAGACTTTCTGAACGGGGCCGACGAGGCCGAGATCGCCGACGTGCTTTACCTGTATGGAGAGGAGCGCCAGTCCCGCCGCGTGGCGCGGGCCATTGTCGCCGCGCGCCCGCTTGCCACCACTGGCGATCTCGCCCGCGTGGTGCGCAAGGCGCTGGGCTACAACCCGGCCTACAAAGGAAACGCGGCGCAAAAGGATCCCGCGATCCGCAGCTTCCAGGCTGTGCGCATCCACGTGAACGGGGAACTGGACGAGCTTGAAGCGGCGCTCGGCGGTGCCGAGACGCTGCTGCGCGAAGGTGGACGGCTGGCGGTCGTGACCTTCCACAGTCTTGAGGATCGCAAGGTCAAGCGCTTCCTGCGCGATGCGGGCAGCGCGGCGCGTGCGACCTCGCGCCACCTGCCGCAGACCGCCACCGCGCCCGCGCCCTTCACTCAGGTGTCGAAGGGAATTCGGCCGGGGGAGGCGGAACTGGAAGCCAACCCCCGCTCGCGCTCGGCCACCCTGCGCAGCGCGGTACGAACCGATGCTCCCCCTCGAATGCCTGATGGCGCCCCCGGTCGAAGGAATGCCGCATGAACCTGACCAGTGACCGCATCCGATCGATCGGCTGGGTTTCCGCGCTGGTGATCTGCGGCGCCGTGACCGTGGGCCTCACGCTGCGCGTCAACGCGGTGAAGAGCCAGGTGCACGACACCGAAAAGAAGATCGTCTGGGTGAAGCAGGACATCGACTTTCTGGAAACGGAATTCCAGACCCGCTCCAACCAGCAGGCATTGAGCGACCTCAACGAGCTTGAGTTCGGCTACAAGGCCCCGACGGCCGCGCAGTATATCGAAGGCGAACGCCAGCTTGCCGCCCTCGGCGTGCCTGCCGGACCGGGTGCCCCCGCGCCGATCCGCTACGCCAATGCCGACGCTCCGGGCAGCGCTGCGGGAGAGGGATCGCTGCTGGCGATGGTTTCCCCGGTGGCGGGCGCGACGGCGGCAGCCCTCGCGGAGAGTTCGAAGGCCACGGCCGCCTCGCGCGACGACGGTCGCGATCCGGAACGCGCTGCGCTTGCGCGTGATGCCGCGGCTCTCAGCAAGCGCCTCGCTCACATCGAGGTCGCCGAGGCGGCCAAACAGTGAACGCCCCTGCCTTTCCCCTCGGCACGATCCCCACCACGGTCTCGGTCGGGCGTCGGCGGTTGGTGAACGTGCGCCAGCGCTCGCTGCTGGTCGCCAAGATGCGCACCCTGTGGGTGCTGGGCGTGTTCGTGCTGATCACGGTCCTGGCGCTCTTGCGCATCATCTATCTTGGCTTCACGGGCGCGACGCCGCGTCAGATCGATCTGGCGGGGCTGCTCGTTCCGGATCGGGGCGAGATCGTGGACCGCAACGGCGTGCCGCTGGCGCGCGATTTTCGCGTCTACTCGCTCTGGTTCAATCCCAAGGCTATGACTGAGGGCTCCTCGCTGATCCACAGTCCCGAGGAAGTGACCGCCAAGCTCGTGGCGATCTTCCCCGACCTTGATCATGACGACATCCTGGCGCGTCTGCGCGCGGGCCGTCCGAGCTACCTGCGCAAGTCGCTGCTGCCCGAGGACGCCAACAAGGTGCACGCGCTGGGCGAACCGGCGCTGGAGTTCCCGCTGGAGGCGACCCGCTTCTATCCGCAAGGATCGATGGCGGCGCACGTGCTGGGCTATGTCGACAGCTACGGCAAGGGCAAGGTCGGCATGGAGGAGGCGTTCAACGACCAGTTGATCAGCCCCGAAGGGCGCATGAACCCGTCCGTCCTGTCGATCGACTTTCGCGTGCAGAGCGCGCTGGAGGACGAACTGGCCCGCGCCATACAGCTCAGCCAGGCCAAGGGCGCGGCGGGTGTCATTCTCGACGTCGATACGGGCGAGATCCTGGCTCTCGCGTCGCTGCCCTCGTTCGATCCCAACCACGTCAAGCCCAACGACATGGTCGTCACACCAGAGCAGGCCGCCCAGGGCGAAGTCCCGCACGGCTTCAACCGCGTGACCAACCAGGTCTACGAACTCGGCTCCACCTTCAAGCCGCTCACGGTCGCAGCGGCGCTGGACGCGGGCACGATCACCGATCTTGGCCGCCGATTCCCGGCCAGCCCGCTGCGGGTCGGGCGCTTCACCATCAACGACACGCACCGCTACGGCGCCACGCTCAACGTGCCTGAAACGCTGATCCACTCCTCCAACATCGTCACCGCTCATATCGCCGACGAACTCGGCGGCGTCAGGCTCAAGAAGACGATGGAGTCGCTGGGCATGAACGAGCGGCCGTACGTGGAGCTGCCCGCACGCGGTTTCCCGATCTGGGCGCGGGGTGAATGGCCGCGCCTGCGGACCATGACCGTCGCCTATGGCCACGGCATCGCCGTCACGCCGCTCCACCTCGCCTCTGCCTACGCCGCGCTCGTCAACGGCGGGATCTGGCGTCCGGCGACCCTCAAGAAGTTGGCGCCCTCGGATGTTCCCGAAGGCCGCCGGGTGTTCAAGGCCTCCACCAGCGCGCGGATGCGCCAGCTGCTGCGGATGATCGTGCAGTACGGCACCGGCCGCAAGGCGGACGCTCCGGGCTTCCGGGTCGGGGGCAAGACGGGTTCGGCCGAGAAGCCGGGCGCGGGCGGTTATCGGCGCCACTCGCTGATCTCGACCTTCGCGGCCGCCTTTCCGATGGACAAGCCGCGCTACGTGGTGATCTCGATGATGGATGAGCCACAGGGTACGGCGGCCACGTCCTACCAGCGCACGGCCGCGTGGAACGCCGCTCCCGTGATCCAGCGGGTGGTGCCCCGGATCGGACCGCTGCTCGGCATCATGCCCGATGAAACGCGCGACATCGACACCAGCGACCTCAGGCCGCTGGTCCCCGGGGGAGACGCCGAATAATGAAACTCTCCGTCCTGTGCAGCGCCGCCGGGGTCTCTCCGGCAACCAAGGACCCGGTGGACGACGTCACCGTCACCGGCTTTGCGATCGACAACCGCAAGGTTGCGCCGGGCACCATCTTCGGCGCCTTTCGCGGTGCCCGCTTCAACGGCGAGGATTTCATTCCCGCCGCGATCCAGGCCGGTGCGGTCGCGATCGTCGCACATCCTGACGCCGTGGTGGAAGGCGCGCTTCATTTCGCCGACCCCGAACCGCGCCGCCTCTTCGCGCGCCTTGCCGCGCCGTTTTTCGCGCCCGTGCCCGAAACTCTGGTCGCCGTCACCGGAACCAACGGCAAGACCTCGACCGTCGAGCTTACCCGGCAGCTCTGGCGCATGGGGGGGCATCGCGCGGCCTCGATCGGCACCCTTGGCGTCACCACCAGCGACGAAACCGTCTCCACCGGGCTGACGACGCCGGATATCGCAACGTTCCTGGCGAACCTTGCCGGTCTCGCCCGGGAAGGGGTGACGCATGTCGCCTACGAGGCGTCGAGCCACGGTCTTTCGCAGTTCCGCATCGAGGGGCCGCAGGTGGCGGCGGGCGCCTTCACCAACCTCAGCCGCGATCATCTCGACTATCACGCGACGATGGATGAATATTTCGCCGCGAAGATGCGCCTCTTCGATGAGGTCGTCGCCGAGGGTGGGACGGCTGTCGTCTGGGCTGACGACGCGTGGTCGGACAAAGCGATGGAACATGCCCGTCTGCGCGGGCTCAGGCTTTTCACCGTCGGCGAAAAAGGCGCGGACATTCGCCTCGTCGGCCGCACGCCCAGCGGGCTGGGCCAGAAGCTGGAGATCGAGCACGCGGGCCGCGCGCGGATCATCGACCTGCCGCTGATCGGCGCTTACCAGGCCGCCAACGCGCTCGTCGCGGCGGGGCTGGTGCTGGCGACGGGCGGGGACGTGGATGCCACGTTCGATGCGATGAAGCGGCTCGTGACCGTGCGGGGCCGCATTGAGCGGGCGGCGATCACGCCGGCCGGCGCTCCCGTCTATGTGGATTACGCGCACACGCCGGACGCGCTGGAAGCCGCGATGGCGGCCCTGCGCCCGCACGTCAGCGGCCGGCTGATCGTGGTATTCGGCGCCGGCGGCGATCGCGACCAGGGCAAGCGGCCGGAAATGGGCCGGGTGGCGGACGAGGGGGCAGACCTCGCTATCGTCACCGACGACAACCCGCGCGGCGAGGATCCGGCCGCGATACGGGCAATGGTGTTGGCGGGCATGGGGCCAGCCGCGCGTGAAGTGGGCGACCGGCGCAAGGCCATCGGGCTCGCCGTCGCAGAAGCCGGGGCTGGGGACATCGTCCTCATCGCGGGCAAGGGGCACGAACAGGGGCAGATCATCGGCAGCGGCGACAACGTGCGCGTCCTGCCATTCGACGACGTCACGGTGGCCAGGGAAATGGCTGGCTCACTGGGGAGGTAGGATATGAACGCTGTCACCCGGATCCTCGACTGGCCCGCAACGCCGCTTGAGGAGAGCCCGCTGGTCCTCTGGGACGCCGTCACCATCGCGCGCGTGGTCGGCGGGGTGGCGAGTTCCGACTTCACCGTGTCCGGGGTGGAGATCGACAGCCGGGACGTCCAGCCCGGCGACCTGTTCTTCGCGCTCAAGGGTGAGGCGATGGACGGCCACCGCTTTGTCGAAGCCGCCTTCGCGAAAGGCGCGGTTGCCGCTGTCGTCGATCGTCCCGTCAACGGCCCGCACATCCTTGTCGAAGACACCATGCAGGCGCTGGAGCGGCTCGGCGCCGCCGCCCGCCTGCGCGCCCGTGGCCCGATCATCGGCGTCACCGGCTCGGTCGGCAAGACGGGCGTGAAGGAGATGCTGTTCGCCGCGCTGGACCGGGCGAGCCGTGGCGACGCGCATCGCTCGGTCAAAAGCTACAACAACCACGTGGGCGTGCCGCTGAGCCTTGCCCGCATGCCGGCCCGGGCACGTTTCGGCGTGTTCGAGATGGGCATGAACCATGCCGGTGAGATCGCCGCGCTCACCCGGCAGGTCCGCCCGGACGTGGCGCTGATCACCACGATCGCGCCCGCCCACATCGAGATGCTCGGCTCAGAGGAGGCGATCGCCGACGCGAAGGCCGAGATCTTCGAGGGGCTGGAGGAGGGCGGCACGGCCATCATTCCCGCCGACAGCGAGCATTTCCTGCGGCTTCGGGATGCCGCGGCCGCCTGCGGTGCCAGGGTCGTGTCCTTCGGCAAGGCCGCCGATGCCGACGTGCGGCTTCTGGACGCAGTGCCCTCCGCCGATGGAGGCTCCCTCGTCACGGCCGATATGGGCGACCGGCGCGTGTGCTATACGGTAGCGGCGCCCGGCGAACATCAGGTGATCAATTCGCTCGCGGTCATGGCGGCCGTCCGGGCCGTCAAGGGCGATCTCGGCGCGGCCGGGGTGGCGCTTGCCGAAATGGGCGGGCTCGCCGGACGCGGCGCGAGGATGCAGATCCCGGTGGGAGGGGACGGCGAAACCGCGCTCCTGATCGATGAGAGCTACAACGCGAACCCGGCTTCGATGCGGGCGACGCTGGCGCAGCTGGGGCGCACCCCGGCGAACCGCCGTATTGCGGTTCTGGGCGCGATGAAGGAACTGGGCAGCCATGGTCCGGACTACCATGCCGCCCTTGCCGGTCCGCTGCGTGACGCCGGTGTCGACTATGCGCTTCTGGTGGGCGACGAAATGGCCGCGCTCGCCGTGGAGTTGGGGAAATCGGACGCGGCGGCGCTTGGCAAAAGGGTTGCCTTCGCTCATTGCCCGAGCGTGCGGGAAGCTGTCGAAACCTTGCGGGCTTTCGGGCTCCAGCGGGACGATGCGATTCTCGTCAAGGGTTCGAATTCAGTGGGTCTCGCAGCGCTCGTAAGCGCGTTCGGCAAGCAGGAAGGGTAGGGGCGAAAGCCCGCAAGATGCTGTATCTCATCGCAGAATGGTTCCAGTACGAGGGACTGTCCAACCTCTTCCGCTACCAGACGTTCCGCTCGGGCGCGGCCTTCATGACGGCGCTTGTCATCGGGCTGATCATCGGCCCCAAGTTCATCAACATGCTGCGTGTGCGTCAGGGCAAGGGGCAGCCGATCCGCGAGGACGGTCCGCAAAGCCACCTGGCGAAGCGCGGGACGCCGACCATGGGCGGCCTCATGATCCTGACTGCGCTGATCGGTTCGATGGTGCTGTTCATGGACGTGACGAACCCGTTCGTCTGGGCCTGCATCGCGGTGACAGTGGGCTTCGGTCTGATCGGCTTCATGGACGACTACGACAAGGTGACCAAGCGCCACCACGCCGGTCTGTCGAGCAAGGTGCGGCTGTTGCTGGAATTCGTGGTCGCGGGCATTGCCGCCTACATCATCGTCAGCCAGATCAGCACCAACCTTTACGTCCCGTTCCTCTCCGGGCGCTATATCCCGCTGGGGTGGCTATATTACGTCTTCGCAGCCGTGGTGATCGTAGGGGCGGGTAACGCCGTCAACCTGACGGACGGCCTCGACGGCCTGGCCACGATGCCAGTCATCATCGCAGCCGGTACGTTCGCGATCATCTGTTATCTCGCCGGCCGCGTCGACTACGCGAACTACCTCGGCATCCCCCACGTGCCGCGCGCGGGCGAACTGGCGATCTTCTGCGCGGGAATCATGGGTGCAGGGCTCGCCTTCCTGTGGTTCAACGCGCCGCCCGCCGCCGTGTTCATGGGTGACACCGGGAGCCTCGCGCTCGGCGGCGCGCTCGGCTGCATCGCGGTTGCCGCGCACCACGAGATTGTGCTCGCCATCGTCGGCGGCCTGTTCGTGCTGGAAGCGGCCTCCGTCATCATTCAGGTGTTCTGGTTCAAGCGCACCGGGCGTCGCGTCTTCCGCATGGCGCCGATCCACCACCACTTCGAGCAGAAAGGCTGGCGCGAATCGACGGTTGTGATCCGTTTCTGGATCATCTCCATCGTCCTCGCGGTACTCGGCCTTGCCACTCTGAAGCTGCGATAAGGGGGCGGGCGCGTGATCGTCTCCCCTGTATTCGCCGGCAAGCGGTACGCGGTTCTGGGCCTCGCGCGGTCGGGCCTGGCTGCGGCCTCCGCGCTGGTCGAGAGCGGGGCCCATGTCATGGCCTGGGACAGCAGGGACGAAGCGCGCCAGCAGCTTTGCGAGTGGACGCAGTGTGGCAAGGTGGAACTGGCGGATCCCGCCACCGCCGACCTGACCGGCTATGACGGCATCGTCGTATCGCCGGGCATCCCGCTCAACCGCCACCCCATTTCCGAAGCCGCCGCCCGCGCCGGGGTTCCTCTTATCGGCGACATCGAACTGTTCGCGCTGGCGCGGGAGAGCCTGCCGGCGCACCGCGTGGTCGGCATTACCGGTACCAACGGCAAATCGACCACGACCTCGCTCGTCTGTCATCTGCTCGAGACGGCGGGCGTGATCGCGCGCGCCAGCGGCAACATCGGGGTGCCGGTGCTCGGCACGGATCCGCTGCCTGCCGGCGGGGTCTACGTGCTCGAGCTGTCGAGCTACCAGATCGACATCACCGAGAGCCTCGATTGCGACGTGGCGGCGCTGCTCAACATCACGCCGGATCACCTGGACCGCTACGCGAGCTTCGAAGCCTACGCGGCGTCCAAGGCGCGCCTCTTCGAGATGCAGACGCGTGAGCGATCCGCCGTCTTCGGCACAAGCGACAAGGAAACGCGCGCCATCGCGCATATCGAGGCGGCGCGCCGTGCGCCCGGGCTCGTGCGCCTTGTCGACGGAACGGATCTGGCGGGCCTGCAGAAGGAATGGCCTTCGCTCCAGGGACCGCACAACCTGCAGAACGCCGCCATCGCGGTCGCCATCGTGGAGGCGCTGGGCGTCAAAAAGGCGCAGTGGCGCAAGGGGATGCGCACCTTCAGCGGCCTGCCGCACCGGATGGAGCGTGTCGCAGTGGCGAATGGCGTCACTTACATCAACGACAGCAAGGCCACGAATCCCGCATCGACCGCGCCTGCCATCGCGGCTTTCCCGCCCGATCCGGAACCCCGTATTCACTGGATCGTCGGCGGCCTTCCCAAGGGCGACAACCTGGACGAATGCGCGCCGTTCTTCGGGAACATCGCAGCGGCTTACACCATCGGCGACGCGGGGCCGCTGTTTGCCGAAATCCTCGCGCCGCACACCCGGGTGCACCGTTCCGAAATGATGGCCGAGGCCATTCGTCAGGCCATGACGGAAGCCCGGCCGGGCGACATCGTGATGCTGTCCCCCGCCTGCGCCAGCTTCGACCAGTTCCGTGACTACGAGGCGCGGGGCCAGGCTTTCCGCCAGATCGTCGAGGCGCTGCTCGAACCGGAGGGACGGCCCTGATGGCGACACTCGCACCCAATCCGGGCAGCACGCAGCGCTACAGCCGCAATCGCCGCAGCCAGCTTGCCATATGGTGGCAGGAGATAGACCGGACCACGCTGGTCCTCGTGCTGATCCTGATGGCGATCGGCGCGGTTGCCGTGGCGGCCGGCTCCCCCGCAAGCGCCAAGCGCCTCTCCACGTCGGCGGAGACGTTGCGTTCGCTGCACTTTTTCTACCTGCACATGCGCTGGCAGCTTCTTGGCCTGGTGGCGCTGTTCTGGGCTGCCAGCCTCACCAAGGAGAACGCGCGGCGCTTCGGCATCCTCCTGGCGGGAGCGATGCTGTTCGCCCTGGTGCTGGTGCCCGTCGTCGGCTCGGAAGTGAACGGTGCGCGCCGCTGGCTGCGTTTCGGTTTCTCGCTGCAGCCTTCCGAATTCCTGAAGTGCGGATTTCCGATACTGCTGGCGTGGATCGTGTCCTGGCGGACCCGCGATCCGCAGATCCCGGTGGTCGGCATCTGTTTCGGCCTGATGGGCGTCCTTGGGCTCCTGCTCATGTTACAGCCGGATTTCGGATCGACCATGCTGTTCGGCTGCGCCTTCATGGTTCTCATCCTGCTGTCTGGCATCGACGTGAAGCGCATCGCGATGTTCGTCGGCGGAGGCGTGCTGGGCATCGTCCTGATGTACTTCACGTACGACAACGGCCGGAACCGCATCGACAACTTCCTGTTCGGCGGCTCCGCCTTCGATCAGGTCGACCTTGCTCAGCGCACCCTGCTGAACGGCGGCTGGACGGGGCTCGGCTTTTGGATGGGCACCCGCAAGATGGCGCTCCCCGAAGCGCACACCGACTACATCTTCTCAGTCATCGGTGAAGAGTTCGGTCTGCTGTCGTGCATGGTGATCGTCATGGTCTACATCGCGATCCTCGTGAGAGTGATCCTGCGCCTGGTGGAAGAGGAAGACCTGTTCACCGTCCTCGCCGCGTCCGGGTTCGCGGCGCAGTTCGGCGCGCAGGCGTTCATCAACATCCTGGTTAACCTGCAGCTCTTTCCGTCGAAGGGCATGACCCTGCCGCTGATCAGCTACGGCGGATCGTCGACGGTGGCGATGTGCCTCAGCATGGGCCTGCTGCTGGCTGTGACCCGGCGCAATCCGTTCATCCAGCGCGAGAAGTTCACGCTGCGCGCCATCGGAGACCTTCCATGAGCCAGGTTTCGCGCCATTACGTTCTGGCTGCGGGCGGAACGGGCGGACACCTCATCCCGGCCTTCGCCCTTGCCGCCGAACTCCACGCGCGGGGCCATCATGTCGCGCTGGTGACGGACCAGCGCGGCGCCGCCATTCCGGGCAAGCCTTCCTACCTCACCACGCACGTCCTGCCGCCGGGCCGCATCGCGGGCAAGAACCCGTTGAACTGGCTCAAGGGTGCCAAAGGCGTGTACGACGGGCGGCGCATGGCGCTGCGCCTGTTCGAAAGCTTCCAGCCCTCGGCGGTGATCGGCTTCGGCGGCTACCCCGCTTTGCCGACGCTCCTGGCGGCGCGATCCGCCAAGCTGCCGACGATCCTGCACGAGCAGAACTCGGTCCTGGGCCGGGTGAACCGCTTCTTCGCCGCCAAGGTCGATGCGATCGCCACCTCCGCCGAGCGAACCGAGCGTCTCGATCCCGCGCTGGCGGGCAAGGTGACCCTCGTCGGCAATCCGGTGCGGGACGACGTGCTGAAGCTGCGCGACCAGCCTTTTCCCGAGTTCACCGAGGACAGCCTGTTCCGCATCCTCGTCACGGGCGGCAGCCAGGGCGCGCGGGTGCTCTCGGAAGTGGTGCCCGATGGCCTGGCTATGCTTCCGCCCGCCCTGCGCTCACGCCTGCAGGTGATCCAGCAGGCTCGCGCCGAGGACATCGAGCGCGTGCGCGAGCGCTATGCGGCGCACGGCATCCCGGCCGAGCTGGCGACTTACTTCGAGAACATGGCCGAGCGACTTGCCAGTGCGCACCTGTTCATCGGCCGCTCCGGCGCGTCCACGATCGCGGAGCTGACTGCGGTCGGCCGTCCGGCGATCCTCATCCCCCTTCCCTACGCCACGGACGACCACCAGAGCGCGAACGCGCGCGAGATGGTGGCGGGCGGGGGCGCGCGCGTGATCCGTCAGCCGGCGATCACCACGGAGGATCCGCACGCCTACAAGGGCGACAAGCGCAACGCCCTGCTGAAGGAGCAGGGCGAAATTCACCAGAAGATGGCCAAGGACCTGTGCCTGCAGATCCAGGCCATCGCGCAGCGTCCCGAGACGCTGGCCAATGCGGCGCACGCCTCGTGGAACTGCGGCTATCCCAATGCCGCGAAAGATCTGGCCGATCTCGTGGAGAGCTTCGGCGCGGCTCCGATCATGGATGTAATCAGAATGGAAAAGAAGCCCGCTCCCAAGAGCGGCGAAGCGCTTGCCGTGGGGACCGCGAAGTGAAGGGTGTCGGCACCGAAATCGGGACGATTCACTTTGTCGGCATCGGCGGCATCGGCATGTCCGGCATCGCCGAAGTCATGCACAACCTCGGCTATTCGGTGCAGGGCAGCGACATCGCGGAAGGCTATGTCATCGAAGGCCTGCGCCAGCGGGGCATCAAGGTCATGATCGGCCATGCGGCCGAGAACGTGGAAGGCGCGGCGGTCGTCGTCACCTCCACGGCGGTGAAGCGTGAAAATCCCGAAGTGGTCTATGCCCTGGAGCACCGCATCCCGGTGGTCCGCCGGGCCGAGATGCTGGCCGAACTGATGCGCCTGAAGAACACCGTCGCGGTGGCCGGCACGCACGGCAAGACCACGACGACTTCGATGGTGGCCGCGCTGCTGGACGCGGGCGGCGTCGATCCGACGGTCATCAACGGCGGGATCATCAACTCCTACGGCTCGAACGCCCGCCTGGGCGCGTCCGACTGGATGGTGGTCGAGGCGGACGAAAGCGACGGTTCGTTCCTTCGTCTCGACGGCACCATCGCTGTCGTCACTAACATCGACCCCGAGCATCTCGATCACTACGGTTCGTTCGATCGCGTGAAGGAGAGCTTCGTCGAGTTCATCGAGAACGTGCCGTTCTACGGCGCGGCGCTCCTGTGCATCGACCACCCGGAAGTTCAGGCGATCATCCCCAAGGTGCGCGACCGCCGCGTCGTGACCTACGGCTTCTCGGCGCAGGCCGACATCCGGGGCGAGAACGTGACGCCGATCCCGGGCGGCAACCGCTTCGATGTGGCGCTGCGCCAGCGTGACGGCTCATTCCGCCGCATCGAAGGCATCGAACTGCCGATGCCCGGCCGCCATAACGTGCAGAACGCGCTGGCCGCCGTCGGCGTCGCGGTGGAGATGGGCTGCTCGGACGCGTGCATCCGCACCGGCTTCTCCAAGTTCGGCGGTGTGAAGCGCCGGTTCACCAAGGTCGGCGAGGTGGAGGTGGACGGCGGCACCGCCAGTGTGATCGACGACTACGGGCATCACCCGGTCGAGATCCGCGCGGTACTCGCCGCGGCGCGCGAAGGCGTGAAGGGCCGGGTCATCGCGGTGGTGCAGCCGCACCGCTTCACGCGCCTGCGCGATCACATGGAAGACTTCCAGGCTGCCTTCAACGACGCCGACGTGGTCTATGCCGCGCCCGTCTATACCGCTGGCGAGCAGCCGATCGAGGGCATCGACAGCGCGGCCATGGTCGCCGGGATGAAGGCGCGCGGTCATCGTTCGGCCCAGGTCGTTGCCGGTCCCGAAGAGCTGGCCGAGGTTCTGGCGACCTCGATCCAGCCGGGCGACATGGTCGTCTGCCTCGGCGCCGGTGACATCACGAAGTGGGCGGCGGGTCTTGCCGACGCGATCCGGGCGCGGAGGGTCGGGTGAGCCTTACGTTCGATCAGGCGGCTGTCCGGGGCAAGCTGACGGCCGACGCGCCGCTGGCCCCGCTCGTCTGGTTCAAGGCCGGCGGCCATGCGGAGTGGCTGTTCGAACCGAAGGATCTCGCTGACCTGCAGGACTTCCTGGGCGCCCTGGACCCGGCGGTGCCGGTCATGGCGCTTGGCCTTGGCTCCAACATGATCGTGCGCGAGGGCGGTGTGCCCGGCGTGGTGATCCGGCTGGGCAAGGCCTTCGCGAAGGTGGACCGTCTGGACGGCGAGACGCTGGACTGCGGCGGCGGCGCCTCAGGCATCCTCGTCTCCTCCACGGCGCGGGACGCAGGCATCGCGGGGCTGGAGTTCCTGCGCTCGATCCCGGGCACCGTCGGCGGCTTCGTGCGGATGAACGGCGGCGCTTACGGGGGTGAGGTCAAGGACATCCTGGTGGACTGCGACGTGGTGCTGCGTTCGGGCGAACTTGTGACGCTGGGCAACGCGGATCTCGGCTACACCTACCGCCATTCGGAACTGCCCGAAGGCGCGGTCGTCGTGGCTGCACGCTTCAAAGGGCGCCCCGGAGAGCCCGCCGCCATCCAGGCCGAGATGGATCGCATCTCCGCCGCCCGCGAGGCAAGCCAGCCGCTGCGGTCGAAGACGGGCGGGTCGACCTTCAAGAATCCCGAAGGCCATGCCGCGTGGAAGCTGGTGGACGAGGCGGGCTGCCGTGGCCTGACGCTGGGCGGCGCGCAGGTGAGCGAGAAGCACACCAACTTCCTCCTCAACACCGGTGATGCCACGAGCGACGATATCGAAGGCCTCGGCGAAGAAGTGCGGCGCCGGGTCAAGGACCATTCCGGTGTCGAACTCGAATGGGAAATCCAGCGGGTAGGCCGCCGCCCATGAGGGACGACCGCCTCTCCCGCCTTGAGCAGCAGATCATCGACAACGTCGAGGAGTTCGGCTGTCACATCACCGTCGTCACCCCGCCCGACGAACTGGATGAGGACGAGGGCGAGGAGCGGTTTGCCTATTCCGTCGGCTTTCCGCTGACGGTCGACCAGCCCGAAGTGATCGTGTTCGGCTTCTCGACCGAACTTTCGGCGGCCGTCATCAACGGCGTCCTCGACATGTGCCGCGAAGGCCTGGTGCTGGAGGACTGGAAGGTCATCGACGGCCTGCTGAAGGGGCATCGCTGCATGGTTCGCGAAGTCGAGCCGGACTGCCTGATCCCGCACTATTTCAATTCGGCGATGTGGTTCGCCGAGCA
Source organism: Novosphingobium panipatense (assembly GCF_900182875.1). Taxonomy (NCBI): domain Bacteria; kingdom Pseudomonadati; phylum Pseudomonadota; class Alphaproteobacteria; order Sphingomonadales; family Sphingomonadaceae; genus Novosphingobium; species Novosphingobium panipatense. The sequence continues at coordinate 92,161 of NZ_FXUI01000001.1, forward strand.
TGAGGGCGACGTGATGACGCGGGCGATGCAGATCGTCTGGCCCGGCGTCGACGACGGCCTCTTCCCCTGGGACAAGGGCTGCTCCCAAGCGGTCCGTGACCTGCAAACCCCGCTTTACCGAACGAGTCTGAATTCATGAGCCTCAAGCCCCTTCACGTCGCGGTCCTGATGGGCGGTTGGTCGAGCGAACGCCCCGTGTCGCTGATGAGCGGCGAAGGCGTGGCCAAGGCTCTGGAGTCCAAGGGCCACAGGGTCACGCGCATCGACATGGATCGCGAAGTCGCGCTGCGCCTGGCCGAGGCGAAGCCGGACGTCGTGTTCAACGCGCTGCACGGCGCGCCCGGTGAAGACGGTACGGTGCAGGGCATGATGGACCTGATGGGTCTCACTTACACCCATTCCGGTCTGGCGACTTCGGTGATCGCGATCGACAAGGAACTGACCAAGCAGGCGCTCGTGCCGCATGGCGTGCCGATGCCTGGCGGGCGTGTGGTCAAAAGCGCGGACATTCACGAGCGCGATCCCCTGCCGCGCCCCTATGTGCTCAAGCCCGTGAACGAGGGCTCGTCCGTCGGCGTCGCCATCGTCACGGCCGAAGGCAACTACGGCAATCCCATCGCGCGCGGCGCAAAGGGGCCGTGGCAGGAGTTCGACGAACTGCTGGCCGAGCCTTACATCCGCGGGCGCGAACTGACGACGGCGGTGATTGGCGACCGGGCCTTGCTGGTGACCGAGCTCAAGCCCAAGTCCGGCTTCTACGATTTCGATTCCAAGTATACGGACGGGATGACGGAGCACGTCTGCCCGGCCGAGATCCCGGACGCGATCACCCAGGCCTGCAAGGACGTCGCCCTTCGTGCGCACCAGTTGCTGGGTTGCAAGGGCACCAGCCGCTCGGACTTTCGCTGGGATGACACGCAGGGTATCGAAGGGCTGTTCCTGCTGGAAGTGAACACCCAGCCCGGCATGACACCCCTGAGCCTCGTTCCCGAACAGGCACGCGCCTGCGGCATGGAGTATCCGGAACTCGTCGAGGCGATCATCGCAGAAGCGCTCGCGGATGCCCAGGCAAAGGCCGAGACCTCATGAGCCAGACCATCCGGCGCAAGGCCACCACCGCACGCAAGGCCGCCGCCGCGCAAGGGGCGCAGCGCAAAGTGCGCGCCGCGAAGGCACGGACGGGCTCGGCGATGGACATGATCATGGCGTGGCTGCCGTTTTCGGAAAGCCAGCTGCACAGGATCTTCCTTGTCGCGATCCTCGGCGGGGCGGCGGCACTGGTCTGCGTCGTGGCGAGTTTCGCCGGCCTGCCGACCCTTGCGGGGCACCAGATGGCCCTCGTCGCCGGCCAGACCGGCTTCGAGGTGAAACGCGTCGAAGTGCGCGGCGTCAAGAACATCAATGAGCTCAAGGTCTACGAGAAGGCTCTGGCCGAACGCGACCGGGCAATGCCGCTGGTGGATATCGAAGGGCTGCGGCAGGACCTGCTCGGCCTGTCCTGGGTCAAGGATGCACGCGTGTCGCGCCAGCTGCCTGACACACTCGTCATCGACATCGTGGAGCGTGAACCCCACGCCGTCCTGCGCAAGGCGGATCGCTTCGTGCTGATCGACGAGACCGGGCATGAGCTGGAAGCCGTCAGCCGCAAGAATGCGGGTGGCAAACTGATCGTTTCCGGTCCCGGCGCGGGACAGCAGGTCATTGCACTGGGCAAGATGCTGGAGGCCGCGCCCGCCATGAAGCCCCGGGTGGCCGAGGCGGAATGGATCGGCAATCGCCGGTGGAACCTGACGTTCCAGTCCGGGCAGGTCCTGGCCCTGCCGGAGGGCGAGAGCGCTTCGGCCAGCGCACTCGTCACGTTTGCGCGGCTTGACGGCACCAACCGCCTCATCGGCGGCAAGGTGACGGCGTTCGACATGCGGGCCAAGGACCGCATCTACCTGCGCGTGCCGGAGCAGGACGGGCAGGAACTGGCGCTCAAGGCCGGCGCCGTCCCGCGCACGGGGGCGAGCGCAAGCAGTGGTGGGGAAGAACAGTGATGAGGGGCACGCGCTGATGGCCAACCAACGCATTACCCGCGTGTTCGGGGCGGTGAATATTGGCTCGTTCCGGATCTCCGCGATCGTCGCCGGGATCAACGAGGTGGGGGACATGGTGGTGCTGGGCTCCGGCCACCGCGCCAGCCAGGGCATCAAGCGCGGCTACGTCACGGACATGGCGGCAGCGACTTACGCCGTGCGCGACGCAATTGATCGGGCTGAGAAGATGGCCGACACCGCCGTGCAGAAGGTGTGGATCGGCTGCTCCGGCGCCGGGCTTGCCAGCCGCATCGACCAGTTCGACGCGGAGATCGGCGGCCGCCGGATCGAGCAGGAGGACATCGACCAGCTCCTGATCTCGGCCAAGGACGTGATCCAGCCCGACGGGCGCATGGTGCTGCACGCCCAACCCGCGCAATACCGGCTCGACGGCGCGCATGGCGTGGGCAACCCGAAGGGCCTTCATGCCGAGCGACTTGGCGTCGACATCCACATCATGCTGGCGGACGGCGCGCCTATCCGCAACCTCACCGAAGCGGTGCAGTCGGCCCACCTGGAGGTCGAGGCGGTGGTCGGCTCTCCGATCGCCGCAGGCCAGGCCTGCCTTTCGCCGGAGGAGCGCGACCTTGGCGTCGCGCTTGTCGAATTCGGCGGAGAGGTGACCAACGTCGCCATCTACGAGCAGGGCATGCTCAAGGACATGATGTCGATCCCGATGGGATCGGCCGACATTACCGACGCCATCGCCTCGGCGTTCGGCATTCGCCGCTTTCAGGCCGAGCGGCTGAAGTGCGTCAACGGCTCCGCCATCGCCAGCCCGCACGACCACCGCGAGATGATCCCCGTCAACGCTCCGGGCGAGGAGGGCACTGGCCCCATCGCCCGGCATGCGGACGACAAGAACCGCATCCCCCGTGCCGAGCTGATCGGCGTCATCACCGGTCAGCTGGGCACACTGATGGAGGAGGTGAACAAGGCGCTCAAGACGATGCGCTTCACCGGCCAGCGCGCCAAGCAGGTGGTGTTCACCGGCGGCGGCGCGGAGCTTGTGGGCCTTGCCGACTACGCCCAGGCGGCTATCGGCAAGCCCGTGCGCATCGGCCGGGTGCCGCACCTTTCCGGGCTCGCCGAGGCGCACGTCAAGCCGGGCTTCTCGACCCTTGCCGGGCTCGTCCTCTACGCCGCCGCGGATCCGGTCGACATCCGCGCGATGGGGCGCAACCACACCCGCACGATCCGGCTGGGCAAGTTTGGCATGGTGGGCCGCGTCTATCAGGCGTTGCGGGAGTATTTCTGAGCGCGATGAACGGTCCTGCGCCCTTCGCCGTAACGGCCGTTGCCGCAGCGCCGCGCGGGCAGCCGCACCGGCGGCGCCGTTCTTTCTTTTTCTTTCATTCACATGCCGCGCGCCCACCGGAACGAACCGTGTTCGGGAGCGCTGCGGACCAGCCGTGCAACCCGGGCGACCAACGCGCGCAAAGTGGCGGAATTCCCTGCTTTGGCTGTGGACAAAGGTCTATGATCCTTTGCCTAGACGAATCGAAGCGTGCAATCAGAGTGGTCAAGAGATTTTTCGCGCGACGTGTCTGCAGGAGAGCGAAATGAGCATTAACATCGGACCGCCGGCGATCGACGAGCTTCGTCCGCGTATCCTCGTGATCGGTGTAGGCGGAGCCGGCGGCAACGCGATCGCCAACATGATCCGCGCCCAGGTCGAAGGTGTCGACTTCGTGGTCGCGAATACCGACGCCCAGGCACTGAACAACTCGATCGCGGAAACGCGCATTCAGCTGGGGCCTGAGATTACACAGGGGCTGGGCGCCGGCGCCCGCCCGGAAGTGGGTCGCGCGGCGGCAGAGGAAACGCGCGAGGATCTCGAGCGCCTGCTGGACGGTGTCCACATGGTCTTTATCGCCGCCGGCATGGGCGGTGGCACCGGCACGGGCGCCGCGCCGATCATCGCGCAGGCCGCCCGTGAGAAGGGCGTCCTGACGGTCGGTGTCGTGTCCAAGCCGTTCATGTTCGAAGGCACGCGCCGCATGCGCGCAGCCGACTCCGGCATTGATGAGCTGCAGAAGCACGTCGACACCCTGATCGTCATTCCGAACCAGAACCTGTTCCTGGTGGCGAAGGCGGAGACAACCTTCAAGGAAGCGTTCGAGCTTGCGGACGAGGTGCTGCAGCAGGGTGTGCGGTCGATCACCGACCTGATGATCATGCCGGGCCTCATCAACCTTGACTTCGCGGACGTCCGTTCGGTCATGGGCGAGATGGGCAAGGCCATGATGGGCACGGGCGAGGGCGAAGGCCCGAACCGCGCGCTCGAAGCGGCGGAGCGCGCGATCGCCAACCCGCTGCTTGACGGAGTGTCGATGCAGGGCGCCAAGGGCGTCATCATTTCGATCATCGGCGGCGACGACATGAAGCTGCTCGAAGTCGACGAGGCCGCCAACCACATCCGCGAACTGGTCGATCCCGATGCGAACATCATCTGGGGTTCGGCGTTCAACCCTGACCTCCAAGGCAAGATCCGCGTCTCGGTCGTGGCCACCGGCATCGAACAGACGACCGAAATGGCGGAAATCGCCTCGCGTCCGTTGAACCTGGGCGCCTCGCGCGGTCCGGTGCGCCCGGCGGTCCAGGCTCCTGTCGTGCCGTCCTACCAGGCGCCCGCTCCGGCCCCGGCACCGGCGCCGGTCGTCCCGCCGCAGCCCGTGGCGGCGCCCGCGCCGCAACCCGCCCCCCGTCCGGCGGCATACGAACCTTCGGCCGAGCTCGAGCTCGGCGCCGAGGAAGAGGCTCAGGCAACCCCGGCTCCCACCGGTTTTGCAGGGCTGCGCGGTTTCCAGAAGGATGCGCTGCACCTCAACCAGGAAGCGGCGCCCGCTCCGACGGCTGCACCGGCACCTGCGCCGAAGGCGCAGGATGAACTTCTGCTCGACGGCGGACAGGCTGCGCCCGCACCCGTGCCGGCGGCGGCTCGTCCGAAGCCCGCAGGCGGTGGCAGCACGCTTTTTGAACGGATGACCAGTCTTTCGCGGCCCCGTCCGGGCGCGGACGCTCCGTCGGGCGGCGAGGACGAGGGCGAGGGAGGCTCCATCAGCATCCCGCGTTTCCTGGGCCGCCAGAACAACCAGTAAGACTACAGAAAGGGGAGGCCGGGTGGACTGGCTTCCCCTTCGGTCCTTCGGAAGGCGACACGTTCGTTTCCGGTTCATCTGTCACGGTGCATAAGCGCCCCGCGCCTTGACAGAAGTGCGCGCCGCGCGGCTTCCGACCGGCCGGCGGTCATTCAGCAATTCACGAGATGCAGGCAACCCGCCGTGGCCGTGCCTTGCCCTTCGGTCGGAATGAGATGAGGACTTACCGGTGAAACAGTTGCTTGCGGGCTTGCTCGGCGGCGTCGCCTCGGTAGCGGCGCTTGCCTCGGCTCCCACCGCATCGGCGCAAGGGGCGTCGCATCCCGTCGTTCAGGCTATCCCGGGTGAGGACAACCGGAAGCTCACCGCCGCGCTGGCGCGGCTCGGGCGTGATTCGCGCGACCTCGCGGCTCTGATCGATGCCGGCGATGCCGCAAGGGCGCTTCAGGACTACGATGCGGCCATCGGCTTCTACCGCCGCGCGGAAGAGGTGAGCGCGTCCAACGCCCGTGTTAAGGCCGGCCTCGGCAGCGCCTTCGTGCTGAAGGGCGATCCCCTTTCCGCGCTCCCGCATTTCGATGCCGCCGAGCGGGCGGGAGGCACGCCTGCACTTATGGCGGCCGATCGTGGCCTCGCCTACGACTTGCTGGGCGACAACGCTTCCGCACAGAAGTACTACACGCAGGCCCTGTCCGCGGTGCCCTCCGCGCAGGCGGACGAGGTCCGCAGCCGACTCGCGGTCAGCCAGGCGATCGCCGGCAACGCGGATGCAGCTTACAAGACGCTGCTGCCGCTGCTTAACAAGCAGGACAAGCCGGGCTGGCGCACGCGGGCTTTCACGCTTGCCATCGCCGGGGAGACGAGTGAGGCCGTGGACGTGGCGGGCAAGATCCTGCCCTCGCCGCTCGCCGCGAATATCGCGCCCTACCTGCGGTACATGCCCCGGCTCACACCCGCACAGCAGGCTGCGGCGGCAAACCTCGGGCGCTTTCCCAAGGCTTCGGAAATCGGACGCGACGATCCGCGCATAGCCGCCTACACCCCGCCCGCAACGGTCGGGGCAGGGGGCGCCCTCGTTCCCAAAGGCGCGCCGCTCGGTCGGCCGCTGGCTGCGACGACGGCGGCGGGCCGCGCCGCAGCGACGACGCGCCGGACGCGCAGCGCGCGTTCCGCGGCGACAGGGGGGCGGCAGAGGACCGGCGCGAACGCCACCCGCGCGGCGCAGGTTGCCGCTGCCGATCCGGAGCGCGTGGCTCCTCCTGAACCCAAACCGGCGATCGAACGCGCGACGGGCGAATTGCCGCCGCTGGCGCGGAGCACCCCTGCGCCGAGCACGGCTGCCACGACGGTCGCAACCCTCGCGCCGGTGCAGGCAACAACGGCCTCCACGGCCACCCTCGCGCCGACGCAGACTGCCGCGCCCGGCCTTTGGGGTGCGGCGGCACCATCGTCCAGCACGCTCGCCCTTTCGGGTGCGGGGCAGCCGACACCCGCAGCGCCGCCGCGTCTTAGCCTTCCTCCGGTCACGCAGGCCCCTTCGCCCACGCCTGCAGCCACGCCGCGCGTGACGCTTCCGCAGGTGGTGCAGGGCGCCTCGGCGCCTTCCGGGACGGGGGCCACGTCGTCAGCGCCGGCTCTGGCTGCGGCGGCGCCTGCGCCTGCCCCCGCGCGTACCGCTTCGCCTATCGCGGCTGCTTCCACGCCGAGCGGTCCTCCGCCCGGCCCCGGTCAGCTGTCGCTTTCGGACATCTTCGCCGATCTCGGTCGGCCTACCGTGGAAGCCCTGCCTGTCTCAGGAGCGGTCGACATGCGGCTGATCACGCCGGCTGCGCCGCCCCCGCCGCCGCGCGTTCAGCTGCCCACGCCTGAAGACATGAAGCCCGTGGAGGCCAGGACGAAGGTCGCAGAGCCGGAAGCCAAGGCCGAGCCCCGGAGCCGGACCGCGAAGGCGAGCGAAGCCCCGGCAAAGGGCAAGGCAAAGGCGGACACGGCGAAGAAGAAGCCCGCTCATCCCAGCCGGACCTGGGTGCAGATCGGCGTCGGCCGGGACAAGGCTGCCATCGCTTTTGACTGGCGTCGCAACGTGCGGGAGTACGGCTCTCTCTTCAAATCACGTGAACCTTACGTCAGTGATATGGGGCACACGAACCGCGTGGTGGTGGGGCCTTTCGCGTCCCGCACGGCGGCAAACGCGTTCATCGCCGACGCGCGCAAGCAGGGCTTCACGAACGTTCTCCCATGGGTCAGCGAGGACGGCGAGGCGGTGGAACCGCTAGCGGCGAAGTAGTGCCGGCGGCCGCGCAGGTCATTCCAGGTGGCGGACAAGTCCCGTGAGGCGACGTTTATCCACACGCTGTAAACAGGCTTGTGCAGTTATGCGCAGGGGAACGCGGAACACGGATTGTGCTTACCCGTCGCCAGGCAGCATCCATGCACGCGTATTCGCGGAGGGCTGATGTCGTATACTATGAGGACCGTTGAGGACGATATCGACCGGGACGACGAGGCCGCACCCGTGGAGATGCTTGCCTCGCTGTTCGAGGCGCGGGACTGGCCTTTCGAATTCTCCGGCGAGGATGAAATCTCCGCCGAGATCAAGGGGGCCTGGGCCACGTACCAGCTGCAGGCCATCTGGCGCTCGGAAGACCGCGTGCTTCAGCTCCTGTGTCTTCCCGACATCCGCATCGCCGAGGCCAAGCGTCCGGCCGTGTTCGAGGCGCTGGCGCTGATCAACGAACAGCTGTGGCTCGGCCACTTCGACGTCTGGTCGAACGGCGGCGTAGTGCTGTACCGCCACGGGCTGATGCTGGGGCCGGACGGTCTGCTCGGCCCCGGTCAGGCGCAGATGGTCGTCGAAGCGGCGGTCGAGGAGTGCGATCGCTTCTACCCCGTGTTCCAGTTCATCCTCTGGGGCGACAAGACGCCGGCCGAGGCGCTTGCCGCGGCGCTCGTGGACGCGGCCGGGGAAGCCTGAGCGGCGGCGCGGCCTGCGGGCGAGGGCCTTGGCAGAACGGCATCGCTCGCCTAAGCCGCGGCCCTCGGCTATCCGGAAAGGACGGACATGGAGCGGTTTCAGAACATCCTGCTTGTGGGCTGCGGCAACATGGCCGGGGCCATGCTGACCGGATGGCTGGCCGCGGGCATTCCTGCCGCTCGGTTCACGGTCGTCGACCCTGCGCGTGAGGGGTTGCCGGACGGCGTGCGGCTCCTGCGCCAGCTGCCCCGGGATGGTCGCTTCGATGCCGTGCTCCTCGGGGTGAAGCCGCAGGGGCTCGATGGCGTGGCGCCCGCGCTGGCTCCGCTCGTCGGGCGGGAGACGGTGCTGTTCTCTATCCTCGCAGGTGTGGAGTTCAACAGCCTTGCCGCCCGGTTCCCGAACGCAGGCGCCCTGGTGCGGATCATGCCGAACCTGGCGGTCGCGATCGGCAAGTCCCCCATCGCTCTCGACGCGCGGGGCCTTGACGAAACCGGGCGGGCAGCCGTGACCGCGCTGATGGAGCCGCTTGGCACACCGGAATGGCTGGCGGACGAGCACGAGTTCGACGCGGTGACGGCGCTTGCCGGTTGTGGGCCTGCTTTCGTCTACCGGTTCATCGATTCGCTGGCGGCAGGCGCGATCCGCCTCGGCCTCGACGAGGAGCAGTCGCGCCGGCTGGCGCTGGCGATGGTGGAGGGTGCCTCGCTTCTCGCCGCCGCATCCGACGCGACCCCCGGCCAACTGGCGGACCGCGTGGCAAGTCCGGGTGGCTCGACGCGGGCGGGGATGAACGTGCTCGACGCCGACGGGGCGCTGGCGGAGTTGGTGGCTGCGGCCATGGCCGCTTCGCGCGACCGGAACGCCGAAATGGCCGCCGAGGCGCGAAAGGGGTAAGCAGCGCCCCTGCGTCTTATACACTTTGTCACAAATGACTGGGTCCGGTTCTTCTTGAAACTTTCGGGGGGCGGCGCGATATTCACTTCAGAGCGGAACCGCATTGTGCAGGCTTTCCGCTGAAGGGAGTTAGAAATGGCGAATTGGAACGACCCCCAGCCCCGTTCGGGCTTCGGTGCGTCTCCGAGCCTCGACGGGCGTACCGCCGGCCGGACCACCTACGATGCGGGTCTGCGTCGGCACATGCTGTCGATCTACAACTACATGGCCTCGGGCGTGCTGCTTTCGGGCATCGTCGCGCTGCTCTTCGCGCCTTACGCGCTGCAGATGATGCAGTCGCCGATCAAGTGGGTGGTCATGCTGGCCCCCCTCGGCTTCGTCTTCGCGATCAGCGGCGGTGCGCAGCGCTTCAGCGAAGGCACTCTCAAGGCTCTCTACTGGTCGTTCGCCGCAATCATGGGCGTGTCGCTCTCGACGATCTTCGTGGTCTTCACGATGACGTCGATCGCAACTACGTTCTTCGCGACGGCCGCAGCTTTTGCCGGTCTCAGCCTCTACGGCTACACCACGAAGAAGGACCTGTCGGGCTTCGGCACGTTCCTGATCATGGGTGTCGTGGGCATCCTCGTCGCCTCGCTTATCAACCTCTTCGTGGGTTCGGGCGTGCTGCAGATGGTGATCTCGGTGCTGGGCGTGCTGATCTTTGCAGGCCTGACCGCCTATGACACGCAGATGCTGAAGAACCAGTACTTCCACCTTCGCGGAACGGACTTCGTGGGCAAGGCGGTCGTGCTGGGCGCACTGAGCCTGTACCTTGACTTCATCAACATGTTCCAGTTCCTGCTGAGCTTCCTCGGCCAGCGGGACTGACCCGGAAACGATGGGCTGGCGGAGTAATCCACAGTCCAGTTCGGGGATAGCTGCGATGCCCGGTGCGTTTCATCGCACCGGGCATTTTCTTTGTGCCGGCGTGACGCTAGACCTCGTGGTCCACCTGATGGAGAACGATCGGTGAACCAAGGGAATGAGATGACGGTGATCGAGCAGGGGCGCCGCCGCCTTTCTTTGCTGGCGGGCTCGGCGGTCGCCGTTACGCTCGCGGCTCTGGCCGGGTGCGCCAAGCCGCCGCCACCCCCGCCGCCGCCGCCGCCCGTGGTGGTCATTCCACCCATGCCGGCGCCGCCGATGGGCGCGCCGCTCAACATGGTGACGCCGCCCAAGGCGGAAGACGGCACGCGCCAGACCGTGAACCGTGGCATCTCCACATCGCAGACGGTGTGGAACTTCCGGTCGGCCTACAACGTCGCCGCGCTGAACTGCGTCGAAGCGGAATACACGCCGATTCTTGACGGCTACAAGCGCTTCCTCACGGTTTACGACCAGTCGCTCGACCGCGCGAGCAACGAGATCGACGCCAGCTTCCGCACGCAGCACACGGGCCGTGCCGCCATCGTGGCGCGCGAAACCTATCAGACGCAGGTCTACAACTTCTTCTCGCTGCCGCCGGTGGATTCCGGCTTCTGCAAGGCTGCGATGGAAGTCAGCGCCGAACTGATGACGGTCGATCCCACTCAGTTCGAGGCGTGGTCCTACACCGGGCTGGCCAAGCTCGAAGCGCCGTTCAAGGCGTTCTTCGACGCTTACGACCAGTACCGCGCCGATCTCGCCGCCTGGCAGTCGCGGTACGGGTCGAACGGGCTGATCATCGTGCGGCCTACCTCGGGACAGGCCTCCGCCGGTCCGGTGCCGACCCCGGTGGCGACGCAAACCTTGCCGCAGCCGCAGCCACTGTCGCAGGCCCAGACGGTGACGCAGGCGCCGGCGCAGCCACAGGCCGTCCAGCCGACGATCACGCTGCCGACGGTGCAGTGAGCACGTGACAAGACCGCGTGGCGCGGGAATGTCGATTCTCGCGCCATGCATTTTTGGACTTCCGCGCGCCGCCGCTGTTCGCTAAAGGAGCGCTCCCGGTGCGGTGACGCGGCGGGCTTGAGTACTGGAACGGGGCCGTAGCTCAGCTGGGAGAGCGCGTCGTTCGCAATGACGAGGTCAGGGGTTCGATCCCCCTCGGCTCCACCACCAGTATATCAGAATTTCAGGCATGTCCGGAAGAGCCGGGCACCACCCGGCCCGCGACACGGCCGGGTTTTTTGTTTATCTGCGGCCAGCGGCGCTCGACGGGGAAATCGTCACCAGCGACCGGGACCGGTCGCGATCAGGGCGCCAGGAACAGCGCCAAAGGCGACGGACCATGCATTTTCTCGACCAAGCCAAGATCTACATTCGCGCCGGCGCCGGTGGCCCGGGTGCCGTCAGCTTCCGGCGTGAGAAGTACGTCGAATACGGCGGCCCCGACGGCGGCAACGGCGGCAAGGGCGCGGACATCGTGGTCGAAGCAGTCGCCGGTCTCAACACCCTCATCGACTTCCGCTACACCCAGCACTTCAAGGCGCCGCGCGGCGGGCATGGCATGGGCAAGAACCGCAACGGCGCTGCGGGCAAGGACCTTGTCATCAAGGTTCCCGTCGGCACCCAGATCATTTCGGACGAGGATCGCGAAACGGTGCTCGCCGACCTGACCGAGGCGGGCCAGCGCGTCGTCCTGCTCGAAGGCGGACTCGGCGGCCGGGGTAACGCCAGCTACAAGACCAGCACCAACCGCGCACCGCGCCAGCACCAGCCGGGCATGCCTGCGGAGGAAATGTGGGTGTGGCTGCGGCTCAAGCTGCTTGCCGACGTCGGCCTTGTGGGTATGCCCAACGCGGGCAAGTCTACCTTCATCAACAAGCTGTCCAACACCAAGGCGAAGGTCGGCGACTACGCCTTCACCACCTTGCGCCCGCAGCTGGGCGTGGTCACGCACAAGCACCGCGAGTTCGTCCTCGCCGACATTCCCGGCCTGATCGCAGGCGCGGCGGATGGCGCGGGCATCGGCGACCGCTTCCTCGGTCACATCGAGCGCTGCCGTGTCCTTGTCCACCTGATCGACATCTCGAACACCGATCCGGTGGAAGCGATGCAGATCGTGGAGGAGGAACTCGAAGCCTACGGTGGCGGGCTTGAAGACAAGCCGCGCCTCGTCGCGCTGAACAAGATCGACCTCGTCGATGACGCACTGGCGGAAGACTACGCGCGCGAACTGCTGAAGGCGGGTGCGGACGAGGTGTTCCCGATTTCCGGCGCTACGGGCAAGGGTATCTCGAAGCTGCTGGACGCGGTAATCGACTACCTGCCCGCCGCGACCGTCACCGAACGCCCTGAGGGCGAGCGCGAGGACGCGGACGACAAGCCCTGGTCGCCGATCTGATCGGCCGGGTCCGTCGCGTCGTCGGCCTGCCGCGCGTCCTGCTGTGACGGCGAGGCGGGCCGGGCGCGGCCTGGACCGACCAACCTTGCGCTTTCCTCAACTTGCGCTTTCCCTTAGAGGCTGGCGTTCCCATGCCCATAGCCCGAATCTCCGACCTCGCCGATCCCGCTCTCGCCCCGCGCCTTGTCATCAAGGTGGGGTCCGCGTTGCTGGTCGGCGCGGATGGCGTGCGCCGCGCCTGGATCACGCAGCTGGTCGGCGAAATCGCGGAGGCGCGTGCGCGCGGCCAGGACGTCATCGTCGTATCTTCGGGCGCAATCGCGCTGGGCGCGGCGACTCTCGGGCTTGAGAGAGGGGGGCGCGGCAGCCTCGCCGACGCGCAGGCAAGCGCCGCCGTGGGGCAGATCGCGCTATCGGGTCTCTGGGCGGAGCTGCTGGGCCGGCACGGCCTGACGGCGGCGCAGATGCTGCTGACGCTGGAGGATCTGGAGGATCGCCGCCGCTACCTCAATGTCACCGCGACCCTGACACGGCTTCTGGATGCGGGCGCGGTTCCCGTCATCAACGAGAACGACTCGGTCGCGACCGAGGAGATCCGCTTCGGCGACAACGACCGTCTCGCGGCACGGGTCGCGCAGGCCGCCGGGGCCAGCGCGGTCGTCCTGCTGTCGGACATCGACGGCCTTTACGACCGGCATCCCAGGCTCCCGGGCGCGCGGATGATCCCGGTGGTGGAGGGTGTGACAGAAGAGGTGCGCGCCATGGCCAGTCCCGAGTCCAGCTCCGGCATGGGGTCCGGCGGTATGGTGTCGAAGCTGCAGGCAGCCGAAATCGCGGAGCTTGCAGGCATCTGCCTCGTTATCGGTAACGGCCAGCATGAGCGGCCCGTGGCCCGGATCATCGACCAGGGTATCGGGACGCTCTTCGTGCCCCGGCGCAAGGCCGCGGCGCGCAAGGCATGGCTGGGCGGGCGTCTGCGCCTTAAGGGGGAGATCATGGTGGATGACGGCGCTGCCGCGGCACTGGAGCGGGGATCCAGCCTTCTCGCCAAGGGCGTGACGGCGGTGGAAGGCATCTTCGCACGCGGTGACGCGGTCGCGATCGTGGATCGGGAGGGCAGGGTGCTGGGGCATGGCCTTTCCGAATACGCGGCCGGTGAGTGCGTCGCGATCCTTGGCCTGCATTCGCGTGAACAGGAGGACGTGCTGGGCTATGCACCGCGCTCCGCCGTGATTCACCGCGACCAGATGGTGTTGAAATGAGCGGTCGGCCATCCCTGAGGCACAGGCCGGTCATCGCGCTGACCGGTGCGACCGGTTTCGTCGGGCAAGCGGTGCTCGATGCGGCGGTGGATGCGGGCTTTTCGATCCGCGCCCTGACGCGGCGCACTCAGCCCGAGTGCCCGCATGTCGAGTGGATCGGTGGCGAACTGGGCAACGCGGCCTCGCTCGTCGAGCTGGTGGGCGGTGCCGAAGCGGTCATCCACGTCGCCGGCGTCGTCAATGCTCCGGATGCGGCCGCGTTCGAGGAGGGCAACGTCACCGGCACGCTCAACCTTGTGGAGGCGGCTGTCCGCATGGGCGTGCGGCGTTTCGTGCATGTCTCTTCCCTCTCGGCGCGTGAGCCGGACCTGTCGGCCTATGGCGCCTCGAAGGCACGGGCGGAGAAGATCGTCATGGCCAGCCCGCTGGACTGGACGATCGTTCGCCCACCCGCGATCTACGGGCCGCGCGACAAGGAAATGTTCGAGCTGTTCCGCGCGGCGCGCTGGGGGTTCATCCCGATGCCGCGGGAGGGCCGGGCCTCGATGATCCATGTCGAGGATCTGGCCCGCTTGCTCGTCGCACTGGAGCCTGGCGGACTCGCCGTGACCGGCAAGGTCTTCGAGCCGGACGACGGCAAGCCGCAGGGATGGGAGCATTTCGAGCTGGGCCTCGCCATCGGCTGGGCCATGGGCAGGCGCCCCCGCGTGATCGGCCTGTCACCCTCCATGCTGGAGCGCAGCGCACGGATCGACGGCTTCTTCCGTGGCTCCCGCGCGAAGATGACGCTCGACCGGGCGGCGTACTTCAGCCACCCCGACTGGGTGGTATCGCCGGAAGCGGCACCACCTGCGACGCTCTGGCGACCACGGGTGGAAACGCGCGAGGGGTTGAAGGCCACGGCGCAGTGGTATCGCGAGCATAAGTGGCTGTAGGAGCGTGATCCCCGCATGAAGCGCCTGCTCGACCGGTTCTATCTCGATCCCTATCTGCTGCTGCTGATCGGTATGGTGGTGCTGGCGACGGTGCTGCCGGCGCAGGGCGTGTGGGCCGGGGTGGTCGATCGGGCGGCCGACCTGGGCATTGCCCTCCTGTTCTTCCTGCATGGCGCCAAGCTTTCGCGCGAGGCCATCGTGGCCGGGGCGAAGGCGTGGAAGCTGCACCTGACGGTTGCCGCCACGACCTTCGTGCTGTTCCCCGTCCTCGGGCTGATCGTGCAGGCCATTCCCGGCATCGAGCCTTCGCTGGGGACGGGCATCCTGTTCCTGACGCTGCTCCCCTCCACCGTGCAATCCTCCATCGCCTTCACGGCGATCGCCGGCGGCAACGTAGCGGCGGCCGTGTGCAGCGCCTCCTTCTCCAACCTCGCGGGCATCTTCATCACGCCCCTCCTCACCGCGCTGTTCATCACCGGCAAGAGCCAGGGCTTCTCCACCGATCCGATCGTCAGCATCGCGGTTCAGCTGCTCCTGCCGTTCCTGGCGGGCCATCTCCTGCGGCCGTGGATCGCCGATTTCGTGACGCGGCGGAAGGCGATGTTGGGCTACGTCGACCGTGGATCGATCCTGCTGGTCGTCTATACCGCATTCGGAGCGGCGGTCCTCGACGGCCTCTGGCAGAAGGTGACGCTGCAGGAGCTGGCGCTGATCGCGGTTCTTTCGCTTGCCCTCCTGGCGGTGGTGATGGGCGCGGCGGTGGCCATCGGCAAGGCGCTTGGCTTCTCGCGGGAAGACCGGATCGTGCTCCTGTTCTGCGGCTCCAAGAAAAGCATGGCGACGGGGGTGCCTCTGGCGGGCGTGCTCTTTCCAGCCGCGCAGGTGGGCGCGGTCATCCTGCCGCTGATGTTCTTCCACCAGATCCAGCTCATGGTTTGCGCTGTCCTGGCGCGCCGTTTCGCCGCGACGACCGGGGAGGCGGCGGAGCAGGGAACCGCACCCGCCTGACCCTGGGTCAGGCGGGCTGGTGCGCCCTTGCGGGAGCGGGATCGAACGCGATCGGCAGGGACTTGATGCCCCAGACGCCGCAAAAGCTGCGCCAGCTGGGCGGGCCTGCGTGGCGCGGGTTGGTGATGCGTTGGGCGATGAGGTGCGTCGCCTCTTCGACGTTGGCCTGGGCGAGGAACTGGCCGAGGCAGATGTGCATGCCTCGTCCGAAAGCCAGCGGCGCCGTGCGGTCTGTCCGGTCCGGGTCGAATTCCAGCGGACGTGCGAAAAGCTCCGGGTCGCGCCCGGAGATGCCGAGCGGGAACAGCAGCATGGTGCCCGCCGGGATAGTGACGTCCTGCCACGTCACGTCCCGGGTAGTGACCCGGTACGTATTGGAAGGGCTGGTGAGGCGCAGCTGCTCGCGCACGACCTTGCGGCAGTAGTCAAAGTCCTGCCCGCACCGCTTCCAGATGGCGGGGTGTGCGATCATGGAGTCCATGAGCAGGGTCAGCAGGTTCTTCGAGGTGTCGTAACCCGCGCCGAACAGGAATACGAGCATCTGCCGCAGTTCCTTGTCCGTGATGTTCCCCCCGGTGTTCGCGGCAATGAGATCGTCGAGGAGGTCGCCGTGTCCTCCCTCCGGTCCACGCTCGGCGATGAGGTCGTCCACGAAGCGCCAGAGCACTTGGTAGGCGGCTTCGATCCGGGGCGTATCCTCGACAACCATGTTGAAGCTGGTGCCCTGCACTTCGAGCGAGGAGATGATCGCCGGGAGCTTCGCGATGTCGCCGCCGATGAGCGCGAACATGATGCGGACCGGGAAGTTGGCGGCGAACTTGGTGAAGTCGAACGTGCCCCGGGGTGCCCACTCGTCGAGGAGGGCAGCGATCGTTTCACGCATGACCGGCCGCATGCGCTTGACGTTGTTAGGGCCGAACGCGCCGCTCACGCTTGACCGCAGGCGCTGGTGGTCAGCCCCGTGGCGCACCAGCAGCATCTCCTCCGCGAAGTCCCCCCAGCCAGTTCCCTTCGCACCCATGATCTCGGCGATTTCAGCGCCGGGCATCGCCAGCGCGTCGTCCATCCGCATGATCTCGTCGATGGCGCGGTAGGAGGTGAGCACCGGGCCGATGGTGCTCGTCGCGAGCCAGGGATGCTGCTCCCGCGCCTTGGCCAGCCACGGATCGGGGGCCTCGGCGAACGCGGCCGTTTCGACGGGAAGGTGAAACAGCGTGAGATCTTCGATGCGCTGTGCCGTGGTGGCCATGGCGGTGGTCCTCTCTCCGGGCGGTCTCTTAGCGAGACTCACTGGCTCACAGTGTACCGGCACAATCGCTGTCGCCAACCGACAAGCGAAGGAGCCTTTTTCGCCGGAGCGATATTCCCGGGGATGGCGAACCTAGATAGTGCTAACTACCATAACGGCATCAACGACCTTCACTGCCGAGGCTTCCATGCAGACAGAGCGCGATCTCCTCCCGTATCTCGCGGATCTCGAAGGGGCCATCGGCAACCTGCGGAACACCTGGCGACCCGAGGACCCGGCCTATCGCGCCGACGTGTGCCGACAGACGATGATGAGCCTGTCCTACGCCTACTTCATGTACTTCCATGCCGATGCGGAACATCCGGACTGGGCGCCGCTGTGGAACCCCGTCTACACGCTCCAGCCCAACCCCGACGACATCTACGTGCAGTCCCCCATCCGAGGCGATCTCACTTACCGTGTCTCGGGAAACCGGGGCACCTGCCGCATCCTCTCGTTCACCTCGCAGGCGGCGCTTTCCGGCACGGTCGATACGATGCCGCAGCCCAGCGGCCACCGGGAGTGCGACACCAACGACCTGGGGATCGGGCTGGGTGAAAACTTCTCGATCATCTTCAGTGCGGAGCGTCCGGCGGGTTACGAAGGGCACTGGGCGCCCATTGACCGATCCGCGCGTGGGCTCTTCACCCGGTACCGCATGTACGACTGGGAAACGGAGGTGGACCCGGTGCTGTCCATCGAGTGCCTGGATCCGGTCCCCCCCAAGCCGCGCCTTTCGCAGGAGGAGATCCTGCACCGCATCACCGAAATGGCGAAGCTGCCGCGCCGCAAGACCGATCTCTACTATCCCATGCAGAACGGCGTGAAGGACCGGGTGGGCTTCAACGTGTTCGAGCCTGTGCGCTATCCCGGCGCGCTGGTGAAGCAGACCTACTGGCCCGCCTGCTTCCAGCTGGATGACGACGAGGCGCTCATCATTGAAACAGAAATCCCGTCGCGGGCGCCGTACTGGAATGTCCAGCTCAACGACCCCTACTTCAACGCGCTCGAATACGTGTACCGACTGAGCAGCACGAACGGTGCCATGGCCACGCTTTCGAGCGACGGGAAGTTTCGCGGCGTTATTGCGCTGACCGACCCCGGGGTGCCGAACTGGCTTGATCCGGCCGGGTACAATGAGGGTGGCATCTATGGCCGCTGGTACGACTGCGACAGTGAGCCGGTCCCGACGATCACCCGCGTCAAGCTTGCCGAGTTGCCTGCGCATCTGCCCGCCGACACGCCGGTCGTCACGCCCGGGCAGCGGGCCGAAGAGATCCGTCGCCGCGCCGTCGCCTGCCAGCGCCGGCGCCGGTGGTAAGGGAGCGATCCGATGGACCTGCGCTACGATCCGCCCGCCGCGTTCCGCCATTCCCGCGACCAGCTCCACGATCTGGTCAGCGCGGAAACGGGGCTGCACGATTTCGGTCCGGCTGACTACCTGTCCGGCCTCACCGTGCTGCTGCAGTCGATGGACTACGATCCCCGCTTCTCGGACCAGGGGCGGCGCATCGCCTGGGGCATGGTCGTGGGCGTGTTGCGCGGGCGGGCACAGGCCATCGCCTCGATGAAGGCCAACCCCGGGTTCGATGCAAAGCCGGTGCTTTCGCCGGTCGTCATCACCGGCGTGCCGCGTACCGGGACCACGGCGCTGCACCGGCTGCTGGCGGTGGACCCGCGCTTCCAGGGGTTGCAGACATGGCTGCTCGACAGCCCCATGCCGCGTCCGCCGAGGGAGGAGTGGGCGCGCTACCCACAGTACCGCAGCACCGTCGCCGCGCTTGACGCGCAGTATGCGGCCGTGCCCGGTGCGAAGGCGGCTCACTTCCGTGCGGCGGAGGAGGTGCACGAATGCTGCATGGTGCTGCGCCAGTCGTTCGTGTCGAACCTCTGGTCCTGCGCGTGGTCGGCGGCCACTTACGACGCCTGGTGGCAGTGCCAGAGCGAGGCCGAGGCGTACCGTCATTACGCGCGCTGCGTGCAGTTGATCGGGCTCAACGATCCCGATCGGCGCTGGCTCCTCAAGAACCCCGGGCACATCGAGCATCTGGATCTGCTGCTGGCGGTATTCCCCGATGCCCGCGTGATCCAGACGCACCGCGATCCGGGGAAGGCGATCCCCAGCCTCGTGTCCCTGCTGATGAACCTGAACGGGCTGACGGAGCCCGACCGCACGCAGCAGCGGGCAGAGAATCTCCTGCGGCGCGAAGTGGCGAAGTGGGCGCAGGCGGTCCGCAAGTGCGAGGCCGTGCGCGCCCGCCACCCGGGGCAGGTGCTGGACGTCGTCCACGCCGATTTCCACGCGCGGCCCATGGAGACGGTGGAGGCGATCTACCGCTTCATCGGCATGGACATCCCGGAAGCCACACGCGCCGCACTGCTCCGCCGGATAGAGGAAAAGCCGGAGCTCGGGCACGGGGTCCATCGCTACGCCATCGAGGACTACGGCATGACGGCAGACGAAGCGCGCGCGCCGTTCGGGGACTACATCGCGCGTTACGACCTGCTTGAACGTGCCTCTCTGGCCTGAGTGAGGCTCAGGCCGGGACCGGCTCTCCCGCCGCTTCTTCATGCGGCGCTCCGCGCAGCATGAGCAACAGTAGCGACCCGACGAACACGGCTGTCCCGGTGGTCACCAGGAAGGTGTTGAAGGTGCCTGTGCTGGCGAGGGTCCAGCTCAGCAGCGCCGCGCCCGATGCCGCCGCCAGTGAACAGACTCCGGTAAGCAGTCCAAGGACGCTCGAGTAGATGGCGGGCCGGAAGTGCCGCGCGACGAGGAAGGCGAGGATGTCGCCCTCTGCACCGACAGCGAAGCCCAGGCTGAAGATGGAGGCGGTCACGATCCAGGCGGCGTCAAGGTCCGTTGCCAGCACGAAGAGGCCGAGCCCGGGAAGGCCAAGCGTGAAGAAGGAGACCACTTGCGGGGCGAAGCGGTCGAGAGCGACGCCGGTGATGAAGCGGCCCAGCAGCATGCCGGCTGCCAGCGCCGTGAACATGATCGACGCGCCTTCGCCCGTGATGCCCTGGTCAAGCACGAGCATCTTGAGCTGCACGAGGATCAGCGTGAGCGGCAGGTTGCACAGGTACATGGCGCCGAGCAGCACCCAGAATGCGGGTTCGCGGAAGATCAGCGGGTAATCCTCACGCGCGGAGCGTTTCGGTTCTCGCCGGGCGGGGGCGCCTGCAGGGGCGTTCACGGTCGCTGCCGCGTGCGACGACGGGATCAGCAGGAAGGTGACCGCGCCCGCGATCGCCGTGAACACCGCAAGCATCTGGTATGTCGCCATCCAGCCGTTCGCCTCGACGTAGGCGTTGATGACCGGCCCGCCGATCGCGCTGAAGAGCGCGGGGCCGCAGGCGACGATGGCCAGGGCGAGGCCCCTTGCGTGGATCACGTGCTGGACGACAAGGCGGGTGTAGACGGTTGCGGTGGTGGTGACGCAGACGATGCTCTGAAACACGAAGACGGCGACGTAGACGCCGAAGGAGCCGCCGTTGAAGCTGAAGCCGAGCAGAGCGAGCGGCATGGCGACGATGCCGATCAGCGCGGTGAGCTTCACGCCCGCGACATCGGCCAGTCGCCCGATGAAGGGCATTGCAAGGGCGGTCAGCATGCCCAGCATCCCGGTCATCGCGAACTGCGCCTTGGACCAGCCTACGTCCGCGACAAGCGAGGGTGCGATGGCGCTGGTGATGGTGCCGATGATGGACATGCCCGTGCCCATGCCCAGGCCGGCAGCCAGCAAGGGGCGCCAGGCCGCGAGGATTTCCGACAGATAACGCAAGGCTTCTTCTCTCCGCACGGCTTTTTGTCTGTGCGTGCAGCTTGCCACCCCGGCGCCCCCGGTCAAAGCGGGTCGGCGCCGGAACACCGCCGTTTCGGGACGAGCCAGGCGTAAGATCGCCACGGCGGTTACGTGTGCGGGACGAGGTTCTCCTGCCGCCGTGGCGGTTGAAAAACGGCAGGGGTCGCGGGCGTCGTCCGCGGGATCAGAAGACCGGCCAGGCCTTCCAGATGCTGAACAGGCTGGTGGCGATCAGCACCGCAGAGACGGCGATCAGCAGCGCGCGCGGCTTGATGCGCTTGGCAAACAGGGCACCGAAAGGCGCGGCCACGACGCCGCCGATGATGAGGCCCACCGTTGCCGCCGTGAAGGCGGAGAGGCCGATGGTGGAGATGAAGGCGACGGAGATCGAGAGGGTCAGCAGGAACTCGGCGGTATTGACCGTACCGATGGTCTTGGCCGGTTCCCCGCCCTGGACAAGCAGGTTGGAGGTGACGACCGGACCCCAGCCGCCGCCGCCCGCCGCGTCGAGGAAGCCTCCGGCCAGCGCAAGGGGCGCCGTGTAGCGGGGGTCCTCGAAGCTCGGCTTGCGCATGCGGATCGCGCGGATCATCAGGTAAATGCCGATCCCGGTGAGATAGATCATCACGTAGGGCTTGGCGATCGAGGCGTCGATGCTGGAAAGCACGTAAGCCCCGGTCACGCCCCCGACGATCCCGGTCGGAACGAGCCGCAGGAACAGCCCCCAGTTCACGTTGCGGTGCAGGATATGGCTGATGCCCGATGTGCCGGTGGTGAAAAGCTCGACCAGGTGGACGCTTGCCGATGCGGCGGCCGGGGGCACGCCGACGACGCTGACCAGCAGGGTCTGGGTGATCACCCCGAAGGCCATGCCAAGGGCACCGTCAACGATCTGTGCGGCAAAACCGATGGCGATGAAGGGGGCGATTTCAGCCAGTGTCGGCAGCGAATCTAGCATTCGTACTCCTCCCGGGGCAGGGTTGGATCAGGTCTCGACCTTGGTGGCCTGGCTGTTGCCGAGCAGAAGGCGCCGGCCGGTGCATTCGATGGCGAGGCGAGCGGCAAGCCGCCAACCGGGGCAGGATCCGCCGGTGGACCGGCGGTATCGGCACCCCTGCAACGGCTCAGTGGTTGAAGCGGCGGCGCTCGGTCACATCGACCTGCATGAGCTTGCCATCGTGGACGGTGAGCTGGATGACACCGAAGCGTAGCTGCTGCAGCGCCTCGATGACGTGCTGCACGCCTTCGTTGAGCAGCGGATGCTCAGTGACGTTCGGCTCGTTCGGCTTTGCTATTCGCATGCGCATCTCCTCTCCTGCGGGACGAATGCCCCATGCCTATTGTCAAGTTGGGAGGTTGACAATGGGGAGAAGCACGAAGCTTTACTTTCAGGTCCGAAAGTTCAGCCCATGTCCGGGCCCGTGGCGCTTTCCAGCCCTTCGGCCGCCGGCACGGGGTCGATGCGGTCGGACAGGCGCACGCCGTCGAGCAGGCTGGCGGTGGCGTCGCGCACCTGAAGCATCAGGGCGCGGGTGCGGCAGTCCTTCTCCTCGACGCAGTTCTTGCATGTCTCGTGAGCGAAGCGGCTGGCGCAGGGCACCAGCGCGAGCGAGCCGCGCATGATCCGGATGAGGTCGCCATACGTGATGTCGATCGGCGGAACCCCCAGCCAGTATCCGCCATCCTTGCCGCGCTGCGAGGCGACGATGCCGAAGCGCGACAGTTCGGAAAGGATGACGGTGAGGAACTTGGCCGGGATGTTCTGCGTCTCGGCAATGTCTGTCAGGGGTATGGGCCCCTGGCCGTACTTGTCCGCGAGGTGCTGCATGGCGCG
This sequence comes from Novosphingobium panipatense, assembly GCF_900182875.1. Classification (NCBI taxonomy): domain Bacteria; kingdom Pseudomonadati; phylum Pseudomonadota; class Alphaproteobacteria; order Sphingomonadales; family Sphingomonadaceae; genus Novosphingobium; species Novosphingobium panipatense. The sequence continues at coordinate 114,651 of NZ_FXUI01000001.1, forward strand.
GATCGCATATCGGGTCTTCTGCGAAAGCATCGGCGCATCACTCGCAAGGGTGGGGGGCCCTCACTTGCTCCAATCTCCGTCGCGCCGTCAACCCGGACCGCCGCCGGTCCGGGCGGCGGCCGGTGGATTGTGCCGCCGCCGGCCGCCTGCCCTTCAGGCGGTCTGGCTCACGCCACCTGATAGATGCGATCGACCTTTGCGGGGTCGGCGGCGACGCCGGGGCGCTCCTTGCCCGCGATGGTGGTGCGGTGCATGACCCGGCCCTCGTCCGTGTAAGGGACGACGCGGTGCATCAGGCCCTGGTTGTTCCAGATCACGAGGTCGCCCTCCTGCCACTTGTGCGTGTAGACGAAGTCCGGCTGCGCGGCCCACTGCTGAAGCCGGGCGAGGAGGGCACGTCCATGCGCGCCGGGCATGCCGACGATCCCGTCCGCATGGGTGCCGAGCAGGAGCGACTTGCGTCCGTCGTCATGCGTCCAGACGAGCGGCTGTTCCATGACCGCGGCCATGGCCTTGTAGCGGGCGCGGCGCTCCTCGCTCGGGTGGCCGTGGACCGGGCGGACAGCAGCCTCGACGCAGTGGATGACCGTCAGCCCTTCGTACTCGCGCTTCTCGTCGTCGGGCAGGTGGTCCCACGCGGCGTAGAGATTGGCGAACTCGGTGGCACCGCCTGTGTCCGACAGCCTGCGCGCCGACAGCACGGTGGCCTTGGGCAGCGGCTGGTCGATCGTGATGCCGTCGATATGCCAGAAGAAAGTGCCGAGCACGTAGTCCGGCTCCGAATTGAGCCTGCGGTCCAGCGTGATCTTGTAGACGTCGGGCGTTTCCGCGTCCGAACCGGGCACCTGACGCGTGAAGTTCACCCGGTCTCCCAGCCGGTCGGTGAAGGCGAGCTGCAATTCGTCCGACACGTTGATCTGCGGGAACACCAGCACGCCGCGCATTTCCAGTTCCCGGCGAACGGCCTCGATTGTCTCGTCGTCAAGAAGGCGATCGGGGGAAACGTCGATAATGCCGCCGATGTGCGGCTTGATGGCGTTCACGCTGATGGTCACGAAAGGCTCCTCTCCGCAGGCCCCGATTGCCGGGTGCTGTACAGGTGTACAGTGTGCGCCAATCCCGAACCTGTGTAAACCGTCAACAGTGCGGTGCACGGCGCCTCAGGGCAGATCTTCCTCCGGATCGAAGTACCAGCCGTGCGTTTCCACCATAATCGCCGGCACCGGCTCTCCGCGGCTGTTCCGGGATGGCCTGAAGCGGAAGCGTTCGGTGATGAGCCGGCAGGTCGTGGCGTCGAGCGAGGGGCGTCCGCTGGACACCAGGATGCGGCAGTCGCTCACCCGGCCGTCGACGCCGATGCGGTAGCGCAGCTTGAGTTCGCCGCCGGTCTTGCCCTCGCGCAGGTCGCGCGGAAGGTCGGAGAAGCGCAGGCGTCCGCGGATCTGCTCCGGGCGGGTGAGGGCGTCGTCACCCTCGCCGTCGCCGTTCCCGTCACCCCCGCCACCATCGCCGTCGCCGATGCCGCCGGCCCCCTGTCCCGGGCCGGCGCGATCCGCGGCGCCGCTCTGCGCGGCTGCGCCGGTTCCGGCCCTGGGCGCGGTGACGACGGGCGGCGGCACGATGAGCGGGGGCACCCTGGCCGGAGGGGCGACGACCTGCGTGGCCTTGTTGCGCAGGTTCGGGGGCGAAGGGCGCCCTTTCGCGGCGGTGGAGCGCGCCTTGGCCGGGGTCTCCTTCGGGCGAGGCTCCTCCGGTTCGTTGCGCAGCGGCAGCACGGCGGCGAGCGCCTCGCGCCGTTCTTTCGGCGTCATCTGAGCGGCAAGCCCGGCCACCAGCGCGGCCACGCCGCCTGCCACGATCAGCAGTGATGCGAGCGCGGATACCACGCGGTCGCGGGCGGACGTGTACACTTCTCGGGTCTCCTCGGCAGGAGAACCCGAAGAACGGCGGGTTGGTTGCGCGCTACCGGAAGAGCCGACGCAGCCAGGCCAGCATGCGCGCGATCAGGGAAACCGAAGGCCCGGAGGCGCTGGCCCGCGCATCGTCACCGGCTGATCGCGGGGCGGCTCCGGCTGCGCCTGTCTCCGCCTCGATGCGCGCCTTCAGGTCCTCGGCGAAGCTGCGGGCGAAACGGGGAAGCACGGGGCCGCCCATCGCTTCCCACATCGGCGCCATCGGCCCCGACCCGCGCACCTGCACGGCCAGCGTGATCGCCGTGCCGTCTCCGTCGGCCGCCGCACGGTAGGAGCCGGCCCCCTCGACCGGATCGCCCAGCAGGCGGAACGCGAAGTCCACCTCCTGCGGGCCCGCCCAGCGGGTGACGTGGACCGCCACCTTCACCGTCCGCACGAGCCCGCCGACCCCGACCTTGAGCGCCCAGACAGAGTTGTCCGCATCGGTGATCTCGCAGGCCTGGTAGCCCGGCATGATCTGCGCCCAGCGATCTACGTCGCGAGCATAGTTCCAGGCGAGCACGAGGGGGGCGGCGACCCGGACGCTCTGGCTTGTCTCGATCACAGGCCCATTCGCTCCGCCTCGCGCGCCAGCCGGTCGCTGGGTCTGCCGGCCGCGTGCTGCGCCGCCAGCCAGCCGTAGGTCATGCCCCGGGCGTTGGAGATGCCCGACTGCATGACCGCGCCCGTTTCCATCCGGGCCTGCGAGTTCCCGGCGACGTAGAGGCCCGGTATCGGCGCATCGTTCCAGTCGAGCGCCTGCCCGTGCATGTCAGTGAGGATGCCCGACGAACTGATCGCGGTTCCGCCCATCCGCTCCAGCCGGACGGCGTGGAACGGGCCCTTTTGCAGCGGAGCGAGCACGGGGCTGGGCTTGTGGTAGGGATCGCCGCACATCCAGGTGCTCCATGGATGCGTGCCGCGCCCGTAGTCCGGATCGACCCCGCGCTCGGCATTCGGGTTGAACCGCGCCACGGTCTCTTCCAGCCCGTCGGGATCGACGCCGATGACCTGTGCCAGCTCGCGCAGCGTATCGGCCTGCGCTCCGAATCCTTCCGGCCAGTCCGAGCCCGGCATGATCGAGCCGAAGGGGTACTTCTCCCGCGCCTGGCTGTCGATGATCGCCCAGCAGGGGAAGTTGGGGTGCGTCTGGTCCGAGCCGTCGATCTGGTCGATGGTGTAGTAGAAGCTGCGGTAGAACGCCTCGTTGCCGAAGCGTTTTCCCGCCCGGTTGACGACGATCGTGTGCGGCTGGCCGATTACGGGCAGCGCGCTGTTCCAGAGGGGCTGGCCATCCTCCCCCTCCGTCCCGGGGATGGTGAAACCCAACGAAGTGATGTCCGGCACGCGCGCGATGCGGGCGCCGAGCGGGCCGGTAAGCCGGAAGTTCGCGCCGTCCACCGTCGAGAACACCATCGATCCAAGCTCCAGCTGCTGTCCCAGCGTGCGGTTGAATCCCTGATGGCGTTCGTAGCTGGAAACCGAGACGAGAACCCCCCGCCGTGCCCTGACGAAGATGTCCCGCCCGTCGCGCACCGCCCGCACACCGACGACGCGCGAGCCGTCGGCGATCAGTTCCTCCACGCCGGTCTCGGTCATAAGCGTGACGCCATGATCGATGGCGCCCTTGACGAAGTAGGCGGCCAGGCCGGGTCCGAGGCAGCGCTCATCCTTCGTCAGGCGGTCCGCCATACGGCCGAAATCCCACTTCACGATATTGGCCGTACCGCCTGCGGCGAACATGTCGCAGTGGGTCAGGCCATAGGGCATCTGCGGGGAAATACGGGTGCCTGCCTGCCACTCCCCCAGCGTTGCGGCCGGGAACGGCTCCACCTCCAGCATTCGGCCCTCGGCCACGGCATCGTTGCTGTGGCCGTAGTAGTAATCCGGACAGTCGCGGATCACCTCCATCCTGAGGCCGATGCGGTCCTCGAAATAGGAGAGCGCCTCGCGGGCGTGAACGACTTTGTTGAGGATCGCGAGGCCGGCGCCGTATCCCATCGAAAGCCGCTGGAGGTAGCGGAAGCCGCTTTCCGCGCTGTCCTCCAGACCAAGATCGGCGGCGTGGTGGTTGCCGGCCACCCAGACCTCACCCATCGACAGGGCCGTCACGCCGCCAAGGAGTGCGGATTTCTCCAGCACCATCGCCTCCAGGCCTTGGTCGCGGGCCGTTATGGCAGCGGAGAGACCGGCGATTCCGGACCCAATCGACACGAAATCGGTTTCGGCGTCCCACTTTCGGGGAGTGTTATCGAGCATAGACGCATCTTCTCCAGCCTGCCGGTCTCCTCTTGGGCGGGACCTTTGCGCGGCGCGAGTGTATTTTAACACCTTTGTCGTTTCCACCGCTACTGGTAATTTCCGCGTCTCCTGCCCACCTTCAGCTTTCCTTCGGCCTTTTAAGCACCTTCAGGGTTTCAATCGCCATACGCTCAATCGCCGCAGCGTAATGGAACTGCGTTGCGACAAGCGGTGGAGGGGAGGGCGGAACCTTGCGTTCCACTGCTTGTTATGGGTTCAGAACACGCTATCCCGGAGACGAACCCATGACCCTCCTTCTTATTCTGCTTGTCGGCGGTATCATCGGCTGGCTCGCATCCATTCTGATGCGCACCGACGCCCAGCAGGGCGTTTTCCTGAACATCGTCGTCGGCATCGTCGGCGCCGTGATCGCCGGCTTCATCATCACTCCGCTCATCGGCGGCGCGCCGATCACCAGTGGCTCGTTCGACATCCTGTCGCTCTTTGCCTCTTTCCTCGGCGCCGTGATCCTGCTGGCGATCGTCAACCTCTTCCGTCGCGGCTCGGTTCGCTAAGAGCCCCACGGCAAGGGCCGGGCAGCATCGCTGCCCGGCCTATTGGGGTACGCGCGTTGCCCTTGATCTGAATGAACGCGTCTGAAACTGTAACAGGGACAAAGGATCTCTAGCCATGAAAGCCAATACCACCTCGCGTCTGGCCATGATCGCGGTCGCGTCGGCGGCTCTCGGACTCGCCGCCTGCAACAATCCCACGGACGACGCCACGGAACAGGCCGCAGACGCGGTGGAGGCACGGTCGGACGCTGCTGCGGACGCGCTTGAGACCCAGGCCGCCGCCACCAGTGGTGCTGCCGCTGATACCCTCGAGAACCAGGCTGATGCCGTTGAGGATGCCGGCGAAGCCAAGGCTGACGCCCTCGAGGAAGCGGCCGACGAGGCTAAGCAGAACCCCTGATCCTGCCAAGGCTGCGCTTCAACGCCGGCCAAGGTTGGCTTGCCCTCGTTCGCCACCCCCTTGCAGAACGAGGACGACCACGGGAGAGGATGGCGGTAACCCCGCCATCCTTTTTCGCGTCTGCCGCCTGACTAATTGTGCCCAATGTGAAAATGGCACTATTGCACGCTTGAATTGTGGGGCCGCTCGTCAGAAATAGGCGCGTACGTTCTCCAGCTCCGGCGCAGGCCGGGGGTGCAGCCAAGCTTCGATAACCTGAACAGGAAAACAAGCCATGACCATTGCCCTGATGCCGCTGCCCTACGCGCAGGACGCGCTCGAACCGCACGTTTCGAGCAAGACGCTGGAAATCCACCACGGCGCGCACCACAAGACGTACGTCGACAAGCTGAACGCCGCGATCGCGGGAACCGAGAACGAAGGCAAGCCGGTCGAGGAAATCGCCAGGAACTCGTCGGGCCCGCTGTTCAACAACTCTGCGCAGACCTGGAACCACGGCTTCTACTGGCACTCGCTCAGCCCCGAGAAGACCGAGCCGAGCGAGGCGCTTGCCGGTGCCATCACGGCCGACTTCGGTTCGATGGACGCGCTGCTCGAAGCGCTCTCCAACGAGGCGATCAATCACTTTTCGAACGGCTGGGCCTGGCTCGTCGTGGATGGCGGCAAGCTCAAGGTCATTTCCACCCACGACGCCGACAGCGCTCTCGTCAAGGACGTGAACCCGCTGCTGACCGTGGACGTGTGGGAGCACGCCTACTACATCGACCAGATGAACAAGCGCCCCGCCTACGTGAAGGCCGTTCTCGAGAACATTCTGAACTGGAAGTTCGCGTCCGAGAACTTCGACCGCGGCACCGACTGGGTCTACCCTTCGTAAGCCGGATGGCCTGAAGATCGTTGAAGCCCCCGCGGCCGCAAGGCTGCGGGGGCTTTCGCGTAAAGGCGCCGCGTGCAAGGCAAGGCGCCGCATCCTCGCGGGCGCGGCGCCTGTGCTTCATTCGTTTGTGCGAGGATCGTGGCGGCCGCTCTCCCGTTCCAGCAGGAGCAGCCGGTGGTCAGCCCGCCTTGCGTGCCTGGACTTCGACGGGCTGCGGCGGCTGGTCGCCATCGAGCATCCGGGCCAGATCGGCGCGGGCGCGGGCAACGCGGCTCTTCATGGTGCCGATCGGACAGCCGGCGATCTCCGCCGCTTCCTCGTAGCTGAAGCCGGAGGCGCCGACGAGCAGCACAGCCTCCCTGCGCTCCGGAGCGAGCTTCTGCAGCGCGGATTCCATGTCGCCCAGGTGCAACGGGCCTTCCTGGTCGGCTTCCATGACAAGCATTCGCTCGACCGCGCCTTCGTCAAGGTCCGTCTGGCGCTTGGACCGGCGCAGCTCGGAGAGGTAGTGGTTGCGCAGGATCGCGAAGGTCCAGGCGCGCATGTTCGTGCCGGCCTGGTAACGCTCCCGCGCGGTCCACGCCTTGATCGCGGCCTCTTGTACGAGGTCGTCTGCAAAGTCGGAGCGGCCGGAGAGACCGCGGGCGAAGGCGCGAAGGTGAGGGAGGACGGCGAGAAGTTCCTTGCGGAAACCTTCATCAGTGGAGTTCGGCGTGATCCGCTCAGGCATCGTCGCTGTCATCCAGCTTCTTCAGGAGATCCTTGAAGCTGTCCGGCAGCGGTTCTTCCACCACGGAGTTATAGAGCTTCCTCAACCCCCCGGCCCAGCCGGGCTCACCGTCCTTGCGGACTTCAGGCGGTAGGCCCGGCATCATCTGGCCGGGTGCACCACGTCCATTGGGCTGACTCAACACGAACTCCCTTTCCCGAGTACACTTGCGGCGAGACCGGAAGCCGGTCAAGCCCGGAGCGCGGCGATTATCCTTATGGCTAACAGCCTAAGTCACGGCGCTGCACGGGCCCCGTCCGATCTGCAAGCGAAACGGACGTCCTTTGAAAACTGGAACAATCGACGCAATGCATAGTTCCCCTTTTCTGAAAGTGTTGGCATAGCGCGGTGCCTGTGGTCAGATGTGATCGCAAGTCACGGATTTTGAGGGTACAGGACGTTGCGGGGTGATTAACCAGGCGCTGCTCGACAGGGTGCAGAAGCAGGCGTGGTTCCATAAGTATCCGCGTGGCTGGCCGTTCCTGCTGTTCCTGATCGCGAGCATAACGACGGCGGTATCGGTCATGGCGATCGAGCGCGCCGACAAGCAGACGCGCGCGGTTGAACTGGACCGCAGTCTCACCGAGGCGGCGTCCGCCCTTCAGCGCCGCATCACCGAGAACACCGCGCTCCTGCGCGCCGCGTCCGCCATGTTCGCCGGGCAGTCCTCCGTCAGCCGCCAGCAGTTCGCCGAACTCAGCAGCGAGCTTCAGGGTGATGGACGGCTTTACGGGTCGCTCGGAATGGGCTGGGCGCCGCTGGTGCGTGCCCGCGACATTCCCAATCTGGAAGAGCGGATCTACGAATCCGGCGTGCCGAACTACTTCGTCCATCCCCAGCCCGGCACCAAGCGGGATCTGGCGGTCCCCATCGTCTATCTCGAGCCCGAACACGGCAACGGCAACCAGCTTGCCTTCGGCTACGACATGTATTCGGAACCCGTGCGACGGGAGGCGATCGACAAGGCGCGAAAGCTCGGCCGGCCGATCGTTTCGGGCAAGGTCGGGCTGATACAGGACCAGGAGGCGGAGGGTCCGCCCGGCTTCCTGATCTATATGCCCGTCATCGCCATGGAACAGGGCCGCCGGGTCACCCGCGGTTTCGTCTATAGTCCGTTCCGCGCCGGAACCTTCCTCAAGTCCGCAAGCGAGCTGTACCGTGACGACAGTATCGACATGGCGATATATGACGACCATGTCGACAGCGAGACGCTCCTGGCGGAGCGCCGGGCGGAATCCGCCGACGGTCGCACGCTGGAGCGGCGCATCGATGTGGGCAGCCGCGTCTGGGTGGTGCAGGTCCGGGACCGCAAGTCCAACACCCTCTCGCCGCTGTCACGCCTCACTCTGTTTTTCGGCGCGCTGGCCTCGCTGATGGTCATGGCGATCGGCCGCCTGATTACCAAGCGCGCGGCAGAGGATCGCATGGTGCTGGAGTGGCTGACGAGCCAGGCCTCGATCCGCAACTCGCTGACGCGCGAACTCAATCACCGCGTGAAGAACACGCTCGCCAACGTCCTGTCGATCGCGGCGCTGACCCGGCGCCGCTCGCGCGACATCGACGATTTCACCGAGAGCCTGACCGCACGCATCCGCGCGCTGTCCGCCACGCACGATCTGCTCTCGCAGTCCGACTGGGGCAACGCGGCGCTCGGTGACATCGTGCAGTCCGAACTGGCCCCTTACATGGACGGCAATGAAAGCCACGTCTCGATGTCCGGGCCGACGATCAAGCTGGCCCCGAACGATGCGATGTCGCTGGGCCTCGCCATACACGAACTGGCGACCAATGCGGCCAAGTACGGCGCCCTCAGCACCATCGAGGGGCGGATACACGTGAACTGGCAGTTGCTCTCGCCCGACCTCGCCGAACTCCACTGGCGCGAAGAGGGCGGCCCGCCCGTGGCCGAACCGAGCAAGCGCGGCTTCGGGCGCGACCTGATCGAGAAGATCGTCGCGCACGAACTGAAATCCGAAGTCGACCTGCGGTTCGAGCCGGGCGGCGTCGAATGCCGGCTCAAGGTTCCCGTGCGCGCCTCGCGCGAGTTCGTGCTGCGCAACGAGCGCAAGTGACACCCGCCGCCGACAGGCAGCCGGATCCGTCCCTCCCTTCATCGATGACTGAAGCGTGCCGTTGCAACTCCGGGACACTTTGAGGGGTAGAAGAAGGGCCGCGGGCAATCTGCCGCCAGGTCGACTGGCATGTTCGCGCTCGCCGCTGCTCGCGCCATGGGCGGGCAGGTCGTCTGGCAGGAAGACCTCTGCGGCAGTCTGTTTTTGAGGTGCCGATCTGCGCAACGGCGGTGCGCCGGCACGGCTTCGCCCCGCAGGTTCCCGGCTTCGAGCCGGTCAGCGGGTCCGAGTCAGTCCCGGACAGGAAGCGGCGATAGCCCGGGCGAGGCCCGCCCAGCCACCGCTCCGGTGAGGAGCGGCGACGAGCGGGTGGCTTGCGGGATCAGTCCTGCGGATGGGTGGAGTTGAAGAACAGAGCCTGGCTGATCGTCGCCCGAACGGTGGTTTCCTGGAACGGCTTCGTCACCAGATACGTGGGTTCAGGGCGTTCGCCGGTAAGCAGGCGTTCCGGATAGGCGGTGATGAAGATCACCGGAACCTCGCCGAACTTCAGCAGATCTTCGACCGCATCGATGCCGGAGCTGCCGTCGGCCAGCTGGATGTCGGCAAGCACCAGCCCGGCGGGGTGACGCTCGAAGATTTCCAGCGCCTGCTTGCGCGTGGCGGCGGTGCCGACGACGGTATGGCCGAGATCGGTGACGAGGCCTTCCAGCTGCATCGAGATCAGCGGTTCATCCTCGATGATGAGGACGCGCGTGGTGCTTTCGCCTTCGATCTCGCGGATGGCCTGGCTCACCAGGGCGTCGACCTCCTCCACCTCAAGGCCAAGGATCGTCGCGGTGTCCTCGCGCGAGAATTCCTCGACCGTGGTGAGGAGCAGAGCCTGCCGGTGCGTGGGTGCTATGGTCGAGAGGCGTTCCTGGGCCGCTTGCTCGTGCGTGCCTGCGTCGATGTCGCCTGCCGGTTCCTCCACATGGCTGGTGGACCAGATGCGGGTGAAGGCTTCGTAGAGCGCGGCGCGGCTGCGGGCTATGGCATCGCGCAGCGAACGGTCGGCCAGCGCGGCTTCCAGCGTCGCGCGGACATAGGCGTCGCCCGAGTGCTGCGAGCCTGTAAGGGCGCGCGCATAGCGGCGCAGGTAAGGCAGCTGGATCGCGATCTGATCAGAGACGGACATTCAAGTTCCTCAGGCCTAATGGGGAAGCGGGCTTCCCGATTGTACGTCGATAGGCGCCCTTGCGCCATAAGGCCGGTGTCGTTTGTCTGACTCCGTGGCGCGTTTAGGGCAACCGGAAAATTTTTCGCGGCAGGACGCTTTCCGGGGAACCAACGGCGGGCGACTACGTTCCCACTGTATCACCACTGGCTCCCCCACCCCCCCCGCAAACCAGTGGTGATCCGATCCCGGAGGCCCCGCTCACCTTCAAAGGTGGACGGGGCCTCAATTTTTTTAAAGGCCGGTTTGTTCCCGACCGGCGAGAAAATCTGGCATCCGGTCCTTCGTTGCGCGCGGTTCGCCGCAAATATGCGCATCCGTGGAACGAAGTGGCGCGGTCCGGGAACTAAATGACTTCGCGCGCCGTTAGCTACCCACTGGTTTCTTATGGAGGGTAACCGCAATGTCGACTCTGGTCGAAGCACGCGTCGAAGGGGTCCAGCCCGAACAAAAAGTCGCCCTGAGCGATCGCGATTTTCGTCGGGCTCTCGCGGAGGTCGCCCCGCACCTGCGCGCTTTTGCGCGCGGCCTGTGCGGCTGCCGCGATCGCGCGGACGATCTGGCTCAGGAAGCCATGCTGCGCGCCTGGGCTGCTCGTGAGCGGTATGCCGCCGGCACCAATTTCAAGGCATGGACCTTCACCATCCTGCGCAACCACTTCTATTCCGAAGCGCGCCGCGCCCGCTTCCACGGCGAATATGACGAAGTGGCCGCCGAGCGCATCCTGCGCGCCGAAGCGAGCCAGGAAAGTGCCATCGAGCTGGCGGACGTCCTGCGCGCTTTGACCGCCATTCCCGAGACCTATCGCGAAGCCCTCGTGCTGGTTGCCGCCGGCAACCTCTCGTACGAGGAAATCGCCGACATCTGCGGCATCGCTCTTGGCACTGTGAAGAGCCGGATCTGCCGGGCCCGCGCCATGCTGTCCAAGATCATCGAATCCGGCCAGCTTCCGGATTTCCGTCACAACTTCGTGCTCGGTGGCGAGGCTATCGACGCGTTCTTCGCCGAACTGGTGAAGATCGCCAACGTCGACGCCGACCAGAGCCTCGCGGCCTGAACAGGAACTGCGTCCTTGGGTGTAAAGGCCAACGGCGCCGGAAAAGTCCTCATCGTCGAGGACGAATTCCTGGTTGCGCTGCAACTTGAAGACATACTGGCCGATGGCGGGCACGCCGTCATCGGCACGGTTCCCGACATGGCGTCGCTCGGCAATCTGGGCGAGATACCGGACATCGCGCTGGTGGATCTCAACCTCCGGGACGGACTGACAGGCCCCGCGATCGCGCGGGATCTTTCCGGCCGCTACGGCGTGCGGGTGATCTATGTCACCGCGAACCCCGGACAGATTGACACTCCCGCGCCGACTGCGGTCGGGATCGTTCAGAAGCCTTTCACGCGACAGGCCATCCTTTCCGCGATTTCGTACGCCCTCTCCGGTTGCCCGGAGACCGACCGGCCCAGAGAACTGGAACCGCTGCGGCACGCCTGAGCGGTCCATATCCTTGAGAGAGCCGCGAGGCGGAGGGCAATGACGATGAAGAAGATTGAACACCCCGAGGCATCGGTTCGCGGATGAGCGAGTTCGTCCTTCAGTGTCTGCAGTACTATGGCGCCGCCGCGGGAACCGTGGCGGCGCTCATCGTGTCGCTGGACCTTGGGCGGCGCTGGACGGGGGCCGGGTTCGTGATCTTCGTCACCAGCTCCATCACGCTGATCGCCTGGGGTTTCCTTAGCGGTGAGGCGGAGGGGATCGGTGTGCAGAACATGGTCCTGTTCGTGATCAACTGCCTGGGCGTGTGGCGCTACCTTCTCTCCAAGCGACCTCGCCAAAACGCCTGACGCCTGGGAGGCTTCAGACGGGGCGCCGATGCGAAAAGGGCGCGGTGGCATGGCCACCGCGCCCCCGCTGCCCAGTCGCGGGTCCTAGAGGGTTCAGACCCGCCCGAGCGCGTGCTCTCCCGCATCATGGTCCTTCATCGGCTTGCCGGTCATCAGCTTGAACGCGCCTTTCACGCCCATGTCGGAAGTCCAGACCTCGGAATCCTCGATGTCGAAACGCAGCATGAGGACTGAGGGATCGTTCTTCCCTTCCGGGAACCACGCTTCCACGGAGTTGTCCCAGTGCTTGTCACGCACGGCAGGATCGGTTTCCTCGACCAGCGTGCCTTCGATGCAGGCGAAGACTTCGTGCCCTCGGGTCATCACCTGACCCATCGCCTTGCCGCCGCCGCCGATGCGGTTGTCGCGCTTGGCGAAGAACCAGATCGCGTGATGGGCGTCCTTGTCGAGCTGGGCCGTCATCGGCTCGGCGTGACCGGAAGCGCCTCGCAGCTTCATCATGATGAAGGGGCTGGCCTGGAATGACTTCCAGAAGTGCTCACGGATGTCCTTATCCATGGTCCGTCTCCTTGTTGTGACTATCTGGGAGGCAACGCACCGCCTGGCCTCACTGTTCCCCCGTTCCGACGTGTCGCCCGGACGCGTTTTCCCGGCCGGCGCAAGACCGGCCGGGCAGGGCTCACTCCCGCGCGTCGCCGGGCAATTCCTTCTCGGCGATCTCGAGTTCCTTCGGCTTGCGGTTCTCGAAGATCTCCGCAAGCTTCCTCTCGGCGTCTTCCGAAAGGATTTCGGCGGCGGAGGGGAACATGTCCTCTTCCTCCTCGTCGATGTGGTGGAGGTAGCGGTGGCGCATCTCCTTGAACTTCGTCATCCATTCGGACGAGGCGGTGTCGATCTCCACCAGCTCGCCCAGGAAGTCGTCGATCTCCTTGTGCTCCGAGACGGAGTGCCGGGCCTCGTCGCGCAGCTCCGGGCAGCCGAGCATCGTGGCATAGAGGGATTCCTCCTCGGCGGCGGCGTGGGCCTGAAGCTCCTTGCGCAGCTCCTCGAAGAGAGTGGCGCGTTCCTCGCCCTTGGCCTCCGTCGCGCCCAGCTTCTCCAGAAGCGCGCGATGGGTGTCGTGATCGGCCTTGAGATCCCGGAAGATCTTCGCATCTGCCATGGTATGCTCCTGTGGATTGGTCTTGCCTTGCCTGAAGGAACGGTGCCGGGGGCTTCCGGTTTCCTGACGGCCCCGACAACCAGATCACCGGCCGCGCGTTGAACAGGGCAGGATCTTTCGGGAAAGCCGCAATGCTGATGACGCGTTCCACGACACCGCGCCTCAAGTTCGCTGACGACAGCGCGCCGGGCATCGTTCGCAAACCGGTGCGCGGGAACAAATGGGCCTACTTCGACCCCGACGGCGAGCGCATTACCGAACGCGACGAGATCGACCGGCTCAACCGCATCGCCATGCCGCCCGCTTATGTAAACTGCTGGTTTTCACCGGATCCCGACGTGCATCTGCTGGCCACCGGGTACGATGCCAAGGGCCGCAAGCAGTACCGCTACCACCCCGACTGGCGCCAGTCGCGCGAGGAGATGAAGTTCGATCGCTGCATCGCTTTCGGAGAGGCGCTGCCAGCGGTGCGGGCGCGGGTGGCGGCCGACATCAAGTCGCGCGGGCTGACCCGGACGCGAGCGATCGCCTCCGTCGTCGCTCTGCTGGACACGGGCGCCATTCGCGTGGGTAACGAATGTTATGCAAAGACCAACAAGAGCTTCGGTGCCACGACCCTGCGCAACCGCCATGCCAAGATCGAGCGCGGCACGCTGATGCTGCGCTTCAAGGGAAAGTCCGGCAAGCTGCACCAGATCGCCTGCGACGATCCGGGGCTGGTGCGCTGCGTGCGCAAGATGCAGGACCTGCCCGGGCAGCACCTGTTCCAGTATGTCGACGAGGCGGGTGAGGCCGTTCCGGTCGACAGCCATGACGTCAACGAATACCTGGCCGAGACGATGGGGGCGGGCTTCACCGCCAAGCACTTTCGCACCTGGGCGGCGAGCACGCTGGCCTTTACGCTGCTGCACCGCAACCCGGGGCTCACGCTGAAGGCGATGCTGGACGAGGTGTCCCAGCGCCTCGGCAACACGCCGGCGATCGCCCGCAAGTCCTACATCCACCCCCTCGTCCTCGCGGCGGCGAAGGGGGGAGCGGACGCGCCGCAGCTGCCGGCCACCCTGCCGCGCAAGACGCGCTGGATGACACGCGAAGAGCGCGGCCTGCTGCTGTTCCTGGAGAAGAACGGCTGATCGGCGGGCGGGAACAGCGCTAAGGCAAACCTTGTGCCTGAGCGTGTTGGAAACCGGCTCCGGGCGCAGTATGGGCAGGGCATGACCCAGGCACCCATTCTCGTCGTCACCACCGGCGGCACCATCGACAAGCAGTACTTCGACGCTCTCAGCGAATACCAGATCGCCGAGAGTGTCATCGACAAGATGCTCAAGACTTCACGCGTCGCGCACCCGTTCCGCGTCATCGAACTGCTGCGCAAGGACAGTCTCGAACTGACGGACGAGGACCGCGCCCTGATCGCCGCGACCATTGCCAACGCACCGGAAAGGCACGTCGTCATCACGCACGGGACGGACACGATGACGGAAACGGCGGCGGCGCTCGCTCATATCGAAGGCAAGACGATCGTGCTGTGCGGCGCGCTGGCACCGGCCCGCTTCGCCGAAAGCGACGCGGCGTTCAACCTTGGCATGGCGTTCGGCTGCTGCCAGTCCGCAAGCCCCGGCGTGTGGATCACCATGAGCGGCACCGTCTTTGACGGGCTGAAGGTTCGCAAGGACCGCGAGGCGGGCAAGTTCGTCGCCCGCTGACCGGCGCCTGCTGGAAGGTGCCTGCTGACTGGCGGGGGCCTCCGGGCCCCCGCGCAGGTCAGGCGGGCTTCTTGAGAACGCGGCCGATCGCGGAGCGCACGTCGCGCTCGCCATAAGGTTTCGTCACCACCGGAACCCCGCTGAAGGCGCCGCTCTGAAGGGCGCGGTCGCCGTAGCCGCTGGCGAAGATGAACGGAATGCCCCGTTCCCTGAGCGCGTGCGCCACAGGCTCGCTCGTACCCTGGCCAAGGTTCACGTCCAGCATCGCGAAAGTGACGTCGGCATCCTGCAGCACGCCAAGGGCCGACGCGACCGAGCCGGCGATGCGGCAGTCGGTGAAGCCGAACCCGCGCAGGACGTCCTCCGCCTCCATGGCTATGATGACGTTGTCTTCCACGATCAGCGCGGCACCCGAGGCAAGTTCGCTCCTGAAGTCGCTCGGCGCGGGCGGTTCAACCGCGGGTTCGTGCAAGGGGACGCCGGGCGTCTCGAAGCCGGAGACGTGATCGCCGGGGATGAGGAACAGGGCGTGAAGCCCCTCTTTCGGGAAGATGACCGAGGCGGAACCGTTCAGTTCGTGCGGTATCGTGCGTTCGATGATGGTCGAGCCGAAACCGCGCCTGGTCGGTTCATGGGTCGGCGGGCCGCCTTCCTCGCGCCAGTCGATCTCCAGCGAGCCGTCGTCCGAACGTTCCAGCGTGACCTTCACGTGCCCTTCCGGAACCGAAAGCGCGCCATACTTGCACGAGTTGGTCATCAGTTCGTGAAACACCAGCGCGAGCGTGGTGAAGGCGCTGGGCGCGACAAGAGCGTCCGGTCCCTCGATGACGACGCGGTCCATGTCGATCGTGGTGTAGGCGGCCGCTTCGGTCCGGATCAGTTCGTAGACCGGTGACGGCGACCAGTCCTTGCGGGTGACGAGGTCGTGCGCCCGGGCGAGGGCGTGGATGCGGCTGCCCACGATCTGCGCGAACTCGTCGATGGTGCGCGCGCCTTCCTTGCTCTGCGAGACGAGCCCCCGGATCAGGTTAAGGATGTTGCGGACGCGGTGGTTGAGCTCGGCGATCAGCATGTCCTGCTGCTGGCTGGCCTGCTGCCGCTCCACGTGAGCGGCGTCCGAGAGCCGCAGGACTACTTCGAGCAGGGTGACGCGCAGCGCCTCGGCGGCGGAGATTTCCTCATCCGTCCAGGGGCGCGCATGGCCACGGCGTTCTTCCTTCCAGATCTCGAAGCTCTTGCGCGGCGTGAGGCGGGCGCCGTTGGGGCCGAGCTCGACCGGCTTTTCAGGGTTGCCGGCCCAGCGCACCTCGCGCAGCGCCTCGTTGCGGAAGAGAACGATGTAGTCGCGCGGCCTGCGGCTGACCGGCAGGGCAAGGAGGCCTGCGGCCTTGTCCACCCATTCGCGCGCCGGTTCGTAAAGCGCGCCAATATTGTCGGTGGCCCAGATCGCGCTGGCCCCGGCGGTGTTGAGGAACCGGGCCAGCCCTGCGAACTCCTGCTTACCGGGGGTGGAGCCGTGCGACAGGAAGCGGCCGTCCACCCAGCCGACGACACCGTCGAAAGGGATGACGTGGCCAATTGATTCGGTGAACTCGTCGAACGCCTCCAGCAGCGAACCGCCGCTGGCGACGCGAGCCATGATCTCGTCGTGGAGGCGTGTGGACTGGTCCCGCTTCTCCAGCGCGAAGTCGGTTTCCTTCTGCTCCAGCAGGTAGGCGAAGAATTCCCCGAACAGTTCGCTGGCGGTGCGGACCGCATAGGACAACGTCAATGGCGAATAGTGGTGGCAGGCCATCAGCCCCCACAGCTTGCCGCGCCGCATGATCGACACGGACATGGAGGCTTTGACCCCCATGTTGCGCAGGTACTCGATATGGATGGGCGAGACGGCGCGCAGCCCGGACATCGAAAGGTCGAGCGGATCGCCGTTCGGCCCGGTGGTCGGGTAGATCGGGACCGTTGGGTCGTCGACGTCGCTGATGATGCGCAGGAGGTTGCGGGTGTAGAGCTTGCGGGCCTGGGCCGGGATGTCCGATGAGGGGAAGTGCAGCCCCTTGAAGCTGTCCACCATGCCGTTCAGGCTTTCGGCGATCACTTCCCCCGCACCGTCACCTTCGAAGCGGTAGACCATCACGCGGTCGAACCCGGTAAGGCCCCGCAGGTGGCGCGCCGCGCTGGCGCAGAGCTTTTCCACGCTTGCCGACTGGCGCAGCCGTTCGATCATCGGCCGCACGTAGGAGACGAAGTCGCGCCGGCTGGTGGCGTCGTGCTGTTCGATCTCCAGCACGAACGAGCGGCCCGAGACATGCACCGCGACATCGAAGAGGCGGCCGTCGCCGAGCAGGTCGAGTTCGAACAGCCGCTCGACCGTGTCGGCGCTGCCAAGGATCTGCAGCCGGGTCCGGATATCGTGCATGGCCTCCGGGGCGAGGAACTCCACCGCCGAAAAGCCGATGAGGTCCCGCGCCTCGCGGCCGAACAGCGTCTGACAGTTCAGCGAGACATGGTTGATGATCCAGTCGCTCGAGAAGGACAGCAGCCAGCCGAAGCTCTGGATACGACCGATGATGTGGATCGGTTCGAGATCACACGTCGTCAGGTCGACGGTGGGGGCGGAATCAGCCATTGGCAGGTGCCTTGACCCCGGCGCCGGTGGCGAAGGCATCGGCGAAGGTATCGAAGGCGGCAAGAGCGGCCGTGCGCACCGCGTCCACGTCCATTCCCGGACGAGTGCGGCTGCGCAGCACCGGCACGAGGGCCTTCCACGCTTCGTGCCCGCGTCCGTCGCTCATGTAGGCAGAGCGGAAGCCCTGCGCCTCGCCCCAGTAGCCGCGCTGGCGGATAACCACGAGGCCGAGCCGCGAGCCGGAGACAACGTAGGCAACACCGGCCCTGCCGGCTTCGTCGCCGATGCCGGGGCGCGCGGCGATGGACGGCAGCGCGCCCACGCCCAGCGCGTCGAGGTCCGCCCGCAGCATGGCGGGATAGTCGGGGCATTCAAGGCCGAGTTCATCCTCGACGAACGCGCGGAAGGCGGGGAAGAGGGGTTCCAGCCCAATGGCGTGGGCCGACAGGAAGCCCGCGAGGTCGGCGCGCTTCGACAGGTCGAGCGAGCCGAATGCCGCGTCGAGCCGCTCATGGGACGGGCCGGTTGCTTCGCGTAGTAGAGTCAGCACGTCTGGCATTTCAGGCGATCCGCAGTCGGCTTGCATGAGGTCCCGCAGTAGAGGCCCATTGGGCTGTAACAAGCGAACCGGCTGGTGCGCCTGGATCCGGGAACACTTAGGCTCCTGGAATGTTCCGGAGTCACACAGTAACAGGTCCGTGTGGTTCGGTCTGTTCACTTATGACCGCAGGAGCATGGAACCGCAACGGCTCATCTGGGTTGTCGTTCGCGACGGCGTCGTTCGCGCGCTTACCCCAGTCTCGGCCAAGGACGCACAATGAGCACCATCCCGCAGACAAGCCCGGTATCCGCTGCCACCGTCGCGGGCAGCGAACTGCTGTCGGCCCTGCGCCAGGATGACCTTGCGCTGCTCGAGTCCCGGCTCGGCGAATGCCGGCTGTCCTCGGGCGACATCATCTACCAGCCGGGCGACGAGGTCGAATACTGCTATTTCCCGACGGGCGGCGCCCTGTGCTCCTACTTCGTGGAGATGGAGGACGGCACGGCGGTGGAAACGATCCTCGTCGGCCGGGAAGGCGCGCTGGGCGGCATCGTCAGCCATGGCTCGCTGCCGGCCTACGCGCGCGCCAACGTTCTTCACGACGGGGCCTTCCTGCGCATCTCGGTTCGCGACCTCGAGGCCGTGAAGGAGCGGTGCCCGGCCGTCTCCCACCTTTTCGCGCGCTATGCCGACTGCGTGATGGCGCAGGTCTTCCAGTCCATCGCCTGCAACGCCGTCCACACGATCGAGGAGCGCGCGGCCAAGTGGCTCTCGGCCGCCGTCGACCGCATCGGCCGCAACGACGTGACGATGACGCAGGAACAGTTGGCCTCGATGATGGGAATCGGCCGCAGCTACGCCAGTCGCGTGCTCCAGCGCTTCAAGCGCGACGGCATGGTGCGCACGCGGCGCGGCGGCATCGAGGTGCTGGACCGCGAGGGGCTGAGGGGCCGCGCCTGCGCCTGCAACGCCCAGGTCGAGGAACACTTCCACCGCGTGCTGGGCGGCGTCTACCCGCACGAAAGCTAGGCGGGGCGGGGGCTTCGCCTTCGCAGACGCGCCGGCATCACATAAAAAAGTTCTCCGCCCTCCTGTGCGCTCGTCGTCCGTCAACCCGCGGTAATCCGCCGATGCGGCGAACCGTTCGGCGTGATGGTCGGAATTCGGTCATGAAACGGCAATCAAGCCGCCATCGTTCTTGCGCGGTGCTGTCATGAAGCGCCCCTAGCTGTCGCCCCCGCGATCAACCGCAGGGGCTACACCATGAATGAAGCAGATCCCGCCGTTACCTACACCGACGGCGAAGTTGATGTGAACGATTCCACCCAGCGCACTCTGGAGAGCATGGCAGCCGAGCGGTATTCGCGCCGCCAGGCGATGTTCCGCGGTGCGGGCGCCACGACGATGGCTTTCATGGGCACCGGCCTGCTCGCCGCCTGCGGTGACGATGACGACGATCGTGGCCAGATCAGCGTGACGGCCGGCGAGAACGCCGCGACCAGTTCGGGCCGCGTCGTCAACCTGACCGGCACCGTCACCGGTCTCGTCGGGGACACCGCTCCTTCCTGGAAGCAGACCTCCGGCCCCAGCGCCACGCTCATGGGCACCGGCAGCAGCGTCAGCTTCATCGCCCCGGCCGTCGCCACCGCGACTGACCTTGTCTTCACTTACACCGCCGTCTCGACCTTTGGCGAGAGCGCCAGCGCCACCACCACCATTCGCGTGTCGCCCGCGGCGCTCGGCTTCGCTGCCGTCGCGCACTTCACGGGCGACGCCGTGGTCGTTCCGGAAGGCTACACCGTCACCGTCGTGACCCGCCTCGGCGACCCGCTGGCGCAAGGCCTTGCCGCCTACAAGAACGACGGCACCGACACCGACTTCGACAAGCGCGTGGGCGACCATCACGACGGCCTCGTCTACTTCGGCCTTTCGGCAGCGGGCGGCGTCGATGCGGCCAGCTCGACGCGCGGCCTGCTCGTGCAGAACCACGAGAACATCACGCAGAAGTACCTCCACGCCGCCGCACCCTCGACCGGCGCCCGCCTCGAAGCGGAAGTCGTGAAGGAAATGAACTGCCACGGCGTCTCCATCGTCGAGTACAACGACGCGGGCGGCCGCAAGTGGAGCTACAACCAGAACAGCGCCTTCAACCGCCGCATCACGCCCTTCACGCCGATGGACTTTCACGGGCCGGCAGCCGGTTCGGCCATGCTGCGCACGCAGTATTCGCCCGAGGGCACCCGGGGCCGCGGCACCATCAACAACTGCGCCAACGGCATGACCGGCTGGAACACCTACCTCACCTGCGAGGAGAACTACGCCGGCTACTTCCGCCGCGACGTTTCGGACGATGCCCTGCGCACCCCGCGTGAGCTGGCCTCGCTGCGCCGCAACGGCGTGGCCAGCCGTACGGGCAGCTATTCGTGGTCGAGCGCGAACACCACCAACACCGCCATCAAGCGCTGGAACGCCACCATCAGCAGCGCGACCGCCACTTCGGCGGACGACTACCGCTACGAGATGAACCAGATGGGCTGGGTGGTCGAGATCGACCCGTACAACCCGAACTCGACCCCGCGCAAGCGCACCGCGCTCGGCCGCTTCGGCCACGAAGGCGCCTTCGTCCGCGTGGCTGCCGACCAGAAGGTCGGCTTCTACATGGGCGACGATTCAGGCGGCGAGTACCTCTACAAGTTCGTCTCGGCCGCCACCTGGGCCGCCGCCGACGCCAACGCCGCCGACCGTCTCGCCATCGGTGACAAGTACATGGACAACGGCACGCTTTATGCCGCCGTGTTCAACCCGGACGGCACGGGTGCGTGGAAGCCGCTGGTCTATGGCCAGGTTCCGCCGCGCGCACCGAGCACCAGCTACCCCGACGGTTACACCTTCGCCGATCAGGCCGACATCTGCGTCAACACCCGCTTCGCCGGTGACGCCGTCGGCGCGACGCCGATGGACCGGCCCGAGTGGACGACCGGCAACCCGGTGACCGGCGAGATCTATCTCACCCTCACCAACAACAGCGGTCGTTCGCCCACCACGACGAACGCGCCCAACCCGCGCTCTTACCAGAACAACCCGGGCACCGGCAGCCAGGGCAACCCGAACGGCCATATCGTCCGCATCCGCGAGGACGGCGACACGACCAGCGCACTGACCTTCCGGTGGGACATCTACATGTTCGGCGTCGATTCGACCGACTACCCGAGCAACCCGAACGTCAACGTCTCGGGCCTGACGCCCGCGAACGACTTCTCGAGCCCGGACGGCGCCTTCTTCTCGCGCGCGACCAACGTGGGCGGGCAGATCAACCCGCTCCTGTGGATCGAGACCGATGACGGCGCGATGACCGACCGCACCAACTGCATGCTGCTGGCCGCGCTTCCGGGTCACGTCGGTGACGGCGGTGCTGTCACCATCGACAACGGCGGCGGCAATACGCAGGGCACGATTGTCGGCACCAAGGCGACCGGCGCCAACCTGCGGCGCTTCCTCGTCGGCCCGGTGGACTGCGAGATCACCGGCATCGACACCACGCCGGACGGCCGCACCATGTTCGTGGGCGTCCAGCACCCGGGTGACAGCGGCACCATCGCCGCTCCGGGCGGTCACTGGCCAGCCGGCCAGGACGGCACCACGCCGACGGCGACGACCCGCCCGCGCTCGGCACTGGTGGTCATCACCAAGAACGACGGCGGCGTGATCGGCCTCTGATCGGGCCCTGCGTTCGCCGGAACAGTGCAGGGGAGGGGGCGCCGCGCGGCGTCTCCTCCCTTTCGCGTTGCGCCGCCGACACACGAAAGGGAGGCGCCTTGCAGGCGCCTCCCTTCGTCTTGGTGTCAATCCTGTGGCGGTACCGGCAGCGCGACCGGAGGGGGCGGGGCCGCGCTGCCGGACCGACCGGGGCGGGCTTTCGCCCACCCCCGGGGATCAGAACCTTTGCGGCTCAGAACCCCGTGCGGATCAGAACCGGTCCGCGTTCATGACCTTCGTCCAGGCGGCGACGAAGTCGTCGACGAACTTTTGGCCGGCGTCGTTGGAGGCGTAGACCTCCGACACGGCGCGCAGTTCGGAGTTCGAACCGAAGGCCAGGTCGACCGGCGTGGCGGTCCAGCGCAGCTTGCCCGTGGCGCGGTCCTTGCCTTCGTAGAGGCCCGGCGTCGCGCTCTTCGCCCAGACCGTGTCCATGGACAGCAGGTTGACGAAGAAGGCGTTGTCGAGCTGGCCCGGCTTGGCGGTGAACACACCGGCGGCGGACTTGCCGGAGTTCGCGCCAAGGGCACGCATGCCGCCGACGAGGACGGTCATTTCCGGAACCGTGAGGTTCAGCGCGTCGGCCTTGTCGATCAGCGCCGAAGCGGGATCGAGGTCGGCGTTGGGCGCGTAGTAGTTGCGGAAGCCGTCAGCCTTGGGTTCCAGGTAGGCGAAGGAGGCGACGTCCGTCTGCTCCTGCGTGGCGTCGACGCGGCCGGGGGTGAAGGGCACCTTGACCTGATAGCCGGCCTTGGCGGCGGCCTGCTCGATGCCGGCGTTGCCCGCCAGAACGATGAGGTCGGCCATGGACACGGGCTTGCCAGCCTTGGCGAAATCCTTCTGCACGCTCGTCAGCCTGGTGAGGACCTTGCCCAGTTCGGCCGGGTCGTTCACCGCCCAGTTGCGCTGCGGTTCAAGCCGCAGGCGAGCGCCGTTGGCGCCGCCGCGCATGTCGGTGCCGCGGAAGCTTGCGGCCGAGGCCCAGGCCGTGCGCACCAGTTCCGGAGTGGTCAGGCCGGTGGCGAGAACCTTGGCCTTCACCGCCGCCTGATCGGCGTCGTTCAGGGGCGCGAAGGTCGCCTGCGGGAGCGGATCCTGCCAGCTGAACGTCTGGTTCGGGATATCCTTGCCAAGGTAGCGACCCTGCGGACCGAGGTCGCGGTGCGTCAGCTTGAACCACGCGCGGGCGAAGGCCTGTGCGAATTCCTCGGGGTTGGCGTGCCAGCGATCGGCGATCTTGCGGAAGCCGGGGTCTTCCTTGATCGCGATGTCCGTGGTGAACATGATCGGCGCGTGAGTCTTGCCCTTTACGTGCGCGTCCGGAACCAGGCTGGCGGCCGCCGGATCGGTGGGGATCCACTGCGTCGCACCGGCCGGGCTCTTGGCCTTCACCCAGTCCATGTCGAGCAGGTTGTCGAGGTACTGCGTGGTGAACTTGATGGGGTTTGCCGACCATGCGCCTTCGAGGCCGCTGGTGATGGTGTCCTCGGCGTTGCCCTTGCCGCACTTGTTGTCCCAGCCCAGGCCCTGCTTCTCGATGCCTGCGGCTGACGGTTCCGCGCCCATGCACTTGTTCGGGTCATGCGCGCCGTGCGCCTTGCCGAAGGTGTGGCCGCCCGCGATCAGCGCCAGCGTTTCCTCGTCGTTCATCGCCATGTTGCCGAAGGCGCGGCGGATGTCGGCGGCTGCCGAAATCGGGTCGTGGTTGCCGTTCGGGCCTTCCGGGTTGACGTAGATGAGGCCCATCTGCGTGGCGGCGAGCGGGCCCTTGAGGTTGCCCTTCGCGTCGCGGCGCTTGTCAGTCATCATCTTGGTTTCCGGGCCCCAGAACACCAGGTCCGGCTGCCAGGCGTCGACGCGGCCACCGGCGAAACCGATGGTCTTGAAGCCCATGTCCTCCAGTGCGACGTTGCCGGTCAGCACCATGAGGTCGCCCCAGGAGATCTTGCGGCCGTACTTCTGCTTGATCGGCCAGACGAGGCGGCGGGCCTTGTCGAGGCTGACGTTGTCGGGCCAGGAGTTCAGCGGTTCGAAGCGCTGTTCGCCGCCGTCCGAACCGCCGCGGCCGTCGCCCACGCGGTACGTTCCGGCGCTGTGCCAGGCCATGCGGATGAAGAACGGACCATAGTGGCCGTAGTCAGCGGGCCACCACGGCTGCGACGTGGTGAGGACCTTGCGGATGTCGGCCTTCACCGCTTCGAGGTCGAGGCTCGCGAACTCCCTGGCGTAGTCGTAGTCGGCGCCATAGGGGTTCGACTGCGCCTCATGCTGGCGCAGCGCGGTCAGGTCGAGCTTCTTGGGCCACCAGTCGCGGTTGGACATGCCGCCCGGCTTGGTCTCGGGAGCGGCGCCCTGTTCGGTGACGGTCTCGGCCTCGGTCGCACCCTTGTTGCCCTTGGCCTCTTCCGCCGCGTTGACGGGGGCGCTGAGCGCGCAGCATGCCGCACTCAGCAGCAGCATGATGGAGCGGCCGGAGGCCGTGCGTGAAATCTTGCGGGACATGCTGTCCTCCTCCTGTTGTATCTCTGCCCTCAGGCGGGCCCACCGGCGTTACGGCACGTCTTGTCGCGGCTGAAGCGCGCTTCACCGATGAGAGTTATCACTCCAGGCGATGATTGCTGCCTGCGTGAGTGAAGAATGCGATTTATGGCCGCTTCATCGCTCCCGCGTTGCACGCGCAAGCGCCTTGGAACTGCGCGCCGGGTGGCTTAATAGACAGGCCTGTTGAATAGCGCGCATGGGAGAGACTGCGTGACCAAGCCCGGAGCCTGCGAGGCCGACCGCCGTGACACTGGCCGCCTGACCGCCGCCGACATGGACGCCGAAGTGCTCGCCACATACCCGACCGAAGCGTTCCTCTCGAAGGACTACCTCCAGGCCGAGAAGAGGCTGCTGTGGCCGAAGGTCTGGCAGATGGTCGAGCGGGAGAGCGACCTGCCAAACCCCGGGGACTGGATGACCTACGACGTCGCCGACGAATCGATCATCGTGCTGCGCCGGGACGACGGCTCGCTCAAGGCGTTCCACAACGTCTGCCCGCATCGGGGCCGCCAGCTCGTGTCCGTGCCGGACATGCTGCCGGGTAAGGTCCACGACGTGCGCGGCTCCAACCGGCGCAACTTCATCTGCGGCTTTCACGGCTGGACCTTCGACCTCGACGGGCAGAACACCTATATCCTCGACCCGCAGGACTGGCAGAACAAGCTGACGCCCGAAATGACCTGCCTGTCCGAAGTGCAGGTCGATACCTGGGGCGGGTACATCTACATCACCATGGACCCGGAGGCCGTGCCGCTGAAGGAGTGGATGGGCCGCGCCGGGGAGATCCTCGATCACTTCCAGCTGGAGAAGATGCGCTACAAGTGGCGCCAGTGGGCGATCTACGACTGCAACTGGAAGACCGCGATCGAGGCGTTCCTCGAACCCTACCACGTCGCGGGCACGCACACGCAGCTGCTGGCCTACGGGGACTACTACGCCCTGTCGAAGCAGTACGGCCTGCACTCCGTCTCCAGCTACGACACGCGCGACGCCAAGTTCGCGATGAGCGAGAGCGCCGGCACCACCCGCGCCGGAAAGGGAGATGACCCCCGCGTCTCCACTTACGAACTCATCCGCGAGAATTACGAGACGGTGAACTACTCCGCCTCCACCGAAACGCTGGTGAAGGCCGCCTCCCGCCTCCAGGACGAGCTGCCCGAGGACGCGACGCCGCAGGAGTGCATCGCGCACTGGCTGAAATCCGCCAAGGCCGACGATGCCGCGCGCGGGGTGATCTGGCCCGAGGTCCCGCCCGAGGTCAAGAAGGAGGGCGGCCTTGCCTGGGGCCTGTTCCCCAACCAGAACATCCTTCACGGAGAGACGTTCGCCCTGTGCTACCGCGTGCGCCCCTACAAGGACGACCCGGACAAGTGCATCTTCGAAAGCTACGCCCTTGAACGCTTCCCCGAAGGGGAGGAGCCGGAGACGCAGTGGACCTACGCCGATCCCATCGGGGAGAACTGGGGCTCGGTCCTGGCGCAGGACTTCTCCAACATGCAGTTCGTGCAGAAGGGGATGAAGTCCAGCGGCTTTCGCGGCCCGCTGCCCAACCCGCACCAGGAGCAGAAGGTCATCAACCTGCACCGCAACCTCGCCAACTTCATGGAAGGGCGCGGCGCGCCGACCAAGCTGGACGTCTGAGCCCGCGGGAACGGGAGGGGGGCGTCACGTCCCCCAGTAGCCCTCCATCTCCTCCTGCGCGATCCGCTCCTGCTCCTCGGCCAGTTCGGCGGCATGGGCGAGGCGGCGCTGGCGGATGCGTTCGATCTTGGCGTTGATGCTTTCGATCACCTCTTCGGAGGAGGGCTGGCGTGCCTTGTAGTCCGCGACGATCCGTTCGTAGAGCGCCGAGCCCGGCTGCGGATCGCGCCGCCCGCCGATCCCGCCGCCGCCGCCCTCGGCATAACGCTGCGCCCGCCGGTGGCGCAGCAGGAACAGCATGAGCGCGGTGTCGTGGCGCAAGTACGTCGCCACAACCTTGCCCTGGCTCGCCACCGGGCGCTCCTCGCCCCGGATCGCGCGTTCGAGGGCGCAGTCCTCAAGCCGCAGCACGCCGCGATCGAGCGCGCGTTCCCACGCCGCCGCGAAGCCTTCCGCACCCTTGCGGTGGCGCAGGCGATAGAGCGCTTCCAGACTCGCCCCGATGGAGCGCGCCGCCTGCGTGACGATGCCGCACCCGGCCAGCGCGGCGATGAAGGCGCGCTGCCGCTCCGGCGTGATCGAATTGCGACGCGGCACCGCGTGAATATAGGGCGCAAAGCCGAGCAGCGGGTCGTCCGCCGCCGGCTCTTCCTCGAAGAAGGCCACCGCCGAGGTCCGCCGCGACGGCCGGGCGGACCGGCATCCCGCCCCCGACCCCTCCGGCTGCGGCAGCAAGGGATCGTCGAAGCGGCCGAAGCCGTCCCCGACATCGGGCGGAAGCGCCCGCCAGTCCGGAGCGCCCTGCGGCGCGGCATCGTAAGGGTTCAGGCTGGAGGGCGAGGACGCAAAAGGGTCATCGTCCCACCCGAAGGCGGGAGGATCGTACGGGTCCGACATGGCTGGGAACTCCATGAATGTTGGAGTGAATGCCCCTCATGGCGGACCTGTGTATCGCAGGCCGGGGTGTGTAGGAAAATGGTTTGTTGGGGAGGGGATTGGCCGAATGCGGACAGTCTGGTCATCCGAGCACAGCCGAGATAGCTGTCATGTGCTGCAGAGCATAGTCGCCAACCAAAATAGGCGCACAGCCCTCGGCAAAAATCACAGCAAACCGTCAAACATTTCCGCTATCGGATCCGCCTTTTTGCGTCGTACATCTTTTTTGTATTGAGCAAGAAGCCGCGCCGCAGTCTGCCGGCACCATTTTGAACTTTTTAGATCATTCTTGTAATCGAAATGATCGTCTTCATCGTCCGAAATCTCAGCATTTAGATCGTTGGCTGCGGCCACTGCTAAATTTTCAAAACCAGCAACAAAATTGTTCAGTTTGCCATTCGCGGCGATCGTGTCGAGGTTGGCTAAAACCTCTGCACCCAGCTCATCTGCGCGGATGATGCTCACTACAGCGTATGCGAGAAAATATCTCGTAAGGGTATATTGACCAAATAATTCATTATCCAATTCTTCGAGAGCAGCACCTAACGCTTGAAAACTTTCCCAAAACGCAAGAACTCGACCACCTGTTACACTCGGCCTGCCAAAAATGTCGGAATGAAGATCATCCATCACTTTATATTTTTGATGACAATTCCATGGCTGCTCCAAGTCCATCGCAAGTATCACTAGTCCAGCCATTTCGTTGGATATTACACGCTTTCCCTTGTTATTTTCACCCTGCTTAATCTCATACGCAGACGTACCATGGCTGCACTCTTCAATCTCAACTTTAAGTCTCTGCTGAATATTGTGATTGGACTTAAGGTCACGCGCTTTAATCGCATTCTGATTATTGCTGTTGCGAGTAATGGCCTGGGAAAGAACTATGTCCCCTTTGACCTCTATTAATTTCACTAAAACTTTAAGATCGTCAGATATTTTTGATTTTTCAGCCAGAAGAGACGTCAAACTTTGCGCGCCATTAACGACTACGTAATCTCTAATGCTAATTTTTTGGTCAGTCTCTTTCGTGATTTCCTCGCAAAGGACATTTATTCCATTATGGTAAAGAGGAAAGTTGCTATGCTCGTTTTTGCGCCGGATGCTCTCCCGCAAGCCACGATTTACTTTCGTGTTGCCTAATGACAATCTTACATTCTGCTCAAAGAGACTTCCGTCAGAGATGCCCTTCATTTTCAGAAGATTTAGCGCCGGAGCAAGAAAAATCCGGGCCGCAGCGCCACCCGCATCGTATTCGATCACGTCGGTATCAGAAACATCGAAATAGAAATCCGCCTGAATGCCACCGTTCACCTCAAGGTCAACGTACTCGGTCGCTATGACATCTGCATCATATAAAACAATTCCATCTTTTTTCTTGAGATACGTGTCAGCGTCGGAGTTGGATGGAACATTTGTTATAAAAACTGGTTTGATACTATATCCGGCTTCAACCTTAGGTTGGACCGCATTTCGCGTCAGAGCCTGTTTCAATCTCTCATTTTTTGTCTCGGATATTAAATCCCCAATAGATTCTGCGCTATCAAATTGAGCAAGCGCGCCTACAAAAGACTTAAGATCCACGTCGCCTAAAGTGGCCTTATCACTGGTCTTCGTCTTAGCCTGTATCAGATAGACAATCTCTGAAACATCATCGACATATATAGCATCTATCCCTTTGTCGTGCTTTGCATCTACTGCTGCATCGTCTGCCTCGAGAGGGTCGAGCCGAAAAATATGTTCGAGAAACCATCTCAAAAATTTCCCGGAAAAATCTCCAGCGCGGTTGTCGTAATACCGGAGGTGATTACTTGAGAAATTTTGAAATTGTAGGTCTTCTGGCTTCATGACGGCTCCTCGTTGCGCAAACACCATAAGGCTTACGGCAAAACGATCAAGGCACGCGCGCGGCGTCCGCTTCGTGGTCCGGATTGCTAGTTTCCGAACGGCGACAATGGGCTCAAAGCCGTCCCCTGCTACTCTCTCTTGACCCCAAACCCCCAATCCCCTAAAGGCGCGCATCCCTTGCGGGCGTGCTCGCGGTGGATACTAAAGAGCTGAACATTGCCGTTTCAGCGCGTTTCTCCGGCTTTTCCGCGGCTTTCAGGCCCGGCGGGCCAGTGATCTCGGACGGTTTTCCTTACCCGAATCGGGCGAGGGGGCATTCGGCGGGCGGGCGGCAAAGTAATCCGGCAGCGCTTCTGTGGCGACCGGGTGGAGTGTTTTTCGGCTCACGGGTGCGGCCTCCTTTCGTGAAAAAGGGGGCGGGGCAGCCACCGGCGGTCCGTCCTTTTCCTGGATGGCGGTTTCGGGGCTTCCTCAAGCCGCAAGGCCCCGTGATCGACTACTCTTCTCCCGAACATCGCTGCAGCAGCCCTCCCGGCCCGGTGATCCTGCCGGGGTGCGACGGGTCGACGCCGATGCGTCGGTTTCGATCCATCGCACTCCCATTTGAAAGAAGAGTATAGATGCCCACTATCAACCAGCTGGTCCGCAAGGGCCGCGAGCCGCAGAAGGCCAAGTCCAAGGTCCCGGCCATGGAGCAGAACCCGCAGAAGCGCGGCGTCTGCACCCGCGTGTACACCACGACCCCGAAGAAGCCGAACTCGGCTCTCCGCAAGGTCGCCAAGGTGCGTCTGACGAACCAGCGCGAAGTCATCTCGTACATCCCGGGTGAAGGCCACAACCTGCAGGAGCACTCGGTCGTGCTCATCCGCGGCGGCCGCGTTCGCGACCTTCCGGGCGTTCGCTACCACATCCTGCGCGGCGTGCTCGACACGCAGGGCGTCAAGGATCGCAAGCAGAGCCGCTCGAAGTACGGCGCCAAGCGTCCGAAGTAAGCTGGTGGCGGGCCGGGGGTGCTGACCCTTCACGGCTCGCACGGTGATGGAATTACCGGCCGGTGACGCTCACGCTCCCGCCCGAAAGAACAAGGAATACAAGCGATGTCACGTCGTCGTCGTCCCGAGAAGCGGGAAATCCTGCCTGATCCCAAGTTCGGTGATCTGGTCCTGTCGAAGTTCATGAACAACCTCATGCTCGACGGCAAGAAGTCGGTCGCGGAATCGATCGTCTATGGCGCCATGACCACCATGGAAACGCGCGCCAAGGCCGATCCGGTCCAGCTGTTCCACGATGCCCTGAACAACGTGAAGCCGCAGATCGAAGTGCGTTCGCGCCGCGTCGGCGGTGCGACCTACCAGGTCCCCGTCGAAGTGCGCCCCGAGCGCGCCCAGGCCCTCGCCATCCGCTGGCTCATCACCGCCGCGCGCAACCGTCCCGAGACCACCATGGCGGCGCGTCTCTCGGGCGAACTGCTCGATGCGGCCAACAACCGCGGCAACGCCGTGAAGAAGCGCGAAGACACGCACCGCATGGCGGACGCGAACCGCGCCTTCTCGCACTACCGCTGGTAATGTGGGTGGTGATGCCCGGGTGGAAGGTCATCCGGGCGTCACACTTTTATTTCAGGGGGCGAGGTCTTATCTGAAGGCCGCTCTCGCTCCCGAAACCCTCGCTAAGGACTCATCCCATGGCACGCAGCCATCCGCTCGACCGCTACCGCAACTTCGGTATCATGGCGCACATCGACGCCGGCAAGACCACCACGACCGAGCGTATCCTCTACTACACCGGCAAGTCCTACAAGATCGGCGAAGTCCATGACGGCGCTGCTACCATGGACTGGATGGAGCAGGAGCAGGAGCGCGGCATCACCATCACGTCGGCCGCAACGACGTGCTTCTGGAACGACCACCGCCTCAACATCATCGACACCCCCGGGCACGTCGACTTCACCATCGAAGTGGAGCGCTCGCTGCGCGTCCTCGACGGTGCCGTGGCCGCGTTCGACGGCGTCGCGGGCGTCGAACCGCAGTCGGAAACCGTGTGGCGCCAGGCCGACAAGTACGGCGTGCCCCGCATGTGCTACATCAACAAGCTCGACCGCACCGGCGCGAACTTCTACTACTGCGTCCAGACGATCATCGACCGTCTCGGCGCCGTTCCGGCTGTCCTCTACCTGCCCATCGGTGCAGAGTCCGAATTCGTCGGCCTCGTCGACCTGATCAACGAGCGCGGCATCGTCTGGAAGGACGAGAGCCTCGGCGCTGAATTCCAGTACGTCGACATTCCGGAAGACATGAAGGAAAAGGCTGCCGAGTACCGCGAAAAGCTCATCGAGCTGGCGGTCGAGCAGGACGACGCTGTGATGGAAGCCTACCTCGAAGGCACCATCCCCACGGCCGACGAACTGAAGGCGCTGATCCGCAAGGGCACGCTCGCTCAGGCATTCGTTCCGGTCCTGTGCGGTTCGTCGTTCAAGAACAAGGGCGTGCAGACGCTCCTCGACGCGGTCGTGGACTTCATGCCGTCGCCGCTCGACATCGCCGACGTCCAGGGCGTGAACCCCGACACGGACGAGCCGGACACCCGCAAGACCGCTGACGACGCACCGTTCAGCGCCCTTGCGTTCAAGGTCATGAACGACCCGTTCGTGGGCTCGCTCACCTTCATTCGCATCTACTCGGGTACGCTCTCGAAGGGCAGCTACCTGAACTCGGTGAAGAACAAGAAGGAAAAGGTCGGCCGCATCCTCGAGATGCATGCCAACGAGCGCAAGGACATCGAAGAAGCCTTCGCGGGCGACATCGTTGCTCTGGCGGGCATGAAGGAAACGACGACGGGCGACACGCTTTGCGTCGAGAAGACCCCGATCATCCTCGAGCGCATGGAATTCCCCGAGCCGGTCATCGAGCTGTCGGTGGAACCGAAGACCAAGGCCGACCAGGAGAAGATGGGCGTCGCGCTCAACCGTCTCTCGGCCGAGGATCCTTCGTTCCGCGTCAGCACCGACCACGAGTCGGGCCAGACCATCATCAAGGGGATGGGCGAACTTCACCTGGACATCATCGTCGACCGTATGCGTCGCGAGTTCAAGGTCGAAGCGAACGTCGGTGCGCCGCAGGTGGCTTACCGCGAATACCTCGGCAAGCCGGTTGACATCGACTACACCCACAAGAAGCAGTCGGGTGGTACGGGTCAGTTCGGCCGTGTGAAGGTCAAGGTCACGCCGGGCGAGCGCGGTGCGGGCATCACCTTCAAGGACGAAGTCAAGGGCGGTAACATTCCGAAGGAATACATCCCCGCCATTGAGAAGGGCATGCGTGAAACCGCCGCCTCGGGCTCGCTGGTCGGCTTCCCGATCATCGACTTCGACATCGTCCTCTACGACGGTGCGTACCACGACGTCGACTCGTCCGCTCTGGCGTTCGAAATCGCCGGCCGCGGTGCGATGCGCGAAGTCGCTCAGAAGGCTGGCATCAAGCTGCTCGAGCCGATCATGAAGGTCGAAGTCGTGACCCCGGAAGAGTACCTGGGCGACGTCATCGGCGACATGAACAGCCGTCGTGGCCAGATCCAGGGCACCGACAGCCGCGGCAACGCCCAGGTCGTCGAAGCCATGGTGCCGCTGGCGAACATGTTCGGTTACGTGAACCAGCTCCGCTCGTTCACGCAGGGCCGCGCAAACTACTCGATGATCTTCTCCCACTATGATGAGGTTCCGGCGAACGTCGCGGCCGAAGTCAAGGAGAAGCTTGCCTGAGGGCAAGAAAGGTTTTAGGGGCGGCGCCTGATTCCATGGGAGCCGCTCCGATACCCGCGGATTCAAATTCAAGACGAAAGAAGGTTTGAAAATGGCCAAGGCAAAATTCGAGCGGAACAAGCCGCACTGCAACATCGGCACCATCGGTCACGTTGACCACGGCAAGACCACGCTGACCGCCGCCATCACCAAGGTGATGTCGGAAACGTTCGGTGGTGAAGCGGTTGACTTCGCAAACATCGACAAGGCTCCCGAAGAGCGCGAGCGCGGCATCACGATCTCGACCGCACACGTCGAATACGAGACCGACGCTCGCCACTACGCGCACGTCGACTGCCCGGGTCACGCCGACTACGTGAAGAACATGATCACCGGTGCTGCCCAGATGGACGGCGCGATCCTGGTTGTGAACGCTGCTGACGGCCCGATGCCGCAGACCCGCGAGCACATCCTGCTCGCACGTCAGGTCGGCGTTCCGGCTCTCGTCGTGTTCATGAACAAGGTTGACCAGGTCGACGACGAAGAGCTTCTCGAGCTCGTCGAACTCGAAGTTCGCGAACTGCTGTCGTCGTACGACTTCCCGGGCGACGATATTCCGATCATCAAGGGTTCGGCTCTGGCCGCTCTTGAAGGTCGTGACGACAACATCGGCAAGGAAAAGATCCTTGAGCTGATGAAGGCCGTTGACGAGTTCATCCCGCAGCCGCCGCGCCCGACCGACAAGCCCTTCCTGATGCCCGTCGAAGACGTGTTCTCGATCTCGGGCCGTGGTACGGTTGTGACCGGCCGCGTCGAAACCGGCATCATCAAGGTTGGCGAGGAAGTCGAAGTCATCGGCATCCGCGACACCCAGAAGACCACCGTCACCGGCGTCGAAATGTTCCGCAAGCTGCTCGATCAGGGTGAAGCCGGCGACAACATCGGTGCACTGGTTCGTGGCCTGAAGCGTGAAGACGTCGAGCGTGGCCAGGTTCTGGCGAAGCCCGGCACCGTGACTCCGCACACCGAGTTCTCGGCCGAGGTCTACGTTCTGTCGAAGGAAGAAGGCGGCCGTCACACCCCGTTCTTCGCGAACTACCGTCCGCAGTTCTACTTCCGCACCACCGACGTGACCGGCGAAGTGATCCTCCCCGAGGGCACCGAGATGGTCATGCCGGGCGACAACGTTGCCCTGTCGGTCAAGCTCATCGCTCCGATCGCCATGGACGAAGGTCTGCGCTTTGCAATCCGCGAAGGCGGCCGCACCGTTGGTTCGGGCGTTGTCAGCGCGATCACGAAGTAATTCGCTGATCTCAGGCTGAAGTGATTGGCCCGGCCTTCCGTTTGGAAGGCCGGGCTTTTCGCGTAAAAAGGGTAGGGGCGACGATTCCCGGAAAACTAGGGGTTGATCGACTCGCCGCGCCGTTGTAGGGGCGCGGCTCGAATTTGACGGGGCTTCGGTCCTATGGCTCTTTCTCATCGGTAGTAGGTAATGGAAGCTCAGAACATCCGTATCCGCCTGAAGGCGTTTGACCATCGCGTGCTCGACCAGGCCACTGGCGAGATCGCTGACACGGCCCGCCGC
The DNA here is from genome assembly GCF_900182875.1 of Novosphingobium panipatense. NCBI lineage: Bacteria > Pseudomonadati > Pseudomonadota > Alphaproteobacteria > Sphingomonadales > Sphingomonadaceae > Novosphingobium > Novosphingobium panipatense. The sequence continues at coordinate 148,670 of NZ_FXUI01000001.1, forward strand.
ACCGGCGCTCTGATTCGTGGCCCCATTCCGCTGCCGACCAAGATCGAGAAGTTCACGGTGAACCGTGGTCCGCACATCGACAAGAAGTCGCGTGAGCAGTTCGAAGTCCGCACGTACAAGCGCCTGCTTGACATCGTGCAGCCGAATGCTGCCACTGTCGATGCTCTGATGAAGCTGGACCTGGCTGCTGGCGTGAACGTCGAGATCAAGCTCGCTTGAGCTGGTTTACCGGGGTAGTCGCACGATTGCCCCGATGGTCCTTTCCGGTCGGACCCTAACTAGACCGAGGATTATCTTGTCGGCTCGATGACGCCGGCTTTGCGGGGAGAAACCCGCAGAGACAGAGCCCTGAGGGAAAAGCCCGAAGGGACACAAGGGATACCTCCGGCAACGCCTTCGGGCCTTGTTCGGGAATGCGTCCCCCGTCTCGTTTCCGCGAGGCCTTCAAAGGCCTTGCAGGGAACACCTGACCCGGACGGGGTGCGTATCACACATAGGGTTGGACATGCGTGCGAGGGATGGTCCTGCGTACGCCTCTGTAAGGAGTAAGGTCATGCGTACCGGCGTGATCGCAAAGAAAGTCGGGATGACCCGCCTGTTCCAGGAGGACGGCCGCCACGTGCCCGTCACCGTCCTGGCGCTGGAGGATTGCCAGGTCGTCTCTGTCCGCACCGAAGAGCGCGATGGTTATGTCGCGGTTCAGCTCGGTGCCGGCGAAGCCAAGCAGAAGAACGTTGCGAAGCCGCAGCGTGAGCACTTCGCGAAGGCTCAGGTTCCCCTCAAGATGCGCGTCGCGGAATTCCGCGTCGCCGACGACGCTCTCCTCGAAGTTGGCGCGACGATTGCGGCTTCGCACTTCGTCCCCGGCCAGCTCGTCGATGTGGGTGGCCACACGCAGGGCAAGGGCTTCCAGGGCGCTATGAAGCGCTGGGGCTTCGGCGGTATGCGCGCCACTCACGGTGTGTCGATCTCGCACCGTGCGCACGGTTCGACGGGTAACCGTCAGGATCCGGGCAAGGTGTTCAAGAACAAGAAGATGGCCGGCCACATGGGCGACCGTCAGCGCACTCAGCAGAACCTCGAAATCGTCCGAGTGGACGACGAGCGCGGCCTGATCTTCGTCAAGGGCTCTGTCCCTGGTGCGAAGAACTCGTGGCTCACCGTTTCGGACGCCGTCAAGGTGAACCGTCACGCCGAGGCTCCGTACCCCGCCGGCATCAAGTCGGTGGCCAACACCAATGATACGGCCGCTGCCGAGACGCCCGCTGAGACCGCGGCTCCCGAAGCGACCGAAGGCCAGGAGGGCTAATCATGAAGGTTCAGGTCCTCAATATCGATGGTTCCGCCGGCACGGGCGACATCGAGCTTTCGGACGACGTGTTCGGCCTCGAGCCGCGCGCGGACATCCTGCACCGCGTCGTCACCTGGCAGCTCGAGAACCGTCGCGGCATCGCCCGTGCGACCCGCGAGCGTTCGGACGTCGCGCGCACCGGCAAGAAGTTCGGTCGTCAGAAGGGTGGCGGCACGGCCCGTCACGGCGACCGTGCGGCTCCCGTGTTCATCGGCGGTGGTAAGGCTCACGGTGCTCGTCGCCGCGAGTTCAACATCTCGCTGAACAAGAAGATTCGTGCGCTTGGCCTGAAGATGGCCCTGTCGTCGAAGGCACAGAACGGCCTCGTCATCGTCGACACCCTCGACGTAGCCGACGCCAAGACCAAGGCGCTCGCCGGTCAGCTTGCGAAGGCTGGCTTTGGCAAGAAGGTGCTCGTTGTTGATGATGAGCAGGTCAACGAGGGCTTCGCCCGCGCTGCCCGCAACATCGTCGGCGTGAACGTGCTCCCGGCTGTCGGCGCGAACGTCTACGACATCCTGAAGCATGATACGCTGGTGCTGACGCGCGCCGCGGTCGAGAAGCTGGAGGCGCGTTTCAATGGCTAAGACCGTGGATATCCGTCACTACGACGTGATTCTCGCTCCGCATATCACCGAGAAGTCGACCCTCCTTTCGGAGAACAATGCGGTCGTCTTCAAGGTTGCCGACAAGGCGACCAAGCCCGAGATCAAGGCTGCCGTCGAGGCACTCTTCGATGTCAAGGTAACCGGCGTGAACACGCTCGTGACCAAGGGCAAGACCAAGCGCTGGCGCGGTAAGGCTTACCGCCGCAGCGACGTGAAGAAGGCGATCGTCACGCTGGCAGAAGGCCAGTCGATTGACATCACCGAAGGCGCGCGGGGTTAATTTCCGATGGCACTCAAGAACTACAACCCGACCAGCCCCGCTCGCCGCGGCCTGGTCCTCGTCGACAAGTCGTCGCTCTGGAAGGGCAAGCCCCTCAAGGCGCTGACCGAAGGCAAGAGCAAGACCGGCGGTCGCAACAACAAGGGTCACGTGACCTCGCGCGGCATCGCGGGCGGTCACAAGCAGAAGTACCGCTTCATCGACTTCAAGCGTCGCAAGTGGGACATGGAAGCCACCGTCGAGCGGATCGAGTATGACCCGAACCGCACGGCCTTCATCGCGCTGGTGAAGTACACCGACGGTGAACAGGCTTACATCATCGCTCCGCAGCGTCTGGCTGTCGGCGACGTGGTCGTCGCTGGCGAAAAGACCGACGTGAAGCCGGGCAACGCCATGCTTCTGTCGCAGATGCCGGTCGGCACGATCTGCCACAACGTCGAGATGAAGCCTGAAAAGGGCGGTCAGATCGCCCGTTCGGCCGGTACGTACGTCCAGGTCGTCGGTCGTGACCGCGGCATGGTGATCGTTCGCCTGAACTCGGGTGAGCAGCGCTACCTGCGTGGTGACTGCATGGGTACGGTTGGCGCGGTCTCGAACCCCGACAACTCGAACCAGACCCTCGCCAAGGCCGGTCGTGGCCGCTGGCTGGGTCGTCGCCCGCTGACTCGTGGCGTCGCCAAGAACCCGGTCGACCACCCGCACGGTGGTGGTGAAGGCCGCACCTCGGGTGGCCGTCATCCGGTCACGCCGTGGGGCAAGCCGACCAAGGGCGCCCGCACTCGCAACAACAAGCAGACGGACAAGCTCATCATCCGTTCGCGTCACGCCAAGAAGAAGAGGTAAGTCACGATGGCACGTTCCGTCTGGAAAGGCCCCTTCGTCGACCTCTACCTTCTCAAGAAGGCCGAAGTCGCGCAGGATGCCGGCAGCCGCGCTGGTCCGATCAAGACCTGGTCGCGTCGCTCCACCATTCTCCCGCAGTTCGTTGGTCTGACCTTCCAGGTCTACAACGGGCACAAGTTCATCCCCGTTGCTGTCAACGAGGACATGGTCGGTCACAAGCTTGGTGAGTTCGCGCCCACCCGCTCGTTCCCCGGCCACGCCGCCGACAAGAAGGGCAAGCGCAAGTGAGCAAGCCAGCAGCACCCCGTCGCGTAGGTGACAAGGAAGCTCTCGCGGTCAACACGAACATTCGTGGTTCGGCTCAGAAGCTCAACCTGGTCGCTGCCCTGATCCGCGGCATGCGCGCCGAAGACGCCATGAACGTCCTGGCCTTCTCTAAGAAGGCCATGGCGGTCGATGCCCGCAAGGTTCTCGCTTCGGCGATCGCCAACGCGGAAAACAACCACAACCTCGACGTCGACGCTCTCGTCGTCGCCGAGGCGTCGGTCGGCAAGTCGGTGACCATGAAGCGTTTCCACGCTCGTGGCCGCGGCAAGTCCACCCGCATCCTCAAGCCGTTTTCGCGCCTGCGGATCGTCGTTCGCGAAGTCGAGGAGGCCTGATCCATGGGTCATAAGAGCAATCCGATCGGTCTGCGTCTGCAGATCAACCGTACCTGGGACAGCCGCTGGTTCGCGGAAGGCCGGGACTACGGCAAGCTGCTTGAGGAAGACCTCAAGATCCGCAAGTTCATCATCGAGACGGTGCCGCAGGCAGCGATCTCGAAGGTGGTGATCGAGCGTCCGGCCAAGCTGTGCCGCATCTCGATCTTCGCGGCTCGTCCGGGCGTCATCATCGGCAAGAAGGGCGCGGACATCGAGAAGCTGCGCAAGCAGCTTTCGGCCATGACCTCGAGCGAAGTGAAGCTGAACATCGTCGAGATCCGCAAGCCGGAAGTCGATGCGAAGCTCATCGCACAGGGTATCGCCGACCAGCTGATCCGCCGCGTGGCGTTCCGCCGTGCGATGAAGCGCGCCATGCAGTCCGCCATGCGTCTGGGTGCCGAAGGCATCAAGATCATGTGCGGCGGCCGTCTTGGCGGTGCGGAAATCGCCCGTGTCGAGCAGTACCGCGAAGGCCGCGTGCCGCTTCACACCCTGCGTGCGAACATCGACTATGCCGACGCCGAGGCGCTGACCGCCTATGGCATCATCGGCATCAAGGTCTGGGTCTTCAAGGGTGAGATCCTGGGCCATGACCCGACGGCGCAAGACCGACTGATGGTGGAGGCTCAGACCTCCGGCGTCCGTCCGGCCCGCTGATCCCAGGATTAGAGAAGCACCATGCTGCAACCCAAAAAGACCAAGTTCCGCAAGGCCTTCAAGGGCCGGATCAAGGGTGACGCCAAGGGCGGCACCGATCTGAACTTCGGCTCGTACGGCCTCAAGGCCCTCGAGCCGGAGCGGGTTACCGCCCGTCAGATCGAAGCTGCACGCCGCGCAATCACCCGTCACATCAAGCGCCAGGGCCGTCTCTGGATCCGCGTTTTCCCCGACGTGCCGGTTTCGAAGAAGCCTGCTGAAGTCCGTCAGGGTAAGGGCAAGGGTTCGGTTGAATACTGGGCAGCTCGCGTGAAGCCGGGCCGCATCCTGTTCGAGCTGGACGGCGTTGCCGGCCCGCTCGCAGCCGAAGCCTTCAGCCGCGCTGCGATGAAGCTGCCGATCAAGACCAAGGTCGTTGCTCGCCTCGGCGATACCTCGCACCTTGGCGGCGAGTAAGGAAGTCCATCATGGCTAACAAGATCGAAGACCTTCGCGCCAAGACCGACGACCAGCTCACCGCTGATCTCGTCGAGCTGAAGCGCGAGCAGTTCAACCTGCGTTTCCAGGCCGCCACGAGCCAGCTCGAGGCCCCGGCGCGCATCAAGGAAGTCCGTCGCGACATCGCCCGCATCAAGACGCTCCAGGCTGAGCGTTCGGCAGCGGCGAAGGCGTAAGGAGAAACAACGATGCCCAAGCGTATTCTGACCGGTACCGTCGTTTCCGACAAGACGGACAAGACCGTGACCGTGCTCGTTGAGCGCAAGGTGAAGCACCCGCTCTACGGGAAGATCATCCGCCGCTCGAAGAAGTACCACGCTCACGATGAGGACAACGCCTTCAAGACCGGCGAGCGCGTCCGGATCGAGGAGACGGCTCCTTACTCGAAGACCAAGACCTGGAAGGTTCTTGACCGTCTTCAGGCGAGCAAGGGTACGGCACTCGAGGCCGAGGTTTGATCCTCCGCTGAGATCGAAGCCGGGGACTTCGGTTCCCGGCTTTGGCCTTGCCTGACACGAGTGTTGACCTGTGCGGATGAATGCGGCAAAGCGCCGCCTTCGCCCCCGCAGGGCGACTCGGGCCTCTTCGGGGGCCTGTATTTTTAGGAACTGCCGGACTGGTTCCGGCAAGCCAGATGAGAAGGACTCGGATCGATGATCCAGATGCAATCCAATCTCGACGTGGCGGACAACAGCGGCGCAAAGCGCGTCCAGTGCATCAAGGTACTGGGTGGCTCCAAGCGTCGCTTCGCAGGCGTCGGCGACATCATCGTGGTGTCGATCAAGGAGGCGCAGCCCCGCGCTCGCGTCAAGAAGGGCGACGTGCACCGCGCCGTTATCGTGCGCACCCGCAAGGACGTGCGTCGTACCGATGGTAGCGTGATCCGTTTCGACAGTAACGCTGCCGTGCTGATCAACAAGAACGAGGAGCCGATCGGCACCCGTATCTTCGGCCCCGTGGTGCGCGAACTGCGCGGCCGTGGCTTCATGAAGATCATCTCGCTCGCTCCGGAGGTGCTGTAATGGCTGCCGCGAAGATCAAGAAGGGTGACTCGGTCGTCGTCCTGTCCGGCAAGGACAAGGGTCGCACCGGTACGGTTCTGCAGGTCCTGCCGAAGGACGGCAAGGTCGTTGTCGAAGGCGTGAACGTCGCCACCAAGCACCGCAAGCCCACCCAGCAGAACCCGCAGGGTGGCATGGACCGCACGCCGGCTGCGATGCCGATCTGCAAGGTCGCCGTGGCGGACAAGGACGGCAAGCCGACCCGCGTTCGCTTCGAAACCAAGGACGGCGTCAAGGTCCGCGTGGCCGTGAAGTCCGGGGAGACCATCGATGGCTGACAAGTACACCCCCCGTCTGCGTTCGAAGTACGATGCGGAAATCGTCAAGGCGATGACCGAGAAGTTCGGCTACAAGAACGCGATGGAAGTGCCGAAGATCGAGAAGATCACCCTTAACATGGGTGTGGGCGAAGCGAGCCAGGACAAGAAGAAGGTCCAGACCGCTGCAGCCGAGATGGAAGCCATCGCCGGTCAGAAGCCCGTCATCACCAAGGCTCGCAAGTCGATTGCGCAGTTCAAGCTGCGTGAAGGCATGCCGATCGGCTGCAAGGTGACGCTCCGCCGCGAGCGCATGTACGAGTTCCTCGATCGCCTCGTGACGATCGCGATGCCCCGCATCCGCGACTTCCGTGGCCTGAACCCGAAGTCGTTCGACGGCCGTGGCAACTACGCCATGGGCCTGAAGGAGCAGATCATCTTCCCGGAGATCAGCTACGACAAGATCGACAAGGTGCGTGGCATGGACATCATCGTGACCACCACCGCGAAGACCGACGACGAGGCGCGTGAGCTGCTGCGTCTGTTCGGTTTCCCGTTCCCGGCTGAAGAGTCGGAACAGAAGGAAGCGGCGTGAGCCGCTGAGGAAGAGAGCTTAAGTCCATGGCGAAACTGAGTTCCGTGAACAAGAACGAGCGTCGCAAGAAGCTCGTCAAGAAGTATGCAGGCAAGTACGAGCGCCTCAAGGCGGTCGCTGCTGATGAATCGCTCGATGAAACCGAGCGCCTCATTGCTCGCCTGAAGCTGGCCGAAATCCCGCGCAACGGCAACCCGACCCGGGTTCGCAACCGTTGCGCCACGACCGGCCGTCCGCGCGGTTACTACCGCAAGTTCGGCCTGTGCCGCGTCGAGCTGCGTGATCTTGCCAACAAGGGCATGATCCCCGGCGTGACCAAGTCGAGCTGGTAAGGGTTAGAAGCAATGGCATTGACCGATCCCCTGGGTGATATGCTCACCCGCATCCGCAACGGCCAGCAGGCGAAGAAGGATTCCGTTCTTTCGCCGGCCTCGAAGCTGCGTGCGCGCGTCCTGGAAGTGCTTCAGCGGGAGGGCTACATCCGTGGCTACTCCGACGAAGCGACCGGCGCTCACCCGCAGCTTCGCATCGAGCTGAAGTACTTTGAGGGCGAACCCGCCATCAAGCACATCGCTCGCGTCTCCAAGCCGGGCCGCCGCGTCTATTCGGGTTCCAAGGAACTTCCGATCGTGCGCAACGGTCTTGGCATCACCATCGTCTCGACCCCGCGCGGCGTGCTCTCGGATGCCGAAGCCCGCACGCAGAACGTCGGCGGCGAAGTGCTGGCGGAGGTGTTCTAATGAGCCGCATCGGTAAGAAGCCGGTGGCCGTTCCTAGCGGCGTCACCGCCAACATCGACAACGGCGTTCTGTCGGTAAAGGGCCCTAAGGGCACGCTTACCCTCAGCCTGTCGGACCAGGTCACCTACGCGGTGGAAGATGGTTCGATCGCCGTGCAGCCCGTCAACCAGTCGAAGCAGGCCCGCAGCCACTGGGGCATGCAGCGCACTCTGGTTTCGAACCTGATCGAAGGCGTGACCAACGGCTTCACCAAGGTCCTCGAGATCAAGGGCGTCGGCTACCGCGCGAACTCGCAGGGCAAGACCCTGAAGCTTCAGCTCGGCTACTCGCACGACGTTGACATCGCAGTGCCGGAAGGCATCGAGATCAAGACCCCGGATAACACCACGGTCGAAATTTCGGGCATCGACAAGCAGAAGGTCGGCCAGATCGCGGCCGAGATTCGTCGCTGGCGCAAGCCTGAGCCCTACAAGGGCAAGGGTATCGCTTATCGTGGCGAGTACATCTTCCGCAAGGAAGGGAAGAAGAAGTAATGGCAAAGCTGTCTCTCTTCGATCGCCGCGCGCGCCGCGTACGCACCGCGCTCAAGGCCCGTTCGGGTGGTCGTCCCCGTCTGTCGGTGCACCGCACCGGCCGTCATATCTATGCGCAGATCATCGACGATGCGCAGGGCCACACCGTTGCCGCAGCCAACACGCTTGGCGCCAAGGGCACCGACCTCGACGCCGCGACCCGCGTTGGCAAGGAACTCGCCGAGGCCGCCAAGAAGGCGGGCATCACCTCGGTCGTGTTCGACCGCGGCGGCTTCCTGTACCACGGTCGCGTCAAGGCGCTGGCCGAAGCCGCCCGTGAAGGCGGGCTGGAGTTCTGATCATGGCCGACGAAAACATCACCGAACAGCCGATCGCGGCTGAGCACCCGCAGGGTGGCGTTCCTCACGAAGGTCGCGAAGGCGGCGGTCGTGGTCGTGGCGGCCGTGGCCGTGGCGGCAACGACCGAGGCGATCGTGGTGGCCGTGGCCGCCGCGACGACCGTCGCGGCCGTGGCAACAACGAGGAAGAACAGGGCGAGGAGCTCATCGAGAAGCTCGTCCACATCAACCGCGTGTCGAAGACGGTCAAGGGCGGTAAGCGCTTCGGCTTCGCAGCTCTGGTCGTCGTGGGTGACGGCAAGGGCCGCGTAGGCTTCGGTCACTCCAAGGCACGCGAAGTGCCGGAAGCGATCACCAAGGCGACCGCTTCGGCCAAGAAGAAGATGATCCGCGTCGCGCTGAAGGAGGGTCGTACTCTCCATCACGACGGCAAGGGCCACTTCGGTGCGGGCCGCGTGAACGTGCGTACCGCTCCTTCGGGTACCGGCATCATCGCCGGCGGTCCGATGCGCGCCGTGTTCGAGAGCCTGGGCGTCGCTGACGTCGTCACCAAGTCGGTCGGCACTTCGAACCCGTACAACATGATCCGCGCCACCTTCGACGCGCTGACCAACCAGACTTCGCCGAAGTCGGTTGCCCAGCGTCGTGGCAAGAAGGTCGCAGACCTGCTGGGTCGCGGTGGCGCCAGCGAAGCGGAGGCTGAAGCCGCCGCCGAAGCGATCGCGGAGTAACAGGCATGGCGAAGATCAAGATCAAGCAGATCGGTTCGCCGATCCGTCGTCCCGAGAGCCAGAAGAAGATCCTGATCGGTCTTGGCCTCGGCAAGATGCACCGCGTCGTGGAGCTGGAAGACACCGCCGAAGTGCGCGGTGCCATTGCCAAGCTGCCCCACATGGTCGCTATCGTCGACTGAGCATCACGGGCCTTGCCCGCGAAGTTCGAAAGGCCCCGGTGGAAACGCCGGGGCCTTTTGTCGTATGCGGGCGGAGGCGGCTACAGGAAAGGCCTTCCAACAAGGCATGGCTGTGCTATTCGCGCCGGCATGATGGGCGCATGACGGCGCCATTTTTTCCATTCGGGGACTAGTCTTGATCGGCAGGCGGCTTTGTGCAGCTTCTCTTCTGTCTCTCGGAGTGCTGGGGGTGATTGGCTGCTCGCAGAAGGCTCCTGAGACGAACCTGACAGTGGAGGGGGCTGCGGTCAGCCAGTGCGGCGATCGGCGCGCGGATACGGGCTTTCTTGCGGCGCTGCGCAAAAGCGACAAGTCGCTGCGCCGCAAGCTCGCGATTGGGGATGCCAACGCCGTGGCCGAGGCGCATAAGGCGCTGGACAGGGGCGACTACCGCCTGATCGCGGCGACGACGCCCTCTGGCATCTCGACTGAAGCGTACGGTGTACAGTGCCGGGTGCTCGGCGGGCTCTCGCCGTGGTCGGTACGGGCGGTGGCTTTCGTCCCGGACGGCAAGATCGACGAGGGTCAGATGAAGCCCGACGACACAGTGACGGGCTTCGGGCGGCGGTACAACGCGGCCGTCCTGGCGGATCCGCGGTATCCCTACGGTGACGTGTGCCGGGCCGTGGACAAGGCCGGACCCGCACCGAGCCTTCCGGAGAGCCCGGATGCGGGGGTCGAGCAGCCGTTCGGGTTCGCGGAACTCGGCGTCGCGCGGATGGAGCACGGCTTGGGAGCGGCAGCCCGCCGGGGGTCCATCCGTGACATCGCGGTGCTGCTGAAGCGGGATCCGGCAGCGCTGGATCGTCCGGACCTCTTCGGCCTCACGCCTCTGGCCTGGGCCGTCGCTTACCACCGATGGCCCGCTGCGCAGGCCCTGCTGCGCGCGAAGGCAAGCCCGACGGGCGGCACCTGCCAGACGACGATCGACCGGCAGTCCCCGTTGCAGATCGCCCGCATCATGCGGTGGTACGGCGTCATTCGCGCGATGCGGCCACTGGTGACCGAGGAAGAGTTCGCGAGCCTTCGCCAAAAACCGCGCTGGGACGATGCCAGCCTGATCGAGTTCAATCATGCGCTGACGGAGCTGAAGGAGCGTTACCGCACGGTTCTTCGCGGACAGCGATTCAGCCGTCATGACCTGAACTTCCAAGTCGACGAAAAGGGCAACACACTGGAGTGCGTGATGGAACCCGCCTCGGGTTCACCTGCGTTCGACAGGGAACTGTGCGGCTTGGCCGTAGAGATCGTGCGTTGGGCTCCGGCACGCGACGCCTTCGGTACCCGGGTGCCGGAAACCGCGAAGCTGCTTGTCGGCTTCGGCGGGGGCAACTGACGGTGGCCGACAGATCGAGGGCCCCTTCTGCCATGCGGTAGGGCAGAGCGCAGGAGTACGGTTTGGGGCGTGACAATCGGCGGCGCGTCCTCTAAGGGCGCCACTTCCTATCAGCGCGACTCAAAGCGAAAGCGAGTGCAAGACATGAAACTGAATGACATCCGTGACAACGCCGGCGCCCGTCACCGCCGCATCCGCGTAGGCCGTGGTATCGGCTCGGGCAAGGGCAAGACTGCCGGCCGCGGTCAGAAGGGCGCGAAGGCGCGTTCGGGCGTGTCCATCAACGGCTTCGAAGGCGGTCAGATGCCGCTTCACATGCGTCTGCCGAAGCGTGGCTTCTCGAACAAGAAGTTCGCCAAGGACTACGCAGAAGTGAACCTGGGCCTCGTCCAGAAGGCGATCGACGCCGGCAAGCTCGACGTTGCTGGCGTCGTCGATCACGCGGCGCTGAAGGCAGCCGGCCTTGCGCGTGGCGGCAAGCACGGCGTGCGCCTTCTCGCCAAGGGTGAGCTGACTTCCAAGGTGACCTTCAACGTTGCCGGCGCATCTGCCGGCGCCGTGGCCGCCGTCGAGAAGGTCGGTGGCTCCGTGATCGTTCCCGCCAAGGAAGAGGCTGCGGCCTAAGTTCCGGGGTACGGAGAGCAGATCAAGGGAGAGGGCGGGCGCCGGGCGCTTTGCCCTCTCTTTGCTTTCGGGGGCTGCCGGGAAGTGATGCACGCACATCACACCAGCGCGTATGCTGCGGGACAGGGGCTTTCAGAGCTTGTTCCAATGTCTATATGGCCAGTTCCTTTCCCGGGTTCGACAACGCCGGCATGAGCGGCTAAGGGCGAATCCGATCAGATTCTTCGAGGCTTTTTAGAACGTCATGGCTTCACGCGCCGACAACATCGCCAGCACGCTCAGCCTGGCCAACTTCTCCAAGGCCACCGAGCTCAAGAACCGCATCTGGTTCACCATCGGCGCCCTGATCGTGTTCCGTTTCCTGAGCTTCGTGCCGCTGCCGGGTGTCAATCCGATCGCGCTGCGCGACCTCTACCTGCAGACCCAGGGCGGCATTCTCGATCTCTTCAACACGTTCTCGGGCGGTTCTCTGTCGCGCATGAGCCTCATCGCTCTGGGTGTCATGCCGTACATTACTGCTTCCATCGTGGTGCAGCTCGCCGCGTCCCTTCACCCGGCGCTCATCGCGCTGAAGAAGGAAGGCGAGGCCGGTCGCAAGAAGCTGAACCAGTACACGCGCTATGGCACGGTCCTGCTTTGCATCGTGCAGGGTTATGCGATCGCCACTGGTCTGGAAGCCCTGTCGACCTCGCGCGGCCTGACGGCTGTCGTTGATCCGGGCATGATGTTTCGTATCGGCGCGGTGATCTCGCTGATCGGCGGCACGATGTTCCTCCTGTGGCTTGGTGAGCAGATCACGTCGCGGGGGATCGGCAACGGCGTTTCGCTCATCATCATGGCGGGTATCGTCGCGCAGATGCCGACGTTCGCCAGCAATCTGGGCGCGGCTTACGCGGCCGGCGACACGGGTTCGATCCTCATCATCGCATTGATCGCGCTTGTTGTAGCGATGATCCTGATGATCTGTTTCATGGAGCGCGCGACCCGCCGCCTCCTGATCCAGTATCCCAAGCGTGCGACCCAGCGTGGCATGATGCAGGCGGATCGCAGCCACCTCCCGCTGAAGCTGAATACGGCAGGCGTCATTCCGCCGATCTTCGCCAGTTCGCTGCTGCTGCTGCCGCTGACCATCAGCCAGTTCGCGGGCAATTCGCTGACGCCGGACTCGACGATCGGCAAGATCGTTGTGACTCTCAACCAGTACCTTGCGCATGGCAAGCCGCTGTACATGCTGCTCTACGCGGCCGGCATCATCTTCTTCTGCTTCTTCTACACGGCGGTTGTGTTCAATCCCGAGGAGACGGCCGAGAACCTGAAGAAGAACGGCGGCTTCATCCCGGGTATCCGGCCCGGCAAGAACACCGCAACGTACCTGGACTACGTGTTGACCCGCATCACGGTCCTCGGCGCTGCGTACCTGGTGATCGTCTGCACGGTTCCGGAATACTTCATGTCGCTGACGGGCTTGCCGCTGCTGTTCATGGGTGGCACCAGCCTGCTGATCGTGGTCAACGTGACCGTCGACACGATCACGCAGATCCAGTCGCACCTGCTGGCGCACCAGTATGGCGATCTCATCAAGAAGGCCAAGCTGAAGGGTCGGCTGCGCTGAGGCGCGCTAGGGTCTGACCATACCGAAGTAGTGAGGGGGTTTACGGCGTGAATATCATCCTTCTGGGGCCGCCCGGGGCAGGTAAGGGCACCCAGGCACAGCGCCTGGTGGACAAGCACGGAATGCGGCAGCTTTCGACCGGCGACATGCTGCGCGCCGCAGTGCGTGCGGGAACGCCGACCGGGCTCGAGGCAAAGGCCGTGATGGAGCGAGGCGAACTGGTCTCCGATACCATCGTTTCTGCCCTCATTGGCGACGAGCTCGACGCGATGGGGTCCGGCACGGGCGCTATCTTCGACGGGTATCCCCGGACTGAGGCGCAGGCGATTTCACTCGATGCGATCCTCGCCGAGCGCGGCCGCAAGCTTGACCACGTAATCGAGCTGGAGGTGAACGAGGACGCTCTTGTCGAGCGGATCACCGGCCGCTTCACGTGCGCCAGCTGCGGCAAGGGCTATCACGACAGCTTCGAGCAGCCGAAGGTCGAGGGCACCTGCGACAGGTGCGGCGGCCACGAGTTCAAGCGGCGTCCGGACGACAACGCGGAGACCGTGCGCACCCGCATGGCGGAGTATCGCGCGAAGACCGCACCGATTCTGCCGATCTACGAAGCGCGGGGCATCGTCGCTAAGGTCGATGGCATGGCGGACATGGACGAGGTGACCGCCGCCATCGAAAGCATCGTGGCGGGCTGACGCCCACGGGTATCTCGCGACAAACGGGGCAGTATCTATGAGGATGGCGATAGCTGCCGCGTTATTGACGGCCGGACTGGCTCTGCAGCCGATGCCGGCGGTGGCCAAGGTCGCGCAGGTGGCGAGCGCCGGCTTCGTCGTGCGGCATATCGTCCAGGTCACCGCCAGCCCCGAAGAGGCCTGGGCGGTCCTTACCAGGCCCTCGGTCTGGTGGGACGCCGAACACACATGGTCCGGCGAGGCTGCGAACCTGTCGCTGGACGCGCGGGCAGGGGGCTGCTTCTGCGAGATCCTGCCGGCGAAGTCGGGGGACAAGGCGGGCGGGCGCGGGAGTGTCGAGCACCTTCGCGTCATCTACGCGGAGCCCGGGCGGGCCCTGCGAATGATGGGCGCGCTTGGTCCGTTGCAGTCGGAAGCTCTGACCGGAACCCTGACGTTCCAGCTCAAGCCTGATCCCAGCGGCACCTCTACGCAGATCCTGCTCGAGTATGTGGTCGGCGGGTACGCCCGTACGGCTTTCAACCAACTTGCACCTGCGGTCGACGGCGTCCTGGCGAACCAGATGAAGCGACTTGCCCAAAAACTGGGGGGCAGTTTCGCGGAGGCTTTTTCAGGCATTGATACGGGCATCGACGCCGGGAAAGCCGCCGAGAATGTCGAACCGACCGAAGAGGAAGCGCCGGGCTTGAATACGGCCGTTCCTCCCGGGTTGCTGCCGCTTTCGGAGTCCCCCGCTCCGCCGACCGGCGCGCCTATAGGTCGCTGATCGATCGTCCCGGCGCACCTCCGGCGTCGAGGATCGGCGGGTGGCCTTTGACGGCTGTGCGGATCTGTATTAAGCATAACTGCATTCCGTCAGGCGTTACGCACCGGTCCCGGGTGCTGCCGGCCGTCGGCGCTGCGGGCGTTGACTTTGACGCCGAATCATCTTATGCGCCCCCTTCACTCGACAGCAACGGCAAGTCCGGAAGGCCAATACCGCGTGTTCAATGCACCCGCGAGTTACCGCCCACCGGACCTTTTGCCATTTGACTTTTCCGGGTGTGACAGCGTTGAGATGGGGGTGCGCGGTCGTGCCCCTGTGGAGCAGGAGAATTAAGTGGCTCGTATTGCAGGGGTAAATCTCCCCACCAACAAGCGCGTTATTATCGCGCTGACGTATATCCACGGCATCGGTCGTACCAAGGCCGTCGAAATCGCCGACAAGCTCGGTATCGATCATACCCGCCGCGTGCAGGACCTGTCGGACGCCGAAGTGCTGCAGATCCGTGAAACGATTGACGCGGATCACACCGTTGAGGGTGACCTTCGTCGCGAGACCGCGATGAACATCAAGCGTCTGATGGACCTGGCCTGCTACCGCGGCCTGCGTCACCGCAAGGGTCTCCCGGTTCGCGGCCAGCGCACGCACACCAATGCGCGCACCCGCAAGGGCAAGGCCAAGCCGATCGCCGGCAAGAAGAAGTAAGCCGCGGAGCCGTACAGGCTTTCGGTTTCCCGCAGCGATATTTCGACAGGATAGACGAACATGGCACGCGAACCTCAGCGCATTAAGCGCCGCGAGCGCAAGAACATCACGAGCGGCATTGCCCACGTGAATGCAAGCTTCAACAACACCATGGTGACCATCACCGACGCCCAGGGCAACGCGATTTCGTGGTCCTCGGCAGGCATGATGGGCTTCAAGGGCAGCCGCAAGTCGACGCCGTATGCCGCTCAGGTGGCCGCGGACGACGCCGGCAAGAAGGCCGCCGAACACGGCGTCCGTACCCTCGAAGTCGAAGTCAAGGGCCCGGGTTCGGGCCGTGAGAGCGCGCTGCGCGCCCTCCAGGCTGTCGGCTTCACGATTACCTCGATCCGCGACGTCACGCCGATTCCGCACAACGGCGTTCGTCCCTCGAAGCGCCGCCGCGTCTGATCGAGCTAATGCGGGCGACGACCGGTCGTCGCCCGTCTTCGGAACGTCCCGGGCCTCTCCACCAGGCCTTCGGGGCGTAACCGCCATCACTCCCAGGGGAAGTCCATGACTGTCAACATCAAGAACTGGCAGGAACTCAAGAAGCCGAACAGCCTTGAGGTCAAGCCGGGACCAGACCCCAAGCTGAAGGCGACCTTCGTCGCCGAACCTCTCGAGCGCGGCTTCGGTCTGACGCTCGGAAACGCGCTGCGTCGCGTGCTCCTTTCGTCCCTGCAGGGTGCGGCGATCACCTCGATCAAGATCGAGAACGTACTTCACGAATTCTCGTCGCTTGCCGGCGTGCGTGAAGACGTCACGGACATCGTCCTGAACGTCAAGCAGATCGCTCTCAAGATGCAGGGCGACGGCCCGAAGCGTCTTCAGCTTTCGGCGACCGGTCCGGCTGCCGTCACGGCTGGCGACATTGCCGTCTCGGGCGACATCGAGGTCATGAACAAGGACCTGGTGATCTGCCACCTCGACGAGGGCGCGACGCTCAACATGGAACTGACCGCCGACACGGGCAAGGGCTACGTCCCTGCGGTGTCGAACCGTCCAGTTGACGCGCCCATCGGCCTGATCCCGGTCGACTCGCTGTACTCGCCTGTTCGCCAGGTGAGCTACAAGGTCGAGAACGCCCGCATCGGTCAGGAACTCGACTTCGACAAGCTGAACCTGACTGTCGAGACCGACGGCACCGTGACCCCCGAGGACGCGGTTGCTTACGCCGCCCGCATTCTTCAGGACCAGCTCGCGCTGTTCGTCCACTTCGAGGATATCGCTCCGGTTGGCGCCTCGCCGATGATCGGCGTCGCTGTCGGCGGCACGACGACCGCGGAAGAAAGCGACACCAACCAGCTCAACCGTTACCTTCTCAAGAAGGTCGACGAACTGGAGCTGTCGGTGCGTTCGGCGAACTGTCTCAAGAACGACAACATCATCTACATCGGCGATCTGGTCCAGAAGACCGAAGCCGAGATGCTGCGCACGCCGAACTTCGGCCGCAAGTCGCTCAACGAGATCAAGGAAGTGCTTTCGTCGATGGGTCTGCGCCTCGGCATGGACATCCCGGGCTGGCCGCCCGAAAACATCGAAGAGATGGCCAAGAAGCTGGAGCAGGAACTGCTCGGCTGATCGGACGTCCCGAGGCTGACATGAAGAGGGCTCCGCGAGAGATCGCGGGGCCTTTTTCTTTAGCTTGACTCCTTGCCCGAAATCGGGTTGAGGGCAGCGCTTCACGATAGGTGAACCGGCTTTGGGCGATGGCCGTATTGCATCGCCCGGCAGGCAGTACCTTGAACGGCTGTCTGACGAACGGAGAAGAGAACATGCGTCACAAGTATGGCCAGCGCAAGCTGCAGCGCACCTCTGGCCACCGCGCCGCCCTGCTGCGCAACCTCGCGGCCGCGCTCATCAAGCACGAGCAGATCCAGACGACCACGGCCAAGGCCAAGGAACTGCGCCCCTATGTCGAGAAGCTGATCACGCTCGCCAAGCACGGCGGCTTGTCGAACCGCCGTCTGGCCCACGCTCGTCTCATGGACGAAGCGCAGGAAAAGAAGCTGTTTGAAGTTCTCGCCGAGCGCTATGCTGGTCGTAACGGTGGTTACACCCGCATCATCAAGGCCGGTTACCGCGCCTCGGACGCGGCTCCGGTTGCGATCATCGAACTGGTTGACCGCGACGTTGCGGCCAAGGGCCAGGACTCGGGTCCGGTGAACAACGAGGTCGAGGAATACGCCGAGGCTTAAGCCCGGCGGCGTCCTTACAGGATCTACGGAAGCGGTCGTGAACTTCGGTTCGCGGCCGCTTTTGCGTGGGAAAGGCCGAAGTGGAGTTCGCCCGCGCCGCCCGCGCGGAGCACAGTCCCTAAACGCCTGAGCGGTATCGGTGCTGCGGCGGACATAGCTGTTGCGCGGGCCCGGCAGCCTCTCCTTATTTCCCGATCGGCTTTGCGGCAGCGGAGGCGCCGCTTGACGGCGTGCGGGGGTAGATGAGGATGGGTGAGGGCGAGGACGTGAGCAGCCAGGGCGTATCGCGGGAGGTGCAATGTGCTGAGCGCGGCTCCGGTCTTCCGGAGGCTGCGGCGACCTTTGCGCAATTCATCCACGCCGTGGCCGCAGCCTATGGTGATGCGCCTGCCGTGACACTGGAGGACGGGGGTGAGGTGCTTGCGTCCTTGACGTACCGGGAGCTTGGCGAAAGGTCCGCGCTCCTTGCACGAGGGCTGCTGGCGCAGGGGGTCGGCAAGGGATCGCGGGTGGGGTTCATCCACGGCAACGGGCCTGGCTTTGCCGTGTGGCTTGCAGCGATCAGCCGGATTGGAGCGATCGCCATTCCGATCAGCACGATGATCCGGGCGAATGAACTGGTGCGGGTGCTGAGGCAATCGGACATCCAGGGCCTTGTTGTGCAGCGCACGATGCTCGGCAAGGATCTGATCGAGCGGCTGATGGAGGCGCTGCCGGAACTCGAAGGGCAGGAGCAGGGTAGGCTGCGCCTCCCTTCGGTGCCTTACCTGCGCTGGATCGTATCGGCAGGCACAGCACTGCCCGCCTGCGTGGGGAAGTCGACCTTCCTGACGGACGCGGCCGGAAGCGTGAGCGACGACCTGCTTCGTTCCGTCGAAGCGGAAGTGCATCCGACCGACCAGATGATCGAGATCTATACTTCGGGATCAATGGCGCTGCCCAAGGGTGTGCGGCACGGCCATGGGGCGGTGTGCCTGCGCAGCCACACGTTGCGGAAGATGATGGGGCATGTTGCGGGCAAGCGCGTGCAATGCCCGCTGCCGATGTTCTGGGTGGGTGGCTTGATGATGTACCTTGTGCCCGGGCTCGAAGCCGGCGCGACCGTGGTGTGTACGGAGCGGACGCTTTCCGACAGCCGCTTTGCGATGGGGTCGGTGCTGGCGGAGGAGGACCTTGCCGCTATTCGCGGGCCAAAGCCCTGGTGGGGCCTCGGCATGAGCGAGACGCTGGGGCCGTACTCCTGGGGAGACGATTTCCGGGCGCCCGGCCGGCCGGTCTGTGCGCCGATGGATCATTTCGCACCGGGCTACGATATCCGCATCGCGGACGCCGATAACCGGCCGGTCACCCCGGGGGAGACTGGCGAGATGCAGGTGCGCGGCTATCCGGTTGCACTCGGGCTGCACAAGATCGAGCGGGCAGAGCACTTCACGCCGGATGGATACTACCGGACGGGCGACATGTGCCTTGTGGAGGATCGTCCGCAGGGCCGCCGCGTTCATTTCGTCGGACGAAGCGGAGACATGATCAAGGTATCCGGCTCCAACGTCTCTCCGGCGGAGGTCGAGATGGAGCTTCAGACGTTCGACGCCATCCACGCCGCCTATGTCGTCGGCCTGCCTGACCGGGAACGCGGTAATCGCCTTGTGGCGGGCGTCGTCGCGCGGGATGGTGCCGGTTTGGACTTCGTCGTGATCGAGGGCGAGTTGCGACAGCGCCTGTCCAGCTTCAAGGTCCCTCGCGCCTATCTGGAACTTGAGCGCGAAGAGGTGCCTCTGCTGCATTCCAACAAGGTGGCGCGCCGCGAGCTTGCACGGATGCTGGCGGAGCGGCTTGACCGACAGGACGGTCAAGCCTGACGCGCCGGCTAGTCGTCGTCGCCCTGGTGAGCGGGCAGGCCGAGCGACCAGTGTATCGCCGCTCCGCGCAGGCTGAAGCCGGCAAGTACCGCTATGGCCCACGTCAGCTGCGCTGAGAGACCGAGCGCGATGCCGAGGCTGGCAAGGCTGGCGGCAAGCGCGGCGGCAGTGACGTAAAGCTCCGGTCGCATCAGGATCGAGGGTTGCCCGGCCAGAACGTCGCGCACGATGCCGCCAATGCAGCCGGTGATGACCCCCATCAACACGGCGGGGACGGGCGGTACGCCCCAGTGCAGGGCCTTGATCGTGCCGAATACGGCATAGACCGCCAGACCGAGCGCGTCCGCCCATTCCAGTATCTTCCCGCGCCACCAGCGAACAGGCGTAAACCAGGCGAGGAGCGCCACGGCAAGGCAGACGGGGGCCACCAGCGGGTCGTGAACCCAGAACACCGGGGCGCCGATGAGCAGGTCACGCAGCGATCCACCACCCACGCCCGTGATCAGTGCAAAGAAGGCGACCGTCACGAACGTCTGGCGCAGCTGTGCCGCCGCAAGTGCACCCGTCAATGCAAAGACAGCGATACCGAGCAAGTCGAGGGCCGGTGGCAGGGCGGGCGAGGGCGGGATCATGGCCGGGCTGGTAGCATGACGAGCAGCACTTGACCCACATCCAATTTACGATACACAGCGGATCATAAGAGTGGAGCGGGCCGCATGAACTACGAGACTGCCGACTGGTACAGCGACGTGTCGCTTGTGGATGATCCACACGCCTATTTCGACCACCTGCGGCAAAAGGGCTCCGTCGTTCCCTTGCCTCACCGGGGGGCGGTGGCCGTGGTCGGCTACGAGGAAACGGTGCAGCTTCTGCTCGATACCGAACACTTCTCCGAGATCAACGCGGTCACGGGCGGGATGGTCGAACTGCCTTTCATACCGGAGGGGGACGACATCGGACCGGAACTGGAAGCCCACCGCAAGCAGATCGCGTTTGCCGACCAGATCGTGGCGGAGCAGGGCGCTCGCCATGCCGACCTGCGCTCGATCCTTTCGCGGCTGTTCACGCCCAGCCGGTTGAAGCAGCTCCAGCCTCAACTCGCCGCGACAGCGGAGGGACTGATCGACGGGTTCCACAAGGATGGCCGCGTCGATATCGTACGCCAGTACGGCAGCCCTTACGGTGCCCTCGTGATCTCCGACCTTCTCGGCCTGTCAGAAGGCACCCGCGCAAAGTTTCGTGGACTTCTGGAAGGCGCCATTCCGATACCGATGGACGCCACGCACGAGGAAATGATGAAGAACCCCCTCGTGCCGGTGGGTAAGGATCTCTTCGGCCTCATCGCGCGCCGGCGTCTGGCCAGCCACCCGCTGATGCGGCCGCTTCGTCGCTTGCTCGCTCAGGAGGATATCCTCAACGACCTTGCCAGAGCGACTTATCCGGACGGGTCGCGGCCTTCGCTGGTCGATGTTACCGGATTGGCGGCGTTCCTCTTCGGCGCCGGGCAGGACACGACCAACCGGCTGCTGGCGAACGGCTTCAAGGTGATCGCGACCCGCCGCGATATTCAGGAGACGCTGCGGCGTGACGCTTCACGCATCCCCGACTTCATCGAAGAATTGCTGCGCTACGATGGCTCGGTCAAGAGCGGCGGGCGGATCTGCCGCAAGACAACGACGCTGGGCGGCGTGGAGATCAAGGCGGGTACGCCGATCCTCATGAGTCACATGGCCGCGAATCGCGACCCCGCGCGTTTTCCCGAGCCGGGCCGCTTCGACATGGACCGGCCACGCATCAAGGAGCATCTGGCTTTCGGCCGCGGCGCCCATACCTGCATAGGGGCGCCGCTGGCACGGCGGGAGGTTGCGGTCAGCATCGAGCGGCTGCTCGCACGCATGGACAACATTCGTCTGTCGGAGGCGCATCACGGCCCGGAAGGCGCGCACAGGTTCGAGTATGAACCGACCTACGTGCTGCGGGCGCTCAAGGCGCTCCACCTCGAATTCGATCCGGTTTGAAGGTTTGACGCCGGCGTTTGAGCCGTGTCCGGGGAAGGTTGCACCCGGCGCGCTTGCACGGGGCGCTCGTCGCACTAGGCTGGAGGCATAGCAGAACACAACGGACGTCCTTGATGCTCATCCTAAAGCGCCTTTCCCCTGCCGCTCTGTTGCTGGCGAGCGCCGGCTGTACCGCCACCTCTTCCGCAGACGTGGCATCCGGCCCTTCACCGACGCCGCCCCTGGCGCAGAGCCTGCCTGTGACCGCTGGAGTCGATTACGATCTTGCCGCGCAGAAGGAAAAGCTCGCCACCATCCCCATGGAGGTCGACACCACCTTCCTGAACGCAGAGGAGCGGGAGGTCGTGAATCTGCTGATCAAGGCATCGGACCTGATGAGCGAGATCTACCTTCGCCAGCGCTACGAACGCAATCCGCAGGTCCAGCGCGCCGTATCGATGAACCGGCGTTCCGATCGGGACCTTCTGGTGGAGATGTTCGCCCGTAACTTCGGGCCGTGGGACGAAATGGCGGACCTGCATCCGTTCTGGGGAACGATGCCGATGCCGGAAGGCGCGGGCTTCTATCCCGAAGACATGACGCGGCAGGAACTGGACGCCTACATCGCCGCGAACCCGCACCAGAAGGCGGCACTGCTGAACCCTTACACGGTGGTTCGCCGGGATGGCGCAAAGCTCGTGGCTGTGCCGTATTCGGTGGCGTACCGGCAGTGGCTGGAGCCCGCCGCCAGGCTGCTCGAACAGGCTGCGGCGCGTACGAGCAATCCGAGCCTGAAGCGCTTCCTCATCCTGCGAGCGAAGGCCTTCCTCACGGACGATTACTATGAAAGCGAACTGGCCTGGATGGACCTGTCCGGCACGCCGATCGAAGTCGCGATTGGACCTTACGAGGTCTACACCGATCGGCTGATGGGGGCCAAGACCGCTTTCGAGAGCTTCGTCACCCTGAAGGACCCGCAGGAGTCGGCCGCTCTCGCCAAGTACAAGAACTACCTGCGGGACATGGAAGCGAACCTTCCGATCGCGGACGCCTACAAGAACTTCCAGCGCGGCTTCGAGAGCCCGATTGCCGTGGCCGAGCAGGTCCGTGGCGGCGGGGACAACGTGCCCGGTTCGCAGACGATCGCGTTCAACCTGCCGAACGACGAACGTGTGCGCGAGGCCAAGGGCGCCAAGAAGGTGATCCTCTCCAATGTGCTGGGGGCGAAGTTCGACCGTATCCTGCAGCCGATGGCCGCGCTTGTCCTGAAGCCCGATCAGGCCCGGCTCGTGGTCAAGGATTACATGCAGTACGAGACGCTGTTCCATGAGCTTTCTCACAGCCTCGGGCCGGGTTCGATCACCGTCAACGGTGAGAAGACCACGGTGGACAAGGCGCTGAAAGAGCAGAACTCCGCCCTCGAAGAGGCGAAGGCCGACGTCGCCGGGGTCTGGAACATCCTGCTGATGATGAACAAGGGCGAACTGCCGATCGCCCAGCGTCCGCAGCTCTTCGCAACCTACTTTACGGGCATCTTCCGCGCCGTCCGGTTCGGTGCCGTGGAAGCCCATGGCAAGGGCGCGGCGCTGCAATATGCTTACCTGCGGGACAAGGGCGCTTTTACCTATGATGTGGCCGCACGCCGATACGTCATCGACGACGCCAGGATGGAAGCGGGGCTGAAGGCCCTGCTGCACGACATCCTCATGCTGCAAGCCACCGGCGACTACGAGGGGACCAAGGCCTTCATGGCGCGCTGGGCGAAGCTCGATGGTGAGGCCGAAGCGGCGATCGCTGCCATGGCCAGCCTGCCGGTGGATATCCGGCCCGTCTACCCCGACGCCATCTGAGCGCCACCGGCCCATCGCCGCCTGCGCGAAAGAGAAAGCCCTTCTTCAGCCGGTGAAGAAGGGCTTTTGCGTCAGGGGGTGAAGCGCAGGTAGGCCATGACGCGGGAGCCCGTGTGGCGATCCGTCCAGGGCGACAGGCTATCGACCTCGTCGGCGCCGATGGAAGTGCCCGAATAGCGTACGCCCGCAGCGAGGTTGGCGGCGGTATACTCGGCACCCAGGTGATGGTCGAGGTAGTCTCCGCCCGGACGCAGGCGCGCCACGCGAGGGTCATTGCGTGATGAGCCGCTGGTGTGGCCGATGCCGCCGTAGAGGGTGACCGGCGTTCCCGGCAAGCTCGCGGAGAGCTGCGCGTCGATATAGAGGTTGCTGCCGCCGATAGCGTCCTGCGCGGGTGCGAAGGCCGCACCGACGACGAACTGTGCGGGGCCGAGCGTGCGCGCGACGTCGCCGGTCAACTCGACGTAGCTGGTCCCGGACCGGCCGATGAAGACGTTGCCACGGACACCCGCCGACATGTCCCACCCCCCCGTGCGCAGGGTGTAACGCGGGGCGATGGTGAGGCCCACGTCGGCGCCGCCATGGCGCGCGCTGTCGCGGAGGGTCACTGCGTCGAGATCAAGCGCGAGATCGTACGTGACGGGAAGTGACGCCTCGAGGCCGAAGGCGGCCTTGCCGTCGCTCCAGCTCAGCCCACGCTCGCGGTGATCGGTTTCGAACTCGATGGAAGCGGAGGCCGGGGCCGACTGGGCTCGGGCGTCAGCCGTGATGAGGCCGCCGCACAAGGCAGCGGCCAGACAACAGATGTATCGCATCCCAGGCGTCTAGCGCCTTGTCAGTTGGATGCAAAGTGATGAGCGGCATCGATGGCGGCGATTGCATGCGACCGGTCCTTCGCCGCAAGCTGCGCGAGATGCGCGTTGATAGCATCGCTCTTGTCCTCGACCAGCTTTGCAAGCTGCGCGTCGCGGCCGCTGCAGCTGCCGGGCAGCTGGCGGGTGTAGGTTTCCTTGCCCGGGAGCTTGGCCGTGAGTTCATGGCCACCATCGGTGATTGCACGCTCGACCGATACGGTCGCGGTCATGACGCAGCGCTGCGAGCTTGGCCGGGTGGGCGGCGAGATGCCGATGCTGCGGGTGGAGGTTTCGACCCTGGACCGGTAATCGACGGTGTACGTGCTGCCCCGGTGTTCGAGATTGACAGTATGGACCGGTGCGGCGGCTGCGGCTGCCGACATGGCCGCAAGAACGAGAAGGCTCATGATGTCTCCCACTAGGATGCCTAAAAACTAAGCAGCTGTGCACATTTCTTGTGCAATGGGGAGGTAGGCGCCAATTGCTTCCCGCTTGTTGCGCAGGCGTGAGGATATTTGACTTCACGGTGCGACGGTGATGGATGCTTCGCCGTCCGCCCAGACCGGAAGATAGAGGCCTTGCCCCGCAGCCTTGATGCGCCCCGTGCGTGTGCGGGTGATCTCGGCGTGGATGAGGATCGTGCCTTCGCGCTTGGCCTCTATGGCCCGGTCGATCTTGCCCAGCAGTTCGGCGTAGTCCTTTTCGAAGTTCTGCGCGAGAGCATCGGCAATCGTCGCGTCGAGCACCGGCGTGTTGGCAAGGCGCAGGATAAGGTCGCCGCCTCTCATGTCCGTCGTGCCGCTCACTTCGAATTCCTCAAACCGGACGCGGCGCGAATTGTCCGCATTGACCGGCTTGCCTGTCATCCACACCGTTCCCGTCGTGGGTCCGATCCGCCCGGCATCATCGCGAGCCGTGAAGGTTACGCCCACGGCGATGCGCCCGCCCTCGGTCCCGTAGATCGTTGCCTTGTGGAACTTTGCACGAACAGGCCCGACGCCGGGTACAGCGAAGGGGCGCGCCGAGCGCTTGTGCAAGGCTTTCATCAGCACCGGCTCAAGCTCGCAGTAATCGGCAATGACGGGGATGAAGAACGCCAGCCTCCCCGCCTCTGCCTCGAGGGGCGTCATGGCCGGCAGCGGAGTGGGGGCAGGGTCCTTCGGTCGATGCCCTACGAAGGTTTCGGTAACGGCTTTCAGGCCGAGGCGCAGCCGCATGCGCGTGCCGTCGAGTTCGTAGCCGCCGTACTGCAACTCCGTCGGCTTCACCCGCAGCCATACCGGCGGGTTTCGGCGGTTCAGCGACAGCGTCGTGAAGGCGGACTGCCAGGCGTTCTCCACCTGGCGGCGCACTTGGAGCTTGCCCAGTTCGCCGGGCAGTTCGCGTTCCAGGCGCGCAATGACGGGGGCAAGCTGGCTTTCGGCCTGTTCGCGCAGGTCGATACGCTGTCCCAGAAACGTGAGGTGCGGTGCGTTGGTCCAGTCATAGCGGATGTCCACCGTTCCCTGCGGCGCCCAGTCCTGCGCGAGGCGGATACGGATCACGGCATGGGCCATGGCGTCCGCTGTTGCCGTCTCGCGCTTCAGGACGCCGCCAATGTCTTCAGCGCGCACCACCGCGTGCAAAGGCATGGCGACGCGAATTTCCTTGCCTTTGCCCGCGAAAGTCAGCGCGCCGCGCGTGACTTCGCCCACGATCCGGCACTTCAGCTTTGGGGTCTTGAGCGTGGCTATGCCAATGTCCACGCGCTTCGATGGTACGCACGTCTGCCCAGGCTTGTCGATGGTCCACAAGGTGCGCGGGATCTGGCGTTCGAGGGCGGCGGCAAGGCTGCCGAGGTCCGCCGTCACGGGAACGGTGATAAGGGAAGCCTGTGAATCCACCGTGATTGCGTCGTGGGCGCGGGGGGGCGGCTCGTTCCGGTGGCGGTTGCAGGCAGCCAGCGCAAGCGTGCCGGCGAGGGCGATCAGACCGATGCGCGGATAGTTCATTTGCGGAAAAAGTGCCCCAAACCGTGTCGCGATGAAATCCGCGAGGGGGTTTGTGGTTCCTGCTCCTCTGGCCAGGCAGCGCTGCAGGATCCGCGCATAAACGAAAAGGCCGGCGCTTTCGCACCGGCCTCTCGAAGTCAGATCCGAGATCCGATCACATGTGGATCGGCTTGCCGGTGACAGCCATTGCCGCTTCCTTGATCGCTTCCGAGTGCGTCGGGTGCGCGTGGCAGGTGTAGGCGATGTCTTCACTGGTCGCGCCGAATTCCATAGCCTGCGCCGCCTGCGCGATCATCGTGCCGGCAACCGATGCAATGCACCACACGCCCAGCACGCGGTCGGTCTCGGCATCGGCGATCACCTTAACGAAGCCGTCAGGCTCGTGGTTGGTCTTCGCGCGAGAGTTCGCCAGCATCGGGAACTTGCCGACCTTCACCGCGCCGCGTTCCTTGGCGGCTTCCTCGGTCAGGCCGACGCCCGCGATCTCGGGCTGGGTGTAGACCACGCCCGGGATGACGTCGTGGTTCACGATGCCGGTCAGCCCTGCGATGTTCTCGGCCACGGCGATACCTTCGTCCTCGGCCTTGTGGGCGAGCATCGGGCCGGGGATCACGTCGCCGATGGCCCAGACGCCGTCCACCTTGGTGGCGAAGTCGTGGTCTGTTTCGATCTGGCCGCGCTGGTTCAGTTCAAGGCCGATGTTGGCGAGGCCGAGACCCTCGGTATTGGGACGGCGGCCAATGGAAACGAGGACCACGTCCGCCTCGATCACTTCCGCTTCGCCGCCCTTGGCCGGCTCGACGGTGACCTTCGCGCTCTTGCCTTCAACGGTCACGCCGGTGACCTTGGTGCCGAGCTTGAGGGTCATGCCCTGCTTCTTGAAGATCTTGGACGCTTCCTTGCGAACGTCCATGTCCATGCCCGGAAGCAGCTGGTCGAGGAATTCGACGATGGTGACTTCCGCGCCGAGGCGACGCCACACCGAACCGAGTTCCAGCCCGATCACACCGCCGCCGATGACGACCATCTTCTTCGGCACCGAAGCCAGTTCCAGCGCGCCGGTCGAGTCCACGACGACACCGCCTTCGTTGTCGATCTCAACGCCGGGCAGGGGCGTGACCGACGAGCCGGTGGCGATGACGATGTTCTTGGCCGTCACGGTCTTGCCCGCGACTTCGACGCTGTGCGCGTCCTTGAACTGGGCGTAACCCTTCAGCCAATCGACCTTGTTCTTCTTGAACAGGAACTCGATGCCGCCGGTAAGGCCCTTGATCGCGTCAAGGCGCTGGCCCTGCATGGTGGGCAGGTCAAGTTCGGGAGTGACCTTGATGCCCATCGCGGCCATTGCGCCGCCCTTGGCCGCTTCGAAGTATTCCGAAGCGTGCAGCAGCGCCTTCGAGGGGATGCACCCGACATTGAGGCAGGTTCCGCCCAGCGTCTCACGCCCTTCGGCGCAGGCCGTCTTCAGGCCCAGCTGTGCCGCGCGGATCGCCGCGACATAGCCGCCGGGGCCGCCACCGATGACAAGGACGTCGTAGTCGTAATCAGCCATTTCTTGGCCTCCTCACGCTCGTGGATTTCACAAACTGGTACGAGCGGTAGTTAAGCGTTTCAGCACAAGTGAAAACCCCGCCCGACCTGAATTCGAGGCGGGCGGGGCGTTCATCTCAGAGGTCGATCAGGAGACGCGTGGGATCCTCGATCGCTTCCTTGATGGTCTTGAGGGCAGTGACCGCCTCGCGACCGTCGATGATGCGGTGGTCGTAGGACAGGGCGATGTACATCATCGGGCGGATGACGATCTCGCCGTTGCGGACGACCGGGCGGTCCTCGATGCGGTGGAGGCCCAGCACGGCCGACTGCGGCGGGTTGATGATCGGGGTCGACATCAGGCCGCCGAACACGCCGCCGTTGGAGATCGTGAAGGTGCCGCCCTTCATGTCTTCCATGGTGAGCGTGCCTTCCTTGGCCTTCTTGCCGAAGCCCGCGATCGCCTTCTCGATGCCCGCGAAGCCGAGCTTGTCGCAGTCCTTCACGACGGGAACGACAAGGCCGTTCGGCGCCGAGACGGCGATCGAGATGTCGACGTAATCGTGGTAGACGATCTCGTCGCCGTCGATCTGCGCGTTGACCGCCGGGATGTCCTTGAGCGCGAGGACCGACGCCTTGGCGAAGAAGGACATGAAGCCCAGCTTGATGCCGTGCTTCTTCTGGAACACGTCCTTGTACTTCTCGCGCGCCTCGATGACCGCCGACATGTCGACGTCGTTGAAGGTGGTGAGAAGCGCCGCGTTGTCCTGCGCGGACTTGAGGCGCTTGGCGATCGTCTGGCGCAGGCGCGTCATCTTGACGCGTTCCTCGTTGCGGGCAGCCGGAGCGGCGGCCGCCGCCGGTGCCGACGTGGCGGGCGCGGACGCCGGCTTGTTCTTGGCCGCTTCGAGGACGTCGTCCTTGGTGATGCGGCCGTCCTTGCCAGTGCCCTTGATGGTCGCCGGATCGATGCCGTGCTCAAGGATCGCGCGGCGCACGGCCGGCGACAGGACCGACGAACCGGCCGAAGCCTCATCGGCGGCCGGAGCGGCGGCAGGGGCTACGGCCGCAGCGGGCGCCGGGGTGGCGGCGGGGGCTGCGGCAGGCTTCGCAGCCGGTGCGCCTGCGCCTTCCTCGATCGTGGCGATGAGCGCGCCAACGGTGACGGTGTCGCCTTCCTTGGCGATGTGCTGGCCCATCACGCCTGCGTGAGGCGCCATGACGTCGATCGCGACCTTGTCGGTTTCGAGGCTGGCAATGGGCTCGTCAGCGGCGACGGCTTCGCCCGGCTGCTTCAGCCACTGGCCGATGGTGGCTTCGGAGACGGATTCGCCGAGCGTGGGGACCTTGACTTCGGTGGACATGATGTATCTCAAGCCTTCTGCTTGCGACGGAGTTCGGAACGAACGGAAAGATGCAGCGCATCGGCAACCAGCGCCGCCTGTTCGGCGGTGTGGCGCTTGGCGAGGCCGGTGGCCGGCGAAGCCGACGCGGCGCGACCGGCGTAGCGGGGACGCGGGGCGGAAACCCCTGCCGCCTTGGCGGCTTCCTCGATCAGCGGGTCAACGAAGAACCATGAACCGTTGTTCTTCGGCTCTTCCTGGCACCAGACGATCTCCTCCAGATTGGGCATCTTCGAGAGACGCTCGGTCAGCGGTTCGCCCGGGAAGGGATAGAGCTGTTCGAGACGGATGATCTGGGTGTCGGTGATCTCGGCGGCATCGCGCGCTTCGAGAAGATCATAGAAGACCTTACCCGAGCACAGGATGACCTTCTTCGTCGCTTCGTCCGCCGAGCCGTTCGGGTCGGAGAGGATGCGCTTGAAGTCGCCTTCCAGGAACTCCTTCGCGCTCGACTTCGCCAGCGGGTGGCGGAGCAGCGACTTGGGAGTCATGATGATCAGCGGCTTGCGGAACGGACGGCGCATCTGGCGGCGCAGAACGTGGAAGTAGTTCGCGGGGCTGGTGATGTTGCAGACCTGGATGTTGTCCTGCGCGCAGAGCTGCAGGTAACGCTCCAGGCGCGCCGACGAATGCTCCGGCCCCTGGCCTTCGTACCCGTGCGGCAGCAGCATGACGAGGCCGTTCGCGCGCAGCCACTTGGATTCGGCCGAGGCGACGTACTGGTCGATGATGATCTGCGCGCCGTTGGCGAAGTCACCGAACTGCGCTTCCCAGAGGACGAGCGTTTTGGGATCGGCGCTGGCGAAGCCGTACTCGAAGCCGAGCACGCCGTATTCCGACAGTGTCGAATCCAGCACTTCAAAGCGGCCGTGCGGCAGCGTCGAAAGCGCGACGTACTTGTTCTCGTTCGTCTGGTCCGTCCACACCGCATGGCGCTGCGAAAACGTGCCGCGACCGCAGTCCTGGCCGGAGAGACGAACGCCATAGCCTTCGGTGACAAGGCTGCCGAAGGCGAGGGCTTCCGCCGTCGCCCAGTCGAAGCCTTCGCCGCTCTTGAACATCTCTTCCTTGGCGGCGAGCACGCGGGCGAGCGTCTTGTGGACGGTGAAGCCCTCGGGAACGGTCGTCAGGGTGCGACCCAGGCTTTCGAACAGCTTGGGCTCGACCCGCGTGTCGACGTTGCGACGCGCGGTTTCCGGATCGGCCGGCTTGTGGAAGCCGCTCCACTGGCCACCGAACCAGTCGGCCTGGTTCGACTTGTAGGTCTTGGCCGCCTCGAACTGCTCCTCGAGGTGCGCCGTGAAGGCCGCCTCGGTTTCCGGCAGGAAGTTCGCGTCGATGACGCCTTCCCTGAGGAGACGCTCGCCGTAGATCTTGCTGACCGGCGGGTGCTGGCGGATCTTCTGGTACATCAACGGCTGGGTGAAGCCTGGCTCGTCGCCTTCGTTGTGGCCGAAGCGGCGGTAGCACCACATGTCGATCACGATGTCGCGGCCGAAGGTCTGGCGGTAGTCGATCGCCAGCTTGCAGGCGAAGGTCACCGCCGCCGGATCATCGCCGTTGACGTGGAGGATCGGCGCCTGGACGCCCTTGGCGACGTCTGAGGGATACGGCGAGTTGCGCGCGAACTGCGGACTCGTCGTGAAGCCGATCTGGTTGTTGATGATGAAGTGGACGCAGCCGCCGGTGTTGTAGCCCTTCACGCCCGAGAGGCCGAAGCACTCCCAGATGATGCCCTGGCCCGCGAAGGCCGCGTCACCGTGGATGAGGACCGGCAGCACCTGCTTGTGCTTGGCGCCGGGGCCGATGTCGTCGCCGATATCGTCCGCGATGGTCTGGTAGGCGCGCACCTTGCCGAGAACGACCGGGTCGACCGTTTCGAGGTGCGACGGGTTCGGCATCAGGCTCATGTGAACCTTCGTGCCGTCGAAGTCGCGGTCGGTCGAGGTGCCGAGGTGGTACTTCACGTCACCCGACCCGCCAACGTCCTCCGGGTTGGCGGTGCCGCCCGAGAATTCGTGGAAAATGACCTTGTACGGCTTCGCCATCACGTTCGCGAGGACGTTCAGGCGGCCGCGGTGGGCCATGCCGTAAACGATTTCCTTCACGCCGAGCTGGCCGCCGTATTTGATGACGGCTTCAAGCGCCGGAATCATCGATTCGCCGCCATCCAGGCCGAAGCGCTTCGTGCCGACGTACTTCTTGCCGAGGAACTTTTCGTACTGCTCACCGCGCACGACGGCCTGCAGGATCGCTTTCTTGCCTTCCGGCGTGAACTCGATCTCCTTGTCGGCGCCTTCCATGCGCTCCTGGAGGAAACGGCGCTCCTCCGTGTCGGCGATGTGCATGTACTCGAGGCCGACCTTGCCGCAGTAGTTCGCGCGCAGGATCTGCACGAGTTCGCGGACGGTGGTCCATTCCAGGCCGAGGGCACCGCCGACGTAGACCTTGCGGTCCTGGGCCGCTCCGACGAAGCCGTGGTAATCGGGCGTGAGATCGGCGGGCAGCTTGCGCTGGTTCAGGCCGAGCGGGTCGAGGTCCGCCGCGAGATGACCGCGCACACGATAGGTGCGGATCAGCATCATCGCCCGGATTGCATCGGCCGCCGCTTCGTCTATGCGGGCCTGGTCGACCTTGACGCCGCCCTTGTCCGCCGCCTTCTTGATCTCGGCCTTCAGGACAGTGGGATCGAGGCCCTGGGTCCAGTCGTCCTCGGCCTCGCCGCCGACGAGCGGCCAGCTGCCGCGCTGCCAGCTCGGTCCGGCCTGGGGCTCGTCGAGTCCCATGTCGGGGGTGAAATCAAAACTCTCGTCGCCCATAGGAAACACCTATCGCCACGCCCGGACAGCAAAAATCGTCCGGCGTCTCGGTTTGGCGGCTGACGGGTCCAGCAGGAGAGCCGTTAGTCCGCTCGGGTACTCACGCCGGGACCGAATGCCCCGTGCGCGTCTTGGTAAGCGCTCCCGGGCGGCAGGGTTCCTGCCGTACCGCCCGGTTGCGCCTTAAATCAGGCGTAAGCCTTGATGGCTTCCACCAGCGTCTCGCCCAGCAGCGAGGGGCTGGACGACACCTTGATGCCGGCCTCTTCCATCGCTGCGATCTTGTCCTCGGCGCCGCCCTGGCCGCCCGAAACGATCGCGCCCGCATGGCCCATGCGGCGGCCCGGAGGCGCCGTACGGCCGGCGATGAAGCCCGCCATCGGCTTGCGACGGCCGCGCTTGGCTTCGTCCTTGAGGAACTGGGCCGCTTCTTCTTCCGCTGAACCGCCGATTTCACCGATCATGATGATCGACTTGGTTTCCTCGTCAGCGAGGAACAGTTCGAGGACGTCGATGAAGTTGGTGCCGTTGACGGGGTCGCCGCCGATGCCGACCGCGGTGGTCTGACCGAGGCCTGCCGCGGTGGTCTGGAACACGGCTTCATAGGTGAGCGTGCCCGAGCGCGACACGACGCCGACCGAACCCTTGGAGAAAATGTTGCCCGGCATGATGCCGATCTTGCATTCGTTGGGGGTCAGCACGCCGGGGCAGTTGGGGCCGATCAGGCGCGACTTGGAGCCGACGAGCGCGCGCTTCACCGGCACCATGTCGAGAACGGGAATGCCCTCGGTGATGCAGATGATGAGTTCCATCTCGGCGTCGATCGCTTCGAGGATGGCGTCGGCGGCGCCGAACGGCGGCACGTAGACGCACGATGCGGTGGCGCCGGTGGCGGCCTTGGCTTCGTGGACCGAGTTGAACTGCGGCAGGCCGAGGTGCTCGGTGCCGCCCTTGCCCGGGGTCACGCCCGCGACCATCTGCGTGCCGTAGTCGAGGGCGGCCTGGGTGTGGAAGCTGCCCGTGGCGCCGGTCATGCCCTGAGTGATGACCTTGGTGTTCTTGTTAACGAGGATCGACATCGGTTTTCCTGTTCCTGATCATGGAAGCAGCCGGTGAGGCCGGGGAGGTTCCAAGAAACTGTGAGGCCCTCGCGCTGCCGGCCCGGGTGCGGGGCCGGCGGCGCGAGGGCAGTGTGTGTCTGTGGCCTCAGGCCAGCGTGTTGTCGATGCCCTTGCAGGCGACCAGCAGTTCCTTGACCGCGTCGACCGAGACCTGGAGGTTGGCCTTGGCTTCTGCGTCGAGTTCGATCTCGATGACCTTCTCGATGCCCTCGGCGCCGATCATGGCGGGGACGCCGACATAGAGGCCGTCAACGCCGTACTGGCCGTCGACATAAGCCGCGACGGGCAGGATGCGCTTCTGGTCGTTGAGATAGGCTTCGGCCATGGCGATCGCCGAGGCTGCCGGAGCGTAGAACGCCGAGCCGGTCTTGAGCAGGCCGACGATCTCGCCGCCGCCCGAACGGGTGCGCTGCACGATGGCGTCGATCTTCTCCTGGGTGGAGAGGCCCATCTTGATGAGGTCCGGAACTGGGATGCCGTTGACGGTCGAGTACTGCACGACCGGCACCATGGTGTCGCCGTGGCCGCCGAGCACGAAGGTGTTCACGTCGCGGACCGAGACGCCGAATTCCCAGGCCAGGAAAGTCGAGAAGCGAGCCGAGTCCAGCACGCCGGCCATGCCGACGACCTTGTTGTGCGGCAGGCCCGAGAATTCGCGCAGCGCCCAGACCATCGCGTCGAGCGGGTTGGTGATGCAGATCACGAAGGCGTCCGGAGCATACTGCTTGAGGCCTTCGCCGACGGCCTTCATGACCTTGAGGTTGATGCCCAGGAGATCGTCGCGGCTCATGCCCGGCTTGCGGGGAACACCGGCGGTGACGATGACCACATCGGCGCCCGCGATGTCAGCGTAGTCGTTGGTGCCGGTGATGCTGGCGTCGAAGCCTTCGACCGGGCCGCACTGCGACAGGTCAAGAGCCTTGCCCTGGGGAACGCCCTCGGCGATGTCGAACAGGACGATATCGCCCAGTTCCTTCTGCGCCGCGAGGTGCGCCAGCGTGCCGCCGATGTTGCCGGCGCCGATAAGGGCAATCTTCTTACGAGCCATGATCCGTCAGTGTCCTTCCCAAGGCGGGATTTCCGGACTTCAAGGCGGCCTGCTCTTAATCCCGCGAACGGCAGGTGCCGGGTTGCGAAGGCGGCCCTACGCCCCTTGGCAGGGCATTGCAACCGCCAAAGGCCTCTTTCTCCGATGAGCCCGGAACTTTTGTGTGATAATAGTTCGCAATTGCATTAGGCGTGCGAATGCGGCGAAAAAGGCCGTGTTTGTTCATGTTTCAGCAACGCGCGGCAACGGTTCGACCCGCTGCGATGGCCCCTATCGAACATTCCACCCGCGACTCGGCAAGGGGCTGACCCGGGATATCCTGATGCAGGTAAAGCGATCGATCCGCAGCGGGCTTCAGATGACGAGACGGGCGCCGGTCGCGGCGGCGAGGCGGGGGTCGAAGCGGCCGCAGATGTCCAGCCACCGCGCCCGCTCTCTCGGCTGCCGGGAAGCGCCGGCAACCTTGGCCTCTTCCGCCGCACGCCGTGCTGCGGAAAGGCCATGGCGGGCGAAGTGCATGAGCGCTTCGGCAAGGCGCGCGTCCTCTCCCGAGGTGTCTTCGCAGGCAAGCGTGCGCAGGATGCGCGGCGAGAGCACCGCATTGTCGTTGGCAGCGCCGAGCGGCGCGTCCTTGCAGATGACACCGCAGACGGCCGGCACCGTTCCGTTAAGGGCGGCGGCAAAGCGGATGGTCATGAGAAGGTGCCCCTCTGTGGCTGCGACGTTGTGTGCACATTGTCACGCGGCAGGGCTAAGCTATCGTGAGAAAGTATGGTTTACGAAATCCTGCCACGGGCATCTCGGGCCGTGAAAGCCACGGCCCGCCGCTTCTTCCAACGCCGCGTGGACAAATGCGAACGTCAGCTAGCGGCCCTTTGCGGACATTGCTGCTTCACATAGGGCGGCGTTTCTCTGGATCGTCAATTGGGGGCTTGAGCGGGGGTAGGTAGTTTTGGCCCCACTCATGCCACAGTATAACCCAGGAGAAAATGAGAATTGGCCAACAGATTACATACCCGATGACTAAAGCATGAAATTTGATTGGTGTTTCAAGGATACTCGTCTCGCCCAAACGGCGAGTTTCAATCGTCCCATCTAGAAGATCAATCCCAAAAACCACCATGGCAACCGTACCAAAGATCAGCAATCCGAGCATTTTCCATGGGCGATTTCGCAGTTTCAAGGCAGGTTCCAGTTTTGGCAATAAAAACGCTTTTACAAGACAGGTCTTGCCAACATCTTAAATGACGCCGCCGTTCCACCCTCTCGCGCCCGGATCCAAAAAGGGAAAAGATCGTCTATGGTTCACTGCCGTAACTGCACGAAGGGTCTGCCGCTCTCCCTACTGTTCTGGGGGCACCCGGCGGCCATTTGCTTGTCCCAATTACGGGATGCGCCTGATGATCCCTATTAACTATTCTAGTCCGCTGACGACTCTGTTGACGTTCTTTTGCTGAAACCCGTCGTTCAGGCGGTTTGCAGATAACGGCGCTGATCGCCGCGCTTGCCAATACTGCGCAGCTCCTGATCGTGTTCCTATTGCCGGCGCTGCGCGTCAAGGAATGATGCCAGGACGTTGCCCGGCAGCTAACGACCCGTGTCAGTCTTTCACGCCGCTGTCGAATCTGTCCACACGGTCTAGCGAGTACCCGCGGATGCGCCGTTTGGCGTTGCAATCCATCGCCCGGAATTTGCGTACTCAGGGCGGACGCCCTGCGTGCCCGGCAGGTTGCGCGCCGTGTAGAGAGCCTCGCCGCCCCGCTCGCGCACCTGGCTTGAATAGGCAGGCGCGGGTGCTGCCGGGGCCTTCGCTTCGGCGGCCATGTCCTGCACCGCCGCCCCGGAAGCGGGAAGGCCGGTCGCGAACGCCTGCTGCACCGCCAGAGGATCGAGCGCGGCGCTGACAGCGGCGCTGGCGGCGCTGTCGTCCCGGCGGTGCGGCGCGGCGACAGGTTCCCCGCCCAGGTAGGCGAAGCGAAACGTCGCGGGTTTTCCGGCGGCGCCCCGGAAGGCGTAGAAGCGGTGCGCGCCGATGGTGCCCAGGGGGTGCAGGCTTGGCGCCCAGTACGGCCGGACCTGTACAGTGTGGTAATGCGTGGCGAGCCCCGCCGGCGCATAGACATAGCCCGCCAGCGCAGCACGCGCGACGGCCCGGGCCCGCTCCCAGAACATCGGCTGCGGCCGGCGCGCCAGCGACCCGTCGCACGTGAAGGAGAACTGGCACCCGGTCGATCGCTCCGACCCCTGGTAGACGACGCCGCACACCGTGCCGGGATAGGCGGGATGAGCCACCCGGTTGAGCACGACCTGCGCGACCGCGCGCTGGCCTGCGTCGGGCTCACTCGCCGCTTCATAGTAGATCGCCGCCGTGAGGCACTGGAGCGCGCGGGTGCGATCGACGCCGGACCTGTCGATAAAGAGGGGGCGGGCGAAAGGCAGCGGGCCGCTTGCCCGATCGTCCGCGTCCGAATGGATGCCCTCGCCGATCTGCAGAGGGCGCGTCTCCGCTTCAAGATAGTAGAAGGCGGAGCCCGGAAAACTTGCACCGGCCTGCTCGAAAGGCATCGGCTGCGGGTCCGATTCGGAAAGCGCGGCGTCAGCGACGGCGAAGCGCCCCCAGTCATCGCCCCACTCATCGGGCGCCGCGAAGGCGGGCAGCGCGACCGTCATGGCCGCCGTCATGACGTAGATCCAATGTCGCTCACGCCCGCGTGGACGCCGTCCGACCGGCCGGGCGCGGCGCGGATACCGTGCGGCGAAGTCACGGGGCCTCTGGACCACGAGCTGCTCGCGCTCCATCCGATGCGCCTCTGCGGCGTCTCGTTCGGTGGAGGCGGGGGGAGCAGGCACGCGTTTCCTTTCAATCTCGAGCGTCGCCTACTGCAAGTGGCCGGATGGCGCATCCTGCCGTTTCGGAGCCGTCCCGTTGCGGTACAGGGTGGCTCCTATCAGCAAAGGTTTACGATTTGCTCCAAAGCGGCCGCCTCTTTGCGCGGCGGGAATGCGGCACCGCCGGAGCGGCTTGCCAAGTGGGCGGCGCACGACTATCCGCGCGCTCACGTCATGGGTGCCTGCAAGGGCCTAAGAGGGAAGCCGGCTGCAATTGCCGGCGCTGCCCCCGCAACTGTGACCGGGGAGGGGCCTTCAACAAGCCACTGGCCGCAGGCCGGGAAGGTGAGGGCGCACCGGCGATCCGGAAGCCAGGAGACCTGCCCGCTGACGGTCGTTCCGCAATCGGACGGGGTGTACCGGTTGCAGCGAGCGTGTCGCGCCGAAAGGTCCGGCTCGCACGCCTCCGCCATGAACGGCAAGAGCACGTTCAAGGTCGGGAGGCCACATGAAGTACCTGTTTATGCTTGCCACAGCGCTCACGATGGCGCCTGTTGCCCAAGCGGAAGAGATGGCGCCCGCTGATGGTGGGCGCTCCGATATCGTCGTGACCGCCACGCGTGAGCCAACGCCGCTGACCCAGGTGGGCCAGTCGGTGAGCGTCGTCACCCGCGACGAGATCGAGCGCGTTCAGGCGATTTCGGCCACGGACGTCCTCTCCCGCCTTCCGGGCAGTTCGGTGGTGCAGTCCGGCGGCTTTGGCCAGCCGTCGAGCGTCTTCATACGCGGTGCCGAGAACGCGCAGTCGCTCGTGCTCATCGATGGCGTGCGCATCAACGATCCGGGCGACGTGGGGGGCGGGTTCGATTTCGGAGCCTTACCGATCGCGCAGTTCGATCGTGTCGAGGTGGTGCGCGGCGCATCCGGCGTGCTGTGGGGGAGCCGCGCGGTGGGAGGGGTCATCAACCTTATCACGGCCGAGCCGACGGAGGAATGGAGCGCGCGTGGGCAGGCCGAGTACGGCTGGCGCGATCGCAGGCAGGCGAACGTGTCGGCCTCCGGGCTTGTCGGCCCCGTCGGGGTGGTTCTCGGTGCCAACTGGATGAAGGGCGACGGCTTCTCCGCGTTCAACGAGCGGCGCGGCGGGACGGAGAAGGACGGCTTCGAGAGCCGGAACGCCAATGCGCGCCTCTCGCTGGAACTGGCTCCCGGGCTTTCGGCGGATGCGGGCGGGTTCTACACCAAGGCGAATTACGATTACGACGCGTCCGGCGCCGACGCGCTGCACGTCGGCCTGAAGCGGGATACCCTGGGCTACGCGAACCTGCGTTATGCCGATGCCGCCGGTCGCCTCAGCGCGCGCTTCGGCTACGGCCTCAACGACACCCGCCGGGTTTCGGACGATGCGGTCTTCGGCCCGTACGAGACCAACGGCCGGACCGAGCGGCTGGAAGCGCAGGCCAGCTTCACGCCGTTGGAGATGGCCAGCCTCCTCGTCGGCGGGGAAACCGAAAAGCAGACGTTTGACGACAACTACGGCGCGGGCGATTCCACCCGTATCAACAGCATCTTCGGCAACCTGACTCTGCGTCCGCTTTCCGGCCTGACGCTGAATGGCGGGCTGCGTTACGACGACAGTTCCGATTTCGGGGACCGCACCACCTTCGCCGCCAACGGCGCCTGGGTGCTGGGCGAGGGCGAGGAAGCAGCGGTCCTGCGTGCGAGCTACGGCGAAGCCTTCAAGGCGCCGTCGCTGTACCAGCTCTACACAAACGCCGGCTTCCGCAATCTTGATCCCGAGACCTCGACCAGCTGGGACGTGGGGCTGGAGCAGCCCTTCGCGCAAGGAACGGGCCGCTTCACGCTGACCTATTTCGACCGCAGGACGCGCAATCTGATCGACTACGACCTGGCGAACTGGAATTACTACAACGTCGGTCGGGCCCGCGCGAAGGGGCTTGAACTGGGAATGCAGGTGACGGATTGGGAGGGCTTCGACGTCAACCTCGCCTATACCTACCTGGATGCCACCAACGCGATCACCGGGACACAGCTGGCTCGTCGCCCGCAGAACAACGTCTACGCCAGCATCGACAAGACCTGGGAAATGGGGCTGAAGCTGGGCGCGGACCTGCGCGTCGGCGGTGGGCGCTATGATGACACGGCGAACACGCTCTATGTGACGGGGCATGCCGTGGTCGGTATTCGCGCGGCTTATCCGCTGACGGATATGGTGGAGGTCTACGGGCGGATCGAGAATCTTCTCGATGAACACTATGAAGTGGTTCGCAACTACGGCACTCCGGGACGGTCCGCTTACGCCGGCATCCGGGTGACGATCTGATGCAGCGGGCGGCTCTTTCGTCCCACGGGCGCTGGAGCCGCCGCCTGTCGCTGCTGGCGGCATGCGCGGTGCTGGCGGGGTGTCAGCCCAGGGCCGCCGGACCTGACGGGACGCCGCCCTCGCATCCGCGCATCGTCTCGCTCAATCCTTGCACGGACGCCGTGCTGGCGGACGTGGCGGCGCCGGGGCAACTGCTTGCCGTCTCGCACTACAGCCACGATCCCGCGTCGACTTCGATGGGTGTGGCACGGGCTGCCACCTTCGGAAAAGTGTCCGATGCGGTCGAGGACATCCTGGCCCTTCGCCCGGACGTGGTCGTCGCCAGCAGCTTCCTTGCGCCTGCCACCGCGCAGGCGCTGCGGGACATGGGGATAGCCGTGCATCTGGAACCGCTCCCCACCGACCTCGCCGCCGCGCGCGAGCAGGTCCGAAGGCTGGCGAGCCTCGCCGGCAACCCGGCAGGGGGGAAAGCGCTCGTCACCCGGATCGACGCGGCCCTTGCAGCGGCCGCTCCCCCTGCGGGATCGCGGCCCGTCCGCGCGCTGCTGTGGCAGTCGGGCGGGATCGTCGCGGGAGACACCACGCTTATCGCCGACCTGATGCGCCACGCGGGGCTTGCCAACGCAGCGGCGGCCCGCGGGCTCTCCCAGGCCGACTATCTGCCGCTCGAGCGTGTGATCGCGGATCCGCCGGAACTGGTGCTGACCGCCGAGACGGAAGGCGGGGAGGAAAACCGCCTGCTCGATCATCCCGCACTGGCGCGGGTGAAAGGGCTCGTACGCGTGCCGATCGATCCGGGGCTGGCCTGGTGCGGCGGGCCTACGATACCGCGGGCTTTGGCGCGGTTCGCCGAAATACGCCGGGCTATGAAACAAGAATCGCCGCGAGCGGAGGGTCGGCCATGAACCGGCGTCTGATCCTCGCCCTTTCCCTCGCGCTCGCTTTCGCGGTTCCGATTTCGCTGCTGGCAGGGCGGGTCTGGATTGACCCTTTCTCCCCAGTGACGGGCAATGCAGCGCTCATCCTCATGGAGCTGCGGCTGCCGCGCGCGGTGCTGG
This sequence comes from Novosphingobium panipatense, assembly GCF_900182875.1. NCBI lineage: Bacteria > Pseudomonadati > Pseudomonadota > Alphaproteobacteria > Sphingomonadales > Sphingomonadaceae > Novosphingobium > Novosphingobium panipatense. The sequence goes on from NZ_FXUI01000001.1 coordinate 188,765, forward strand.
CGCTGGTCGTCGGCGCGGGGCTGGGCATCTCGGGTGCCGCGATGCAGGGATACCTGCGCAATCCGCTTGCCGACCCTGGCCTCTTCGGCATAGCGCCGGGCGCCGCTCTCGGCGCGGTTCTGAGCTTCTGGACGGGCTATGCCGCGTCGGTCTGGCTCCTGCCGGTGTTCGCGCTTGCGGGCGCAGCCGGGGCCATGGCACTGCTGGCGCTCGTCGCGGGGCGGCAGGCGGGGGTCGCGCTTTTCGCAATGGCCGGGCTGATGATCTCCAGCCTGGCGGGCGCGCTGACCAGTCTTGCCATCAGCCTCTCGCCCACGCCCTTCGCCATGAGCGAGATCGTCACCTGGCTGATGGGGGCGTTGACAGATCGGTCCTGGCGCGAGGTCCTGATCGCCGCGCCGCTGACCGCCGCCGGGATGGCGCTCCTGCTGACCGCCGGGCGCGGGCTTGACGCGCTAACGCTGGGCGAGGCGGCTGCCCGCTCGCTGGGCGTGGAGCCGCGCAGGCAGCAGGCGCTGATGATCGCCGGCGTCGGGCTGACGGTCGGCGCGGGCGTGGCGGTGGCGGGGATCATCGGTTTTGTCGGCCTTATTGTGCCGCATCTCGTACGGCCGCTGACGGATCGCAGGCCGTCCTCGGTCCTGGTGCCGAGCGCGCTGGCAGGCGCGCTGCTGCTGCTCGTGGCTGACGCCGGGTGCCGCATCCTCCCGCTGGCGGGAGGAGAACTGCGGCTCGGCATAGCGCTCAGCCTGTTGGGAGCGCCGTTCTTCCTCGGGCTGCTGCTGCGCATGCGCCGGGGGCTCGCATGAGCGCGGACCTGCGGGCAACCGATCTCAGCCTCGGCACCCGGCTCAAGGGCGTGACAGTGGCGTTGCGGTCCGGAGAGGTCACGGCGATCTGCGGACCGAACGGGGCGGGCAAGTCGACGTTGCTGTCCTGCCTGGCGGGGCTGACCGTGTCCGATGCCGGAGCCGTCACGCTGGAGGGTGAGGCGCTGTCCGCGCTCCCGGCGCGCAGGCGCGCACAGGCGATCGGCTACCTGCCGCAGGGGCCCGAGGTTGCCTGGGATGTCACCGTGGACGTGCTCGTGGCGTTGGGGCGTCTGCCTTGGCAGGACGCGTCCTCGCCGCAGGGGCAGGCCGCAGTGGAAGCGGCGATCGCGACGATGGACCTTCAGCCGCTGCGGACGAGGCCCGTCTCGCGCCTCTCGGGGGGCGAGCGGGCAAGGGCGCTCATGGCCCGGGTGCTCGCCACGCAGCCCCGCTGGCTGCTGGCGGACGAACCGCTCGCCAGTCTCGATGTTGGCCAAGCGCTGGCCCTGATGAAGCGGCTGAGGGAGCAGGCGGACGCCGGGCGCGGGGTGGTCCTGGTCCTGCACGACCTGGCGACGGCGATGAACCACGCCGACCGCGTGATCGTGCTGAAAGACGGACGGCTCGCCACGGATGGCGAGCCGGACCAGTCACTTGCCGCCGACATCATCGGCGCAGTCTGGGGATGCGAGGCGCGATGGCTGGGCGAGCCCGGAACCCGGGCGCTCTCGGTAAGTTAGCGGTCAGGAGGGAACGAAGCGTCCTTTTGACCAGACCCGCATCGGATTTTCGCGGTGGTCGGTCTGGCGCTGGTGCTCTTCGCGCTGGCGGTCGAGGATCAACGATCCGGTTCCGCGTGCAAAGCGGCTGCGACGGAAGGGGATTTCGGCTCCGATGGTCATTGTCACTCTCCTCTGGAGAGGCAACGACGCACGGCCCCCCGGGGTTCCCTAGCGCGTGCCCACGCCCCGCTCGAACTGCGCCTGCAGATTGGCGAGCGTGCGGGGCGCTATCGGAGGGAGAGCACGTGCCGGCTTTCCCTTGCGCAGCGCGGCGCGGTCCTTTTCATCCGGCTCGACCACGCGCACCCGCACAGCCGCCTTGCCGCGATGTCGCACGCCGAGCAGTTCCGCCGCGCCGCGCGAAAGGTCGATGATGCGGGCGCTCTCTCCGAAAGGCCCACGATCGTTCACACGCACGACGATGCGCCGGCCGGTGTCGAGTGCGGTGACTTCCACGTAGGTGGGAAGAGGAAGGGTTTTGTGCGCGCCCGTAATCCACGAGGGACGAAAGCGCTCGCCATTGGCCACCTGGTTGCCGCTCTCGGAGCCGTACCATGTGGCATAGCCCAGCATGTCGTAAGCGGGCTGGGCGGCAGGCGTGTACGTGGTGCCGCGCACTTTATAGGGCGGGCCGATCCGCACCGGCACGTCGCTCACCGGGCGGTAGCGCGTTCCGCCGCCGCAGGCGGCGAGGAGGGCAGCGAGTGCGAGGACGAGGGCGCTTCGGAATGGACCGGGCATGGCTGCCAGCCTAGCGCCCGGGCGAGGCGGTTCCAACGCGCCTTTGGCCACTTTCCACAAGGGTGCGCGGAACCCGCATCGCGTGCAGCCGGTTCTGCCCTACCGGACCTGCAAGTACGGAGCCACGATGCCCACTATCCTCGAGACCATGACGGTTGCCGCGCGCGATCGGGCGCGCATGGCGGAAGTCAGCACCATCATCGGGCGCTTCGGTCTGGATTCGCTTCTCGCGCGGCTGGGGCTTGGCGGCGAGGCGCGCGAGGATGCCGATCTCCCCACCCGCACCCGCCGGGCCCTTGAAGCGCTGGGGCCGACATACGTGAAGCTCGGCCAGATCCTTGCCACCCGGCGCGATCTGCTGACGGATGAGTGGATCACTGCCTTCGAGCACCTGCAGAGCAACGCGCCCCGTCTGCCGTTCGACCAGCTGCGACCGGTCGTGGAAGCCGCGCTGGGCGAGCCGCCGGAAGCGGCCTTCGCTCGCTTCGACGTCGAACCCTTGGCTGCGGCCTCCATCGCGCAGGTCCACCGGGCAATCCTGCACGACGGCACGGAGGTTGTAGTGAAGATCCGCCGCCCCGGTATTCGCAAGGCGATGGAAGCGGACCTTCGGCTGCTGCGCCATCTCGCGGTGCTCGTGGAGGAACGCAGCGCAATGGCGCGGCGTATGATGCCGTCTGCCATGATCGAGCAGTTGGGACGCGAGATCCTCGACGAACTGAACTTCACGAATGAAGGCCGCAACGCCGACATGCTGCGCGCCGACCTTGCCACCATGCCGGAAGCGGTGGTGCCGCGCATTCATTGGCAGCACACCAGCGACGCGGTTCTGGTGATGGATTACATCGTCGGCGTACCCCCACGCGATCCGGTCGCGTTGCGCGACAGGGGCATCGATCCTTCGGTCATCGCCGATATCGGTGCGCGCATGGTGCTGGAAATGGTACTGGTCAACGGGCGCTTCCATGCCGATCCTCACCCCGGCAACATGCTGTGCCTGCCGCCCGGCCAGCGTGGGACGGGAGAATCCGCCGGGGCAGGCGCGGGCGAACGGCTGGCGCTGCTGGACCTCGGTTCGGTCGGGTTCGTCAGCCCGCGTCGCCAGCATGAGTTCCTCACTTTCATCCTCTCGCTGCGCAACAACGACCCTGCTGGCGTGGCGGACATGCTGGCGCTCTGGTCCCAGGCCGGGGAAGTCCCGCGCGAGCGGTTGCTGACGGCGTCGGAGCGCCTCGTCGCGCGGCACGGCAGCGGCGCTCTGGTGCTGAACGCGATGGTGGCGGATTTCTTCCCGTTGCTGCGCAAGGAAGGCCTGATCCTCCCGCCCGATCTCGTGCTCATCTTCAAGGCCATGGTGACGATGGACGGCGTCCTGTCCGCCATCGCGCCTGACTTCGACCTCTCCAAGGCGCTGACGGCGCTGCGTGGCCGGCTCGTCTCCGCACGGCTGACACGGCTGGCCGAGCCGGAGCGCCTGGAGGCGCTGTTCCTCGAAGTGTCGCGGCTGTCAGCCGATGCACCGCGGCTCATGCGGGCCGCCACCGCGCGGCTGGAACAGCGTGATCCGCCGACACAGAGCGAAGGGACGGCGCGTGCCATCCGTCATGCGGGGACGTTCGTAGGGGCTGCCATCGTGCTGCACGCGGTCGCGTCGCTGCTCGTGGCTTTGATGTAGAGAGCTTGCCGGCGGCGGGCCGCGCTTAACGGGCGCAGCGGTTGTAGTTACCGGCGTTGCAGGCGGCGACGTCCTTGCGCCAGGCGCGCATGTCGCGCTCGTACTGGCGGCGCTGCGCCGCATAGTCCGCCTGGCCCTCCTCGTACGCGCGCCTGTCCCGTGCGTAGCGGCTGCCGCTATCCCGGGCCGCCTCGTGATCGCGCCACGCTTGCGCATAGCCGGCATCGCGACGGCGCACGTAATCCAGTTGCTCCCGGTTGAGGCGGCGGATCGTGGCGGCGTCCTTGGCGATCGCTTCCGGGGTCATCGCCGCATCGCGGGGATCATCCGCGAACAGCGGCGCCGGAATACTCATGCACGTGACAAGGGCCAGAGCCAGAACCGAACGCGCAACCCGCATGAACCGCCACCCTCATCAACCTGACGAGTTGCGTTTGCCTCTTTGGGGTGGCGGTTGCAAAGCGGATGCGACGAGCGGTTCATCGCAGAAGCAGGCGGGCCTCGCGATTCGAGGCCCGGAGCCGGGCGACGGGCCTCAGCGGGTGGTGCCGGGTACGGCGGGTTCGGGGGGGCACTTTACCGCATCGCCGTCCCAGCAGGCCTTGGTGCGCACCTCCCACTGGTCGCGGCTGGCGCGGTAGGCTCCGACTGCCTCATCGTGCGCGTGCAGCGTGTTCGCGTAAGCCTGTGTGTCGCGGCGGATCTTCATCTCGTTAAGGGCAAGCGCGGCTTCGTGCTGCGCCTCGCTTGCGGAATTTGCTGCGACCTGCCGCTGTGCCGCTTCGGCCTGCTGCGCGTTCAGGATACGCCGTTTCTCTTCGGGGTTGCCCGGTTCGGGCCGGCTTGATGCGGGTGCGTCTACCGTCTGAGCGGTTGTTCGCGCGGTCGGCTCCTGCGCCGTGGCGGGCACGGTCAGGGCGAGGGCTGCAAGAGTGGCAGCGAGGCTGGGGATCGGGCGCATGGCTTTCTCCTGTGTCGTTGGCCAAGGGTTCGTAGCGGGACGAACGCCCGGGAGCCGGCCGGTATCCGCTGGGCAACCGCTTCACCCTCTCAGCCGTTGCTGACGAACGACGAGGCGCCGCGTGCCCCCCGCAATACCGCCGCCGCCAAATTTCCATTTCCCCGCCGTCCCTTGCCTTGACCTGCGTAGATCCCATCTAAGCGAAAACCCGCGAAGCGCCCTTGATGGCCGCGAACAAATCTGGAACACAGCCTTCCCATGAGTCTCTCCCACATCACGGTGCGCGGTGCGCGCGAGCATAACCTCAAGGGCTTCGACATCGCGCTCCCGCGTGAGAAGCTGATCGTCATCACCGGGCTTTCGGGTTCGGGCAAGTCCAGCCTCGCCTTCGACACGATCTACGCCGAAGGGCAGCGCCGCTACGTGGAATCCTTGAGCGCCTATGCGCGCCAGTTCCTCGAGATGATGCAGAAGCCCGATGTCGAGCATATCGACGGCCTCTCGCCCGCGATCTCGATCGAGCAGAAGACGACGAGCCGCAACCCGCGCTCCACCGTCGCCACCGTGACCGAGATCTGGGATTACATGCGCCTGCTCTGGGCGCGCGTGGGCGTGCCCTATTCCCCGGCCACAGGCCTCCCGATCGAGGCGCAGACGGTGTCGAACATGGTCGACCGGGTGATGGCCCTGCCGGAAGGCACGCGCCTCTACCTGCTCGCCCCCGTGGTGCGCGGCCGCAAGGGGGAATATCGCAAGGAACTGGCCGAGTGGCAGAAGGCGGGCTACACCCGCGTGCGCATCGACGGCGAGTTCTACGCGATCGAGGATGCCCCCGCGCTCGACAAGAAGTTCAAGCACGACATCGAGGTCGTGGTGGATCGCATCGCGGTGAAAGACGGTATCCAGACCCGCCTGGCCGACAGCTTCGAGCAGGCGCTCAAGCTGGCGGACGGCTTGGCCTACGTCGACCTGGCCGATGGCATCGTGCCGGGCCGGGAAGAAGGCGGGGAGGGCACCAACCTCAAGGGCGCGGGCCTGCCCGCCAACCGCATCGTCTTCTCCGAGAAGTTCGCCTGCCCTGTCAGCGGCTTCACCATCGAAGAGATCGAGCCGCGCCTGTTCTCGTTCAACGCGCCGCAAGGCGCCTGTCCGGCCTGCGACGGCCTTGGCGAGAAGCTGCTGTTCGATCCCCAGTTGGTCGTTCCCAACGAGCATCTGACGCTCAAGCAGGGGGCGGTCGTCCCCTGGGCCAAGTCCAACCCGCCCAGCCCCTACTATATGCAGGTGCTCTCCAGCCTTGCCGCACACTTCGGCTTCGCGCTGACGACGCCGTGGGACGAACTGCCCGGCGAGGTCAAGCTGGTGATCCTCTACGGCACCGGCGGCAAGGCGGTGCCGCTCACCTTCAAGGACGGGCGCAAGGAATACACCGTCAACAAGCCGTTCGAAGGCGTAATCGGCAATCTCAACCGCCGCATGATCCAGACCGACAGCGCCTTCATGCGCGAGGAACTGGCCAAGTACCAGACCGCGCAGCCGTGCGAGACCTGCCACGGCAAGCGCCTCAAGCCGGAGGCGCTTTCGGTCAAGGTGGCGGGCAGCGACATCGCGGACGCCGCGCGCCTCTCCGTGGCGGACGCCTTCGCGTGGTTCGGCGGGCTGGAAGACAGGCTCACCAACCAGCAGCGACAGATCGCGCACGCCATCCTCAAGGAGATCAACGAACGGCTGGGCTTTCTCAACAACGTCGGCCTGGACTACCTCAACCTCGACCGGACCAGCGGCACCCTCTCCGGCGGTGAGAGCCAGCGCATCCGCCTCGCCAGCCAGATCGGCTCCGGCCTCTCGGGCGTGCTCTACGTGCTCGACGAGCCAAGCATCGGCCTTCACCAGCGCGACAACGACATGCTGCTCGAAACCCTCAAGCGGCTGCGCGACCTCGGCAACACGGTCATCGTGGTGGAGCATGACGAGGATGCGATCCGCACCGCCGACTACCTCGTAGATCTCGGCCCCGGCGCGGGCGTCCACGGCGGCGAGGTCGTTGCCGAAGGCACGCTCAAGCAGGTGCTCAAGAGCAAGAACAGCCTTACCGCACAGTACCTCAACGGTACTCGCCGGATCGAGGTGCCCACCGAACGCCGCAAGGGCAACGGCCACTTCGTTTGCGTAGAGAACGCGCGCGCCAACAACCTGACCGGCGTGACCGCGAAGTTCCCGCTCGGCACCTTCTGCTGCGTGACGGGGGTTTCGGGCTCTGGCAAGTCCTCGCTCACCATCGACACGCTGCAGGCGGGCGCCTCGCGGCAGCTGAACGGCGCACGGGTGATCGCCGGCGCACACGACCGGATCACCGGGCTGGAAAAGTGCGACAAGGTCATCGAGATCGACCAGTCGCCCATCGGCCGGACGCCGCGCTCCAACCCGGCCACGTACACCGGCGCCTTCACCCAGATCCGCGACTGGTTCGCCGGCCTGCCGGAATCCCAGGCGCGCGGGTACAAGCCCGGCCGCTTCAGCTTCAACGTCAAGGGCGGCCGCTGCGAAGCGTGCCAGGGCGACGGCCTCATCAAGATCGAGATGCATTTCCTTCCCGACGTCTACGTGACCTGCGAGGAATGCCACGGCAAACGCTACAACCGCGAAACGCTGGAAGTGAAGTTCAAGGGCATGTCCATCGCCGACGTGCTCGACATGACGATCGAGGACGCCGAAGAGTTCTTCAAGGCCGTCCCCCCGATCCGCGATCGTATGCACATGCTGAACGAGGTGGGCCTCGGCTACGTCAAGGTCGGCCAGCAGGCGACGACCCTCTCGGGCGGCGAGGCGCAGCGCGTCAAACTCGCGAAGGAACTCGCTCGCCGCTCCACCGGTCAGACGCTCTACATCCTCGACGAACCCACCACCGGCCTCCACTTCGAAGACGTGCGCAAGCTCCTCGAAGTGCTCCACCGCCTGGTCGACCAGGGCAACTCGGTGGTCGTGATCGAACACAACCTCGACGTCATCAAGACCGCCGACTGGATCATCGACATGGGCCCCGAAGGCGGCGTCCGCGGCGGCGAGATCGTCGCCGAAGGCACGCCGGAGGATGTGGTGAAGGAACCGCGCAGCTTCACGGGTCAATACCTGAAGCCGCTGTTGGGAAGCTGGGCGAAATGAACGGGGAGGGGGACGCCAACTCCGGCTACCGGCCCGAGTTCGTCGCCGCCCTCCAGCTTTTCGCGCGCGTCAGCGAGGCCATGCACGTACGCGGCCTGCAAAGGCCCATCCTCGTCGGCGGCGCTGCGGCGGAATTCTGGTCGCATAGCGCCGTCACCACGGGCGACTTCGACATCTGCACGACCCGCCAGCCAGAACTCGAAGAGGAAATGCAGCAAGTCGGCTTCGTCCGCCCGAGCGGCGCAGGCGCCATGCTCAAGGGCTGGGTCCACCCCGGCCTGCGCCTCGGCTTCGAGATTGTCGCCGAAGTGCCGATGGACGGCAACATCGAACCCGCGCGCCTTCGTCTGATTCGCCCCGTCGGCGAGTCTGCCCTGTTCCGCGTGATCTGTGTGGAAGACCTCATCGCCGACCGTATGGGCCAGTACGCTTCCCGCAGCGCACCGGACCGCATTGATCAGGCCCGCATGCTGTTATCCCTTCACCCGGACGCAGACCTGGATTATCTTGAACGCCGCACCCGGGAAGAAAGCATGGGCGATTATGGCGTCGAAGACATCACCGGCTGAATCCGCAGAAACCGTCATCGACATGGCTGAGCTCGGCACGCGCCTCGCCGCGCGCCGCAAGATCGCGGACATCCCCCACCTCCCGCGCAACGCGGGGAAGGACCGTACGCCCTCGAAGCAGGCCCTGCTGGACGAGATCGCGAAACTCGGTGCAAAGTGGTAATCTATTCCTGTTCTTCGCGGGAAGACGGAGGAAGTTGAAATCCAGGGTGTCCGGCCAGCTTAACGGAAGAGGCAGGACGAAAGTAGAAAGGCGAGGGCCATTGCCCTCGCGCTCCCGGATCCATCTACACCCGTGCTAAAGCTCGCAATGGAGTGCTTTCGTGACGCGGAAGATTTGCGTCAAAGTGTACCCTGACGTGATTCTGCGCCCCGCGAGCCGTTAAGCTCCCAATTACTTTCCTACAGCCCCCGAGATGCGATAACTGAACCGTTCACCTCGACGCAGCCGTTCGGGCTGCGTCGTGGCCATTCGTGGCATTCCTCTTGCGCGAGGTGGACGATGACAGACTTTTCTTCAGACTTCGGGGCTGACGGTGAGGCCGGGAAGGCGCCTGCGGCCCCCCGCTTCGGCCGCGGCTGGATTCCCGAAGCTCGCGACATCGGCATCCCGGGCGATCCGGCGAGTGCGGACACCGCCTCAAGCACTACGGAAAAGCCCTGGGAGCGCGAGGGCGATGGCCCTCGCATTTCCTCTTCCTTTTCGAAATCCGGTGATCCCCACGTCCCTCACACCGCCTGGGACGCCTCCCGCAAGGTGCGGTTCCTGCACCACCTGTCCGAAAAGGGGGATGTCAGCGCGGCTTGCGCGCGAGTGGGGATGAGCCGGACGTCGGCTTATCTCCTGCGCCGGCGGGATGCGGCGTTTGCGGCGGGGTGGGAGGCGGCTCTGGTGCTGGCCCGGCGCCATGTCGAGGAAGTGCTGGCGACGCGCGCTCTGGATGGTGTGGAGGAGGCGGTGTGGTTCCGGGGCGAGTTGGTCGGCAGCCGCCGGCGCTACGACACGCGGCTTCTTCTTGCGCATCTTGCACGGCTGGACCGCGTGGCCGAGGAGACGGCGGATCACGCGGGCCGGTTCGACGAGGCGCTGGCGTTGGTGGCGGGGGAGCGGGCGGCTCTGGATGACGATGACGATGGAGCGGCTGGCGGCGAGCGGGCGGGTGCCATGCCGCTCGGGCGCTCGGCGTATGTGGCGGAGGGGGATCGCGCTTTCGTCGCGGCGAACGAGGCGTGGCTCGACGAGGTAGAGGCGATCGACGGCGCTTTCGAGGCGGAGCATGGCTTCGAGCCGGCGAGCGAGGATCATGATCGCCGTCCGGACGTGCCGGAGCCGGTCTACCCGCCTCAGCCCAGCCGTTCCGTTCATCGTTCGGCGCGGGCGACGCGGTGGGATGGCTGGCAGGCCCGCGCCGTGAGCCGGGTCGATGCGGAACTTGCGGGGGAGATCGAGTACAAGTCGCTCGAGGGGTTGCCTCAGGACCGTGTAAACCGTGTAAACTTGTCCGTTGGTCGACAGCGCGGCACGGACCGGCAAAATGAGGCGGGGGCCGGGAACGCTCCCGCCGTCTCGCTGTTATTCGATGTGAAGGCCGGCGCGGCGCTTCCCCCACCCCCTCCCAGCTGCGCCGGCCGACCCTTTCTCCCGAAAATCAGGATCTTGGACGAAGCCTCACGGGGGGTGTGACGGTACGCTGGCGCGCTGGCTCAGTCGGCCAGGACGGCGAGTTCCACGCGGCCACTGCCGGCGCGGGCGATGCCGATCTCCTCGGCCGCGGCGTCCGAAAGGTCGATCACGCGGTTGCCGTGGAAGGGGCCGCGATCGTTTATGGTGACGACGACGGACTCGCCGCTGCGTGGGTTGGTCACCTGGACCCGGGTGCCGAAGGGCAGCGTGCGGTGCGCGGCGGTGAGGGCATCCGGCGCGTAGCGTGCGCCGCTGGCGGTGCGGGCGCCCTTCAGATGGCGGCCATAATAGCTGGCGACGCCGCCTGCGATAGGCTCGAACTCAGGCTTTTTGGCAATTTGGGGAACTTCTGCAGCCACGATGGCGTTGACGCCAACGATAGGAACGACCGGGGCTTCTGCCTGGGCGGGTCCTGCAAACGGCAGGATCACGGCGGCGCACAGCGCCAGCATTCCGGTCGATCGTACTTGCAAAACCTACCCCGCTTCGTCGTTGACGGTGCGAGGAGTCCTAACGGTGCGGCCTTTCCAAGGCCACCCATGTGAAAGCGGCCCGTCGCGCTTTGGCAACGGGCCGCCTGATGTGTGCAGGATGTCGTTAAGGTTCAGCGGGAGTCGCGCTGCGCCAGCAGACGGAGTCGAAGTGCGTTGAGGCGGATGAAGCCGGCGGCGTCCTTCTGGTCGTAGGCGCCTGCGTCATCCTCGAACGTGACGTGGCGTTCGGAGTAGAGCGAATCCGCGCTCTTGCGGCCCACGACGGAAGCCAGGCCCTTGTAGAGCTTGAGGCGAACGGTGCCGTTGACGCGTGCCTGCGAGTGGTCGATCGCGGCCTGCAGCATCTCGCGTTCCGGTGCGAACCAGAAGCCGTTGTAGATGAGCTCGGCGTACTTCGGCATCAGCTCGTCCTTGAGGTGCGCGGCACCCCGGTCCAGCGTGATCTGTTCGATGCCGCGGTGAGCGCGGGCATAGATCTCGCCGCCCGGCGTCTCGTACATGCCGCGCGACTTCATGCCGACGAAGCGGTTCTCGACGAGGTCGAGGCGGCCGATGCCGTGCTTGCGGCCGAGTTCGTTGAGCTGGGTCAGCAGCGTGGCGGGGCTCATTGCGACGCCATTGAGCGCGACACCGTCGCCCTTTTCAAAGTCGATGGTGATGTATTCCGGCTCGTTCGGCGCGTCTTCCGGATTGACGGTACGCGAATAGACGTAGTCTGGCGTCTCGTCCCAGGGATTTTCGAGCACCTTGCCTTCGGACGAGGTGTGCAGCAAATTCGCGTCGGTGGAGAAGGGGCTTTCGCCGCGCTTGTCCTTCGGTACCGGGATCTGGTGTGCCTCGGCCCAGGCGATGAGCGCGGTGCGGCTGGTGAGATCCCATTCGCGCCAGGGGGCGATGACCTTGATGTTCGGGTCGAGCGCGTAAGCCGAAAGTTCGAAGCGGACCTGGTCGTTGCCCTTGCCGGTCGCGCCATGCGCCACGGCATCGGCGCCGGTTTCGTGCGCGATTTCGATCAGGCGCTTGGAGATGAGCGGGCGCGCGATGGAAGTGCCGAGAAGGTAGTCGCCTTCGTAGCGGGCGTTGGCGCGCATCATCGGGAACACGAAATCACGGACGAACTCCTCACGAAGGTCGTCGATGTAGATGTTCTCGTCCGGCAGCCCCATCAGCTTCGCTTTGGCGCGAGCGGGCTCGAGTTCCTCGCCCTGACCGAGGTCGGCGGTGAAGGTCACGACTTCACAGTTGTACGTGACCTGGAGCCACTTGAGGATGACGCTGGTGTCGAGGCCGCCGGAGTAGGCGAGGACGACCTTCTTGATGTCGGACATGGGCAGGGCTTTCGCGGAGAAAAGGGCGTTTGGATGAATTGCGCGCGCGCCTAACAGGTGCGCCCCGGCTTCGCAATGGTTCAGCCGCCAGGCAGCGCCTTCTCGCTCTCCACCATATACGTGCGGGTGATGGGCAGCGCGTGGCGGCTGCGCGCGTACTGTACCTGATAGTTGCACATGCCGCCGCTCTCGAAGGCCGCCGTCGCGCCGGAAAGATAGAAGATCCACATGCGGTAGAACCGCTCGTCGTAAAGCCGGACGATGGCTTCCTTGTTCGCGACGCAGCGCTTGTACCATTCGCGCAGTGTCTTTGCGTAGTGAAGGCGCAGGTTCTCGACGTCGGTGGCGATCAGGCGCACCTTCTCGCTCGCCGCGAGGGTTTCGCTCAGTGCGGGGATGTAGCCGCCGGGGAAGATGTACTTGCGCGTGAACGCGTCCGTCGAGCCGGGCCTCCCCATCCGTCCGATCGTGTGGAGGAGCATGGCGCCTTCGTCGGCCATCAGTCTTGCACAGTCGCGGAAGAAGCGGTCGAACTGTGCCTGGCCGACATGCTCGAACATGCCGACCGAGACGATGCGGTCGAACTTCTCACCCCTGTCGGCGAGGTCGCGATAATCGACCAGTTCGAAGTCGACACGGTCTCCGACGCCGGCGTCTGCAGCGCGGCGGCGGGCGAGGGCGAGTTGCTCCTCGCTGAGGGTGATGCCTTTCACCGCAACGTTGAAGTTCTGAGCCAGATAGATCGCCATGCCGCCCCAGCCGCAGCCGATGTCGAGCACGGTGTTGCCCGGTTCGATCGCCAACTTCGCGGCGATGTGGGCGAGCTTGGCGGTCTGCGCCTCTTCCAGTGTCATGCCTTCGCGCGGCCAGTAGGCACAGGAATACTGCATGTGCTCGCTGTCGAGGAAAAGGCGGTAAAGATCATTACCCACATCGTAATGGTGAGCGATGTTGCGCTTGGCGCTGGCGGCGCGATTGATGCCGTCGATGAGAGTGATGACCTTGCCGATCGCGCTCTTCAGGCGAGAGCTTTCGTGGAGTTCGCCGCCACGATCCCAGCGGGCGTTGGCGCGAAGCAGGTAGACCAGCTCCATGATGTGCCCGCGCTCGACCAGCAGATGGCCGTCCATGAAGGCTTCGGCAGCCCCGAGCCGGGGATCACGCAGGATCCGCCGTTCAGTTGCCTTGCCCATCAAGCGGATGCGGACTTCGGGGTATCCTTCGACGGGGGTGCCGAAGCGGCGGATACTGCCGTCCGCGCGAACCAGTTCAAGCACGCCCTTTCGGACGCCGCGTTCAAGGAAGCGGTCTAGGATGCCGAGTGCCATGCGCGGGTTGTGCGGTGCGGAGCCTTCCTGCGCAAGGGGCAGTGTGCTGAAAAACACACAAACCGCGCACGACGTGCGTCATTGACGCGCCAGGAACAGCACGTCCCGCGTCTGAGTGAGGAGATGCTGGCCTGAATCCACGTACACGGTTTCCCCGCTCATCAGCCAACCACCCGCGAGAAACAGCGCTGCGCCGGCCACATCTTCGGGTGTGGCACGGCGGTTCAGCAGGTTCATGCGGTGGGATACATCCGCCTCGGCGTCGGTCTGGTCGTGACTGGCGAGGATGGCGCCGGGCGCGATGCCGTAGACGCGATCGCGATCATCAGTGCGCGCCATGGAGAGCATGGGAATGGTTGCGGCCAACGCATGCTTGCTCATGGTGTAGGAAAAAAAGTCCGGGTTCGGATTGAGGAGCTTTTGATCGGTGACATGGATCAGGCGACGTCCCGAGGCCGAGCGGGCGTGAGCGAGGTAAGCCTGGCCGAGCCGGGCGGGGGTGCCGGCGTTGACGCGCAGGGCCTTGTCAAAGGTGGCAGGATCGAGCCCTTGTGCGGTGTCGAGATCGAAGACGCCGGCGCAGTTGATCAGGACCCGCCAATCGTGGAACCTGCCCGCAAGCGCTTCCACCATGGCCGGACCTTCGTTCCAGTCGTGGAGGTCGCAGGAAACGGTCTCCGCGCTGGGCAGGCGAGCGGCCAACGCTTCAGCCTGGAGTCTGGATCGGCCATAGTGAATGACGACATGCCAGCCTGCGGCGCCGAAGGCTTGGGCTATCGCTGCACCGATTCGCTTGGCGCCGCCGGTTACCAGCATGGTGGGACGAGGGGCGGAACGCAGGCTCATGGCCTCGCTCGTTCCTTCGCCACGCGTGGCACAGGTTTACACGGTTTACACGGTCCAGGGGAGTTGGAGCCGGCCACCCTCAAGGACGAAGGAGTGACGCCAGAGCGGCTGAAGATCGTGGTAAAGCGCTGAAACATGGGGCCATTGGAGCACAGCGCCCCCAAGTAGGAAAGGCTTCATGCAGATCATCGTGCGGACGGCAGGAACCTGAAAAAAGCAGAAGGCGCGCCGTTGCATGAACGACGCGCCTTCCGGAAGAGTTTGGGGTGCGATCAGCGGCAGCGCGGACGCGAGTTGCTGCGGTCGATTTCACGGCCGAGGAGGGCGCCGCCCGCAGCGCCCAGGATGGTGCCGGTGGCGCGATCGCCGCGCGTGTCGATCGCCCGGCCTGCAAGAGCGCCTGCGACGCCACCGATCAGCAGGCCCGTCGTGCCGTTCGACTTTTTGCAGCGGTAACGGCCGTCATTGCCCCGCCAGTAGCGGATACCGTTGTCGGTGCGGCTATAGCGGCGGTCGCGTGCTTCAGCGGGGGCTGAGAAAGCGACGGTGGCGGGAACGGTGAGTGCCATCATGGTGGCGGCGAGAATGGCTTTACGCATATATCATGCCCTCAATTGCGTTTTGAATGTCCGGTAACGCCGCTTTTGGTTCATTGATCCACAACGGCAGATGAACGAAATCAGTCCCTTGCGAATGCCTGACGAACCGGGCGAAAGCAGCGACAAAACGATAAGTGTCGACAGGGGCAGGAAAACGAAGCGCGAGTGCCCATGGTCCGCCACGCGCGTGTCAGCGGCACTGCACGTCTCCCTTGTCGATCTCGCGGCCAACCACGCCGCCAAGGACACCGCCGAGGATCGTTCCAATCGCACGATCGCCGCTGCCAGCGATCTGGTTGCCGGCGAGAGCGCCGACACCGGCACCAATGAGCAGCCCGGTCGTGCCGTTGTCGCGCTTGCAATAGTAGCGCCCATCATTCCCGCGCCAGACACGCGAGTCGCGCGTGATGCGGCGAGGCTCACGGTACCGCCCACGGGAATCGTAGATGTCATTGCGGTCCCGCCCATCGTCCCGTCGCTCGTACCGATCGCGGTCTCGGCGGCCTTCGGCTCGCGCCCAGGAAGGGGGATCGGCGGAAACGGGCGCGGTGGGTAGTGCGGTGAGGGTTGCGGCGAAGGTGGCCATCGCCAGGAGGGACTTCTTCATGTCTTGAACTCCTGCGGAATTTCGGTGTGTGACCTTTGCGGCTGGACCGGCAGGCCGGATCGGGCGATGAACCGTCCCGTGGATCGGCGGCACAGGGACAAGGCCGTACCTTCCTCTAAAGCACTGAAAGTACGAAAGGCTCCAGGCAGGAAAATGATGCTTCTCGATCTCGTCGATGTCTTCGGCTCAGGCTCCCTGACCGGTAATCCCCTGGCGGTGGTGCGTGGCGGAGAAGGGTTGAGCGACGCGCAGATGCTGCGGTTGACCCGTTGGCTCGGCTATTCGGAGACGACATTCCTGCTGCCGCCTACGGATCCTGCGGCCGATTACCGGGTCCGAATCTTTTATCCTGCGGGGGAGTTGCCCTTCGCCGGACATCCGACCCTGGGCACGGCGCATGCCTGGCTTGCGGCCGGCGGAGTCCCAAAGTCAGCCGGTCGCGTGGTTCAGGAATGCGGCGTCGGCCTTGTCGACGTGCGGCGGGAAGGAGATGCGCTCGCCTTCCGGGCGCCTCCGCTGATCCGTTCCGGTCCCCTGGATGATGCGGACAGGGCCGACGTTGTCCGGCTCACGGGAGCAAAGGACAGCGAGATCCTTGCGGCTGTTCATGCCGAAAACGGGCCGGGCTGGAAGCTGTTGCATCTGGCTTGCGCAGAGGCTGTTCTTGCTGCGGAACCGGCATCGCGCGCGCCGGTAGGGACGGATGTCGCCCTGCTGGGCGCCTATCCGGCGGGAGGCGACGTGCAGTTCGAAGTTCGGGCGTTCTTCGCCGATGCGGCCGGGAAGATGGTGGAAGATCCGGTGACCGGCAGTCTGAACGCGGCCGTGGCGCAGTATCTGTTCGCAAGCGGATTGGCGCAGGATGCCTATGTCGCGGCGCAGGGGCGCAAGGTCGGGGCCGATGGCCGGGTCTGCTGTTCGCAGGACGACACCGGCGCCGTGTGGGTTGCCGGCCGGGTGGAGACGGTCTCCACCGGCGGCTCGCTTTCCTAGGCAGGCTTCTTTGGAAGGGCGATCTCGGCTGTGCCGGTGCACATGGTCGTTCCCTTCTGATTCTTCATCAGGTGTTTCACATGGACGAGGTGACGGCCTTCCTCGTCCACCGACCTGTCGATTACCTCGGCGGTCTGGATCGTGACGTCGCCTGTGAGGGCGGGGCCACGGTAGTTCGCGACCGAATGCACCACCATGCCGTGCTGGCCGGCCCATCCCGAGAGGAAGTCGGTGACCCACGAGCCCATGGATGCGCCGTAGCCGTATCCGCGCGGCATGCCGATCCTGCGCGCGAACCTTGGGAAGAGGTGGCCGCGCGAAGGGCCATAATATGCGCCGTCCGTAAGGAAGGGGTTGACCTTCATCATGTCCGGATCGTTTTCGTACCCGGCCATCTCGCGGGTGAAGCCCAGCCCTTCGAGATCCTGCTTGCGCAGGTCCAGCGCCCCCCAGGTGTTGACAATGAACGCGCGCCACTCGGTAGCGAAGCTGGCGATCGAATGCGGGCCGAACACGCGCTCCGGAAGCTGGTCCCCGACGGCGATGTCGTCCCACCAGCGTTCCTTGTTGCCGAGATTCGCGAGCATCTTTACCCAGGCGAACCGGCGCTCCTCCATCTCCTCAAGCTGGGCGTCGGTCCATTCCGGCTCTTCGAACTCTTCGGTGTTTACGGTGTTGCCGCCCGCCTCGGCCCGGTAGCGGATGGAGGTGGAGCGCTGGCGGGCGATCTTCTCGCCCTTCTGGTTCGCGTAGTTGTTGTCGCCGCGCTGGAAGCAGGTCGGCCCGAAGCCCGTTTCCTTGACCTTGTAGTCGAAGGGGATGCGGGTGTTGGTGATCACGTCGCCCGGCTCGATCCGGGGGCCGTAGAACCACCATTCGTCACCGCCGAACAGAAGGTGTGAATTCTCGATCCGGCCGACGCAGGCCGGCGCGGCGCCGTGCCCGTCGTCCGTCGCAATCGCGAAGCTCTGCGGCGCGACGTGCCGGCCCCACACGCTGGCCGTGATATGCTCCGGATCGAAATGGGCGAGGTTCGCGTAATGCATGGCATGGACCCAGCGGCGGATGTCGTTGGGGGCGATGGCCTCGCGCAGGGGCGAGAAGTCCATCGTCTTGCCGAGGTGATTGTCAATGTCGGAACAGTCGAAGTCAGTGCTCATCAGGTCTCTCGAAGCTGGCGCGCCGGGGCGGCCGAGTTAGAACTGCCGGGTCCCGGTCGCCTCGTCCGGCGTGAACACGGGGCGCGGTTCGACCGCCTTGAGCATGACCAGCGGGATCAGGCGGTCGGTCGATTTCTGGTAATCGGCGTAGAAGGGATGGCAGGCGACCATGAAGGCCCAGATCCTGTCGCGTTCCTCACCCTCGGGCTCGCGCCAGGTGGCGCGGAAGGCCTGGGTGGCGATCTGAAAGTCGACCGTCTTGGCTTCGCGGATGTTGAGATACCAGGCGGGATGATGGTCCGCGCCGCCCTTCGATGCGCAGATCACCACCTCCCCGCCGATATCAGCGTAGCAAAGCGGCGTGATGAAAACCTTGCCGCTCTTGCGACCGACGTACTTGACCAGGCAGTGCGTGGCGAAGGATCGGCCGCCCACGGCCGTCACGTCCATGATGTGCCCCTCCGCCCCGCCCGAGGAGAGGTACATTTCGCGGTGCTCGACAACCCAGTCCTTGCGCGTGTCGCGGATTTCGGCCGATGTGTCGTCGCTCATGGGCGGTTCCTCTCCTTGCGAACGGGAGGAACGATGGCCGAGGTGGCGCGGGCGCGTCCAACACCGATTGCGCCCGGCGGCCAGTGATCGCGGGGGCGGTTAGCCTGTCTCGCCCTCGTCCGGCCAGACTAGATGGGCGATGAGGTTGTCCACGAAGGCCTCGTGTTCCGGCTGGCCGACGGGCTCTGGCCGCAGCAGGACATCGGTGCGATATCCCGTGACGGCGGCGGCAGTGATCTGAGTCAGGCGGACGGCCTCCTCCCACTCAAAGCGCGTCGCGAAAAAGTCCGTGATCGCGCAGCGCAGGGTGACGGGGCCGCGCGTGTAAAAGGTGTCCTTGATTTCGGGATGCCGGTCCCCCTCGCTGACCACCAGCTTGTAGAGGAGAACGGAGTTTTCGCGCAGCAGGCAGTCGATCAGGCGCAGGCATGCGCGGCGCAGCGCCGGCAGCGAGAAGCTCTGCCCGGTCAGCACTTCCTCCACATCGTGCGCGAAGGTTCCCACGTGCAGGTCGACCACCGCGGCGAAAAGATCCTCCCGCGAGGCGAAGTGGGCCCACAATGTGGCCTTGGATCCACCCAACGCGTCGGCGATGGCGGACATGGTCGTCGCGGCGTAGCCCTGTTTGAGGAACATGCGGGACGCAATCCGCACGATATCGGCGCGCTTCCTTGCCTTGTTGAGCTCGCGCTTGGAGGGACGCGTGGTGTCGATCATGGTGTACTAGGCAGTACGCTTTTCGATTGACAGCCGCAAGGCTTGTAACAATTAAAGCCGTACCGATGAGTACGATTGCTTCTCCCCGAGTCGCAGCCCTTGTGCTGCTGACGCTGACCACTTCGCTTGCCGCATGCGGCGCGCCCGATCTCGGGCCGCGTCCGCAGCTGCGTCCGCCCTCCAGCCTCGAGAGCGCCGGTTCGATCAGCGGCACGTCCGCCGAGTGGCCCCGGCAGCGCTGGTGGACCGCCTACGGCGATCCCCAGCTCGACGCCCTTGTCGATGAGGCCGTTGCCGCGTCGCCTGACCTGGCGACCGCGCTTGCCCGCATCCGGCAGGCGCAGGGCATCCTTGAAAGTTCGCGCTCGTCGCTGCTGCCGCAAGTAGGCGCGCGCGGCAGCGCTTCGGTCGAGAAGCAGAGCTACAACAACGGGTCCCCGCCCCAGGCGCTGCCCCGCGGCTGGAATGACTACGGTCTTCTTGCGCTCTCCGCCGATCTCAACCTCGACATCTGGGGCAAGAATCGCGCCCTGCTGGCAGCGGCCACCTCAGTGACCGAGGCAGCCATCGCCGACGCCCGCCAGACGGAGCTGGCGCTCGCCTCGCAGGTCGTGGCGTCCTACTTCGACCTCGCGCGGCTGATCGAGCGGCAGAAGGTGCTGGAATCCTCGCTCGCCGCGCGCGAAACGTCCGCCGGGCTGGTCGGGCGTCGCGTGGCGCAGGGCATCGAGAACCAGGCTACTGTGCGGCAGTCCAACGCACTTGCCGCGCGAGCCCGCGTCGATGTGGCCGCCAACCGCGAGCAGATCGAACTGCGCCGCCACGCGCTGGCCGCGCTGCTTGGTGCGGGGCCCGACCGTACGCTGACGCTCACGCCGCCGCCCATCGCGGACATAGCGGCCACGCCGGTTCCGGCCGATGCCGCCATATCGCTGGCCGGACGCCGCCCCGATATCGTGATGGCGCGCAGGCTGGTCGAAGCCTCGGACAAGGGCGTCGAGTACGCCCGCAAGTCGTTCCTGCCGGACATTTCCCTTAGCGGCCTGATCGGGCTCAGCTCGCTCGGCATCTCCAACCTGTTCGACGATGGTTCGGATTTCGGCAACGCAGGCGCCGCGATCAGTCTCCCGATCTTCCAGGGCGGCAAGCTGTCCGGTCAGTACCGCTCCGCCCGCGCCGGGTACGACAGCACGGTCGCCAGCTACAACAAGGCGGTCATCGGCGCGCTGCAGGACGTGGCCGACGCCTTGTCCACCCGTGCATCCGCCGCCGAGCAGGAGCGGCACGCCCTTGTGGCGCGGACGGAGGCGAACGCCGCCTACGATCTTGCCGTCCAACGCTACGAAGCCGGCCTGAACACCTACATCGACGCGCTTGACGTCGAGACCACAGCCCTCGACGCGCGGCTTGCCGCCGTCGACGCCCATTTCGCCACGCTCGCCAGCGAAGTCGCGCTCAAGCGCGCCCTGGGCGGCGGTTATGCAGACGAATCCAGCAAGAAAGCCCCGATCGATGAGTGACGACACCACCGCAAGCGCAGACAGCCAGTCCGGCTCGAGCAGCGTGGTCGACAAGAGCAAGCGCAAGAGCCTTCTGCTGGGGCTGGGGGGCGCGGTTCTGGTGATCGGCGGGCTCTGGTTCATTTATGAGGAGTTCATCGCGAGCGGCTCCGTCTCGACGGAGAACGCCTACGTCGCCGGTGAGAACGCGCAGGTCACGCCGCTCACCTCCGGGCGCGTCGTCGAGGTTCTCGTCACGGACACGCAACCGGTCCGCAAGGGCCAGCTGCTGTTCCGTCTGGAAGACGCGGACCAGAAGATCGCGCTGCAGCAGGCCGAAGCGAACCTCGCCCAGGTGCAGCGCCGCTATGGCCAGTCGCTTGCCAGCAACGCGGCTCTGGGGGCGGCGGCAAGCGCCAACGAAGCGCAGATCAACACCGCGCGCGCGGCGCTTGCCTCGGCGCAGGCTTCGCTGACCCGGGCGCAGGAAGACTACCGCCGCCGCGCGGCGCTTTCGGGCAGCGGTGCGGTATCGTCCGAAGAGCTGACCACCGCGCGGCAGGCGCTGGATTCCGCGCGCGCCGCTTACCAGGAAGCGCAGGCCGGCGTCGCGCAGGCTCAGGAAAACGCCCGCAGCGCCCGGCGGCAGGAAGAGGCGGCCGTAGCCCTCACCAAGGGCACGAACGAGCAAACCGCCCCTGAAATCCTCGAGGCGCAGGCGCAGGTGGACAAGGCGCGGCTCGATTTAGAGCGCACCGTGGTGCGCGCGCCGATCAGCGGCGTCATCGCCAAGCGCGCTATCCAGGTGGGACAGCGGATCCAGAGCGGACAGGCCGCCATGACGGTGGTGCCGGTCGACCAGCTCTACGTCGACGCAAACTTCAAGGAAGACCAGCTCGGCAAGGTGCGATCTGGTCAGAAGGCGCGGCTGACCTCCGACTTCTACGGCGGTGACGTGGTGTATCACGGCAAGGTCGTGGGCTTTGCGGGCGGCACGGGCGCGGCGTTCTCGCTGATCCCCGCGCAGAACGCGACCGGTAACTGGATCAAGGTGGTCCAGCGCCTGCCGGTGCGCATCCAGCTCGATCCCAAGGAGCTGAAGGAGCACCCGCTGCGCATCGGCCTGTCCATGGAAGCCGAGATCGACCTGACGGACAACGACTGATGGCGGCTGCAGCAGCCGCCGGGCCCCGTGCCGGGAGCGATGCGCCCGCGCCGCTAACGGGAGCCCGGCTGGTCCTGGCGGGCCTCGTGCTTGCCCTGGCGAACTTCATCGTCGTTCTCGACACGACGATCGCGAACGTGTCCGTGCCGCACATTTCGGGCGGCCTGGCGGTGTCGGTGTCGAGCGGGACCTGGGTCATCACCTCCTACGCGGTGGCCGAGGCCATCTGCGTGCCGCTGACGGGCTGGCTCGCAAACCGCTTCGGCGCGTTGCGCACCTTCATGTTCTCGCTCGTCGGGTTCGGCATCTTCTCGACCCTGTGCGGCCTCTCCGGCACACTATCGGCGCTTATCGTCTTCCGGCTCGGGCAGGGGTTCTGCGGCGGCCCGCTGATGCCGCTGACGCAGACCCTGCTTATGCGCATCTTCCCCAAGGAGATGCAGAACAAGGCCATGGCTATGTGGGCGATGACGGTGGTCACCGCTCCTATCGCCGGGCCGATTCTGGGCGGATACATCTCCGACAACTGGTCGTGGGAATGGATCTTCTTCATCAACGTGCCGATCGTCGCGCTGATCTTCTTCGGCGTCGCGGTGCTGCTGCGCGGGCAGGAGACGCCGCGCCAGAAGCAGCCGATCGACAAGATCGGCCTTCTGCTGCTGGTCGTCTTCGTCGGCGCGTTCCAGATGATGCTTGACCTTGGGCGTGAGGAAGACTGGTTCTCGTCTACCAAGATCGTTGCACTGGCCTGCATCGCCGCCGTCGGCTTCGTCGCCTTTCTCATCTGGGAGCTGACGGAGGAGCACCCGATCGTCAACATCAGCGTGTTCCGGCACAGGGGCTTCGCCGCCTCGACCCTGTCGTTGACGATCGCCTTTGGTACGTACTTCTCGGCCATCGTCATCATCCCACAGTGGCTGCAAACCTCGATGGGTTACACCGCGACGGAGGCGGGCAAGGCGACAGCCTTCAGCGGCGTCCTCGCCGTCGTGTTCTCGCCCTTCGTGCCTTCCTTGATGAAGCGTTTCGATCCGCGACTGCTCGTTTTCATCGGCGTGACCTGGATCGGTATCTGCTCGCTGATGCGCATGACCTGGTCTACGGACATCACGTTCTGGACCATCGCCGTCCCGCAGCTTCTGCAGGGCGCAGGAGTGGCGCTGATGATCGTGCCGCTGACGACCATCGGCCTCAGCTCGGTCCTGCCGCAGGAGACCGCCTCGGCCGCAGGCATCGCCAATTTCGGGCGCACGCTGGCGGGTGCCGTCGCGACGGCGATTATGACGACCGTGTGGAGCGACATGTCGCGGGCGCGCAGCGACGAGCTGTCCGGCACGCTGAATGGGTCGCAGGCCACGTCCGAGATGCTGCAGCAGCAAGGTTTCACTGTCGAACAGGCGCGGGTGGCGATTGCGCAGATGGTGGAGAGCCAGGGGACGGCGGTCGCCACCGGTGAACTGTTCGTGGTCAGCGCGATCGCTCTTTTCCTGGCGGCGACGACGATCTGGCTTGCTCCGAGGCCGCCCAAGAACGTGAAGCCTGCCGACGGCCATTGACCCTGTGGCCCGGACGGCGGCCCAACGCGAAAGTGCCCGACGCACCGTGCGCGATGTGTGAGCCCTTGCACGGTGCGTCCGTCCCGGTCATGGCGGGGGCATGACCATCGATGCCCGTCGCCAGGCCCCGGCCACAGCGCGCAATCGCGACGCGATCCTCGCAGTCCTTCGCGAGGCGCTGCCGGCGTCCGGCCGAGTCCTTGAAATCGCGAGCGGGACGGGGGAGCACGCCATCCACTTCGCCGCCGCCCTGCCGCAACTGACATGGCAATCGAGCGATCCGGATGCGGAGGCGCGGGCATCCATTGCCGCCTGGCGTGAGCAGGCGGCCCTGCCCAACCTGCTCGCGCCTATTGCCCTGGACGCATCCGCCTCGGCCTGGCCCGTCGAGGAGGCGCAGGCGATCGTGTGCATCAACATGGTCCACATCAGCCCATGGGCAGCTACCGAGGGCTTGATGGCGGGAGCGGGGCGGCTCCTGCGCAGCGGCAGCCCGCTTGTCCTATACGGGGCCTACCGGCGGGAAGGTCGTGCGCTGGAGCCGAGCAATCAGGCCTTCTACGACGAGCTGCGGCGGCGCAATCCAGCCTGGGGACTGCGCACGGTCGAGGCGGTCAGCCACTGGGCGCAGGAGCAGAGGCTCGATTTGGACCGATGCGTCGAGATGCCGGCTAACAACCTGATGCTGGTGTTCAGGAAGCGCTGAAGCTGCGGCGGACCAGGCCGGGCAGGACAGCCGCCTGCGCGAGCGCGCGACCGGCGAAAAGCACGGCAAAGGCAGCCCAGAGCCCGTGGTTGCCCAAAGGCCGCAGCGCTGCGAGGGCCACGAGGTAAGCGGCAATGGCTACGGCCATCGTCCCCAGCATCGCTCGCGTCCATCCCGCCCCTACGAAAGCCCCGTCGAACACGAACGAACAGACGCCGAGGAGGGGCAGAAGCGCGATCCAGGGAGCGTAACGCGCGGTCGCCGCGATTACCTGCGGGTCGGTGCTGAACGCTCCGGCCAGCGCCGGGCCCGCCAGCGCATAAACGATCGCCACCACCAGCCCCATCGCGCCGCCCGAGACTAGGGCAGCTTTCAAGGCATCGGTGAAGCGCCGCCGTGAGCCCGCGCCGCTCGCTTCCCCGCACAGGACTTGCGCACCGCTCTCGAAGCCGTCCAGCAGCAGGGTGGAAAGCATGAACAGCTGGAACAGCACGCCGTTGGCCGCCAATGTCACGGGACCGCCCTCGGCACCGGTCCGTGCGAACAGGAGGATCGAGCCGGTGAGCAGCAGCGTGCGCACGAACAGGTCGCGGTTGAGGGCGAACAGGGGCGCCAGCTCCTGCCGCGCCCAGGTGCTCCTGCGCCGGATGGCTGCGGCGCACGCAGGCACTGCCCCCTCGCGCGTCATCAGGACGGCCAGCAGCGCAAACTTGAGGAGTTCCGAGGCCAGCGTCGCGACCGCCACGCCGGTGACGCCCCACCCGGCAACAAGGACGAGGAGGACGTCCAGCGCGATGTGAACGACGTTAGCGATGATCTCGACGGCGAGGACCTGGCGGACCTTGCGCCGCCCGATCATCCAGCCCACGAGGACGCAGTTCAGCAGCCACACCGGCCCGGCCCAGTATCGCACCTCTATGTAGCGGCTTGCCGCTGTGCGGACCGCGCCTTCCGCTCCCAGCAGGTCGAGGCCCAGGGGGATGGTCAGGGGCATCGCGACCAGCAGGACCAGCCCGATCGCCAGCGAGACACCGGCCGCGCGGACAAGCGTTGCGCCTGCCTGCGTATCGCCGCGGCCGCTTCCCTGCGCGGTGAGCGCCACGGTGCTGGTGCGCAGGAAGTTGAACACGTTGAGCAGGCCGAGCATGAACTTGGCCCCCAGCTCGACCGCGCCCTGAGCCGGAGCATCGCCAAGCCGGCCGATCGCCCACATGTCCGCCAGCCCGAAGAGAGCCGTCGCCACGTTCGTCAACATTGCGGGCAGGGCGAGAGACCAGAGCTGGCGGGACATGTTCATGGAAGAAGGGCTCAATCAGCGCCGCCGGTGGGGCGAAGGATACGCCGGGAAAGGACAGGGCGATCCCGGCGGCATAACGGCGACCGGCTCTATCCAGGGCAAGGACAGCACGCAAGGTGCCGCGGCGGCTCGCCCGTGTTCAGTTCTGACCGATTCGAATCGCTTCCTGCTCTCAGGCGGGCTGCCGTTTGCTGCCGCGTTGATGGTGCAGCGCGAAAAGCGAAGCGGGCCCAAGCGGATGAACGGCGGAAAAGAACGCTTGCATCAGTCCCGAAACGTGCGACTATTCAGGGCGAGGACGCGGATTTTAGATGATGCTGCAGTTGCGAGAAGAAATCGGCGCGCCGGAGTGAACTAGTCATCCCCGGCGCGCTCTCTCCCAACACCGGTAAGGTCCGAAGAACCTTTCCCGGCCACCTTGCACAAGAATGAGTGTTTGGGAAAGCGGAATTGTGCCGCTTGCTATCACTTCTGCCGAAAACCTGTTCTGTTCAGGCTCGCGCAGCAACTTCCCGCCGGTACTGCCCGGCGGGAGATCAACACAGCGTTACCAGACGAGCGGCAGGTGCTCCGGCCCGATCACGCCGCCAGGCCGGTATTCGATCTGCGTGCCGGGCTTGACTGAGAAGCTTGGAATGCGCTTCAGCCATTCCTGAAGCGCGATCTTCACTTCGAGACGGGCGAGATGCGCGCCCATGCAGCTGTGCACGCCGACCGTGAAAGCCAGGATCGTCTTGCGCGGCCGGTCAAAGTCAACCTCCTTCGGATCGGGGAAGACCTCCGGATCGAAGTTGCAGGCCGGCAGGACGAAGGTGACGCGATCCCCCTTCTTCATCTGGATGCCACGCATTTCGAAGTCCTTGTCGAGGACGCGGCCTGAGAAGGTCACCGACCAGCGGCGCAGCAGTTCCTCGACGATCTTGTCGATATCCTGCGGGCGTGCATGTATTTCGGCCAGCTTGTCCGGGTTCTGCGCAAGATAGAGCCAGATGTTGTTCAGCGTCGCGAAGACGGTGTCCAGCCCGCCGATGAACAGGAAGCAGACGAAGCCGAAGATCTCCTTGTCGGAAAGCGGCTGCCCGTCCGGAGTGGCATGGGCGATGCGGCTGACGACGCCGTCGTCCGGGTTTGCCTTCTTCTCCTCGATTGCCTGCTTGAGATACGCGGTGATCTTCTGCATCGAGTCCGCCATAATGGCGCGATCGTTGGAGTGCAGGAGCTTGACCGCCCAGTCCACGAACTCGTCGCGCATGTTCTGCGGAAGGCCCATGATGTCGAGGAAGACGGAGACCGGAAGAGGGCGGCCGTAGTCCTCCGTGAACTCGCAGGTGCCGCCGGCTGCGACCTTCGCCTCAATCGCGTCGATCAGGTCGTTCGCGCGTTGGCGGATCTGCCCTTCCAGCTTGAGTACGCCCTGCGGCGAGAACACCGGATCGACGATGTTGCGGTACTTGCGGTGGTGCGGAGGGTCGATCTCGATCGGAATGAAATAGAAGTAGTCGTTCGGATCCCGCGGAAACGGAGTGGCGCCTTCGTTGGAGAAGATCTCCGGATGGCGCAGGCCGAACAGCGCATCCTCATGCTTGATGAGGTGCCACATGTTCCCCATCGGGCTGACGTCGTAATAGATCGGCGGCTGCTTTTCGTGGAGCGCGGCCATGAAGTCGTGCGGATTGGCGAGGAAGTCCGGGCCCACGGTGAGACCGGACTGGCGGATCAGTTCCGGTGGGACATGGTCGGGCACCTGATCCATGCCGACATGGCGGGGGAAGCTGGGCGGAACCGGATTTGCGGCATCGATCGGCATCGGCTCGGCCTTTCTCAGAACTGCGTTTCGGGGAGATGGACCACGAGCCCGTCGAGAGCCGGCGTGATCTCCACCTGACAGGAGAGGCGGCTGGTCGGGCGGATTTCTCCGGACGCGGATTCCAGAAGTTCGGCTTCGGCCTCGGACGAGGGGCCGCCCACCGTGTCGGTCCAGTCCTCGTCGATGTAGCAGTGGCAGGTGGCGCAGGAGAGACCACCGCCACATTCGCCGACGATCCCCTCGATCCCGTTGTAGAGCGCCCCGCGCATGACGTTTTCGCCAACAGGTATGTCGACGCGTGTTTCGTGACCGTCGTGATCGACGTAAGTGACCTGCGGCATGATCCCTCTCTTATCGTTTTTCGCGAGAACGCTGTTCTCGGCTTTTAGCCTTTCACAGTGGGGCAAGTCAATCGCCCGGCCGATGCTCTTCGGCCCGGTCGGGGGACTGGACCGGCGCCGCTACGACGCGTAGCGGACAAAGGCGATGCCATATGCCGCTCCTCCTCTTCTGCTGCCGGCGTCGGGATACCCCGACGGTGACTGCGAACGCACGAACGCGCTCATCCGCGCTGCTTATGACCTGCTTGACGAAGGCGGGCTGGAGGGGCTGACGATCCGCGCGGTTCTGGCGAGGGCGGGTCTCGCGCGCCGCGCCTTTTACGAACGCTTCCAGGGCAAGGACGATCTGGTGCTTGCCGTCTTCGACAATTCGCTGCGCGCGGCGGCGTTGTACTTTCGCACGGTCACTGCGCAGATACCGGAACCGGTGGAAGCACTTCGGGCCATCGTGACCGGCATCGTCATGGGCCAGCTGGGCCGGGGACAGGCCGGAGCGAACCGGCGCGGGGCGGCGCTCAGCCGCGAGCACCTTCGGCTGGCACAGACACGCCCGGCCGAACTGAACTCCGCGCTGGAACCCTTGCTCGACGTCATGGCCGGGCACGTCAGCCGGGGCATGGCGGAGGGCGTGTTTCGCAAGGCCGATGCGCAGCTTCAGGCGCGGCTGATCTACAACCTGATCTCCACAACCATCCACACCGTCCTCCTGGCCGAGGAGCAAGGCACGGTTGCCGATCGCAGCGAGCGCGAGGGACTGGCCGGCGAGCTCTGGGAGTTCTGCCGCCGCGCGATCGTGGCCTGAGGGTTCAGGCCGCCGACCGGGACGCCATCGAGGACGAGACCGGGGGCGGGGCGGCCTTGCCGAACAGGTAGCCTTGCCCCTGCGTGCAGCCTTCTTCGCGCAGGTAGTCCCGCTCGATCTCGCGCTCGATCCCCTCGGCCGTGACGGTCAGGCCAAGGCTGCGGCCGAGCCCGATGACCGCGCGGATGACCGCGCGCGAGCTCGCTTCGTGATTGAGGTTGAGGATGAAGGACTTGTCGATCTTGATCTTGGTGAAGGGGTAGTTGAGCAGATAGCTCAACGACGAATAGCCGGTGCCGAAGTCGTCCAGCGAAATGCCGATGCCGAATGCGCGCAGGTTCCGGATTATCGCGGCCGGGCGCGGCCCTTTCTCCATGAGCACGGCCTCGGTGATCTCCAGTTCGAGCCGCTCGGCGGCCAGTCCGGTCGTAGACAGGGCGCTGATGACGGTGCTCAGAAGGTTGCCGTTGCGGAACTGGAGCGGGGAGACGTTGACGGAAACCTTGATGTGCGAGGGCCAGGCCATCGCCGCGCTGCAGGCGCTGGTCAGTACGAAGCGGCCGATCTGGTCGATGAGGCCGATCTCCTCGGCCAGGGGAACGAAGATGTCCGGCGCCACCGCACCGCGTTCCGGATGGTGCCAGCGCAGCAGGGCTTCGTAGCATTCGACGGCGCCGCTCTCGAGATCGACGATCGGCTGATAATGCACCTCGAGCAGGTTCTCGCTAACGGCCCTCCGCAGGTCCTTCTCAAGCCGGTTCTTCTCCTGCGCGGCGGCATCCATGGCCGCCTCGAAGCTGCGGCAGGTTCCGCGCCGCTCACCCTTTGCGGCGTAGAGCGCGAGATCGGCGTAGCGAAGCAGCGTCTCGGTGTCGCGGCTGTCCTGCGGGGCGGCCGCGAAACCGATCGTTGCACCGATGTGGATGATGTGGCCCTGAACGAAGAAGGGCTCGGACAAGGTGGTCACGATGGACTTGGCCACGAGTTCCGCCTGAGTCTGGCTGCAGCGATGGAAGATCACCGCGAACTCGTCTCCGCCGATGCGGCACAGAAGCGAGCCGGGCGGGATCAGGTCGCCCATGCGCCGGGCCGCCTCGGTGAGGAGAATGTCACCGAAGTGGTGCCCGTAGGTGTCGTTCACGGGTTTGAAGTGGTCGAGATCCACGAACGCCACCGTGACCCGTTCCATCGGCCCGGCGTTCTCCAGCAGCTCGCTCAGATACTGACGGCAGTAGGAGCGATTGGCGAGTCCCGTGAGCTCGTCATGGCGAGCCATGTGCGCCATGCGCTGCTCGATCCGGCGGCGCTCCGTCGCATCGAAGATCGAGACGATCGTGCCGGAGAAATCCGGCTGATCGGAAGTCCGGGTCGAGATGACCGCGTCGATGGAACTGCCATCCCGACGCAGCATGCTCCAGCAGTCGGCCGTATCGCTGCGGTCCGAAGAAAGCAGGTCGTCCGCCGCGTGCCACAGGTCCTCGGGGAAGAGCCTCTGCGCAGGCAGGCCGGTCATTTCCGTGCTGTCATATCCGAATAGGGTGCAGGCCGAATCGTTCGCAGAGCGGATGCATCCCGTTTCGTGGTCGTAGACGAACATCGCGAGGGGATTGCGCTCGAACAGCAGGCGAAAGGCCGCTTCCTTCTGCTTGAGGTCGGTGATGTCCACCCGCACGCCAATGGTCCCGCCGCTCGCCAGCCGGCGCTCCTCGATCATGATGCAGCGTCCGCTCGACAGCCACTGCTCATGCCGTCGGCCGGGATCGCGCAGGCGGGCGATGCGGTCTTCCAGCCACTCTTCTTCACGGCCGATCGCTTCCGGGTAGTCGCCCCGGGCGATGCCGATCCGCAGCGTGTCGCTCAGCTTGGCGCCGCGCTGAAGCAGGTCGGCCGACCGCTCGTAGATCTGCGCGTACTTTTCGTTCCAGAGAATGTAGCGATCATGTTCGTCGAGGAAGACAATGCCCTGCGGTATCGCCTCGATGGCCTCGCGCAAGCGGGTTTCAGCGAGCGATGCCGCTTCCAGGGCGGTATCCAGCGCCAGTAGTCCGTCGCCATGCGCGGGTCCGTCCGGGTGTTGATTGCCCGCTGTCTCGTCAGATAGCCCCAAGTACACGCAGATCCCCATATGTTTGAAGCAGGCTAGAAGCGAAAAGGTTAATTTTTGCTCTATCAAGTCCTGCTGGAGGAGAAGGTGCCCGGCCTTTTCCAATATCTTAGCCGATTAAAGTTTGTTCATCGCACAACCCTCGTCGAACGAGGGTCCGCGCATGCAAATGGCCCGCCGCACACAGGTGCGACGGGCCAAGCTTTCCTCCCCAGGAAAACTTCAAGAACGGTCTCAGCGGCGGCCGGCGCTGCCGAGGCGATGGTAGAGATTGGAGTACTTGGACGAAATCGGGTCGTCCTCATGCGCCTTGAGGTAGAACAGGACGGCTTCCTGAAGAAGCTTGAAGTCCTCGTTCGAGAGCACCGCGCGCGCGCGGCTCGGTTCGGCGGTCATGGTCGTCATGCTGTATCCTTTCCTTGCTGTGCGGGTTGCTTCCCCTGACCGGGGGGTGGCCCCCGGCTTCCTCCGGATCGGTGCGCCTCAGGCGGCGAACTGATTCATCGTGTTGTGTGCGCCGCCTGCCTTGAGGGCGGCTTCACCGGCAAAGTACTCCTTGTGGTCGTCCCCGATGTCGGAGCCGGCCATGTTCTGGTGCTTCACGCAGGCAATACCCTGGCGGATTTCCTGGCGCTGCACGCCCTTGACGTAGCCGAGCATGCCTGCCTCGCCGAAGTATTCCTTCGCCAGGTTATCGGTCGACAGCGCGGCGGTGTGGTACGTCGGCAGGGTGATAAGGTGATGGAAGATGCCCGCCTCGCGCGCCGAGTCCTTCTGGAAGGTGCGGATGCGCTCGTCGGCTTCGTCCGCCAACGCCGTACCGTCGTAGTCCACGCTCATCAGCTTCGTGCGATCGTAGGACGACACGTCCTTTCCGGCCGCTTCCCAGGCGTCGAACACCTGCTGGCGGAAGTTCAGCGTCCAGTTGAAGCTGGGCGAATTGTTGTAGACCAGCTTGGCGTTGGGGATCACCTCGCGGATGCGGCTGACCATGCCGCCGATCTGGCCGATGTGCGGCTTCTCGGTTTCGATCCAGAGCAGGTCCGCCCCGTTCTGCAGCGACTGGATGCAGTCGAGTACGCAGCGGTCCTCGCCGGTTCCCGGGCGGAACTGGTAGAGGTTGCTCGGCAGGCGCTTCGGCTTCATCAGCTTGCCGTCGCGGCTGATGAGGACAGCGCCGTGGCCGACGCCCGAGGGATCGACCTCTTCGCAGTCGAGGAAGCTGTTATACCGGTCGCCGATGTCGCCCGCCTCCCGGGTGAAAGCGATCTGCTTGGTCAGGCCCGCGCCCAGAGAATCGGTGCGCGCCACGATCACCCCCTCGTCGACGCCCAGTTCCATGAAGGCGTAGCGGACCGCGCGGATCTTCGCGATGAAGTCCTCGTGCGGGACCGTGACTTTGCCATCCTGGTGGCCGCACTGCTTCTCGTCGGAGACCTGGTTCTCGATCTGGATGCAGCAGGCACCGGCTTCGATGAACTTCTTGGCGAGGAGGTAGGTCGCCTCGGCGTTGCCGAAACCCGCGTCGATGTCGGCTATGATCGGCACGACGTGCGTTTCGTAGCCGTCGATGGCATGTTCGATGCGCTTGGCCTCGATCTCGTCTCCGGCGTCGCGGGCCTTGTCGAGGTCGCGGAACATCATGCCCAGTTCGCGGGCGTCGGCTTGGCGCAGGAAAGTGTAGAGTTCCTCGATCAGCGCCGGAACGCTCGTCTTCTCGTGCATGGACTGGTCGGGCAGCGGGCCGAATTCGCTACGCAGCGCGGCGACCATCCAGCCGGACAGATAGAGGTAGCGACCCTTGGTCGTGCCGAAGTGCTTCTTGATGGAGATCATCTTCTGCTGGCCGATGAAACCGTGCCAGCAGCCCAGCGACTGCGTGTAGCTGGCCGGATCGCGATCGTAAGCGGCCATGTCCTCGCGCATGATGCGAGCCGTGTAGCGGGCGATGTCGAGGCCGGTCCGGAAGCGGTTCTGCAGGCGCATGCGCGCCACCGACTCCGCCTCGATCCCGTTCCAGGTCGGCTCTGTGCCGATCGTGGCGTCGGCCTCGATGATCTTGCTCTGGTAAGTCACGATTCGGTTCCCTTTGCGGAAGGCGGTTGCATCTGATGCCCTCGAGTTAGGCGCCGCAACGCAGCGAAGGAACCGCTGCCAAGGTGCTGTTGTCAAACTTTACAGATGTTCCTTGTAAAGTTGTGTGGTAGTGACAAGGCCCTGTATAGACGACGGGAAAGCTCAGGACTTTGGCAGACAATCGCCCGCTTTATCTCGGCCCCAGACTGCGGCGCCTGCGGCGGGAACTGGGCCTGACCCAGCAGGCCATGGCGGACGATCTGCAGATATCCCCCAGCTACGTCGCCCTGCTGGAGCGTAATCAAAGGCCGGTAACGGCGGACATGCTGGTGCGGCTGGCGCGGACCTATCGGCTCGACATGGCCGACATAGCCGGCGACGGCGGCGAGGATTACGCCCGTCGACTGACGGACGTGCTGCGCGATCCGCTGTTCGCCGACATAGACCTGCCCCGGCTCGAAGTGGCCGATCTTGCGATGAGCTTCCCGGGCGTTTCGGAAGCGCTGCTTCGGCTGCATCAGGCGTACACGCGCGAGGCGCAGGCGCTTGCCGAACAGAGGGCTGCAGGTCCACTGGCGGACGAGAACGAACCGGTTCGCGAGGCGCAGCGCTTCCTGGCCGCCAACCGCAACTACGTCCATGATCTCGACACCCGTGCCGAGGAACTGGCGTCCGAAATCGAAAAGGCCGGCGGGGCCATTGAATGGCTCGCGGGCAAGGCCGTGCGGGTGCGCTTCCTGCCGCCCGAGGTGCTGGTCGATTCGCTCCGGCGCTTCGACCGCCACAACCAGCAATTGCTGATTGCTGACACGCTGGATGCCGCCAGCCGGTCTTTTCAGATCGCAACGCACATCGCGCACACCGCGCTGCGTTCCGAGATCAAGCAGACGATCCGGGGGGACAGCTTTTCCAGCCGTACGACGGCTACGCTGCTGCTGCGCGCCCTGGCGGGCTACGCGGCGGCCGCCATCGTGATGCCCTATGGCCGCTTCGCCCGCGCCGTCGAACAGCGGCGCTACGACATCGACGCTCTCTCAGCACTTTTCGGGGCCAGCTTCGAGCAGGTGGCGCATCGCCTCACGACGCTGCAGCGCCCGGGTGATGAGCGGGTGGGCTTCTTCTTCATCCGTGTGGACGAGGCGGGAAACGTGTCCAAACGGCTTGACGGGGCCGGCTTCCCGTTCGCAGCGCACGGCGGCGGGTGCCCCTTGTGGAGCGTCCATCAGGTGTTCCGCCGGCCGGGCGAAATCGTTCCCCAGTGGCTCGAGCTCCCGGGAGGCGAGCGGTTCTTCTCGATCGCGCGGACCGTGACAGGCGGCGCTGCCGCCTACGGCGGTACACGCGTCATGCGGGCCGTCGCGCTGGCCTGCGCGGCGGAAGAGGCGGGCAGGCTCGTCTATGCGCAGGCCACAGGGCAAGCCACGGTGCCCGGCACGCCGATAGGCGTGACGTGCCGGCTGTGCCAACGCGCCGAATGCACCGCACGCTCCGTTCCGCCCATCGGTCGCGATGTGCTGGCGGATGACTATCGCCGCGCGGCGCAGCCTTACACGTTCGCCGAAAGCTGATCGAAGTGTGGCCAGAGCGCAGGCGTTTCGCCGGGAACATTCGGCTGGTCAGCGCCGTTCCGTTCTCTTCGTGGAGGTCAGCGCCCGTGCCATTCACTCGAAAGGACGCGTGCAGGGGACAAGGCGGGCACATGTCGTGGCCGATCCGTGCCGACCGGTGCCTCAGACCTGCGTTTCACCGCGGGTGATGCGTGACCGCCCTCGAGCGGGAAGGCCAAAGGCTCGGCCGCGGTGGGGCGTGGCGGCTGTCGTTCTGCTCATGCACATCCTTGTCGTTGCGGGACTGGTACGCGCTTTCACGCCAGATTTCGTGGCACGGGTCAGCCGATCCGTAACGCAGGCTTTCACGATCGACGCTCCGCTTCCTCCATCACCCACGCCTGCGCCTTCAACGCAGTCCCCCAGCAGCGCTGCGCCACGGGACGAAGGAGTCGCCGCTGCTGCCGGTCGCAGGGCCGACCCCCGCGAGGCTGCTGTTCCCCCAGCGAAAGTGATCGTCCGTCCGACGCAGGCGCCGCCGGTAGCAGGGCAGGGGCGTGAGAACGCCGCCGGTGCGGCTGCGCAGGGCGAGGGCACGGGCGCTTCCGGAAGCGGCTTGGGTACGGGGGCCGGGCGTCGCGGTGCGGGACAAGGCGGTGGCGGCCGTTCCAGCCCGACCGTCAAGATCGCGGGCGACATAAACTCGGCAAGGGACTACCCGCGAGCTGGTCGTGACCGGCGTATCGGTTCGTCGGTCATCATCGACATCTCGGTCGGAAAGGATGGGCGGGTTTCTGAGTGCCGGGTTGTCCAGCCCAGTGGCGATCCGGAGGCGGATCGCATAACCTGCGCCCTTGCCACCCAGCGGTTCCGCTTCCGGCCCGCGCTAGACAATGAGGGCAACCCCGTAGAAGCTGTCTTTCGATGGCGTCAGCGATGGTTTTACTGAAACCTTGAACAAGCTGTAACGTTGCATCCGGTCGACCTGCGACTATTAAGCACAACCCTGAAACGTCATCAGACGAGCACCTCCTTCATGCCCATGATCGTACCGGTAATTCTCTGTGGTGGCAGCGGCACGCGTCTTTGGCCGCGTAGCCGCGCCGCGATGCCCAAACCATTCCTGCCGCTGGTCGGGGACAAGACCCTGTTCGAAGCGGCACTGGCGCGCTGCCCCGCGTCCGGCGGGTTCGCGCCTCCGGTGGTGGTGACCGGGCACAAGCACCTGGCTCATGTGGAAGCGCAGCTTGGGGACGTGGAAGGCGCGCAGGTCATCGTCGAGCCTTCGGCACGCAACACGGCCGCGGCGATCGCCCTTGCCGCATGCCGCCTGCCGGAGGATGCGGTAATGCTGGTCTGCCCGAGCGACCATCATATCGGCAATGCCGACGCCTTCACCGCAGCCGCCTGCTCGGCCGCTGAACTTGCGGCGGACGGCTGGCTCGTGTCCTTCGGGATCGAGGCGACGGCTCCCGAAACCGGCTTCGGCTACCTCAAGCGCGGCGAGTCCATCGCGGTCGGCAGCGGTGCAGGCGGCTTTCGCACGGCGCAGTTCGTGGAGAAACCGGACCTCGACCGGGCGAAAGCCTTCCTGGCTGAAGGGATCTATGCGTGGAACGGGGGCATCTTTGCCTTCCGCGTCAAAGACTTCCTTGAGGAGCTGGGTGCGCACCGGCCGGAGGTCGCGGCCGGGGTGGCGGAGGCGGTCGCGCGTGGTCAGGAAGACGGCCGGCGCTTCCATCCCGATGCAGAGGTCTTCGGCAGGGTGCCCAGCGTCTCTGTCGATTACGCCGTCATGGAGAACACGGATCGCGCCGCGATGGTGCCGGCCGATATGGAGTGGTCCGACATCGGCAACTGGCAGGCGCTCCACGATGCGCTGGAGCGCGACGGGAACGGCAACTCCGTTCGGGGCGCGGGTGAGGTGGAGATGGTGGACTGCCGCAACGTGCTGGTCGACAGCGACGGGCCACGCGTCTCGCTCATCGGCCTTGAGGATGTGATTGTCGTTGTCGACGGGAACGACATCATGATCACCACGGTTGCAGGCGTACAGAAAGTCGGAAACCTATTCGGCGCCAAGAATCAGTGAGTACCCTGCCGATGCCTGTTGATGGTCCTCCCGCGTCGCTCCCCATTCGCCAGGTCGAGAAGCCTTGGGGCAAGGATGTCCTGCCTGCGCCGTTCGCGGCACCGCAAGGCAAGCGCATCGGGGAGATCTGGTTCGAGCCGCCCGCCGCCCTGCCGAACCTGCTGGTCAAGTACATCTTCACCAGCGAGGCGCTGTCGGTGCAGGTTCACCCATCGGATGCGCAGACGCTCGCCAAGGGGCTGGGCCTTCAGGGCAAGGAGGAATGCTGGCTCATCGTCGACGCGGAGCCCGGGGCGAAGCTAGGGATCGGCTTTGAACAGGAGATCGGCGGCGACGCCATGCGCGCCGCAGCGCTCGACGGCTCGATCGAACAGCTGATGACGTGGCACGATGTTTCACCGGGTGACTTCTTTTACATTCCGGCGAACACCGTTCATGCGATCGGAGCTGGCGTCAGCCTGATCGAAGTGCAGCAGAACAGCGACATCACGTACCGGCTCTATGACTACGGCCGCCCCCGCGAGTTGCATCTGGAGGAGGGCATCGCTGTCGCGCGGGGGGAGCCGTACTCGCTGGATACCTGGCACAAGCATGTTCCGGAACAGGGATCTCTCACTCTTGTCGACGGTCCTCTCTTCCTGCTGGACCAGATCGAAGGCGCCCCCTCGGACGCGGTGGCGGCTCGCTACCCCGACGCGCTTCTGGTGATCCCGCGCCAAGGAAGCGTGCAGATCGGCGGCGACACTGTCGCGCCGGGCGGATGCGCACTGGCGGCAGGGCTGTCGGACGTGCGATTTGCGGATAAGGGCGTCTGCCTTCTGGCGAGGGCCTGTCCAATCGCCGCATAGGATTGCATGACTGACGGCATGATCGTCCAGACCATTCAACTTGCCCTGACACCGGTCTTTGTTCTGGTGGCCATAGGGAATATCCTGAACATCCTCTCAAGCCGCCTCGGCCGGGTGGTGGACCGTGCGCGCAACCTGCAGGAACGGCACGGCAGTACGCACGGGATCGAGCACGACATGATCGTCAGCGAACTGCGGCTGGTGGACCGGCGCATGACGCTGATCACGCATGCCGTGCGCCTCATGGTGCTCTCGGCCCTCGCGATCGGGATCACGGTGGCCGTTCTCTTCCTCTCCGGGTTGAGCGGCCTGCAATGGCATACCGCCGCTGCCATCACGTTTCTTGCGGCCATCGTGCTGCTCCTGCTCGCCCTGGTACTGTTCCTGCGCGAGACGCAGGTGGCAGCCGAAGCTCTTCGTATTCCGAGCGATTATCTGGAGCTTCACAGGCAGATCTGATTTCGCGCCGCTGCACCATCGTCGCGGCGATTGGACTTTTCGCCGTTTCGCCTAGGTTCGCTCCTCGGGAGAACGACGGATGGCGACAGGCGAGACAGGTGCATCGCAGGAGTGGAAGCGCGGCTGGCCGGTAGTGCTGGCGGCAGTGGCGGGTTTCTCGTTCTTTTCGGTCGTGATTTCAGCAACCGGGCTGTTCATCGAACCGCTCGAGCGGGACTTCGGGTGGGACCGTGCCACGCTCTCGATGGGGCCTGCCATCGCAACGGCCGTGACCGCGCTTCTGTCTCCCTTCTACGGCGCGCTGATCGACCGCTTCGGATCGCGGCGGCTCGGCATCCCCGGTGTCGTGACGACGATGGCAGCGACCTGCATGTTTGCCTTCGCCAATGGTTCGACGACGCAGTGGATCGTGATGTGGATCGTCTTCGGACTGATCCTCACCTCCATCAAGTCGACCATCTGGACCACGGCCGTGGCCGGAACCTTCAGCAAGGGGCGTGGCCTTGCTCTTGGCCTGGCCGTGACCGGGCCAGCCATCGCCCAGACCCTGGTGCCGCCGCTCGGCAACATGCTGATCGAAAGCTTCGGCTGGCGAGCCGCCTACGTATGGTTCGGCCTTGGCTGGGGAGGCGTTACCCTGCTCCTGTGCTGGCTGTTCCTGCACGATGCGCACGATCGGCAGCCTGCCGGTGACAAGTCAAGGGGCGGCGCCCTTCCGGGGCTTCACAGGCATGAAGCGTGGCGAAGCCGTGCCCTCCTTCAGGTGGCGCTATCTTCCTTCATCGTCATGATGATGACGATCGGGCTGGCCATCCATCTGTTCCCCATCCTCACCGAGGCGGGAGTGGCGCGATCGGAAGCAGCCTGGCTCCTTTCGCTGGGCGGGATCGCGGGCATCGTGGGAAAACTCGTAACCGGCGCCTTGCTCGACCGCTTCCGCCCGAACTGGACCGGCAGCCTGACCATGGGCGTCACGGCCGTCACCTTCGTGGTGCTGATCTGGTTTCTGCATTCGATGCCGGCGCTGATCATAGCGCTGATCATCAACGGCTATGCGGCCGGATCGAAGACACAGATTACCGCGTTCCTCACCGCAGGCTATGCGGGTCTGCGCAACTTCGGCATGATCTACGGCGTCATGTCCGCCCTCGTGGCTCTCGCTTCCGGACTGGGGCCGTGGCTGGCGGGAAAGGTCTATGACGTGACGGGCGGATATGAGCCATTTCTCTGGACGGGCGCGATCGGCTGCGTCGTGGGCGGGGCCTTGCTCCTGGCCCTGCCGCCGATGCCGAGATGGGATCAGGCCGAGAGCGTCTCTTCGTCCGCATAGCGCTGGTCCGGTTCGGAATCGTCCTTCCGAATGAAGCTGATCTTGCCTTCCGGTTCAAGGATGGCCCAGGCGATCTGGCGCAGGCTGGATATCCCCGCAAGCCGCATCTCGACGGCGAGTTCGGCGTCGTCGATCCGCTCCTCATCGAGATTGCCCTTCAGCAGCCGCCCATCGCGGACCAGCACTACGGGCCGGCTTTTCAGCCCCTGGCGCGCCTTGGGGAACCGGTGCGAGACGATACCCATGACGAAGCTCCAGGCCGCGAAAGTGAAGATCGCCAGCGTCGCCCCTGTTAGCGAGAAGTCCTGGTGTGTCACGCCCTGCTGGATGAGATCGCCGGTCACGATCAGGGACAGCAGTTCGAATGGCGCCATCTGGCCCAGTTCGCGTTTGCCCATCAGCCGCAGCAGCACATAGACCACTACGAACATCACTGAGGCGCGGATCACGATCTCCATCAGGATGGCTCCATCAGGGCAGCACCGTCACCTTGACCGGGACGGCGAGCAGGGGGCGTTCGCCGTCCCTGATTTCCATGCTACCGGATAGCGTCCGAAGGGCGCGTGGTTGTATTTGCCCGTCGATCTTGAGTCTGAAGGCTTCACCGGCCTTCACTTTCCCGAAGTGATAGGCGTAACGACCGTCCAGCGCCTCGGCGCTCTCGGCGTCGGGAACCAGCGTGTCGATGCTCATCCCGCGCCAGAGCGTATCGTCGACGGCGACGACAAGATCCCCGGCGTCCACCGCCGGCGTCACGGTGACAACGGTTTCAAACCAGTTGCCGCTGCGCAGGATCGGTTCGTATTCGATCACCGCCCTGGCATCACGCGCGCGGTATTCCGTCACTTCGGGCGAACCGCCGCCCAGCCAGCCCATCAGGGCGCTGCCGAGTACCGCCAGGAAGACCAGCGCGGCCAAGGGTGTGCGCCAGCGGGAGGCGGGGGAAACCTCGCAGTGTACGGGGTCGATGCCGTACGGTGGCTTCACGGACGTGCTGTCGGTCGACATGGCAGGAAAGAAAGCCATGCCTTCCTTCTTTGTTCCAGCGCACGAAAAAGGCGGGGCTCCTTTCGGAACCCC
This sequence comes from Novosphingobium panipatense, assembly GCF_900182875.1. NCBI lineage: Bacteria > Pseudomonadati > Pseudomonadota > Alphaproteobacteria > Sphingomonadales > Sphingomonadaceae > Novosphingobium > Novosphingobium panipatense. The sequence goes on from NZ_FXUI01000001.1 coordinate 228,484, forward strand.
GCCTTGAACGCTTGCTTTGGGCGAGCGGTCAGGCCGCGAGCTTGAACGGCTCGATCTCGCCGGAAAGGTAGAGCTTCTTGGCCTTGGCACGGCTGAGCTTGCCCGAACTGGTGCGCGGCAGGCTCTTTGGTGGAACCAGTTCCACCACGCAGTTCATGCCGGTGATTGAGCGCACCTTGTCGCGGATCAGGTCACGCAGTTCCACGCGCTTGACCGGATCGGAGACGCGGCAGTGAACCAGCACCGCCGGCGCTTCCTCGCCGTTGTCCATTTCCACCGAGAAGGCGGCGATGTCGCCATGGTTGAAGCCGGGCAACTGCTCCACGGCCCACTCGATGTCCTGGGGCCAGTGATTCTTGCCGTTGATGATGATCATGTCCTTGGCGCGGCCGACGATGAACAGGTACCCGCCGGCCATGTAGCCCATGTCACCCGTGTCCAGCCAGCCGTCGACCATGCAGGCGGCCGTCGCCTCCGGGTCGCGGAAGTAGGAGTGCATGACCGAGGTGCCACGGCACCAGACCTTGCCGATCTGGTGATCGCTCAAGGTGTCGCCACTCTCGCCCCGGATCACGACTTCCATGTCGCGCACCGGCTTTCCGCAGTTGACGATGGCGCGGTAGCGGGCAGGGCGGCTGAGGTCGCGCGGGGCGCCCGACAAGCGTTCTTCCTCGACCAGTTCGACGCGGATGCCTTCGCCCGGCGGCATGATGGTGACGGCAAGGGTCGCTTCGGCCAGGCCGTAGCTGGGCAGGAACGCGCTTGCCTTGAAGCCCGCGTCGGCGAAGGCATTGACGAAGTTCTGCATGACGTCTGGCCGGATCATGTCCGCGCCGTTGCCGGCCAGGCGCCAGCGCGACAGGTCGAAGCGGTCGCTCACCGGGCTCTGGCTGGAGATGCGGCGGGCGCAGATATCGTAGCCGAAGGTCGGCGAGTAGGACACAGAGGTGCCCGTGTTGCGCGTGATCAGGTCCAGCCACGCGAGCGGACGGCGGGCAAAATCCTCAGTCTTGAGGTAGTCGCCCGAGACCTGGTTGGCGATCAGCGAGAGGAAGCAGCCGACGAGGCCCATGTCGTGATACCACGGCAGCCACGATATGCAGCGGTCGCCGGGTTCAAGCTTCATGCCGTGGCTGTGGGCGGCAAGGTTCGCCAGCAACTGGCTGTGCGTGACCGCGACGCCATGGGGAAAGCGGGTGGAGCCCGACGAGTACTGCAGATAGCAGATGTCGTCCGGCGAGGCCTTGGGAAGCTCTACCTCGGGCGCGTCCTTCGCAGCGAAATCCGCCCAGGTGGCGTGGGCGCAGCCCTGGCGTTCGGCGGCGGCGGCGGTCATCGCGCCGATCTCGTCCGGGCCGACCAGCAGCACCGGGTCCGAGCTGGAAAGCTGGACGGCCAGCTGTTCGATGTAGTTGTCCTTGCCGCCGAAACTGGTGGGCAGCGGCAGGGGAACGGGCCAGGCACCGGCGTAGACGGCGCCGCAGAACAGCGCCGCGAAATCGACCCCGGTTTCGGCGATGAGCGCGACCCGGTCGTCCTTCTTCACGCCGCGGGCGACGAGAGCGTGCGCAACCTTCAGCGCGTCCGTGCGTAATTCCGAAAACGGATAGACGCGGATCAGCGTACCGCGCGGGTCATGGAAGTTGAACCCGCGTTTGCCCTCAGCGGCATAATCCAGGGCGTCGCCAAATGTGGCGAAGTCGGCGAAGATGCGCGTCTGCGTATCTTCGTTCGGGGTGGGGATGAGTGCCTGCCCCAGATTCGGCACCACGTCGATGGTGTCGGCCATATGTTCTAACCCGTTGTAGTTATACCGTTACTCTCACGAGACGGCGCTTTTACCCGGCGCATTGTGAACCGGAGTTGGCTATGGTTGCGTCCCGTTGCGGTCTCGCGCACCCTCCCCAATCCTGCCTGAGTGTGGCACGAATAGGGCAGCATGTCGGACAAGCGTCGCAATTCCCACCGCAGTGGGCCACCACCCTTGAATCCCACCCGCCTCGAGGAACTGGCGCTGGCCTATGTCGCGCGTTTCGCCACGACGCAAGCCAAGTTGCGCGGTTATCTGCAGCGCAAGCTGCGGGAACGGGGTTGGGACGGGGAGGACGCGCCGCCCCTCGACGCCCTCATCGCCCGGTACTGCGAGCGCGGCTACATCGACGATGCCGCCTGGGCACGGATGAAGGCCGGGAGCCTGCTGCGGCGCGGCTATGGCGCGCGGCGGGTAGGCGAGGCGCTCGGGCAGGCGGGTGTTGAGGAGGCGCTTCGGATCGAGGCACGGCCAGCCGTCGCGGACCAGCGCCGCGCGGCGCTCGTGCTGGCGCGGCGGAGGCGGTTCGGCCCCTTCGCGCTCGCCACGAGCCGTGACCTGGCCGACCCGAAAACGCGCGATCGGCAGCTTGCCGCGATGTTGCGTGCCGGTCACCCGCTCGACATCGCGCGCCGGATCGTCGAGAGCGATGACGCCGACGCCCTCGAGGACTGGGCCGAGTCGGACTTTGGAGACTGTTGAATGCGCCTGACCCGTTCCATCACCGCTCTGTCGCTCCTGCTGGCTTGCGCCGCCTGTTCGCAGACCGGGCATGAAGCGACGGCGAAGCCGACGGCCACACGTCCGGCCGTTCATCCCGTATCCGGACTGCCCGTGGTGCCGCTGACGGTAACCTCGGCCAACGGCACGCACACCTTTCAGGTGGAAGTCGCCTCCACGACCGAGCAGCAGGCCAAGGGGCTGATGTTCCGCACCGAGATGGGCGAGAACGAAGGCATGATCTTCCCCAACAAGCCGCCGCGCCCCTCATCGTTCTGGATGCACAACACGGTGATCTCGCTCGACCTCATCTTCATCGGTCCCGACCATCGCATTCTCAACATCATTCCTGAAGCGGTGCCCTACGACGAAACACCGCTCCGTTCCGACGGCGTGGCCGCCGCGGTGCTGGAGCTGAACGGCGGGCGTGCCGCCCAGCTGGGCCTCAAGGCTGGCGACAAGGTGCGCTGGTGAGGCGAAACCGCCCGCTTCGTGGATGAAGCCGCGTTTCGGCCCCTCTTCACCCTTGCCTTGGAGGTGGGTTCGGGGCTAACGCGCGGCTCATGGGAATCCTGTCCAAGATCTTCACCTGGTGGGACGGCGCCACCATCGGCACCTCGCTCTGGAGCTCGCGCAACGGCGAGCATGTCGGCACCGACTCACAGGGCAACAAGTACTATCGTTCCAAGAACAACAAGGTGAAGACGGCTGAAGGGCTGGACCGCCGGTGGGTGATCTACGCCGGCGCCAACGATGCCAGCAACGTTCCGGCCGAATGGCATGGCTGGCTGCACCACCAGTACGACGGCGTTCCCGAAAGCCATCTGCCACCGCCGCGCATCTGGGAGGTGGATTACACCCCCAACGCCACTGGCACGGCAACGGCGTACCGTCCGCAGGGCGCGCTTGAGCGGGGTGGCCGCCGCGCCGCCGCGACGGGCGACTACGAAGCCTGGTCCCCGGAAGCCTGAGGGTTCCCCTCGTGACTCGCTTGAGGATTGCGACGGCGCTTTCGCTGCTGTCGGTCCTTGCGGCCTGCGGCAGCGAACCTGCGCCGGAAGTGCAGGACACCAGCGTGCCGGACGCCATCGCCGGGATGCAGGCCGCGCCTGCCCAGGCGGCGCAGGGCCAGCAGATCGGAACGCCCAACAAGGACCGTGTGGTCACGCTGGGCGTGCTCAACAAGCGCAACAACCTCACTCAGAACCTGGTGATGAAGCCGGGCGAATCGCGGCGTATCGGCAATCTCGTCGTGAAGGTCGCTACGTGCGAGAAGACGCTTCCCTGGGAACGGCCTCAGGAAGAGGGCGCTTTCGTGCAGGTCTTCGTCGAGCAGCGACGCACCACGGCTGAGAAGCTGGCGTGGCACAAGGTGTTCTCAGGCTGGCTGTTTAGGAACAATCCCGGCGCCAACGTGGTCGAGCATCCCGTCTATGACGTCTGGGTCAAGAGCTGCGCGATGAGCTTCCCGGGCGAAGAGGAAAGCCCGGCGGAAGCGGCTTCGTCCAGCAGGGCTGCGAAGGCGTCCGGCAACGGTGGCACGCCCGCGGCGGCGCCGACGGCGGAGCCGGTGCCCGCGCCGACTCCCACTCCCGAAGAGCCCGAGCCGGTCGAGGAACCAGCGGTCGAGGAGTGATCGGCCGAATGGTGCGCCTGCGCCGCCTGCAGCAGCGCAAGATAACGCTTCTGGGGAATCTCGACAGCCCCGAGCGAGGCGAGGTGCGGGGTGAGGAACTGGCAGTCCAGCAGTGTCGCGCCCGCCCGGCGCAGCGCCGCCACTAGCCAGCACAGTGCTATCTTCGATGAATCGCTAACGGTCGAGAACATCGATTCGCCGCAGAACACCCGGTCAAAGCCGACACCGTAAAGTCCGCCCACCAGTTCGCCTTCGCGCCACACCTCGATCGAGTGAGCGTGGCCTAGGAAGTGGAGGTTTTCGTAACTCGCCTGGATGCGATGGCTGATCCAGCTGCCGCCTTCCTGGTCCGCGTCGCCGCGGCGCGGCGCCGCGCAGGCATCCATCACCTGAGCGAAGGCGCGGTTGCAGGTCACGTCGAACTTCCCGCGCTTCAAGGTGCGGGCAAGGGACTGCGACAGATGAAGTCCGTCCAGCGGAAGGATGGCGCGCAGGCGCGGCTCGATCCAGAAGATCTCCGGATCGTCGCGGCTGTCCGACATCGGAAATATCCCGCTTCGGTAAGCGAGCATCAGCAGTTCGGGTTCGATGATCGGGTTTGACCGGGGGGCGTGCACGGCATCATACTAGCAGAACGTGAGCGCCAGTGCACTAAGCCGCGCACTATTGCGTTTGACTGGAAAATCCCCGCTTGCCATCCTGGCGGTCTCCCATTAGAGGCCGCCGAGCCCGCAGGAGTGTAGCTCAGTTGGTAGAGCATCGGTCTCCAAAACCGAGGGCCCACGGTTCGAGTCCGTGCACTCCTGCCAGCACTTTTCCGATAAATCGACGCTTACCCCAGCGGGGGCACCTGCTCCGCCGGGCGCTTGCTCAACCGGACGGATCTGCCGCGCGCCCGGGGCTTGGCAGCGGTGCGGAACGCGCTTCGCCGCACGCGCGCGGGAAGAGGGTGCTGCGCGGGATTCATTTGCGGGCAAACTTGCTCTAGGAGAGCCCGTTCGCCGATTCGGACAGTTGTCGAACGGACAAAGCGGGAAAGATCCAGTCGCACATGCACGCCAGCGCGCAGCCTGAGACAGTCGAGGCCGGTCCCGGCCGGAGCAGCGAGACGTACAAGCGGACACGCCACGAGGCAGTGTGGATGGGCTTTGTCCTGTCCTGCCTCGCCATGCTTCCGGCCATCGTAGCCTGGACGCCGCAGATGACGGATTATCCGTCGCACCTGGCCGGATACAAGATCATGCTCGACCATGGGCACGATCCGTTCCTGACGCGCTACTTCCTGTTCAAGTGGCACTGGACCGGCAACCTCGGCGTCGAATTGCTGATGGTGCCGCTCACCCCGATCCTGGGCCTGGAAGCGGCCGGGCGCTTCATCGTGGCGGTCATTCCGTTCCTCACCGGCATGGCGATCATGGCAGTCGAGTGGAGCTTGCGGAAGCGGGTCGGGGTCGGTGCGATCCTGGCTTTTGCGATGATCTGGTCGCCCTCGTTCCTCATGGGATTCCTCAATTACTCGCTGTCCATAGCCGTGGCGCTGTTCATCTTTGCCGCCTGGGTGCGACTGGGGAACTGGCCCTGGCGGTGGGCGGTGATGATCCCTGCAGGCTTCGTGGTCTGGCTCTGCCACGTATCGGGGTGGGGCGTTATGGGCGTCCTGGTATTCGGCTACGAATGGTCGCGCCGTTCCGGGTGGAGGGACTGGCGGCCGTTCCTGAAGCCATGGCCGCTGATCTTCCCGCTGCTGCCGATGCTGCTTGGCGTCGGTGCGAACACGAAGGTGTCCTACGGCCGCTGGGGCGTGCTCGAATACAAGTGGCAGATCCTCTACAAGGCGATGCGCAGCTACGACAAGGTCTTCGACATCACCAGCCTGTGCCTGGTGATGGCGGTGGTCGTGGCCGCACTGATCATCCGGCGCTTTGATGGCCGGGTCGGCTGGGCCGCGCTGATCCTGCTCGTGCTGACACTGCTCGTGCCGCGTCAGATCTTCGGCGGGGACTATGCGGATTATCGACTGAGCACGACCGCGCTGCTGGTTGCGTGCCTTGCGATCGACTGGCCCGTGCCGCGCTGGGGCCTTGCGCTGGCGGGGCTCCTGTTCAGCGCCCGCATCGCGGTGACCACGGTGGTCTGGTACGAGGACGCGCAGACCTCGCGCCAACTGATCGGTGCTCTCGACCATGTGCCCGAAGGTGCGCGGGTGGCGACGGCCGTGGCAATTCCGCGGCAGCAGTGGCTGTTCGGCCCGTTCGAGCATTTCGGCAGCTATGCCGTCGTGCGCCGCAGTTCGATGGAGAACTCCAACTTCGCGCTTCCAGACGTGCACATGCTCTCGATGCGCGAGACGCGCTATCGCTTCAACGACCCGACGCAGCGCATCCTCTATGGCGAAAACCAGCGCATAGACTTGCGCAAGTTCAAGCCGGCGCGCCACGCCGATTACTTGTGGTTCATCGGCACCAAGGCGCCGATCGCGATCCCGGACGGCGCCCGGATCGTCTATGCGACGCCCAACTCCTTTCTTGCCCGGCTCCCGGATTCGGTGGACCTTGCAAATCCGGGCAACGGAAGCTAAATCCCCGGTTCCTCCCGACAGGCGGACTTCATCAGCCCCTCCCGGCCAAGGCCGGGGCGGCGATGGCCCCTAGGCGGAAGACACGCAAATTTCCGCGCCGAGCGGCATATTAGAGAGCGACGTAAGATGGCCAAGATCACCCCCGGCGAATTCATGCGCCAGGTTCAGGCGGAAGCGCGCAAGGTCCACTGGCCGTCTCGCCAGGAGACGGTGACGACGGCCATTTTCGTGGGCCTGATGACGGTGCTTCTGGCTGTGTTCTTCCTGGGCATCGACGCGCTGTTCGGCTGGGTCGTCAGCGCGCTGCTGTCGGCCCTTTAATCGCCAGACCTTAGGACGAAGAGACAACATGGCCCGCTGGTACATCATCCACGCCTATTCCGGCTTCGAGAACAAGGTTAAGGAAGCCATCATCACCGAGGCCGAGCGCATCGGCCTCTCGCAGCTTGTCGAGGACGTCCAGGTTCCCTCGGAAACCATCACCGAGGTGAAGCGCGGCAAGAAGGTCCAGACCGAGCGGAAGACCATGCCCGGCTACGTTCTCGCCAAGCTGACGCTGAACGATGACGTCTACCATCTCGTGAAGAACACGCCGAAGGTGACGGGCTTCCTTGGCAACAACGGCAAGCCGCAGGCCATCAGCGAGAGCGAGGCTTCGCGTTACTTCGGCGCGGCCGAAGCGGCCGCCGCCGCGCCGCGCAAGACCGTCAACATCGACTACGAGATCGGCGATTCGGTGAAGGTGCTGGACGGCCCGTTCGCCAGCTTCAACGGCATCGTCGAAGAACTCGACTTCGACAAGAACCGCGTCAAGGTTGCGGTGTCGATCTTCGGCCGCGCCACGCCGGTCGAGCTGGAGTTCGAGCACGTCGAACTCAGCAAGTAAGGCGGCAGCGCTTTCGCGGTCTCGGCGTCTGACGGGACTTGCGTGCCGCGCCAGTCGAAACGCCCTGCCGCCGTGCAGGGCGTTTTCGTGTTCGCAGCAGGGTTCCCCTCCGGTAAGCGGTAAGGGGGCGCGCGGCTGCAAACCAGCGCTTCCCTTTAGCGGGCTTTTCGTATAGGGGCGCCCCCTTCGGAGCGGCTTTGGCCGTGACGATTCCCTGCGGGAGGGCTTCAGGGCCCGTGACACCGCTAGGCATGAGCGTCGGCGTCATCGACGCGACAGTGTGAAAAGGAGCGGCCACATGGCCAAGAAGATTACAGGCTACATCAAGCTGCAGGTTCCGGCCGGCAAGGCCAACCCGTCGCCGCCGATCGGTCCGGCGCTGGGTCAGCGCGGCGTGAACATCATGGAATTCTGCAAGGCGTTCAACGCCGCGACGCAGGAACTCGAGAACGGCATGCCGATCCCGACCATCATCACGGTCTACGCGGATCGCAGCTTCACCTTCGTCACCAAGACCCCGCCCGCAACCTTCCTCATCAAGAAGGCCGCCGGACTGAAGTCGGGTTCGAAGGAGCCGGGCAAGGTTTCGGCCGGAACGATCAAGCGCTCGCAGCTTGCTGAGATCGCACAGGTCAAGATGCCCGATCTGAACGCCAACGACATCGAAGCGGCGACGAAGATCATCGAAGGCTCCGCGCGCGCGATGGGCCTCCAAGTGGTGGAGGGCTGATAAGATGGCCAAGCAGACCAAGAACCAGAAGGCCCGTGCTGCGAAGCTGGGCGACAACATGAAGCTCTACGGTGTCGACGAAGCGCTGCAGACGCTGCGCGACGTCAAGACCACCAAGTTCGACGAGACCATCGAAGTCGCGATGAACCTGGGCGTTGACCCGCGTCACGCCGACCAGATGGTCCGTGGCATGGTTTCGCTTCCGGCCGGCACCGGCAAGACCGTTCGCGTCGCCGTGTTCGCCAAGGGCGACAAGGCTGCCGAAGCTCTCGCAGCCGGTGCGGACAAGGTTGGCGCCGAAGACCTCATGGAAGACATGCAGGCCGGCAACCTCGACTACGACCGCGTCATCGCCACCCCGGACATGATGGGCGTCGTCGGCCGTCTCGGCAAGCTGCTGGGCCCCAAGGGCCTGATGCCGAACCCGAAGCTGGGCACCGTCACCCCGAACGTGACGCAGGCCGTGAAGGACGCCAAGGGCGGCCAGATCGAGTTCCGCGTCGAGAAGCAGGGCATCATCCACGCCGGCATCGGCAAGATGTCGTTCTCGGATGCCGACCTGAAGACCAACTTCACGGCGTTCGTCGACGCGATTGTCAAGGCGAAGCCGTCGGGTGCCAAGGGCAAGTACGTTCGCAAGATCTCGCTCTCGTCCTCGATGGGCCCGGGCCTCAAGATCGACACGACCGAGATCGCCGGCGCCTGATTTCAGCGCCGACGTAACGGATTGAAGGGCCGGGAGGGAGACCTCCCGGCCCTTTTCGTTTGTCCGCCCCGGCGGTGTCTTTGTCTCGGCCCGCCAGCCCATTTACTGCCCGCGCAATTGGCTGTAGGTCGATGCTGTACACATGTTCAGTATCCTGCCGGGAGAGGCGGCCACATGGCTATTCGTTTCGAAGACATCAAGGAGCACATAGGGTCACGCGTGATCTGGGGCGATCGCACCGAACTTTTCACGCCCGAAGCGGCGCAAGCGATTCGCGCCAAAGTGGAAGAGCGCACAGTTCTGGTTTTCCCCGAAGTTCACCTCTCGGACGAAGAGCAGCTCGCCATCACGGAGGCCATGGGCGAGAAGGTGCGTCTGACCGCGCGCAACAACGTCCAGAGCACCGATCAGGACGTCTATCAGGTGACGCTGGACGAGAAGATCAACCCGCAGCCCGAATACGTGCTCGGGACCTTCTTCTGGCATATGGACGGGATCACCGTGGACATGCCGCCGCCGTTTGCCACCCTGTTGTCCTGCCGCATCGCGCCGGATAAGGGCGGGGAGACGGAATTTGCCAGCACCTACGCCGCCTACGAAGGGCTGTCGGAGGAAGAAAAGCAGGCGCTGGAGGGTCTCACGGCCGTCCACTCGGTCCGCGCCAGCCTTTCCCCCATCGCCGACGCCATCCCGGAAAAGCACCGTGAAAAGGTGCTCGGGATCGGGCTTGTGAAGGAGCATCCGCTGGTCTGGACGCACGAGTCCGGTCGCAAATCGATGGTGATCGGAACCACCGCCGATCACATCGTGGGCATGGAGGTGCCGGCCGGCCGTGCTATGCTCATCCGCCTGCAGGAATGGGCCGCGCAACCCGCCTTTTCCCTGCGTCATAAGTGGACGAAGGGTGACTTTGTGATCTGGGACAACACCGGCGCGATGCACCGGGCCATCCCTTATGACAAGTCGACCGGCCGCATGATGCACCGCACCTCGATCGCGGGAACCGAGGCGGTCGCGGCGTGAATCAGCGCGGCGGCGGGCGCAGGTTCGTCGCCGTGTAGCATTCCACCAGGTACGCCAGCGGACGCCCGTCCGGCAGGACCAGGATCGCCTGATGCGTCGATATGGTGCCCGCCGGGCAGCCGCGGGCTGGGCCGGCCGTGACCGAAAGCGGCCGGCGCCGGAAGTCCAGCGCCGCCACCACTTTGCCGAACGGCACGTCCGACGAGCGGAGCGCCTCGTTCATCGGCGCAGTCAGACGCTCCGAAACGTACCAGTTCCATGCGACGGAAAGGACAAGAGGGCCACAGCGCAGATGCACGTTGCGCTGTGTCACGCCTTCGCCTTCGTTCAGGGCAAGCCGAGCCCGAAGTTCCGGGTCCACCTCGCCCTCCTGCTGGCTGAGCGTTTCTGCCGTGATCCGTGGCGGGTGGCCCAGCCCGCGCCGGGCGCACCATTCCTCCAGCGCCAGAGTTGCGCTGTCATGACGGCGCAGGACCGCTTCGAACTCCTCCAGCGTTGCCGGGGCGAAGGGAGGCGCGGCGGCAGGCATTGCTGCAGGAATCATGGGGGTGACCATCAGCGCAGCGGCGGCCGATCAGATACCGCCGGGAACTGCGGTTCGACCCATGGCGGATAACCCGTCGATGAGAGCGCGTGTGCAGGCCGCAAGGTCTTCGGCGCTGACAGACCGGATGACGAAATTGGCGCCGGTCCGGCCTTCACCCCAGAACGGGTACGAGCCGATCTGGCAGCTTTCGAAGGCCTTCTCCGTTTGGCGCAGGAGTTCGGCCACTTCGCTCTCGCCCACCCAGCAACCGACGGTTTCGGACAGCAGCGGTGCGCCGCCCTCCAGCTCGCCGGACAAGGCGTCGAGCATCCCGGCGGTGATGCTGGGCACGCCCGCCATGATGAAGATATTGCCGCAGCGGATTCCGGGAGCGCCCGTGTAGCGGTTGGGGATGAGGCTGGATCCTTCCGGCGCGCGCGCCATCCGGAGACGCGCCTCTGTCAGGCCGCCCCGGGTCTCATAGTAGCCTTCAAGAATGGCGCGGGCTTCGGGGTGCACGACGACCGGCACGCCCAGGGCCTCGGCGATGGCATCCACCGTGATGTCGTCGTGAGTGGGCCCGATGCCGCCGGTGGTAAAAAGATAATCGTTGCGCACACGCAGCGTGTTGACCGCTTCGACAATCGCGGCGGTCTCGTCCGCCACGACGCGAACCTCCTTCAGCCGAATGCCTTGTACCTGCAGCCAGGCGGCGACCTGCGCGATGTTCTTGTCGTGAGTGCGGCCAGACAGGATCTCGTCTCCGATGACGACGAGGGCGGCGGTGAAGATTCGCTGCGAAGAAGCCATTCGGTTTCGCTAGGGCAATTACGCCGCCACTGCCAGTCACCTCGGCAGCCAGGCATACGGTCCCATGACAAAACGCAAAAAGAAAGGGCCGGTCCGAGGACCAGCCCTGTAAAAGTTTTGGGAGAGGATGCCTGAAAGGCCCGATCCTTATGCCCGGGGGACCGACATGCTGCAAATGCGAAAAGATTGAGCTTTGTTGCAAGCCTTGCAACTTGCCATCTGGGAGTTGTGCCGCGCGTAGCAACGGGGAAAGACCCAGCAGCCATGCGCGATAGGCAAAAAAAAAGGGCCGGTCCGAAGACCAGCCCTGTAGAAGTTTTGGGAGAGGATGCCTGAAAGGCCCGCCCTATATGAAGTTCAGCCCTGATTTCCGCAAACGCGAAAACCTTTACCGAAGTTGCAAGGCATGCAAGTGGTGAAAGCGTTACGCGCGGCGCACTGCTCCATACAGATCGTGCTCATCCGCATCTTCGATGAAAACGTCAACAATATCACCGACTTGTACGCCAGAAGCGTCCCGCAGGAAGACGTTGCCATCGATTTCCGGAGCATCCGCCTGTGAACGCCCGGTTGCGCCCACATCACCATCTTCATCCGCTTCGCCGACTTCATCGATGATGACAGGAAGCACGCGGCCGACCTTCGCCTGGAGTTTTGCGGCGCTGATGGCGGCAGTCTTTTCCATGATGCGTGCGTAACGCTCTTCCTTCACCTCTTCAGGCACGGGATCGGGGAGGGTGTTCGCCGCAGCGCCCTCGACCGGCTCGAAGCGAAAAGCGCCGACGCGATCGAGTTGTGCTTCGTCCAGCCAGTCCAGCAGGTACTGGAAGTCCTGCTCGGTCTCGCCGGGGAAGCCGACAACGAAGCTGGAGCGGATGGCGATATCCGGGCAGATCTCGCGCCACTTGTGGATGCGGTCCAGCACCTTGGCCTCGTTGGCGGGGCGCTTCATGGATTTCAGCACCGAAGGCGCGGCATGCTGGAACGGGATGTCGAGGTAAGGCGTCAGCAGCCCTTCGGCCATGAGCGGGATCACGGCGTCCACATGGGGGTACGGGTAGACGTAGTGCAGCCGCACCCAAGGCTTGCGCCCTTGCGCATCGCTCAACTGGCCCAGTTCACGGGCGAGATCGGTCATGTGCGTGCGTACCGGGTGATTCTTCCAGGTGCGCTCTTCGTGTCGCACGTCGACACCATAGGCCGACGTGTCCTGGCTGATCACCAGCAGTTCGCGCGTGCCCGCCTGCACCAGCTTTTCGGCCTCACGCAGCACCGCGTCGATACGGCGGCTCGCCAGCTTGCCGCGAAGGCTGGGGATGATGCAGAACGAGCAGGCGTGGTTGCAGCCCTCTGAGATCTTCAGATAACCGTAGTGACGCGGCGTCAGCTTCACGCCGGCTTCGTCATAGGCCTGCGGGATCAGGTCCAGATACGGCGAGAGTTCGGGCGGGGCGGCATCATGGACGGCTTCGACAACCGCTTCATACTGGTGCGCGCCGGTGACGGCGAGGACTTGCGGGAACTTCGCGCGGATGACCTCTGCCTCGTTGCCCATGCAACCGGTGACGATCACACGGCCATTCTCGGAGATCGCTTCGCCGATCGCGGCGAGGCTTTCCTCCTTGGCGGAATCGAGGAAGCCGCACGTGTTGACGAGCACGACGTCGGCCCCGGCATAATCGGGGCTCATGTCGTAGCCGTCTGCACGCAGGCGGGTGAGAATACGCTCGGAATCAACGAGCGCCTTGGGGCAGCCGAGGCTGACCATGCCGACTTTCGGCGGGGAGGGGAGTTCTATAGCCATGGGATTGCCGCGCCCGATACTCGCATTGGGGCCGCGAGTCACGAAAAACGAGCTTTGCGGATGATTCGCAAAACTTGCACAAGTCTGCGGAGCCTGCAAGTAAGGCGCCGTTACAAGAGCTTGTCACCAAGGGAGAGAGACATGGGGGCCGTAAACTGGCTGGCCGTGGTTCTGGCAGCAGCAGTAGGGGTGTTGATCGGGGCGCTCCGCACCGGACGGCCTTCTCAGGGAGGACGCCAGATCGTTCCCGGGAAAGCCGAGCTTGCGGGAAACTACGCGACCGCGATCATCGTCTTCCTCATCGGGGCGACCATGCTTGGCCACAGCTTCGCGCGGATCGGAAGCGAGACCCTGGCGGTGAAGCCCTGGCTCTATTTCATGCAAAGCGGCGGCGTCGCGCTCGCCTTCGTGGTGCCGGCGGTCTGGATCACGCATGTGCATAATCGCGTCGAACCGCTGCGCCGGGTCATCGATTGCCTGTTCTGGATCGTCTCGTATCTTGGGATGGGCATCGTCTTCTGGGCGCTGGGCTGAGGCTCAACGCTCCTGCGTGGAGGTGACCTCGACCACCACGTCGCCCGGCTGCAGTGCGTGAGTCTCCGGTTCCCAGAAGCCGTAGGCGGCCTGTCCCCTGTAGATCCGTACACCCTTGCCGGTGCGGATATCGTCGAGTGAATGTCCGATTTCCTCAGGCAGCACTTCGCGTTCCACCAGTTGCACCCGGCCGCTGACCGAGGCCAGGTCCGACATGTACTCCGCGATATGCTTGCCCTGGGCGGAGCCGGCAAGCAGCAGCCCGGTAAAGCGAACGGGGTTGATGACGTTGTCGGCTCCGGCCTGGACGGCAAGCACTTCGTTGTCGTCGGCCCGGATTACGGCGGTGATGGGAACGCCGGGCGCGAGGTGGCGAGCGGTCAGGAGGATGAGGATCGTTGTATCGTCCCGCCCCGCCGAGACGAGAATCGTGCGCGCGCGCTCGATGCGCACTGAGGCGAGAGTTTCGTCCCGGGTGGCGTCGCCTTCAAGGACGTTGCAGCCTATCCGCTCGGCCTGCTGGAGGCGGGCGGGCGACGGGTCGACAACGACAATGCAGGCCGGGTCCGTGCCACGCTCGATCAGTTCCCGCACGGCTTCGGAGCCGCTCACTCCATAGCCCAGCACGACCACGTGATCGGAAAGGCGCTCCTGGATGCGCTTCATGCGCCAGCTCTCCCAGCTATGCTTGATGAAGTAGTTGTACGCCGTTCCCACGAAGATGAAGATCACGGCGAAGCGGATGGGGGTGACGATGACGGCTTCGATCAGCCGCGACTTGTCGCTCACCGGGGCGATGTCGCCGAAGCCGGTAGTCGTTATCGATATCATCGTGAAGTAGAAGACGTCGAGGAAACTGACGTAGCCGTCGTGCGTGTCCTTCAGGCCCTCCCGGTCCACCCAGTGGATGAGGACGACGAACATCACCAGCGCGAGAGCACCGCCCAGCCGCAGCCCGAGATCGGCCCAGACCGGCAGATCTATCGCGCGTCTGAGGGGCTTTCGCACCGAGAGAGGCAAAGGCGCGCGACGTCTGGCCATGTGGGTCAGGGTGCCTTGGGAAGTTCGCCGCGCGGATCGACGGGCTTCCCGTCTCGCCGCACTTCGAAGTGAAGTTCGCTGCCCTTGGCGAGACCGGTCGTGCCGACGAGGCCGACGCGTTCACCGGCCGTCACGCTGGCGCCTTCCTTCACCGTGACGCGGCTCAGGAAGCCATAAGCCGTGTGCCAGCCGTTGCCGTGATCGATGACGACGAGATTGCCGAACTGGCCTTTCTCCTCGCCCGCAAAGACGACCGTACCGGCGCCGGCTGCGCGCACCATGGTTCCCGCCGGCGCCGTGATATCGAGGCCGTCGTGGAAATTGCTGCCGCTTGCATAGCCGCGCCGGACGGGACCGGTCAGGGGCCAGGCGAAGCGTGCCGAAGCCGTTCGTGCGGCGGGCGCGGGCACATCGTCGGATGCAGTCACGGGGCTCGATCGCGTGGATCCGCTTGCCGGCGGGTTGAGCAGGGTGGGGATCAGGAGGGTCTGCCCCACTTTCACCGCCGCCGCCGGTTCCAGGTTGTTGGCCAGAGCGATCTGTTCCCACGGCACGCCATAGTCCATGGAAATGCTGAAGCTCGTATCGCCGGCCTTGACGGCGTGGCGTCGCGTACGGGGGATACGCAGTGTCTGGCCTGTGCGCACGGCATAAGGCGGCTGCAAACCGTTCGCTTCTGCGATGAGGATGCGCGGCACCTTGGCGCGGGCGGCGATGCCGCCAAGCGTCTCGCCGGGCTGGACCAGATGTTCGGTCGCCGTTTCCGGGCTGCGTGTCGGACCCAATCGTGCGGCAATCACGCGGGAAGCGGTCCGCGCCGCCTGGGCGGCTGCGGGTAGCGCTTCGTCGGCGGGCTTCGCGGCGCTTGGCCGGGCCGGCGCGGCGGCGCGTGGGATCGCCAGCCTTTGGCCCACCCGCACCACGTAGGGTTCCCTGAGGCCGTTCGCCTTGCTGATCGCGCTGGCGGACACCCCTGCACGGTTGGCGATGCCGTTCAGGGTCTCTCCGGAAACGACGACGTGTGTGGTCTCGCTCTCGGGCGACGCCGCAAGGCTGGGGGAAGCGGCAAGAGCTGCCGCCAGAACGACAGCCCGCCTCACGAGGTCGCGCGTTCCTGTGCGAAGCGTTCGGCCATGGCCTTGAGCGACGCGTCGTGCGTGAGATCAAGATGAAGTGGCGTCACTGAAATGTGTCCCTCGGCGATCGCTTCCAGGTCCGTGTTGTGAGCGGGTGTATGCTCGATACCCTGTAAACCGAACCAGAAGTAGGGAAAACCGCGCGGATCCACCCCTTCGACGAGTGAGCCGCGGGCATAGTCGTGGAAGCCCTGACGAACCACGCGGATGCCTTTGACCTGGCTGGCCGGCAGGGGCGGGAAGTTGACGTTGACCAGCGTGCGCGGCGCGAACGGCTGGTCCAGCAGCGGGCGCAGCACCCGTGCGCCCCATTCCTCGGCAGCGGAGAAGTCCACGCCGTCGCCGATGCTCTCGCGCACGGGGACCTGGCTCAACGCGATCGAGCGCACACCCGCCAGCGCACCTTCCAGCGCCGCCGATACGGTGCCCGAATACGTCACGTCGTCGCCGAGGTTTGCGCCGCGATTGACGCCGGAAAGGATGAGGTCCGGCGGCTCGGGCAGAACCTTGCGCAGGCCCATCGTCACCGCATCTGTCGGCGTGCCGGTCACGGAAAAGCGACGTTCGGCGTGCTTGCGCAGACGGACCGGTCGGTTGAGGGTCAGCGAATGCCCGGCACCAGACTGTTCCTCGCTGGGCGCGCAGATCCAGATGTCGTCCGAAAGCTGCGCCGCGATCTTTTCCAGGACGTAGAGGCCGGGCGCGTTGATGCCGTCGTCATTGGTGAGGAGGATACGCACTGTGTCTGTCTTTCCTTGCCAATTGCCTGCGATGACCCGAGGCGGTCAGGCGGGCACTTCCAGCGTGTCGATGCCGCCCATCCACGGCTTCAAGGCTTCCGGCACAAGGACGGAGCCATCTTCCTGCTGATAATTCTCGAGCACCGCTACGAGCGTGCGGCCGACGGCCAGCCCTGAACCGTTGAGCGTGTGCACGAACTCCGTCTTCTTCGAACCTTCGGGCTTGAAGCGCGCGTTCATGCGGCGTGCCTGATAGTCACCGCAGTTGGAAATCGAACTGATTTCGCGGTAGGCGCCCTGGCCGGGCAGCCAGACCTCAAGGTCGAAAGTCTTGCGCGCGGTCGCCCCCATGTCGCCGGCACAGAGCAGCACCTTGCGGTACGGCAGGTGGAGCGCCTGCAGGATTCCCTCCGCTGCCGCCACCATGCGCTCGTGCTCGGCCTCGCTCTCTTCCGGCTTGCAGACAGTGACGAGTTCGACCTTCTCGAACTGGTGCTGCCGAATGAATCCCCGCGTATCGCGGCCTGCGGCACCGGCTTCGGAACGGAAGCACGGGGTGAGCGCGGTCATGCGCAACGGCAGCGCCTCCGGCGCAAGGATCTGCTCGCGCACGGCGTTGGTCAGGGACACTTCCGCCGTGGGAATCAGCCAGCGGCCGTCAGTGGTGCGGAACAGGTCTTCCGAGAACTTGGGAAGTTGCCCCGTTCCGAATACCGCATCGTCCTTTACCAGCAGCGGCACGGCGCATTCCATGAAGCCGTTCGCCGTGGTCTGCGTGTCGAGCATGAACTGCGCGAGAGCGCGGTGCAGGCGCGCCATCTGGCCCTTGAGGAATGTGAAGCGAGCGCCTGAAAGCAGGGCGCCCGTTTCGAAGTCGAGGCCAAGGGCAGGGCCGATGTCGGCATGTTCACGGGGGGTGAAGGCGAACTCACGCGGTGTGCCCCAGCGCGCCACTTCCACGTTCTGCGCCTCGTCCTCGCCGTCGGGGACCTCGTCTACCGGAATGTTGGGCAGGCCCGCCAGCGCGTCCTGCAGCCGGGCGGTGAGATCCTTTTCCTCCGCCTCAAGTGCGGGGAGGCTGCCCTTGAGCTGCGCGACTTCCGCCTTCAGCGCTTCCGCGGTCTCCGTATCGCCCTGACCCATGGCCTTACCGATCGCCTTCGAGGCTTCGTTGCGGCGGTTCTGCCCCTCCTGCATGCGAGTGGCGACGGCACGCCGCTGCTCATCAAGAGCGATGATGCTGGCGGAGACGGGCGCAACGCTCCGGCGGGCGAGGCCGGCGTCGAAGGCTGCGGGATTTTCGCGGATCTGGCGGATGTCGTGCATGGCGCGGGCTATGCCTTTTCGCATTGACCCGCGCAAGCACGGGAACATGCGATCTGCGCCGCAGATCAACGCTTTCGGCAGTCGGCCCAGACATCCATGCGCGCCGTGGTGAGCGCGTCGGGCGTCTCGATGTTTGCGACCCGCCGGCAATTCTTCCGCACATAGGCATAAACGGTGTCGAGCACCTCCATGTTGGGAGGCCCCTCGCGCGGTTTGTCCGGCGTGACGACGATGCCGGGCCGTTGCGCCAGTACGCGGCGTGTCTCACCCAGTGTGGAAAGATGGCTGAGATCCTTCTCGTTCGCGTCGCCCAGATGATGCGGGAATACCAGCGGGGTCGGGAAGGCGTGCCCGGTCAACGTGTAGAGCTGCGGAGGACCGTCCACCACAAAGAGCGGGCTGCCGTCGTCGTGCCCGCGGATCACGTCCGCCAGTTCCGCAAACGCATCGATCGATTGCTGCGTTCGCCGAGCGTCGAGGGGGTCGAACGTGCAGACCGAATAGGCCGCCAGACCGGCCATCGCAATCTGGCCGACGACCGGGCGGGCAAGGAACACCGCAGTGGCTGCGCTCAGAGGGACGAGAAGAGGCAGCGAGTAATGCATGTAGAAGTTCGGCACGAAGACCAGCCCGATGACGGCTGCGGCGATCCAGCCCGTGACGAAGCGACGGCTCTCGCCTTTCCAGTCCGCCAGCGAAAGGGTGGCCACCACCAGCAGAGGAGCAAGAATGACGAACGTGATGAGAAAGCGCATCGTCGTCGGGTACAGGAACATCGGCCTGTTCGCGCTCGCCGTATACATCGCATGCCAGTAGATCCCCCAGTACCCCTCCGCAGCATACCAGCCCGCGATCGCCAGCGTGGGGGCAGCGCCGATCGCCGCCCACAGGAGAACGGGTCTCCAGACGAGGCTCCGCGGCATGGGTGAGCGAAGCAGGCGGGCCGAGGCGTAGAGGCCGAGGAAGCTCGCCTCGAACACGGCTGTCTGTTTGATCGTTATGGCGACGCCGGCCAGCGCCATGGCCGCGGCGACGCTGGGCGGGGCCTGCCCCCGAAGCAGGCGGTCGCGGGCGCTGAAGACGAGCAGCGCGGCCGTCGCGATGAACAGGTTGTAGAAGATCGGGGTCTGCCCTCCGAAGCCTTGCAGTTCGGTGAGCCACAGAAGGTACGCCATTCCGGCGAGGAGGCCGGCACGGGTGGTGCTCCAAGCGCTTGCCAGCCGGGCGATGACCCAGGCCGTCGCAGCCGCGAAGATCGTGGCGATCACCTGGTAGGCGATCGGGCTGTAGGAGATGAAGGCGATCAGGTAATAGAGGAAGAACAGGCCCCAGGGCTTGCGATCCCATACATCGACATAGGGAATCGCTCCTTCGTGCATGGCGATGCCGACGGTCTGATAGAAGCTCTCGTCCACATGGAGATTGGGGTCGCCGAACGTGGCGATGCGAAGCGCGATTGCCGTGACGAGGAAGAGCAGCAGATGAAGGGGGCGCACGCCTGGAGCTTCGCCGGTGCGGGAGTCCCGTGTTACCCGTTCCATAAGCATCGAAGAACCGTCCCGCCTCCAGAAGTCGCGGCGTTCCTGTACGAAACGGACCTAATTTCCCGTTAACCGCGCAGGCAGGCGCCCGGAACGCAAATCAGTCCAGAATGATCTTGAGGTTTTTTCGAAGGACCATCCCGGTGGGATGGTGGGCGCGACAGGGATTGAACCTGTGACCCCACCCGTGTGAAGGGTGTGCTCTACCGCTGAGCTACGCGCCCGCTCCGTTGCGGAAGCGCGCCTTTAGACAGGCCGGATCGAATTGACAAGCGGGGAATGCAATATAAATCGCAGGGGCATGACTGAAGAGACCACCACGCCCGAAACCGCCGGCCCTGACGTGCCGCCGGATCACCTCGCGATCAACCCGCGCAGCCCGTTCTTCGATCAGGACAAGCTGCAGCGCGGCATCGGTATCCGCTTCAAGGGCACTGTGCGCACCAACATCGAGGAATATTGCATTTCCGAGGGTTGGGTGCGCGTGCAGGCCGGAAAGGCGATGGATCGCCACGGAAACCCGCTGACGATCAAGCTCTCGGGTCCGGTCGAAGCCTGGTACGAGGACCTGGGCGAAGGCGCCCCGGTGGCAAAGAAGGATTGAGCCATTCGCCGGAGGAGGCGCGCCGCCGAGAGGGAGCGCGCATCCTCCGGTCCCGGCCGGATCAGTAAGCGCCGGCGATGATGGCGCCGATGGGGTCGCTTCGGCGGCCCTTTCCATTGGAGGCTCTGGCCGCCGTGGCAAGGCGCGCGGTCTCTGCGCGTTCCCGCGCCTCCGGGCGCGAGCCGGGCTTGCTGTTGTAAATGAAGCCCGCGACAGGCCAGTGCGTGGTGCCGAGACCCCGGGCCGGGGCATACCAGATGCGGACCCGGCTCCAGTCATTCGCGGGCGACACGTCGAGCGCGGTCACGTTGCGCTCGACCTGGCCGGGGACGGACCAGTTGGCATGGCTCAGCAAGACTGTGCGCGAATCGATGATCCGGCTGACGGTCGCCACGTGGCCGAGCCGCGAGTTGTTGAAGGGTTTGATCGCCATGACCGCGCCGACGCGGGGGCTGGTGCCGGTCGCGTAGCGACCCTGTGCCTGAGTCCACCACGTCCACGCATCACCGTAAAGCTGGATGCCCGATGTCGTGCGGGCATAAGGCACGCATTCCAGATCGCCGGCCGGATGGCCAGGCGGCTTGCTGGAGATGAAGCCCGCGCCCACGGCGCTGTCGTCCCGCGCGTCCGTGTCCGGCACGGCGCGCGCGGATGCGGTTGGGATGGATGCGGCTGCGCACATGGCGGCTAGCCCCAGAACGATCGCGTTTCCCTGTACCCTCATGCCCCGCTCTGTGCCCCACGAAGATTATCGGGAATCTTCCACGGTTGGTTAACGGCGAAGTAGGAAAAGGTTCCCCGTCGCGGCAAAAATTGTCGCCAAGCGCTGCGCCCGGGCTGCGAACCGGCCGTTTTGGCCCGCCAGCACCCGCCTAACGCTTGCCAAAGCCGGCGGAAGTCCCCAAGCGGTGGGAATCATGCTTCCTCAAGTCATCATCATAGGCCGACCGAACGTCGGCAAGTCCACGCTGTTCAACCGGCTGGTCGGCAAGAAACTGGCGCTGGTCGACGACCAGCCCGGTGTCACGCGCGACCGCCGATTCGGTGATGCCGAACTGCTGGGCCTCAAGTTCCAGATCGTCGACACCGCAGGCTGGGAAGACGACGAGGCGGAAACCCTGCCGGGTCGGATGCGCAAGCAGACCGAAGCCGCGCTGCAGACGGCAGATGTCGCGCTGTTCGTGGTCGACGCCCGCGCCGGCCTTACTCCTCTGGATGAAGAGATAGGGAACTGGCTGCGGGCATCCACCGTGCCTGTCATCCTGCTCGCCAACAAGGCGGAAGGCCGCGCCGGAGAAGGTGGCCTGCTGGAGGCCTATTCGCTGGGTCTCGGCGATCCTGTCGGCATCTCGGCGGAGCACGGCGAAGGCATGGGAGACCTGTTCGAGGCCCTGCTTCCGCATCTCGACCCGCTCCAGCCGGTGGAGGACGAGTTTGCCGCGGAGGAGGACGAGGAAGCGCTGCTTCGCGCGCCCCTGAAGCTGGCGATCGTCGGCCGCCCCAATGCGGGCAAGTCCACGCTCATCAACAGGCTGCTGGGTGAAGACCGGCTGCTGACCGGGCCGGAGGCGGGCATTACCCGCGATTCGATCGCCATCGACTGGACGTGGACCGACCCCAAGACCAAGGAAGCCCGCGAGGTCCGGCTGATCGACACGGCCGGCATGCGCAAGCGCGCGAACGTGACCGAGAAGCTGGAGCGACTCGCCGTGGCCGACGCGCGTCACGCGATCGACTTCGCCGAAGTCGTCGTCCTCCTTCTCGACGCAACGCGCGGGCTGGAGCACCAGGACCTGACGATCGCCTCCAAGGTGCTCGAAGAAGGCCGCGCCCTGATGATCGCCATCAACAAGTGGGACGTGGCGGAGGACGCATCGAGCCTGTTCAACGGCATCCGCGCCGCGCTCGATGATGGCCTGGCGCAGGTGAAGGGGCTGCCGCTTCTCGCTGTCTCGGCCCGCACCGGCAAGGGCTTGGACGATATGCTGGCGGCCGCCTTCTCCATCCGCGAAGCCTGGAGCAAGCGCGTGCCGACGTCCGCGCTCAATCGCTGGTTCGACGATGCGCTTGCGGCCAATCCGCCGCCGGCGCCGGGCGGCAAGCGGATCAAGCTGCGCTACATCACCCAGGCAAAGACCCGGCCGCCGGGCTTCGTCATCTTCGGCACCCGCCTCGATCTCTTGCCCGAGAGCTACAAGCGGTATCTGGTGAATGGGATGCGGCGGGAACTCGGCTTCGAATCGGTGCCGATCCGGCTCAATCTGCGCAGTCCGAAGAACCCCTTCAAGAAGGACTGACGCGGGTTCGACGCAAGTACGGGTTGATGCCCTGCATGGGCGCATCGACCCGCACGCGCGGCTGGACCGATGCGCCGGAACGGCGCCTCGCTCAGGAAGGGTGAGCGACGGATTCCTCGACGGCCCTGCTTGCCACGGCATCGGTCTGCACCGGCACCGGGGATCCTGTAAGCACTTCCTCGCGTGCGCGGCGGCTGTCGCGATGATGGTTCCAGACCGCGATGAACAGCGCGGCGATGACGGGGCCGATGATGAAGCCGTTGAGACCGAACAGTTCAAGTCCCGATAGCGTGGCGATCAGGACCACGAAATCTGGCAGGCGGGTGTCGCGCCCGACGAGGATCGGCCGCAGCACGTTATCGACCATGCCGATGATGAACACGCCGCAGAAGAGGACGATGCCCGCCTTCATGGGTTCGCCCGCCGCGAACAGGTAGATGGCCACGGGACCCCAGATGATGGCCGTCCCCACGGCTGGCAGCAGGGAAAAGAACCCCATCAGCACGCCCCAGATGAGGGCGCCTTCGATCCCGAGCGACGAGAAGAGGATGCCGCCGAGGAAGCCCTGCACGACGGCGACGACGACGGTGCCGCGCATTGTCGCGCGCACCACCAGCAGGAAGTTCTCGATCAGGGCGTCGCGCGTGGCGGGACGCAGTGGCAGGCAGGTCCGGAACTTCTCGCCATAACGGTCGCCGTCCCGAAGCAGGAAGTAGCTGAGGTAGAGCATCACACCAAGCGCGGCGATGAAGCTCAGCGCTCCCTGGCCCACCGTCAGCACGCGCCCGGCGATTGTCTGCAGGCCGCTGGTGATGCTGGACCCGAACTCCCGCCGGATGGTCTCGAAGTTCGTCAGATCGTACTCGGACAGGAGTTCGCGCGCCCGACGCGGCAAGGCGCTCATGACCTGCTGGAAGATGCGGCCGAAGTCGATCTGGCCGCTGGCGATCTTCTCATACAGCATCGTGGCTTCATTGACGAGGCTGATGCCCAGGAGGATCGTCGGCACCACGAGCAGCGTGATCAGCCCGAACAGGACTATCGATGCGGCCAGGTTCTTGCGGCCGTCCAGCCGCGTCGCAAGCCGGGCGGTGAGCGGCTGGAACATGATCGCGGCAACCACGCCCCAGAGGACGGGTCCGAAGTAGGGAGCCAGAAGGTAGGCCGCCGCCAGGGAAATCAGCACGACGAGGACGGTAAAGCCTATGTCCTCCGTCTCGAAGCCGCTCTTCTCTTGCGAACCCATCGTTCCCCCTAATAGCGCACAGAGCTCCTGCCATCCATAATCGACGGCAGGAGCCCGTGTTCCCTGGCCTGCTGATGGGGGTCAGTCTTCCGCCGGTTTGCTTTGCAGCTGGCAGTAGTTCTGGATTCCCATTCGCTCGATCATGTCGAACTGCTTCTCGAGGAAATCAACATGCTCTTCCTCGCTTTCGAGGATTCGTGCGAAAATCTCGCGGCTGACATAGTCGCGGACCGTTTCGCAATGCGCGATGGCTTCCTTGAGCATGGGAATCGCATCGTACTCGAGCGCGAGATCGGCCTTGAGGATCTCCTCCACTGATTCGCCGACGCGCAGCTTGCCCAGGTTCTGGAAGTTCGGCAGCCCGCCGAGGTAGAGAATGCGATCCGCAAGCACGTCGGCGTGCTTCATCTCGTCGATCGATTCGTGGCGCTCGTACTCGGCGAGCTTCTTGATGCCCCAGTTGTCCAGCATGCGGTAATGCAGCCAGTACTGGTTGATTGCGGTGAGCTCGTTGAACAGCGCCTTGTTCAGAAACTCGATAACCTTGAGGTCGCCCTTCATCGCGCGGAAACTCCTGTTCTGGAGCCGCGGCTATACGGAAATTCGGCAATGAGGACAAGTCAGGACAGAGTTTCAGGCGGCGGCAGCTATTCCCATGCTGTCGGACGAAAGTTCGTCCGCGATGATGTCATCGGCTTCGTCAAGGCACTGGCGGCATTGCGGAACGCGGCCGAGAGCACCGTAGATCGCTTCGGCATTCCCGCGACAGCGGCGGGCGGCGCAGCGAAGTTCGGTCTCTCGAATGGCATTGCAGATGCACACGTACATGAGCGAATCCTTTCGTTGCGCCCAATATATGCGAGTGCGAATGGATCGCAATAGCGAAAATGCCTCAGCCTGTTCGATTGTTCAGCGGGCGCCGTTCCACGAGCGAGCGCCACAGCCATTCAAGCGGTCCGCGGCGGAAATGCCGCAACCACAGAGAGCTCCAGACAAGCATGAGCGCCCACCCTCCGGCAACGAACAGCCACTGTTCCGCCGGCGATACCCGCCCGTGAAGGCCCAGCCCCCAGCCGTAGAACAGCGTTGTCATTACAAGGCTGGTGAGGATGTAATTGCTGAACGCCATGCGGCCCGCCGCTGCAAGGGTCCGGCCCAGACCGGAGCGCGCCAGCGCAGGCGTGGCGAGGACGAGGACGGCTGCGTAGCCGATCCCGCCCAACAGGTGCGGAAGCGCCATTCCCCAGGCGATTGCGGCCTGCATGGCCATGAGCGGGAAGCCCCTCGGCCAGGCCCACGCGAGGTACAGCCCCGTCAGCAGGAGCGCGGCAAGGGTGCAGCCCCATGCCAGTGCCCGAAGGCGCGCACGCGGCAGGCGTCCGTCGAAGAACCCGCGCCGAAAGAGGACCATGCCTATCAGGATAAGGGGCAACGTTTCGGCGTAAGAGCTGGCTACCATCTGCACCTGCCAGAACGGCCGTTCGATCAGCTTCGTCCCGACCAGTTCAAGGAACCCGAACTGCGCCTCCCGCAGTTCCAGCGCTGCCCAGGCCCGGATCGGTTCGACATGGCTGGCGAGCAGGCGAGCCTGCGCGGGACTGGCGGATGCGGTGCGTGCTGCCTCTTCCGCTTGCAGCGTCGGGATGGCGCTGACGAAGCCCCAGGCATGGTAGCCGCAGTAGAGCGCAAGAGCCATCCAGAGAAGGGGGCGGTCCCCGATGGACCTCATCGTCAGCGCAACGATGCCGCATGCTGCGTAGAGGAACAGGATGTCGCCCCACCACAGGAGCAGGTAGTGTGCCATGCCGAAGATCAGCAACCAGCCCAGCCGACGCAGCTGCAGACTGTCGCCGTCCCGGCCCGCCGCGTCGGCGCGCTGCGAGAAGAGAACGAGTCCGGCGCCGAACAGCAGTGTGAAGAGGGCGCGCATCTTCCCCTCGAACAGCAGGAACCCGAAAGACCAGGCGACCTTGTCCAGGAGTTCGGGGGACGTTCCTTCGAACGGCGCCACACTCGGCCGCAGCGTTCCTACCATCGGTCCGGCGAACCCTGCGATGTTGATCGCCAGAATACCCAGGACGGCCACGCCGCGAATCAGGTCAAGCGTCGGCAGGCGTGCGCAGGACGCCGCACCTTCGAGGTTTTGCTCGGCCTGTATCAGTCGCGGCTCGGAAGGCAGGTAAAGCCACCCGCAGAGAGCCGGGCGCACGCCGCCGAAGCCTCGGCGCGGGACGCGAAGCCCGTGGCCTGAAGTTTGGTCAGTTTGCCCACGCGGACGAGGGCGCGCGGATGGCCTGCCAGTTCCGGCCTGCCCTTGAGGCGGCTCCAGAGGGTTTCGGCGTTGCCGGCCACGGCGAAGGCGCCGAGCTGGACCCGCCAGGGACCGCTCGCCTTTTTTTTCGCAACCGGCGGTGCAGGCGGCTCCTTCGGCTTCGCCGCAGCGGTTATCTGCGGGGCAGGCTTCGGCGAGCGGGGCGGCGACGGCGGCCGCGCCACGGGTTCCGCTTGCGCCAACCGCGTATCGAGTTCGACGGCGGTGTTCAGGCGCTCGCGGTTGGCCTGCGCCTGTGCGGAGATCTGCTCCGCGACGACGACGCTCTTCTGCCGGTCGGCCAGAGGAACGTGCTCGTCCATCCGCGCCAGAGCCTCGGCCGCCTGCGGCAAGCCGGCCTGGCGAGCGAGGCTCGCAAGAGCGTAGGCGCGCACCCAGTCCTTCGCGACGAGGTCGCCGTTGAAGTGTGCGACACCCAGGATGTACATCGCGCGCGGATCGCCGCGTGCGGCCGAAGCCTGGAGATAGGGGAGGGCGCGTTCGCGTTCGCCTTCCTGGAAAAGCAGCAGACCATAGGCATCGGCCGCCTGCACATGCCCCTTCTCAGCGGCCTGTCCGTAAAGCCTTTCAGCGCTGGAAAGATCGAGCGGAACCCCGCGCCCCAACTTGTAGGCCTGCGCGAGGTTGAACAGCGCATCCGCATCGCCTTTCTGCGCAAGCGGCTCCCACGTTCGGACGGCGGCTGCATAGTCCCCGTTCGACCAGGCATCGACCCCATCCTTGACGCTGTGCGTCGCAGCCTGCGCCACAGGCGCGGCGAGGGTGAGCAGGACCAGTGCGGTCATCGCATGTATCGTCTTCACTGCCTTGCCATTCCGCTGCCGCCGACCCCTGTCCGTTGAAGTATCCTGCCGACATCTGCCGGGCACCAAAACCACGGCGGTTAGTCTGCCAGAATTCCCTGGCTTCTGACTAGGCGCGAAGAGTTAACGCGGTGTGGACGTTTCAGCTGCCGGTTTCTTCTTCGGAATGCGGGTTTGGTCGAAATCAGAGGCAATTAACCGTTAATTAGGAACGTTAGGGCAGTCCCTCCACTGGCGACGCGCTCGCCGCAATGGGGGACTATCGTTTTGCGCGTACTTGCACTGGCATCGCAGAAGGGCGGTTCGGGGAAGACCACGCTGTCGGGCCAACTCGCCGTGGAGGCCGAGCGTGCAGGTGCCGGCCCTGTCGTCCTTATCGACATCGATCCGCAGGGTTCGCTGACCGACTGGTGGAACGAGCGCGAGGCGCCGACGCCCGCCTTTGCTCGAACGACCGTCGCGCGGCTGGCGAGCGATCTGGAAACCTTGCGTGAACAGGGTTTCAAGCTGGCGGTGATCGATACCCCGCCGGCCATCACGGTGGCGATCCAGACGGTGATTGCCGCGAGCGAACTCATCGTCATTCCAACTCGGCCGAGTCCTCACGACCTGCGGGCCGTGGGTGCGACCGTGGCCCTGTGCGAGCGGTCCGGCAAACCGCTGGTCTTTGTGGTGAACGGCGCGACGCCCAAGGCGCGCATCACGACCGAAGCGGTCATCGCACTTTCCCAGCACGGGACGGTGGCCCCGGTCACGGTGCATCAGCGCACGGATTTCGCCGCCTCGATGATCGACGGGCGCACCGTCATGGAAGTCGACCCGCGCGGGCGCTCCGCTGCGGAGGTCGCTGCGCTCTGGGCCTATGTGGCCGACCGCCTGGAAAAGAATTTTCGTCGCACGATTTTCGCCGCACCTGCCGCCGGGCAGTCCGTGGCGGGGGGCGTGCTGCGTCCGGCCGGCAGCTTCGGCCGCCGGGTGCCTGCGTGAGCGGGCCGGCATGATTTGGGACATGAAGATGAAGAACCGTCATAACAGCCACGCCCGCTCCGCAGGCTTCACCTTGTGTTCGGCGATGGTGGCCGCGCTGCTGGCGGGATGCGCCGGTGGCCCGACCTCCCTCGCCAGTGCAAACGGGACACAGGTTGTGGCTGCAGCGAACCAGCCCGGCGTGAGCGAGGCCGCGCTGGCGAAGCTCGAGAAGCGGGTTTTGAAAGCCCCGCGCGACGCGTCCGCCCGCGGGCTGCTGGGGCAGGCCTATCTTGCCGTCGGTCGTTTCGATTCGGCGGCCACCGCGCTGGAGGATGCGCTTTCGCTAGGCGACAGCAATCCCCGCAGTGGCCTGGGCCTGGCGCTGGCCTACATCGGTTTGGCCCGCAACGCCGATGCCCTTGAAGTGCTCGGCCGATGGAGCACTCAGCTCCCCGTCAGCGATTACGGGCTGGCGATCGCGCTGGCGGGACAGCCCGCCTATGGCGTCACGGTGCTTTCGGAGGCGATCCGTGGCGGAGACAACTCGGTCAAGATGCGGCAGAACCTGGCCTATGCCTATGCGTTGGACGGGCGCTGGGGCGAGGCCCGGCTGATCGCGTCGCAGGACCTTACCGGAGACGAACTTGACACCCGTCTGCGGGAGTGGGCCAGCCGGGCGCACCCGGAGCTCGGCCGTCAGCGGGTGGCGAGCCTGCTCGGCGCGCCGCTGCGCAGCGATCCCGGCCAGCCCGCCGCGCTGGCGCTTGGTGGCCGCGTCCCTGCGCCGCAGATCCGGACGGCTGCGTCGGAGCCGGGCGAACTGCCGCCGATGGAAGCCGCCGCTCCCGTCACACCGTTTGCAGGGATCGTGCAGACTGCCCTCAGCGACGGCGAGGCGAGTGTCTCCGTCGCGGCCGAGGCTGCGCCGCCGCCGCGCGTGGAGCCTCGGCCCGCAGGCGAGGCCCGGGCTCGGCCGAAGCCCGCGCGCACGTCCGTCGAGCGGGCTTTCGCGGGGATGACCGCTCCTGCGGCCAAGATGATGGCCCCTGCAGCGAAGGAGGCGGCTGCTGCGCCTGCGGCCCGGCCCAAGCCTGAGGTCCACAGTGGGACGCATCTCGTACAGCTTGGGTCGTTCCGTACGCTGGAGGGCGCGAAGCGGGCATGGGGCATCCTGCAGAAGCAGAACCCGTCGCTGCGCGGCCGCACCTTGCGCATCATCGAGGCCGATGTTCGCGGAGAGCGCTATTTCAGGGTCGCTGCCGAAGGTTTCGGCGCAAATTCCGCGCAGGCAATGTGTTCGACCGTCCGCAAGAGCGGGCAGCAGTGCCTGGCTTACGCGGACGACCGCCCGCAGCCCGGCACCGGTCGCGGCGAGAAGCCTTTGCTGGCGCGTCGCTGACCGGCTGAGCTGCAACGGCATGAAGAAGGCCTTTCGCCTGATGGCGGAAGGCCTTCTTCATGGCCGATCCCCGATTAGCCGGAGGTCGACCGCCGGACCGCCATGCCACCCTTGAACAGCGCCAGGACGCGACCCTGGACGGGCTGGCGGTCGAACGGCGTGTTGCCGGCAGCGGCCGCCATCTTGTCCGAATTGACGATCCACGGACGTTCCGGATCGATCACCGCGATGTCCGCCTCGGCGCCGACTGCGAGGCGGCCGGCGTTGACGCCGAGCAGGCGGGACGGGTTGGTCGACAGCAGCGCGAAGGCCCGCCCGATATCAATCACCCCGTCGCGAACGAGGTTCAGCGTCAGCGGCAGCAGCGTCTCCGCTCCCGCCATGCCGGGCGCCGAATCGGAGAACGGCAGGCGCTTGTCCTCCGGTCCGCGCGGGTCGTGGCCCGATGTGATGACGTCGATGGTGCCGTCCTTGATGGCGGTGACGACCGCCTTGCGATCCTCTTCGCAGCGCAGGGCGGGGGAGAGGTGCGTGAAGGTGCGGAAGGCGCCGATCGCGAGGTCCGACAGCATGAAGTACGCCGGGCTAATGCCCGCCGTCACGTGCAGGCCGCGCGCCTTGGCGGCCCGCACGAGGTCAAGCCCGGCGGCTGTCGTCACGTTGCGGAAGTGGATTGCGGCGCTTGCCATTTCGGCAAGTGTGATGTCACGGGCGATCGCCAGCGCCTCTGCCTGAGCGGGCGCGCTGGGGAGGCCGAGCCGGGTCGCCATCTCACCAGCGGTGGCGACGGCGTTGCCGACGATCCCGGCGTCCTCCGCATGAGCGATGACGATCATGCCGAGCATGCCGGTGTACTGGAGCAGCCGCAGCATCGTGCCCGAATCGCCGATCCACCGGCGCCCCGTGGCGACTGCGCGGGCGCCTGCGTCCCGCATCATCGCGATCTCCGCGAGAGACGTGCCCTCAAGCCCCTGCGTGGCGGCGGCAAGGGGATGCACCCAGAAGTCGGGCTTGCCGGACTGAGCCGCGAAGCGAACCCGGGCCGGAACGTCCAGAGGGGGGTTCTGGTCCGGCATCAGCGCGGCCCGCGTGATGCCGCCGAAGTGGAAGGCGGGCTTGTCGATCGCGAAAACGCCGATGTCGACGAGGCCCGGCGCGACGATCCGGCCCGCCGCATCGTGAACCGTGTCGCCCTTCTGAGGGACGACACCCGCGCCGACGGCGGTGATGAAGCCGCCTTCGCAGCGCACCGCGCCGGGAGTGACGGTGCCGTCCGGCAGCAGAAGCTGGCCGCCGGTGATGGTGAGGGAGGCCTGGATACTCATGCCCAGCCCTCCATTCCGCGACCTTTTCGGGTCAGCACGTCAAGGCAGGCCATGCGGATGGCGACGCCCATCTCCACCTGGCGGGTGATGAGCGAGCGTTCGATGTGGTCGGCGACGTTGCTGTCGATCTCGACGCCTCGGTTCATCGGGCCCGGGTGCATGACTAGCGCGTCCGGCTCCGCCCGCGCCAGCCGGTCCAGCGTCAGGCCGTAAAGGTGCCGGTACTCGCGCGGGGAGGGGATGAACTGGCCTTCCATGCGCTCCATCTGCAGGCGCAGCATCATCACCACGTCCGCGCCCTTCAAGGCTTCGTCGAAGTCATGGAACACGGTGACGTTCATCCGCTCGATATCAGCGGGCATGAGCGCGGGGGGTGCGCAGACCCGCACTTCGGCGCCCAGCGAGTTGAGGCACAGGATGTTCGAGCGTGCGACGCGGCTGTGCAGGATGTCGCCGCAGATCGTCACCCGCAAACCGTTGAAGGCGCGCTTGGCGTGGCGGATGGTCAGTGCATCGAGCAGCGCCTGAGTGGGGTGTTCGTGCTGGCCGTCCCCGGCATTGAGGACCGGGCAGTCGACCTTGTCCGCGATGAGCTGCACCGCGCCGGAACTGGCGTGACGGATGACGATCGCATCCGCGCGCATGGAATTGAGCGTCATCGCCGTGTCGATCAGCGTCTCACCCTTCTTCACGCTCGATGTCGCGACGGCCATGTTGACCACATCGGCCCCGAGGCGCTTGCCCGCGATCTCGAAGCTGAGCAGCGTGCGGGTCGAGTTTTCGAAGAACGCGTTGATGATGGTCAGGCCTGACAGCAGTTCCCGCCGCTTCTGTGCGCCCCGGTTCATCTCGACCCATTGTTCCGCTTCGTCCAGCAGGAACCAGATCTCGTGCGGAGCAAGGCCCGCTATGCCGACGAGGCCGCGATGGGGGAAAGCGAGTGCGCCTTCCGGGTAAGTGTATTCAGGGGGTGTCATCAAGGACCACGCTAGTAGGCGCGCCCCGGCGCCTGCTCAAGCCCCTGCGGGCTTTCGATGCCCACAAGGGGGACCGCCTGCGCCGGTACAAGACCGGCCGAACGCCGTGAGGCGGGGGAACCGCCGGATGCGCCGCCCCTTTTCCAATGCGCCTTGCAGGAGGTAAGGCTGCACCGGAAAGGTATTCGTCACATGAGATTCGCGCGCAAGGTCTGGAAGCTGCTCGTCGCCGTGAAGGACGCGCTGACGCTGCTGTTCCTGCTTGCCTTCTTCGGAGCGATCTACGCCGTCCTGATGGCACGTCCTGTCGGCGGACGGGTCGAGGAGGGCGCCTTGTTGCTCCGCCTCGACGGCACCATCGTCGAAGAGAAGAGCGCTGCCGATCCCTTCGGGCTGCTCATGGCCTCGGGGGGGCAGATCGGCGAGTTTCAGGCGCGTGATGTCGAACGCTCGCTTCGGCTTGCGGCAACGGACACGCGGATCAAGGCCGTCGTGCTGGATCTATCGCGCTTCCTCGGCGGCAGCTACGTCCACCTGCACGGCATCGGCGAGGCCATGGACGCAGTGCGCAAGGCCGGGAAGCCGGTGCTGACATTTGCGAACGCCTATGCCGACGACGGAGTGCAGCTTGCCGCTCACGCAAGCGAAGCCTGGGTCGACCCCATGGGCGGCGCGATCGTCACCGGGCCGGGCGGCAACCTGCAATTCTACAAGGGCCTGTTCGACAAGTACGGCGTCACCGCTCACGTATTCCGCGTCGGAACCTACAAGAGCGCGGTCGAGCCATACCTGCGCAGCGACCTTTCGCCGGAAGCGCGGGAGGATTTCAAGATGGTGCTCGACGCGCAGTGGAACGCCCTGCGCGCGGAGATCGCCCGGGCCCGGCCCAAAGCACAGATCGACCGCGTCGTTTCGGACCCGGTCGGCTGGACCAGGGCTTCGGGCAACGACCTGGCCAAGGCCGCCCGGGCGGCCGGCCTGGTTGACCGCATCGGCGATCAGACCGAGTTCGAAAAACGGGTCGAGAAGCTCGTCGGCGTCAGCACCATGGCGCGCGACGATACCGATGCGCCGGGCTACGCGCATACGCCGCTGAAGACCTGGCTTGCCGCACATCCCGAGAAGGCCGAAGGGGCAGGCATCGCCGTGGTCACCATCGCGGGCGAGATCGTCGATGGCAAGGCAGGGCCGGGGCGCGCAGGGGGTGATCGCATTGCGCGGCTGCTCGACGAGAACCGGGACGCCGGGATGAAGGCGCTTGTCGTCCGCATCAATTCCCCCGGCGGATCGGTCATGGCGTCGGAGCGCATCCGCCGCGCCATCCAGCGCTGGCGCGACGCGAAGATACCCGTGGTCGTCTCCATGGGGCCGGTCGCGGCGAGCGGCGGGTACTGGGTGTCCACACCCGCCCAGCGCATCTTTGCGGAGCCGGCGACACTCACCGGCTCGATCGGCGTGTTCGGTTTCATGCCCAGCTTCGAGAAGACGCTGGCGGATTTCGGCGTCACCAGTGACGGCGTTCGCACCACCCCGCTGGCCGGGCAGCCCGACCTCCTTGGCGGCCTCACTCCGGAGGTGGAAGCGATCCTTCAGGGCTCGGTGGAAGGAATCTACGGTCGGTTCGTGGGATTGGTCGGGCAGTCGCGCGGCAAGTCGGCGCAAGAGGTCGATTCCATCGCTCAGGGGCGCGTATGGCCGGGCGCCGAAGGCCAGCGCATCGGCCTTGTCGATCAGATGGGCGGCCTCGACGATGCGCTGGCCCATGCAGCGAAGCTTGCCGGGGTCGGCAACGGCAAATGGTACGCGGAGTACCTGATGGAGCCGGCGGACCCGTTCACGTCTCTGTTGGAAAGCCTGATGCCCGCATCGCGCGAACAGGCCGGGGCTTACGACGTCCCCGGCCTGCTCGCCGCGCGCCAGCGAATGCAGATGGTCCAGGCTGTGTCCGGCCTCGAGTCCGTTCTCGGCGCGCAAGGCATCCAGGCCTACTGCCTCAGCTGCGGCGCCGCGCCGGGGGACCGCAGCGTCCCGAAGCCGCCGCGCGGGGACTCGCCCATGATGCTCGTCGCGCGGCTGGTGGGCTTGCGATAGGTACGAAAACGGCGGGAGGAGCCATCCTCCCGCCGGTCACCGGCAGATTGCCGCTCCGACGCCGTCAATCGGGCGGCGGAAGTTCCGTGGGGGCGTTGTCTGGCTGATCGTAATCCGGCCCCTCGGCGGGAGCTTCTTCCGGTCCGCCGGGAACCCCGGGGTCGTTGCCGGGCGTCGGGAATTCGGCGGGCGTGTCGCCCGGATTGTCGGCTGGAGGCTGCGTGGCCATGGTCGTCCTGCTCCGTTTTCACCCGCTCCCTTAACCCACTTGGGCACCGTCCGGTCCAACTGCAACCCCGCGATGCGACTCGTCGCACTTGCCCTTTGCCGCGCGACGCTATAAGCGCCCGTGCCTTGAGTTTCAGGCTACACTCATGCGGGCGTGGCGGAATTGGTAGACGCGCTGGTTTTAGGTACCAGTATCGAAAGATGTGGGGGTTCGAGTCCCTTCGCCCGCACCAATCCGTCACCTGTGCGAGGGCAAGCCGCGTAATGCTGGCCCATGGGCCACTTGGATTGCACAGGAAGGCATCGAAATGCAGATCGTCGAAACGACCAACGAAGGCCTGAAGCGCGCCTATACGGTCACCATTCCCGCCGCCGCCATCACGGCGAAGATCGAGGGCGAGGTCAAGAAGATCGCGCCTCAGGTGAAGATGCCCGGCTTCCGCCCCGGCAAGGTGCCTGCCAACCTCGTCAAGAAGATGCACGGCCCGGCGATCCACCAGGAAGCGCTGAACACGTCGATTCGCGAAGCGATGGACAAGCTTGTCGCCGACAACGCTCTGCGTCCCGCGATGAATCCCGACGTCTCGCTCGCCGAAGGCTACGAAGAAGGCAAGGACGCCGAACTGACCGTCAGCCTCGAAGTGCTGCCGCAGATCGAAGCCCCGTCGCTCGAAGGCCTGAAGCTCGAGAAGCTGACCGTGCCGGTGTCGGACGAAGCTGTGACCGAGGCGGTGGAGCGCATTGCTTCGCAGCAGCAGCGCTTCGAAACGAAGGACGGCGAAGCCGCTGACGGCGACCAGGTCATCATCGACTTCACCGGCAAGCTCGACGGCGTCGAGTTCGAAGGCGGCAAGGCCGAGAAGGCTCCGCTGGTCATCGGTGCGGGCCGCTTCATCCCCGGCTTCGAAGAGCAGCTGACCGGCGCGAAGGCGGGTGAAGAGCGCACCATCACCGTCACCTTCCCCGAGGACTACCCGGCCGAGAACCTCGCCGGCAAGGAAACCACCTTCGACATCGTCGTGCACGAAGTGAAGGCGCCGGCCGAATCGAAGCTCGACGACGACTTCGCCAAGGAACTGGGTCTTGAGAGCCTGGAGCAGCTGCAGGGCCTGCTGCGCGGCCAGCTGGAGCAGGAAACTGCCGGCCTGACCCGCACTGCCATGAAGCGTTCGCTGCTCGACCAGCTTGCCGCCGGCCATGACTTCGACGTTCCGCCGACGATGGTCGAAGCCGAATTCTCGCAGATCTGGCAGCAGCTCGTGCAGGAAGCCCAGAACGAGGAAGATCCGGCCGCCGCTTTGGAAGAGATCGAAGCCGAGAAGGACGACTACCGCAAGATCGCCGAGCGCCGCGTGCGCCTCGGTCTGCTGCTTTCGGAAATCGGCCAGACCAACGGCGTGGAAGTGACCGCGCAGGAAATGTCGATGCTGGTCTCGCAGGCCGCTTCGCAGTACCGTCCGGAAGACCGTCAGCGCTTCGTCGAATACGTCCGCCAGGACCCGATGATGGCCGCACAGCTTCGCGCGCCGCTTTATGAAGACAAGGTCGTGGACTTCCTCATCGAGAAGGCCGAAGTCACCGAGCGTGAAGTGACCCGCGAGGAACTGCAGGCCGCGATCGAGGCTGACGCGGACGGCGAGAAGCCGGCAGAACCGAAGAAGGCGAAGAAGGCTTCGACGAAGGCTGCCAAGAAGGACGCCGAGGAAGCTCCTGCCAACGAAGCCGAGGCTGAGGAAAGGCCGAAGAAGGCTCCCGCCAAGAAGGCCGCCGCCAAGAAGGCTGACGACGCCGAGGGCGACGACGCCAAGCCTGCCAAGAAGGCTCCGGCCAAGAAGAAGGCCGCTGCCAAGGAGGACTGATCCCCTTACGCGGTTCGTGAAAAGAGGCCCGGTGCAGCGATGCACCGGGCTTTTTCGTTTCGGCGCCAGCGCTGGTCGTCAGTCCTTCAGCTGGCCGAAGGGAACCAGCTTGCGCGCCAGCACGGCGGCTTTCTTGCCATCATTGGCCCGCAGCGCCGGCAGTACGGCC
Organism: Novosphingobium panipatense; assembly: GCF_900182875.1. Taxonomy (NCBI): domain Bacteria; kingdom Pseudomonadati; phylum Pseudomonadota; class Alphaproteobacteria; order Sphingomonadales; family Sphingomonadaceae; genus Novosphingobium; species Novosphingobium panipatense. The sequence continues at coordinate 264,330 of NZ_FXUI01000001.1, forward strand.
AGAGCGGCGCGCTGCATCAGTGCATCGAGGGGGCTCTTGGCTGATGCCTTGGAAGCCGCCTCGGCCCATTGCCGGGCAAGAGAGATGTCGCCGGGATCGTTGCGGATCTGCAGCAGGGCAGCCAGGCCGGGAAAGAACGCGCGGTTGCCGCCCAGCGCTACCGCTTTCGCCAGCGCGGCCTTGCCGGTGCTCGCCCGTGCGCCCAGCGCAGTGCGGGCAAGGAAGCCGCCCAGCTCGTCCACCGCGCCCAGATGCCAGCCGGCGATCGCCATCTGCATCTCGGGATCGCGCGGGTTCTGCGCAGCCAGCTTCTGGAACACATCGCGCGAGGCGCGCACGTCCGAGCGGCTGCGGGTGAGCTTGCCGCGATAGCCGACGGCGATGGCACGCTGCAGTGTAGCCTCCCGGTCTTCGGGACGGCTTGCAAGGGTCCGTTCCGAGACGAGGATGGCCTGCCCCACGAGGTCGAGCGCACGGGCCTTGGACCCGGTCTGGAACGCGGCCGTGGTCAGCAGTTCGCGCGGGGTCTGCGCGTGGGCCGCGGCAGGCGTGAGGATGGCGATGGGAGCAACAAGTGCGGCGAAGGCTGGCAGAGGCGAACGATACACAAGATCTCCCGCAAAGCTGGACGGCGGCAGGATGACCGAACACCAGGGCTAGCGCCAGCGGTTATCGGCGGTACGTTCGCTCCCGCTGGCCGGTCACCATGGAGCCGGGGCGGAGCTCTCCCTCGGATCCGCGCCGGACAGCGCGGCGCCCAGGGCGTCCACGGCAATGGCGAGGCGTTCGTCGAGCGCCGCTAGAAGGTGAGTCCAGCCGGACAGGGCCTCAAGCTCGCCCGGACCGTCGGAGACGCCGCGCAGGCCGATCATCGGCACGCCGAAACGCTGGCATGCGCGCAAGACCGCGAACGTCTCCATGTCGACCAGATCTGCGTCGATCCGCGCGTAGTCCTCCCCGCCGACGATGTCGCCGCCCGTCGACAGCGAGGCGCGGGGGACGTCGGGCAGAAGTGCGGGAATCGCGAGTACTGCCGGAATATCCGAGAAGGGCGTGACCCCTCTCGGGAAACCCAGGCGCGATGCGTCCATGTCCCGCCACGATACGCTGTCGACCTGGTACACGTCGCCCAGCGTGCACCGCCGCGACCCGGCCGAGCCCAACGAGACGACGAGGTCGGGGAGTTCACCCGTTGTCTGCAGCTGCTGGAGGCAGGCGGTGGTGCCGATTGCGGCTTCCACGGGACCGACGCCGGTGATCAGCGGCGTCATGCGCGCCTGCAGGTGGGCGCCGTACTCGTGATCGGTGGCCATGATGAACAGCACGCGCTTGTCCGCAATGCGGGTGGGGGTCATCTCTTTGCTCCTGCAGGGCGCTCGCGGCCGAAGTGGCAGCGGCCATTACGTCAGGGGCATGGGGCACGGCAACCGGCGCGGGGTTGATCCGGGGCGCTTTCGGTACCAAGTCTGCGCCATGCAACCTCACACACGCTCGCTCATCGCCGCGTCGGCTTTCGCCGTGGTCACCGGACGCAAGGTCGCCGGCCTCTTTGATCACGCCCTGGGCGGCGACCGGCGCATTGCCGCCGAATGCCGTGACGGCCGTCTCCAGGGGATCGACGGCGATCGCGGCGCGAAGTTCGGGGGCACATTGCCCGAGATCTTCGACGCGGTGGACAAGGCCTTCATCTCGCTGGAGGAGGACGGGCAGGGCGTGAGGGGATACGACCGGGGATCGGCCACCTTCTACACAGCGCGCGTGGCGGACGGACTGGTGCAGGTCTACGATCACGGCGCCGACGCATGGTTCGCGTACGACGTCCAGGATCCGGACGCGGTCAGCGGTTACCACCGCGCTGCCGGGTAAGGATCCCGGGCCTGGTCACGCGGGACCGCCGTGACGGAGGTTGGCCGGGCAAACGCATCGCCGTGCATGGCTGCGGACCCGGTTCTCCCAAGCGCATTGCCGATCGATGGGTTAACCCCCTTGAACATCGCGGCAAGCCACGCGACATAGGCGAGGCAAATCGTAAAGAGGACTCTCATGCTCGACCTGTTCGGCGCCTCCAGTGCCCAAGGAAAGTTCACCACCGATCCCGTTACCGGCGCTCTCGTGCCGATGGTCGTCGAGCAGACCAGCCGCGGCGAGCGCTCCTTCGACATCTATTCGCGCCTGCTTCGCGAGCGCATCGTATTCGTGACCGGACAAGTCGAGGACCACATGGCCTCGCTGATCGTCGCTCAGCTGCTGTTCCTCGAATCGGAAAATCCCTCGAAGGATATTTCGATGTACATCAACTCGCCCGGTGGCGTGGTGACGGCCGGCATGGCGATCCACGACACCATGCAGTACATCAAGCCGCGCGTCTCGACCGTGTGCATCGGTCAGGCCGCGTCGATGGGCAGCTTCCTGCTGGCCGCCGGCGAGCCGGGCATGCGCATCGCGCTGCCGAACGCCCGCATCATGGTTCACCAGCCTTCGGGCGGTGCGCAGGGCATGGCCAGCGACATCGAGATCCAGGCGCGGGAAATCCTGCGGATGCGCAAGCGCCTGAACGATCTCTACGTGAAGTACACCGGCAAGTCTCTCGACGAGATCGAGAAGGCCATGGACCGTGACACTTTCCTCGAAGCCGAGGAAGCACTGGCCTTCGGTCTGGTCGACAAGGTGTTCGAAACCCGGCCCGATGCCGACAAGGCGGACGGATAACAGCTCGAAAGTGGGGCCGGCTCTTCATGCTATCGCAAGCAAAATGGCGGTAGAGTTGCAAAAGCGGCTCCCCACAGAGTAGAGTCAGCGAGTCGCCTCGCATGGAGGCCTAAGACGGAAAATGACGAAATTGAGCGGATCTGACGCGAAAAGCACCCTTTACTGCAGCTTCTGCGGCAAGTCGCAGCACGAAGTGCGCAAGCTGATCGCGGGCCCAACGGTGTTCATCTGCGACGAGTGTGTCGAGCTTTGCAACGATATCATTCGTGAAGAGACGAAGGCCGGAATAGCGGGACGCAAGGACGGCGAAGTCGTCTCTCCCCGCGAAATCTGCGAGACGCTGAACGACTACGTGATCGGTCAGGAGCGTGCGAAGCGCGTCCTGTCGGTGGCTGTCCACAACCACTACAAGCGCCTCAAGCACAGCGGCAAGCAGGGCGACGTCGAACTTTCGAAGTCGAACATCCTGCTGGTCGGGCCGACCGGCTCGGGCAAGACTCTGCTCGCGCAGACCTTGGCCAAGACGTTCGACGTGCCCTTCACCATGGCGGACGCCACGACCCTCACCGAAGCGGGCTACGTGGGTGAGGACGTGGAGAACATCATCCTCAAGCTGCTCCAGGCTTCCGACTACAACGTCGAGAAGGCGCAGCAGGGCATCGTCTACATCGACGAGATCGACAAGATCAGCCGCAAGGCCGAAAACCCGTCGATCACGCGCGACGTGTCGGGCGAAGGCGTGCAGCAGGCGCTGCTCAAGCTGATGGAAGGCACCACCGCCTCCGTTCCCCCGCAGGGTGGACGCAAGCATCCGCAGCAGGAATTCCTGCAGGTGGACACGACGAACATCCTGTTCATCTGCGGCGGCGCTTTCGCAGGTCTGGAAAAGATCATCGCGGACCGTCTGCAGAAGCGTTCGATCGGTTTCGGCGCCCATGTCGCCGACCCGGACAAGCGCCGCGTTGGCGAACTGCTCCAGAAGGCGGAGCCCGAGGATCTTCTGAAGTTCGGTCTGATCCCCGAATTCGTCGGCCGTCTGCCGGTGATCGCGACCCTTAACGACCTCGACATCGAGGCGCTGGTCAAGATCCTCAAGGAACCGAAGAACGCGCTGATCAAGCAGTACGCCCGCCTGTTCGAACTTGAGGACGTGGAGCTCACCTTCACGGATGAGGCACTCGAGGCGATCGCCCAGAAGGCGATCGACCGCAAGACCGGTGCGCGCGGCCTGCGCTCGATCGTCGAAGGGCTGCTGCTCGACACCATGTTCGACCTGCCGACCGAGCGTGACATCGCCGAGGTCGTGGTTGACAAGGAAGTGGTCGAAGGCCGCAAGGAACCGGTCCGGGTTCTCAAAGGCGACAAGGCGGAGGCCGCCGCCTGACGCCGCCGGCGTAAGCGACCTGATAAGACGCGAGGGCCCGGTCAGTTCGGCTGACCGGGCCCTCGCGTCCGAGGGATCGCTCCCGCGCGATATCGGTGCTGCATGCAAAGGCTACCTTGGCACAGCCGGGGCGCTGCCACACTCTCTGCGCAAAGACACGGAGGGACAGATATGGCTGCACGCATCGCGGTGACCCGGGTGATCCACACCATCCACGCCGTCGCGGATATTCACGCCTGCCGCGCCCTTTACCAAGATGCGCTTGGGGGCCTCGTTTTCGCTGAAAACTACTTCCCTGCGGAGGACAGGGATGCAGCCTTGCTTTACGTGACAGATCACATGGTCGAACCCATGGCCGCCCGCCATCCCGACGATCTGGGCAAACCCTTCGCCCGGCAGTTTGCGCGCATCGGCGAATCCTTCCACTCCTTCGAGCTTAAGGTGGCCAACGGAAGGGAAGCGAGCGCTGCCTTCCGTGAGGCGGGCTGCACGGTCGCCAGCGACTATGGCGTGTTCTTCTTCGTGAAGCCCGAGTCCACGGGTGGGGTTCTTCTTGAAGTCTGCGAGCTGCCGATGCCGAACGACCCTTGGGACCGCGGGAACTGGAACCCTGCGGTCAGCGCCGGGCATCACGCGACGGTGAAGGGGCTGGATCATATTGCCTGCGTCACGAAGGATATCGACGCCGCGATCCGCTTCTTCACGGAAGTGATCGACGGCCATCTGCTTGAGGACGCGCGCACGACGTTGCCGCAGGCTGGCCGCCGAGTGCTTCTTCAGGTCGGCGATACCCGGGTGGCTTTCACGCAGCCGGACGAGGTCCGGGAGGGGGCGCTGGCGGCCTTTCTCCATAAGGAGCAGAATGGCATCTACGCGCTCGTGTGGCGAATCGCGGACGAGGACCAGGCGCGCCGCCACTTCGCGCAGAAGTTGTCCCTGCGCCTGACGGAGGAGGGGTGCGTGTCACAGGGATTCGCCATCGAGCCGGCTGACTTCATGGGGGCGCGGCACGAATTCGTCGCCTAGACGGCCGCTTCGTTCTCCAGAGGACAGCCTCCATGGTCATCGAATTCCACCTGAAGGGTGGAATGCGCGATGCCGAAGTCGTGCTCCAGCTGCTCTGCCACCCTGTGCAGGAAGCTGTTACCCGGTTGCCCCTGCGGCATTACGAGATGCGCGGTGAGAGCGGTTTCCGTCGTACTCATCGGCCAGATGTGAAGATCATGCACCCGCATTACGCCGGGCTGACTTTCCAGCAGGGCGCGGACCTTGGCCGCGTCGATGCCTTCCGGGACGCCGAGCATCCCCATACGCAGCGAATCGCGCAGCAGGCCCCAGCTCGACCACGCGATCACGGCAGTGATGATGAGCGATGTGACGGGATCGATGAGCGCCTCGCCGGTCCAGCGGATGAGCAGCCCGGCAATCACTACCCCGACGGAAACCAGCGCGTCCGCCATAAGATGCACGAAGGCGGCGCGCAGGTTGATGTCGGAGCGGGCGCCTTTCGCAAAGAGCAACGCGGACAAACCGTTCACGGCGATGCCGATTCCGGCAACGATGACCATCGTGGTGCCGCCCACCGCTTCGGGAGAGGGGAGACGGCGAAGCGTCTCGACAAGAATGGCGCCGATCGCCACCCAGAGAAGCGCGGCGTTCGCAATTGCGGCAAGAATGGACGAACTCTTGAGCCCGTAGGTAAAGCGCTGCGAAGGAGGTCTGGCCGACAGTACGGATGCGGCCCAGGCGAGTGCGAGAGACAGCACATCGGACAGATTGTGCCCGGCATCCGCCACGAGGGCCATCGAACCACTGAAAAGCCCTGCCGCAAATTCCGCAATCACGAAGGTCACGTTGAGCGTCAGTGCGATGGCAAAAGCCTTCCCCGCATTGGCCGGCGGTGCATGGCTGTGCCCGTGGTGATGTCCGGCATGATGTCCGTGACTGTGATGATGATGTCCAGCGCCCATGATCTTTGACTGACAGGCGGCGCCCGGTTCTTCAACTGTTCTTGAGCAAGAACTCCGACCGAGTAGCGGCACGGAAGTTTGGCAAACCACGGCCACCCGCATCTGTGGCATTTATGTCGCAGATATTCCTTAGGGTTGTTTCGCTAAGCATCTGAAAACACGCCCTTAATTCTCACCGCGTAAAAAGGTTCCCAGACGGGGTCATGAAATTTCCTAATGGCGCAGCTATTTGAATCCAAAATGTCAAAGAGTTGTCATATGGGGCTGCTCTTAGCAGCCGCAGCAAAACGCGGCCGGAAAAATTTCGTCGCACTCGAGACCACTCTAACCTGTAAAGCTCAGGGGCATTGCATGAAATTCACCTCACTCCTTTCGACGGCGACCAGCACGATTGCTGTCGGCGCCGCATTCCTCGCTGTCCCTGCAGTCGCGCAGTCGACGGGATCTTCGGACTTCGAAAACACGATCGTCGTCACGGGCGGTCGTATCAACGAAGGCGTAGCGGGCGTGCGTACCCCGGACTCGCCGAAGGCAAAGGTTGAGGTCAGCCAGGAGTTGATCAGCGCGCAGCGTGCTGGGCAGTCGGTCAACGAAATCATCAACCTGGTGCCGGGCGTCAGCTTCACCAACAACGACCCTTGGGGTTCGTCGGGCGGTTCATTTACGATCCGCGGCTTCGGCTCGGACCGCATCTCGCAGACGCTGGACGGCATTCCCCTGAACGACTCCGGGAACTACGCAGTCTACACCAATCAGCAGGTTGATGCCGAGCTGATCGAGACCGTAAACGTCAATCTCGGCTCCACCGACGTGGACAGCCCCACCCCGGCAGCCGTCGGCGGCACCGTTAACATCAACACCAAGGTTCCTGACGACAAGTTCGGAATCATCACCAGCATGTCCTACGGCGACATCGCTGCAGAAGGTTCGGGCGGTGAAGACCGTTCGTTCCAGCGTTTCTTCGCCAAGGTCGAAACCGGCGAGTTTACCTCGGCCGGCACCAAGGCGTGGTTCTCGGGCTCGTACTCGCGTAACGGCGCCACCTTCGCCAACTACGGCAAGGTTGAAAAGAAGCAGTTCAACGGCAAGATCTACCAGCCGATTGGCGTTGACGGCGACTTCATCTCGCTCGCCGGTCACTACAACGTAAACCGTAACAACTTCGGTGGCTCACCGTTGAGCGCGCAGGCGATCCGTCTCGATAAGGACCTCCGCTTCTACGACGTTGCCGGCGGCATTCCTTGCACCACCGGCCCCACGGGTTCAGGTGACTTCCCGGATGCACCCAACAGCTGCGGTTCGCAGTTCGAGCGCCGCTACAACCCCTCGAACACCGGCAACCTGCGTCTGAACTCGCTGTTCCACCTCAGCGATAAGCTGACCCTGTCGATCGACGGCGCCTACCAGTCGGTGAAGGCGAACGGCGGCGGCACGTCTGTTGCTATCGAAGGGTATGCTCCGGGCGGCTTCACGGGTGTCTTCTTCCGCACCGAACCGACGCTCGCCGCGCGCGGTGCGGCTTATTACTACTACGGCAACGTCGACCTTAACGGTGACGGTGTGACTGGTTCGGGCGATGCCGTCCGTATCCTGTCGCCGAGCCAGACCAACACCCGTCGCTGGGTGGCCATTGCGAACCTCGCCTACGAGATCGACGACGCGAACAGCCTGCGCCTCTCGTACAGCTTCGACCGCGCGCGTCATCGCCAGACGGGTCCGGGTGGCTTCCTGAAGGCAAATGGCGAGCCCTTCGATGTGTTCCCGATAGATGATCCGATCCTCGACGAGTACGGCAACCGTATCGACAAGCGCGACCGCCTGTCCTACGCGACGCTGCATCAGATTTCCGGTGAATATCGCGGTCGCTTCTTCGACGATCAGCTGACGGTCCTTCTGGGTCTTCGCGCTCCGTTCTTCGAGCGTGAACTGAACCAGTACTGCGTGACCACCAGCGCCAGCGGCAACGTCAACTGCGTCGGCAGCAGCCTCGTGGGTGACTACCTCGAAGCCAATCCGAGCGCCGTTGGCCCGGCGTCGCGCACGATCAAGTACGATAAGGTGCTGCCGAACCTCGGCGCTGTGTTCAAGCTGACGCCGGCCCTGAGCATTGCGGCCAGCTACGCCAAGAACATCTCGGCTCCGAGCACCGACGCGCTCTACGGTACGTTCTTCTACGAGGCTAGCGACCCGCTCGCGCGCCGCGTGGCCGAAACGTCGGACAGCTTCGATGTCAGCTTGCGCTACGCCAGCCCGGTCCTCCAGGCTGCGATCACCGGCTGGTACTCGAAGTACAAGAACCGCATCGTCACCGCGACGGACATCGACGGCAACTCGACGGATACGAACCTGGGTGTCGTGAAGAAGTATGGCGTGGACGCGAGCGTCGGCGTACTTCCGATCCCGGAACTGTCGCTTTACGCCTTCGCTTCGTACATCAACTCGGACATCCAGAACGATGCGTTCGTGGGCAGCTGCACGGCAGACTTCCTCGCTGCCGACCTGTGCTACGTGGATGCGAGCGGCGACTCGTATCTGCGCACCAGCGGCAAGCGTGAGCGTCAGGCTCCCGACTGGCTGGTCGGTGGTCGCGCCGAGCTGAACCTCGGCGACTTCTCGGCTGGCGCACAGGCGAAGTACACGGGCAACCGCTACCTGAACGACATCAACTCGGTGAAGTTCAAGGGCTACACGGTGGTCGACCTCAACCTGCGCTACAAGCTCGAGAGCCTCGGCCTCGACAAAACCGAAGTGCAGCTGAACGTCACGAACTTGTTCGACAAGTTCTACGTCGGCTCGTTCAGCGGTTCGCTTGCTTCGCCGGGCAGCGGTGACTTCGTGAACTTCGGTTCGCCGCGCGCCATCAGCGCCACGCTGGTGATGGGCTTCTGATCCCAACGCTTTGCTATCGGAACAGGGAAGGGGAGGGACCGTGAGGTTCCTCCCCTTTTTTCATGCCGCCCATCACTCGGGCGCTATCGGACGCCGTCGTGTTGCCTGTCGACCTTGCGCCGCTAGCCTGTGGTCAGGGACGGGAGAGCGAGCATGGCATGGGACCCGACGGCGCGTGAACGGCAGATCCTGGGAGCTGCGGAGCGGCTCTCTCCTGTGGGAGCGGATGCTCTGGATGAGCGGCATTTCCAGGCGATGGAGCAACTTCGGTTGTTGTACGGCCACCCCGAAACGGTCCCGCTCGCGTCCTTCTTCGCGAACCTGGCGCACAGTCCGGAGTTTTTCGCCGCGTACATCCAACTGGGCGTGACCATCTCGATGCACAGCGCCTTGCCGCGGCGCTTACGTGAGCTGGCGATCCTGCGCACCGCGTGGTTAACCGGCGCGCCCTACGCCTGGGGTGAGCATGTTCATGCCACGCAGGGCGGGCTGCTGTCGGAGCAGGATATCGCCGCCATCATCGAGGGCTCGCTTTCGATGGCGTGGGGCGATCTCGAACGGGCGGTCCTGCAAGCCGTGGAAGAGCTGCACGCCGATGCCCTGATCGGCGATGCGACATGGTCCGTGCTTGCGGGGCATCTGGAGGAAAGGCAGCTGGTGGAGCTCCTCATCCTCATCGGCCACTATGTGACCACCGCCTATCTTCAAAACAGCCTGCGAACCGCCCTGACCGCTCATGGCCGCGGCCTGTCGGCGCGCTGACGGTCCGCTTATTCGTACACGCAGGCGTCGTAGCCGTCGCGCTTGACGGTAGCGATACGGGCGGCGATGGTGTTGCCGTAGCGGCGCGTGAAACCCGCCGGGCTCTTCACGGCGCGAGTCTTCGGGCTGGGCAGGGCAGCCGCCATGCGACCTGCCTGGGTGGGCGTGAGCTGGGCGGCGGACTTGCCGAAGTATCGCTGCGCGCCCGCTTCCACGCCATAGGTTCCGATGCCGGTCTCTGCGACGTTGAGATAGACTTCCATGATCCGACGCTTGTCCCACAAGGTTTCGATCAGGAAGGTGAACCACACCTCCAGCCCTTTGCGCAGGTAGCGGGTCCAGCCTTCGCCCTGCCAGAGGAACACGTTCTTGGCTGTTTGCTGACTGATGGTGGAGCCGCCACGGATGCGGCCGCCTTTCGCGTTGCGCTCCATGGCCGCTTCGATCGCCTCGGTGTCGAAGCCGTTGTGGGAGCAGAACTTGCCGTCTTCGGCGGCGACCACCGCGGCAACCATGTTCCGGTCGATTCGGCTGAGCGGCACCCAGTCCTTGGTGATGCCGTTGCCGTCGATCAGCATCGTTACCGTGACGGGCGGCGGCACGAATCGATAGAGCACCGTAAGCCCCACGCTGATCGCGACGAACCAGACGATGATCTTGGCGAGAAGGCGCATGAAGGACGGGAACCCTGGCTGAGAAAAGAAGGCTCCCCCTCTAGTCCAAGTTCCCGGCCGGGCGCCAGCCCATCGCGCTGCCATTGGTTGCGCGGCGATGCGACGATGCGGCGTTCGGGCGAGGGCTGGAGGGCAATGAAAAAGCCGGGTCGTCCTTGCGAACGGCCCGGCTTTCGACTGGGGTGTGCCTATATCAAAGCGCCGGCAGCAGCTTTCGGTCACCGGCAATGCGGTTCATTGCCTTCTGCAGCTTTTCGAAGGCGCGGACCTCGATCTGGCGAACGCGTTCACGGCTGACCGAGTAAACCTGGCTGAGCTCCTCAAGAGTCTTGGGGTCGTCCGTCAGGCGGCGCTCGGTCAGGATGTCTCGCTCACGGTCGTTGAGCGAGCCCATGGCTTCGACCAGCATTTCGTGACGAACCGAAGCTTCCTCCGCGTCGGCGACGGTTTCGTCCTGGAGCGGGCGGTCATCCTGAAGGATGTCCATCCACTGGCCCTCGCCTTCCTCGCGCAGGGAGACGTTCAGCGATGCATCGCCGCCCATCATCATGCGCCGGTTCATATTGACGACTTCCTGCTCGGACACGCCCAGCGTGGTCGCGATCTTGGCGACGTCTTCCGGGTGAAGATCCGTATCCTCGTAGGCATCGAGGTTCTTCTTCATGCGGCGCAGGTTGAAGAACAGCTTCTTCTGCGCCGCCGTCGTGCCCATCTTCACGAGGCTCCACGAGCGCAGGATGTACTCCTGGATCGATGCCTTGATCCACCACATGGCATATGTGGCGAGGCGGAAGCCCCTTTCGGGCTCGAACTTCTTGACGCCCTGCATCAGGCCGATGTTCCCTTCGGAAATCAGCTCCGACACGGGCAGGCCGTATCCACGGTAGCCCATCGCGATCTTCGCGACGAGCCGCAGGTGGCTGGTCACGAGCTGGGCTGCGGCCGCTGGATCCTGATGTTCCGAATAGCGCTTGGCGAGCATGTATTCCTGCTCAGGAGCCAGCACCGGGAACTTGCGGATTTCGGACAGGTAGCGGTTGAGGCTCTGCTCACCACCCAGGGCCGGCACGCTCGGCAAGTTTCGTTGGTTGTTGCTCACGTTCATCCGTCCTTTCTAGGTCGGCACACGGTCAAAGACCCTTGAAGGCGTCTTAGCTTGTGGCCACCTGTTCACGATAGCACATAAATGCGATTTCAGTGTCGCAGTTCGTCGATCAATGTCCGCATATCGTCGGGCAGGGGGCTGACGAAGTGGACCCTTTCCCCAGAAACGGGGTGGACGAAGCCCAGTTCCGCAGCATGCAAGGCTTGTCGCGAAAAACCGAGCCTCTGGAGACTCGAGCGAAGGGGGGAAGGCGTTCGTCCATAGACAGGATCCCCTAATAGCGCATGGCCTATTGACGCCATGTGAACGCGCACCTGATGGGTCCGTCCGGTTTCGAGCCGACACTCCACCAAGGAGGAATGGCGGAGCGGTTCGAGAGTGCGGAAATGTGTCACCGCATGCTTGCCGCGGCCGTCGTCTACGAGAGCCATTTTCTTGCGATCGTGGACGGACCGGGCGATCGATCCGCGTACCGTGCCGCTTGCCGGCACCGGACGTCCGCCGACGATCGCCTGATAGGCCCGCTCGATGGAATGATCGGCGAACTGCACCGCAAGGCCCTCGTGCGCCTTGTCCGTCTTCGCGACGACCAGCAGGCCGGAGGTGTCCTTGTCGATGCGGTGAACGATGCCGGGCCGGGCGACGCCGCCTATTCCCGACAGTTGGCCCCGGCAATGGTGAAGCAGTGCGTTTACGAGCGTTCCGTCGAGATTGCCCGCAGCCGGGTGGACGACGAGTCCGGCCGGCTTGTCGACGATGACGAGATGGTCATCCTCGAACACGATGGCCAGCGGGATGTCCTGCGCGATCGCTTCGGCGGGCAGGGCCTCCGGCACGGCGATGGCGAAAGGCACGCCAGCCTCGATCTTGAGGGACGCCTGCTTCACGGGCTTTCCGGCAAGCGTAACCCGTCCCTCGCCCATCAAGGCCTTCACGCGCTCCCGGGAAAGGCCGCTGGCCTCCGCCAAAGCCTTGTCGATGCGGCCGCCGGTCGCGACTTCGCCTTCTATGATGTTTGCGATGACCCCCATTGCCGATAGGATTTGGGGATGATCCTTGAAGTGACAAGTGCCGTCATCATGAAACTGCGCGAAGACGCGTCTCGCGCCGCGCCTGAGGAATGCTGCGGACTGCTGCTGGGGCGGCACGGGCGAATAGAACAGGCGCAGGAAGCGGCGAACATCGCTCCCGACCCGCGCCGCCGCTTCGAGATCGACCCCGCAGCCCTGTTCGCAGCGTTCAAGGCCGCCCGCGGCGAGGGCGCGCAGGTGCTCGGATACTACCACTCCCACCCGACGGGCGATGCGAGGCCCTCCGCTACGGACAGGGAACATTCCACCGGGGATTCGCGCATCTGGGCGATCATCGCGGATAGCGAGGTTGCTTTCTGGCGCGATAACGCCAATGGATTCGCGTCCCAGCCATTTCGCATCGTGCAGTAAGCGAGGCGATAGCCCAAGTAGTACGGAAAGCAGCTGAAACCCATGACCACGAGTTCAATCGAACTTGCCAGCCTCCTGTGTTCGCGCCTGTGCCACGACATGCTTAGCCCGGTCGGCGCGCTCACCAATGGTCTTGAACTGCTCGCCGATGAGAAGGACCCGGAGATGCGGCAGCGCTGCTTCGAGCTTCTCGATCAAAGCGCGCGTATTTCCACGGACAAGCTGCGGTTCTTCCGCCTTGCTTTCGGCGCCGCCGGTGGCTTTGGCGAAATGGTCGCGGTGAGCGAGGCAAAGGTCCTCGTCGATGCGCTGGTCGCAAACAACCCGCGCGTGACCCTGGCCTGGGCGCTGCCGAGCGATTCGATGCCCAAGGCGGCCATTAAGACACTTCTCAATTTCGCGCTGATCGGCCTTGAAGCGCTGCCCCGGGGCGGCACGCTGGAAATCGCGGCCGAATACCGCGACGATCACAGTGAGCTTGTGGTGCGTGCCGCCGGGCCACGTATCGCTTTCGACCGCACGATCGGCAGTGCTCTTGAAGGGACTTTGCCGGAAGGGGAGCTGTCGAGCCGGACGGCGCCTGCCGCGATGCTGTGCCAGCTTGCGCGCGAGCTGAAGGGGCAGTTGCAGTACGTGCTTGCGGAAGACGCGCTGGTGCTGGGCGCCATGCTGCCAAGGGCCTGAACACACTTCCGCGGAGAGGAGCGCGATGAACCGCTGGCTGGTCAACCGGACCGTGGCGTCTCCCAACTGGAACGAGCGCAAGCTGCCGGTCAGCATGGTGGTGCTGCACTACACCGGCATGAACTCGGCCGACGAAGCGCTTTCGCGCATGTGTGACCCGGCCGCGGAAGTCTCGGCCCACTACATGATCGATGAGGAGGGCTGCGTCACCGCGCTCGTCCCCGAGGACAAGCGGGCCTGGCATGCGGGGCGCTCCTACTGGCGCGGCGAAACCGACATCAATTCGGCGAGTGTGGGGATCGAACTTGTCAATCCGGGGCACGATTGGGGCTATCGGCCTTTTCCCGAGGCGCAGATGGCCGCGCTCCTGCCCTTGCTGGCAAGCATCATGAAGCGCCACGACATTCCCCGGGCGAACGTCGTCGGCCACTCGGACATCGCGCCCTCCCGCAAGCAGGATCCGGGTGAGCTCTTCGACTGGGACAGGCTTGCGGAACTGCGGCTGGCGCTGGGTACGCCGAGGGCCCGGATGAACCTGTTCTATGACAACCCCGGCGCCTTCTACCTCGCGCTGGAGCGCTTCGGCTACGACATCACCGATGGCCGTGCGGCGGTCACCGCGTTCCAGCGGCGGTGGCGGCCGGCGATCGTCGACGGGCAGATCGATGGGGAAATCGGCGGCATCCTCTTCGAACTTCTGTTGGAGCGCGACACCGGCCGTGCTAGGTGACCGCCCGCGTCGGGGAGCCGGGCAGCCGCGGGGTCGCAAGACCGCGAGGAAAGTCCGGGCTCCACGAAACAAGGGTGGCGGGTAACGCCCGCCGGGCGAGGAAGGCTTCCAGGCCTTCCGAAGCCTAGGGAAAGTGCCACAGAGAGCAGACCGCCGATGCTTCCTCAGGGAAGCAGGTAAGGGTGAAAGGGTGCGGTAAGAGCGCACCGCGCTTCCGGTAACGGAAAGCGGCTTGGCAAACCCCACTCGGAGCAAGACCGAATAGGGGCTGCGCGCCGGCGTCGCGAAAGCGGGGGATCGGCGGGTTCGTTTCGGACCCAGGCAGCCCGGGTTGGTCGCTTGAGCGATGCAGCGATGCATCGCCTAGAGGAATGGCTGCCGCCGCGGCGTAAGGTCCCTCGGGCTTCGGCCTTCATGGGGAGACCACGCCAGGTACAGAACCCGGCTTACAGGCTCCCCGGCGCAATCACGAAAGCTCAGGCCGCTTTGCTGCGGGCCTCTTCCACTTCGCTCGCGGTGAGGAACCAGCGGTCGGTCCCTTCGAGGCCAATGGCGGTCAGCGTTCCGTGCAGGAAGGCGCCGGTATCGATGCCAATGCGGTTGCTGCAGATGTCCGGCTGCGGGGTGATGGTGTGGCCATGCACGACGAAGCCGCCGAAGTCTCCGCGATGGCTGAGGAACGGTTCGCGAATCCAGCGGCAGTCCCGGCCACGCTGCTGGTCAAGCGGGGTATCGGGCCGTACGCCAGCATGGACGAAGACATAGTCTCCGATGCAGACCAGTTGCTTGAAACCCGCGAGGAAATCGATGTCTTCCTGCGGAATGGCGGCGTTCATCAGCCGCTGCGCCTCCTCCCAGTCCGCCTCGCGCAGCACGTCTTTGTCGACACCATAGGACAGTATCGTTTCCGTGCCGCCAAACTTGAGGAAGCTGCGCAGGGCCTCCACGTCCTCCCGGGAGACGAGAAGCATCTCTTCGTGGTTGCCCTGGATGTATTCGACCCGGCGGCGGGCGCCCCAGTTCCTTGCCCGGCGGACGACGGCAGCGCTGTCTTGGCCGCGATCGATCAGGTCCCCGAGAAGCACGACTGTGGTCTGCGCAGGGCCGCGCTCGGCATCGTCCCGCTCGATAGCCGTTATCAACTGCTCGAAAAGATCGGCGCGGCCGTGGATGTCTCCGACGGCGTAAACCCGTTCGCCCGGGGGCGTCGAAGGAACTTGGCGATTATCAGCCCGGCCCAGAATCTTGCGTATGGTGTTCAGCATTGTATTGCCATGGAGTATAGCCGTCGCAGAAATCGGGCACAACCCGTTGCGAATACGGAGATCGCTGCCGCGGGGCGGCCCGGCGACGGATCCTGGTGGGGCAGATGCCGTCGAAAACTCCTGGGCACTGCCCTTGCCAGCCTGTCGACGGGGTCTATCTACGCTCCTCGAAAAGACCATTCACAAGGCCCTTCCATGACACGATACCTTCACACGATGATCCGCGTAACCGATGCGGAGGAGACCGTCCGCTTCTTTGAACTCATCGGTCTGCGCGAGACGCGCCGCTTTTCCAACGAGAAGGGGCGGTTCACCCTGATCTTCCTCGCCGCGCCCGGGCAGGAAGACGCCGAGGTCGAGCTGACGTACAACTGGCCCGCTGAGGACGGTTCCGCCGAAACGTACACCGGCGGCCGCAACTTCGGCCATCTGGCCTTCCGGGTCGAGAACATCTACGAGACGTGTCAGCGGCTCGCCGATGCGGGCGTCACGATCAACCGCCCCCCGCGCGACGGGCACATGGCGTTCGTGCGTACGCCGGACGGCATCTCGATCGAGCTGCTTCAGGAAGGCCATCTCGAACCGGCGGAACCCTGGGCGAGCATGCCCAACGTGGGCAGCTGGTAAGCCATTGACCAGACCGGCCGAGAACGGCCGCCTTTGCTTCGGCCATTAACATTCTGACATTGAACAAAAGCTCATTTGCCCAGCACGCATGGCCCGGAATACCCGGAGCCTGCGCCGGATCGTAGCTACACGGTCCGGCGCGGGCTTCGGCCCCGGGGGAGCAAAGTGCCAGTACCGCAAGCGTTGACTGACGTCGTCCTCTATCTGGAGACGCTGGAGCATGAACTTCTGCTCTTCGCGGCGTTCTGGATCGTGATCGGCGCCCTTGATGAACTCGGCCTCGATCTGTGCTGGCTGAGCTTGCGCCTTCTCGGGCGGGGGCGCTCCAGCCGGATCTCCGAAGCCGAGGCTGGCGCACCTCTGAGCGGCGGTGCGGCGGTGATCATTGCCGCGTGGCAGGAGGCCGATGTCATTGGCCATACCGTGAGGCACGCCCTTTCCGCATGGCGGCAACGCGACTTCACGCTCTATATCGGGTGCTATTGCAACGACGCGGCGACGATCGCGGCGGTGATGGAGGCCAGCAGCGACGATCCGCGCGCCAGGATCGTGATCACGCAGAACCCGGGGCCGACTACCAAGGCGGACTGCCTGAACCGCATCTACGCGGCCTTGTGCGACGATGAGGCGCGCCATGGCAGGCGGTTCCGCTGCGTCGTGCTGCACGATGCCGAGGATATGGTTCATCCCGCCGAACTGGCGGTGATCGACAGGGCGCTCGACCACGCCGATTTCGTCCAGCTCCCGGTGCGCGCGGAACTTCTGGAATCGTCGCCATGGATCGCGGCGCACTACGCGGACGAGTTCGCCGAAACGCATGGCAAATCGATGGTCGTGCGTGACGCCCTCGGCGCCGCGATACCGGCCGCCGGCGTAGGCTGCGGGTTCGCGCGGGAGATGATCGCCCGCATCGCGGCGCAGCGCGGCGGGGGACGGGGCCCGTTCGCGGCGGAGTGCCTGACGGAGGACTACGAACTCGGCCTTCTGGTCACGCGCGAAGGCGGCCGTTCGCGTTTCCTGCGCGTTCGCGACGAGCAAGGGGCGCTTGTTGCGACGCGTGCCTACTTCCCCGCACGGCTCGAGGATGCCGTGCGCCAGAAATCTCGCTGGATCCACGGCATCGCCTTCCAAGGCTGGGACCGGCTTGGCTGGAGCAGCGGCTGGGTGGACATGTGGATGGCGCTGCGGGACCGGCGGGGGCCGTTGACAGCGGTCGTGCTTGCCTGCGGGTACGCCCTCTTGCTGGCCGAGGGGCTGCTTCAGCTTGCCGCATCTGGCGGGCTTTCCGGCGGCCCTGTCATGTCGCCTCTCCTCGAAGCGCTGGTTGTCATCTGCCTGGTCAGCTTCTTCTGGCGCTGCGCCTTCCGCATCGCCTTTACGTCCCGCGAATACGGCATTGTCGAGGGGCTGGGGGCGATCATGCGAATACCGGTGGCGAACCTCATTTCCATCCTGGCCGGCTGGCGCGCTGTCTCGGCCTACGTGCGCACCCTGTTCGGCGGAGCGGTCCGCTGGGACAAGACGCGGCATGACGCGCATCCGGCCGCGCTTGCGTTCCGCTCGGAGGCAGTGCTTTGAGCCGGGGGAAGATTGCGCGTGGTCATCCGCTCGTGGCTTTGCTCGCGCTGCTCGGCGGTTGGGTGGCGGGCAGGGCGGCCACATGGGAAGCGCCGGTCGCCCGCGCGAGTGCGGCGGTGGAGGCCGCCGATATGTCCCTGGTCCCGGGACCCCAGTCGCTTCCGGACATTCAACCAGTTGCGCCTCTAATCGCTTTCGGAGCGAATCCACCCTTTTCCTCACCTCTGTCGCTTACCGCGCCCGCTCCGCCTGCGGCCCTTCCGGTGTACGGTCATTGGAGCCGGGCGGCAGAGCACGGCGCGGCTCTGACGCACCTGGGCCGGGACTTCGCATCGTTGACGGCGCAGCCCCGTTTCTTTGCTCCGGAAATACCGGGTGCGGAACTGCCGCTGCCGCCGGGTCTTCCGGCCTTGCCGCCGCATGCCCGGCGCTGGTCCATGGATGCGTGGGCCTTGCTGCGCCGGGACGGAGCTTTGTCGGCCGCTTCGGCCGGCGCGCTGCCGGCCACGTACGGGGCAAGCCAGGCGGGCGCCATCCTGCGGTATCGGTTGTCGATGAGCAGCCCGCAGCGTCCAAGCCTTTATCTCCGCAGCACGTCCTCGGCAGGGCAGGTCCGCGAGACCGGCCTTGCACTGGGATTTTCAGGCAGGCCCAGAGGCAGCATCCCGATCGTGGCCGCCGTCGAAGGCCGAATGATCGACCAGGCGGGCCAGCGTCGCATGCAAGCCGCTGCGATGGTCGTGACGGAACTGCCCACGTTTACGCTTCCCGCAGGCTTTCGCGGCGAAGCGTATGGACAGGCGGGTTACGTCGCGGGCGATTACTCCACCCCGTTCGCGGACGGGCAAATCCGCGCCGACACCCCTCTCTTCAGCACGCGATCGCTTTCGGCCCGAGTGGGGGCGGGTGTGTGGGGCGGCGCTCAGAAAGGGGCAGCCCGGCTTGATGCAGGCCCCAGCGCGTCGCTCGCGATGCCTCTCGGGCGCGGGCTGAACGGGCGCGTCGCAGTCGACTGGCGCTTCCGGCTGGCCGGAGCCGCGGAGCCCGGTTCCGGCCCCGCCGTGACGCTATCCGCAGGATTCTGAAACGCGGCTTTTCCCCGGGGCGATGCTGCGGTAGCGAGTGTCTCGCCATGGATGTCTATCTTCCCATCGCCAATCTGTCGGTCAACGGCCTCGTCATCATCGCGTTGGGGGCGCTTACGGGCGTGCTCTCGGGCATGTTCGGTGTGGGTGGGGGCTTTCTCACCACGCCGCTGATGATCTTCTACGGCATCCCGCCGACGGTCGCCGCCGCTTCCGCCGCCAGCCAGGTGACCGGTGCGAGCGTCTCCGGCGTTTTCGCACATACGCGGCGCGGCGGCGTGGATTACCACATGGGCGGTGTAATGGTGGCGGGCGGGATCATCGGCACGGGCCTTGGCGCGGCGCTGTTCAACCTGCTTGAGCGGCTTGGCCAGATCGATACGGTGATCAACATCCTTTACGTTCTCCTGCTGGGTTCCATCGGCACGCTGATGGCGCGCGAGAGCATTCAGGGAATTCGCGCCGAAAAGAGCGGCGTGCCGGTCGCCGCGCGCAAGCGCCGTCACCATCCGATGGTGGCAAGCCTGCCGATGCGGTGGCGGTTCTATCGCTCCGGCCTCTACATCTCGCCCCTGGCGCCCTTGCTGCTGGGCGTCGCGACCGGCATTCTGACGATGCTTATGGGCATCGGCGGGGGTTTCGTGCTCGTACCGGCCATGCTTTACATCCTGGGCATGAGCGCGAACGTGGTCGTCGGAACGTCCCTGTTCCAGATCCTCTTCGTCACTATGGCCACGACCATGATGCACGCCCTGACCACTCGTGCGGTGGACATCGTTCTCGCCTCACTGTTGCTGCTTGGATCGGTTTCCGGTGCTCAGATCGGCGCTCAGTTCGCGCAGAAGGCCAGTCCCGTGAAACTGCGCCTTGTGCTCGCCCTCATCGTCCTGCTCGTGGCGGGGCGCATGGCGCTTGGGCTCGGCTACCGTCCGGACGAGATCTATACGGTCGCACCGCTGTGAGGGTCTTCATCGCCCTGCTGGCTCTTCTTGCGCTGACCGGGGCCCGTGATCCGATCCTCGTGCCCGAGGTTTCCCAGCACAAAGTGGACCTGCAGCAGGGGTTCACGGGGACGGAACTTTTGCTCTTTGGCGCCGTCCTGACGCCGGAAGGATCACGCGCGGCGCAGGATTACGACATCGTGGTCGTACTCAAGGGCCCGACCCAGTCCATCGTGCTGCGGGAGAAGGAGAAGGTCGCCGGCGTGTGGATCAATGCCGCCAGCACCGAACTGCGCAGCGCGCCCAGCTACTATGCCATCGCATCGAGCCGCCCGATTGCCCGGATCGTGGACGAGAAGACCGCCGCGATCTACGAACTTGGCCTCAAGTGGCTGCAACTCTCCCCGATCGGAGCGATTGACCCTGAGGAACAGGCGCGTTTCTCGGCCGGTCTCGTCGACCTCAACAAGCGCATGGGTCTCTATCGCGAGGAGGAGGGCGGCGTCACCGTGAAGGAGCAGGTGCTCTATCAGGCGCGAATAGAACTGCCTTCGCGGGTGCCGACCGGCATCTACACCGCCGAGACCTTCGCGATTTCGAAGGGGCGCGTTGTCGCCTCGGCCAGCAGCGAGGTCGAGGTACGCAAGCTGGGCGTGGAGCGCGCCATTGCCGATTTCGCGGAGAACTACGGCTTTGCCTATGGCCTGCTGGCAGTGTTCGTCTCGGTGGCGATGGGGTGGCTGGCGGGTCGCCTGTTTGCCCTGATCTGACCTCTTAGCTTCCGGTTAACCCTCTGGCCCTAGGCTAAATGCCTTGCTGCTGAATTCATGAAGGGTTGACGGGCTGATGCACTCCGAGGGCCACCCTGAATCGCGTTTCGTCCCCTTGCAGATAGAGGGTCGTGCGGCGCGCGGTCTCGAGCCGATCGGCTCTGTCCTGAAGATCGACGGCGGAGGAGGATGCGTCGCCTTTCCGGTGGAGCGTTTCCGCCAAACGCGGTTGGACAGCGATCCCTCGGTGGCGCTTTCGGGTCAGGTCAACAGCCAGGTCAAGATCCGCGTCAGCAGCGGCTGGCTCTTGGCAAGCGTGCGGAACCAGAGTCTGGACGACACCGGCGCCATCGTCTCGGAAGTGGATTTCCTCGGCGAAGGGCGGGAGGATCCGTCAACAGGCCGCATCCACGGGTTTCGCAGGGGCGTCACGCAGTTCCCGGTCCCGGGCGCGCCCGTCTTCCCCGCCACGAGCGACGACCTGCGGCAGATCTACGCCAGCGACGATCGCGAGGCGGTGGAGATCGGCGCGGTCTATCCCACGCAGGATATCCGCGCCGGGCTGAGCGTGGATGCGCTGCTTGGAAAGCACTTCGCGCTTCTGGGTTCGACCGGCACGGGCAAGTCGACCAGCGCGGCGCTGATCCTTCACCGCATCTGCGAGCGTGCGCCTGAGGGCCACATCATCATGGTCGACCCGCATGGGGAGTACGCGGCGGCGTTCCGGGACACCGGCGTGATCCTGGACGTGACCAACCTGCAGATGCCGTACTGGCTGATGAACTTCGAGGAGCATTGCGAAATCCTCCTCACCTCGCGCGGCGACGACCGGCAGCTTGACGCCGAGATCCTCGGCAAGGCGCTGCTGGAGGCGCGTTCGAAGAACCGGCTTGCCGAGCAGGTGGGCAAGATCACGGTGGACTCGCCGATACCCTATCTGCTGTCGGACCTGGGGGCGATCCTCAACAACGCGATGGGAAAGCTCGACAAGGGGCACAACAGCGCGCCTTACTTGCGCATCCGCAACAAGCTGGACGAGCTTCGCGGCGACCCGCGCTACCAGTTCATGTTCTCCGGCATGCTCGTGGGCGACATCATGGCGGAGTTCATCGGCACGCTGTTCCGCCTGCCATCGCGCGGGCGGCCGATCTCGATCATCGATGTGTCCGGAGTTCCCACCGAGATCACCTCCACCGTCGTCGCCGTGCTCAGCCGCATGGTGTTCGACTTCGCGGTCTGGGCGCGCGGGGAGGAGACACGCCCCATCCTCCTCGTATGCGAGGAGGCGCACCGCTACGTCCCCAACGAGAGGAACGCCGATGGATCCTCGGTCGGTCGCATCCTGTCGCGCATCGCCAAGGAAGGCCGCAAGTACGGCATCTCGCTCGGGCTCATAACCCAACGACCGTCCGATCTTGCCGAGGGTGTCCTGTCGCAGTGCGGCACCATCATTGCGATGCGCCTCAACAACGAGCGGGACCAGGCCGTGGTGCGCGCGGCGATGCCGGAGGGCGCGCGCGGATTCCTCGATTCGATCCCGGCGCTGCGCAACCGGGAGTGCGTCATCAGCGGCGAGGGCGTTGCGATCCCGATGCGCGTGGCCTTCGACGATCTCGAGGAGAGCCGCCGGCCGGCCTCCGCCGATCCTTCCTTCGCGCAGTTGTGGAAGCGGACCGGTGGCGAGGAGGAGATGGTCCTGCGTACCGTCCGAAAATGGCGCGCGCAGGGGCGGTGACCTACATCGAGAAGGCGTCCCGCCACTTGCCGAAGCGGTGATAGAGCACCGTGATGAGAACCGTCAGCCCGGAGCCGACCGGGTATGACCACCACACCGCCTCGCTGCCGATGAGCGGCTCGGCTATCGCGTAGAAGCCGAGGCGTCCGGGGTAGAGTCCCAGGAACAGGATCACCAGCGGCGCGACGACGGCGCCGTAGGCGCGCATGGTGCCGGTCAGGATCATCGTGATGGAGACGATGACAAACGAGGCGGTGCAGACGAGCTGGATATGTTCGGCGATCGGCATGGCGGGGCTATCCGCGCCGAGGAACAGTGCCAGCAGCGGGGCGTCGAAGCCGACGATCAGGGCTGCCAGCACGATCGAGAGGACAAGCGCGGTGCCAACGCCGATGACGGTCACGCGGTCGACGCGGCTGTGGTCCCCTGCGCCGAGGGACTGGGCCACCATGGCGCTGACGGCCGAGCCGATGGCGAAGGCGGGCATCTGCAGGTAGTTCCACAGCTGCAGGGACGCGCCATAGGCCGCCGCGGCATTCAGGCCTTCGCGATTGACGAGGCCGACCATGATCAGTCCTGCGGCCGACACGATCAGCATCTGCGCGCCCATCGGCAGGCCTTTGCTGAGGACGTAGCGCAAGTCATCGCCGCGGGGGCGCAGGTAGCCAAGCTCCGGCCCGCGCAGGCGCAGCGGCAGATCGTTGCGATAGATCACCCAGATCTGCAGCAGCATTCCGGCCGTGTTGGCAAGTGCGGTGGCTATGGCGGAACCCGCCACGCCAAGAGCGGGAAGCGGCCCCACGCCGATGATGAGTATCGGGTTGAGCGCGATGTCGACGACGACCGCCAGGATCATCGCGTAAAGGGGAGTCTTGGAATCGCCCGCGCCGCGCATGCCCATCGACACCATCATGTTCACGGTCGCGAGGGGAATCGTCACGAAGACGACCCGCAGGTACGCCAGCGCGTTCGCCTTGCTGGCGGCCGGCGTGCCAAGGACGTCCAGCAGGGCATCGGCTCCGAACCATCCGACAACGCCCGTGGCGATGGAGATGATAAGGCAGAAGCCGACCCCGGTGCCGAAGGTCTGGCGGGCGGCGTCGATCTGGCGCGCACCGAAGTGCTGGCCGACGCGCACCGTCGTCGCCATGCCGAAGCCGAAGACGGCGGCGAAGATCAGGAACATGACGATGTTGGCGTTCGCCGTCGCCGCCAGCGCCGCTTCGCCTAGCAGACGGCCCACCCAGATCGCGTTCACCGAGCCGTTCAGCGCCTGCAGCACGTTGGACGCCAGCATGGGGATCGAGAAGAACAGCAGCGTCTTCAGGATCGGCCCCTTGGTCAGGTCGCCCCGCATGGCCGGACGCGCCGCTGCTTGCTCCTGAGGCGAATCTGCAGCGGCGAGCTCTTCTCCGGCAGGAATGGGCGATGCTTCGTTCATGTCCCTCTCGTGTCTCCCCAGAGATGGATGTGCAAGCGGTCGGTGAAGCGCAGTCCGTTCGCCGCGCAGAAATCCGCCAGCCATCCCGACCGTTCCCGTATGACATCGCTGGAGCGGCCTTCCGGCATCAGGAACAGCCGGGCGCCCGGGATCGCATAGGTTTCCCGGAGGGCGCGGACCTCGTCGAGATCGTCGGGTGTCGCGATCACGAACTTGAAGTAGGCGCGAGGCTCGGCCGCCCATGCGGCAAGGCGTTCCGGCAGGAGCGCGAGGTCGGCCGGGTTACCGCTGTGCGCCAGCTTCGGGCTGACGTTGTACTGGTTCACGCGTGCATCCAGCGCCGGATGGGGGGCAACGGTCGAGTTCGTCTCCATCTCCACGTGCATGCCGGGGCGCAGATCGTCGAGAACGGCAAGCATGCGCGCAAGCGCCGCGCCCTGAAGCAGCGGTTCGCCACCCGTGATGACGAGACGGTCCGGGACAAGTGCCGCGATCCGCTCCGCCAGCGCGGCTTCCTCCATCGCCACCTGGTTCTCGCTCCGCTCGAAGGCCAGGGCGTCGCGGTGCGGGCGATTGTCGCCGGTGAAGCGCCAGGTGTAGGCGGTGTCGCACCATTGGCAGGCGAGATTGCAGCGCGAGAGGCGCACGAACGTGCTCGGCTGCCCCATCGAAGGGCCTTCGCCCTGCAGGGAGGCGAAGATTTCCGGCTCGCCGGGCGTGGTGGTGGCTAGGGTCAGGGGCATAGGAAGAGGGATGGTTTACACGGTTTACACGGTACAGAGAACGAAGCGGTGCCCCGGGTCCAGGGTGTCGCCGGCGAAGGAGACGATGCGCCTTGCAGCGTCGCAGAAGTGGCGCGCGCGGGCATACAGTCAACCGGGATTACACGCGTGATCATCACGCGACAGTGTCAGAGGTCCGGCAAGTAGGAAAGCGCCGGGACCAGGCATGGCCCCGGAGCGACCCGGGGCCACATCTCATCAGCCAAGCCGTGCAAGCGCAGCGGCCAGCCTTTCGGCCTCCGCCGAATGCGCCGCATGGTCGGCTTTCGCCTTTTCGACCGCTTCCGGTTTCGCTTTCCCGACGAAAGCCGGGTTCTCGAGGCGCTTGCCCAGCGAGTCCCGCTCCTTGATGGCGGCGGCATGGGCCTTTTCAAGGCGCGCTTTCTCCGCCGCGATGTCGATCACGCCTTCGAGCGGGATCGCCAGCATCGCATCGCCCGCGCCTACCTGCATCGCGGCGCCGGCTGGTGCCGCTTCGAAGCGGATCGCGTCCAAACGGGCAAGGCGGTCGACCACGGCCGGGTTGCGCTCGATCACCGCGCGCGTCGCCGCGGAAGGCTCGGCGAGATAGGCCGTCAGGCGCGCCCCCGGCGCGATGCCGAGTTCCGCCTTGGCGCCGCGCAGGTTACCGACAAGGGCGATGAGCCATTCGACCTCCGACTTGGCTTCGGCGTCCACCGAAGCGTCCGGCGCGGGCCACTGCGCCACGATCAGTTCGTGGGCTCGGCTGCCGGTCTTGCTCCACAGCTCTTCGGTGACGAAGGGCATGAAGGGGTGAAGCATGACGAGAATCTGGTCGAGCACCCAGCCGGCGACGGCCCTGGTCTCGTCATCGAACTGACCCTTGATCAATTCGATGTACCAGTCGCAGAACTGGTTCCAGACGAAGTGGTAGATCGCGTTGGCGGCGGCGTCGAAGCGCAGATCGGCCATCGCCTTGTCGAGTGCGGCGACGGTTTCGACCACTTCGCCGATGATCCAGCGGTTGACCGCCGAAGTGGCCTTGGGTGCGGCGACCGAAGTGCTGCCGACGATGCCATTGGACTGGCAGAAGCGCGCGGCGTTCCACAGCTTCGTCGCGAAGTTGCGATACCCCTCGACGCGCTTCTCATCCATCTTCACGTCGCGGCCCTGGCTTTCCATGGCGGTCATGAAGAAGCGCAGCGCGTCGGCCCCGTACGTGTCGATGAGACCCAGCGGATCGACGACGTTGCCCTTGGACTTGGACATCTTCTGCCCGTCCGCCGCGCGCACGAGGCCATGCAGGTAAAGCCGCTTCCACGGCACTTCCTTCATGAAGTGGATGCCCTGCATCGCCATGCGCGCATCCCAGAAGAACAGGATGTCGAACCCGGAGACGAGCAGGTCGTTCGGGTAGTGCTTCTTGAGCAGCGGCGCGTCCTCGTCCGGCCAGCCGAGCGTGGCGAAGGGCCACAGCGCCGAGGAGAACCAGGTGTCGAGCACATCGTTGTCGCGGGTCAGCGCCTTGTTCCCGGCAAGGGCCTGCGCCTCCTCCTCCGTCTCCGCCACGAAGACTTCGCCGTCCTCGGCGTACCATGCCGGGATGCGGTGGCCCCACCAGAGCTGGCGACTGACGCACCAGGGCTGGATGTTCTCCATCCAGTTGAAGAAGGTTTTTTCCCACGATTTCGGGACGATTTCTATGGCGCCGCTGCGCACCGCTTCCATCGGCGGGATGGCGAGGGTGGCGGCGTCCACATACCACTGATCGGTCAGCCAGGGTTCGATCACCACGCCGCCGCGGTCGCCGTAAGGCGTCTGGATCACGCGGTCCTCGACCTTCTCCAGCAGGCCGTCCTCGTCGAGCAGTTCGATCACGCGCTTGCGGGCATCGAAGCGATCCATTCCGAGGAACTCGTGCGGGATCAGGCCATCCGCCGTCTGGCAGACCTTCGCCTCCGCATCGAGCATGTTGAGCATGTCGGCGGCCTTGATGCCTGCGCGCTTGCCCACTTCGAAGTCGTTGAAATCATGGCCTGGCGTGATCTTCACCGCGCCCGAGCCCAGTTCCGGGTCCGCGTGCTCGTCCGCGACGATGGGGATCTCGCGCCCGGTGATCGGCAGGGTGACGGTGGCGCCACGCTCGAGCAGCGGCTTATAGCGCTCGTCCTCGGGATTCACCGCCACGGCCATGTCGGCCAGCATCGTTTCCGGGCGTGTGGTCGCGACGTGGATGTGGCCCGAACCGTCGGAGAGCGGGTACTTCAGGTGCCAGAAATGGCCCTGAACCTCGCGCGTCTCCACCTCGAGGTCGCTGATCGCGGTCTTGAGCTTGGGATCCCAGTTCACCAGCCGCTTGTCGCGGTAGATGAGGCCCTGCTTGTGCAGGTCGACGAAGACCTTGACCACGGCGCGCGTGAAGTGCGGGTCCATCGTGAACTGTTCGCGGCTCCAGTCCATCGAACAGCCGAGACGGCGCAGCTGCCCGGTGATGGTGCCGCCGCTCTCGGCCTTCCATTCCCAGACCTTGTCGATGAACGCTTCGCGCGTGTAATTGGTGCGCTTGTCCTGCTTCGCTTCGAGCTGGCGCTCCACCACCATCTGCGTCGCGATGCCGGCGTGGTCGGTGCCGACGACCCACAGCGCATCCTTGCCACGCAGCCGTTCGTAGCGGATCACGACGTCCTGCAGCGTGTTGTCGAGCGCGTGCCCGATGTGCAGGCTGCCCGTCACGTTCGGCGGCGGGTTGACGATGGTGAAGGGCTGCGCGTCCGGGCGTTCGGGCCGGAAAAGGCCCTTGTCTTCCCAGTGGGCATACCACTTCGCCTCGATCCCGGCAGGGTCGAAGGTCTTGTCGAGAGCGGGTTCGGTCGGCGCGCCGGCATTCTGTTCGGTCATGGCGCCGCGCCATGCCAGCGGGCGGGTTCGCGCGCAAGAAGCCATTGCCTCGCTTTTGCCGCAAGCGCGTGCGATCCAGCGATCCGGGCCTTTCGTCGCCCGAGCGGAACATCTTGCCGGTACGTGCTTTTTGCACCATTGCGAGAAAACATGCGGGAATGGGCTGAATTCACCCTGTCGGAAAACGACCAAGGAAGCGATCACGTGCTGGCGCTCAAGGGACCGCTGCGCGTGCATTCGCTCGGGAACCTTGACGCAAAGCTGGCCGGGCTCGATGGCGACTACACCCGGATCGACATGTCCGGCGTCACGGACATCGACACGACCGGTGCCTGGCTGGTGGCCCGCCATGCCCGGGAACGGGGGCTGGAGATCACCGGCGAAAGCGAACAGGCCCGCCGCCTCATCGCAGCCATCGGCGATCTTTCCGAACATGAGGCCGAGCCCGAACGGCGTCCTTCGCTGCTGATCCGCACGGTCGGCGAACTGGGCGATCTGGTCGCCAGCTGGGGCGTCGGCCTTCGAAAGATGCTCGGGTTCCTTGGCGAACTCATCCTCGCGTTCGGCGTGATGATCCGGCACCCGTCGCGGTTGCGGGGGACGGCGCTGGTGTTCCACATGCAGTATGTGGGCATCAACTCGCTCTGGATCATCGGCCTGATGAGCTTTCTCATCGGCATCGTCATCGCGCAGCAGGGTGCGGTGCAGCTCGCCCAGTTCGGGGCGGAGATCTACACGATCAACCTGACCGGCCGCCTCTCCATGCGAGAGCTGGGCATTCTCATGACCTCGATCATGGTGGCGGGCCGGTCCGGCTCGGCTTTCGCCGCGCAGATCGGCACCATGAAACTGACCGAGGAGGTGGACGCCATGCGCACCATCGGCGTGTCTCCCATGGAAACGCTGGTCGTGCCCCGCGTCCTGGCCTCTATGCTGATGATGCCGCTCCTGGGCTTCTATTCCTCGGTGCTGGCGATCATCGGTGGTGCCACCATCGCCGGGTTTGCGCTTGACATACCGTTCTGGACTTTCCTCCAGCGCACGCAGGAAGTCGTGCCGATGACCGACCTGTGGATCGGGCTCATCAAAGCCCCCGTGTTCGCGCTGATCGTGGCGCTCGCGGGGTGCTACCAGGGCATGCAGGTGACCGCCAACGCGGAGGAGGTCGGCGCGCGTACCACGCAGGCCGTGGTCACCGCGATCTTCACCGTCATCGTCCTGGACGCCTTCTTCGCGATCTTCTTCACGAAGATCGGCTGGAAGTGATGGGTCTCGCATGACGATGAACGACACGTCGACCACACCTGCCACGGACCTGCAGACCCGCAGCGACGCGGAGGATTACCCCATCGTCGTGAAGGGTCTGCACAACGCCTTCGGGGAATACGTCATCCACGACGGCCTCGACCTCAAGGTGCGCCGGGGCGAGATCATCGGCGTGGTCGGAGGATCGGGCACGGGCAAGTCCGTCCTGATGCGCTCGATCATCGGGCTGCAGCAGCCGACGGGAGGGGATATCACCGTCCTCGGCCACCGCATGGGCGATGCGACCGAAGAGGATTCGGTCGATCTGCGCTCCCGCTGGGGCGTTCTGTTCCAGGGCGGTGCCCTGTTCTCCACGCTCACCGTCGGAGAGAACGTCGAAGTTCCGCTCAAGCAGTTCTTCCCCGAGATATCGGACGAACTCCGGGCGGAGATCGCGCGCTTCAAGGTGCGCCTCTCGGGCCTGCCGGAGGACGCGGCGTTCAAGTACCCGAGCGAGCTTTCGGGCGGCATGAAGAAACGCGCCGGCCTGGCGCGCGCGCTGGCGCTCGATCCGGAGCTGCTGTTCCTCGACGAACCCACCGCCGGGCTTGACCCTATCGGCGCAGCCGCCTTCGACACGCTGACGCGCGAACTGAAGGAGACGCTGGGCCTCACGGTCTTTCTCATCACGCATGACCTCGACACGCTCTACGCCATCTGTGACCGTGTGGCGGTGCTGGCGGACAGGAAAGTCATCGCGGTCGGCACCATCCCGGAGCTGCTTGCGCTCGATCACCCGTGGATTCAGGAATACTTCAACGGCCCACGCGGCCGTGCGGCGCTCGCCGCGAAGGACGACCCGGCGGTGACGCCGGAACACGACACGGCGCAAGCCGTTGATTCATCTTCCGCTCCGCCGCCTGCAGGCCGGAGCATGGACAGCGACAGGACGGGGGCATAGGGCACGGCGATGGAAACACGGGCCAATCACGTCTGGGTCGGAGCCGTCACGCTGATACTGCTGGCGCTCCTCGCGGCTTTCGTCATGTGGATTGCGCGGTTGGGTGAGGGTGCCCAGAACGAGTACGACATCTTCTTCAAGCAGTCGGTCGATGGCCTGGCGAGGGGTTCGGAAGTCGGCTACGCGGGCGTTCCTTCCGGGCAGGTCACGCAGATCGAGTTGTGGCCACAGGATCCCAGCTTCGTGCGGGTGCGCGTCAAGGTCGACGAGAAGGTGCCGATCACCGTAGGCACGACGGCGACGATCCAGGCAAGCTTTACCGGTGTCTCCGACATCCAGCTGGAGGGCGCCGTGAAAGGCGCGCCGCTGCTTACCGAGCCAGGGCCGGAGGGCGTGCCTGTCATCCCGACAAAGCGTGGCGGTTTCGGCGAGATCCTCTCGAACGCGCCGTTGCTGCTGGAGCGGCTGGCCACTCTGACCGAGAACCTCAACCAGCTGCTCAGTGCGGAAAATCGCAAGTCGATCACCGGAATCCTGGCCAACACCAACAAGATGACCAGGGATATTTCGGACGCGACGCCGCAACTGCGCGCCACAATGACCGAGCTTCAGGGCAGCCTTCGCCAGGCGACGCAGACGCTCGCCGCGTTCGAGGGCGTGGCGCACAAGGCCGATGACCTGCTCGGGGATGAAGGCAGCTCGCTTGCCGACCAACTGCGACGGACGCTGGCGTCCGCGCAGAAGTCGATGGAGCAGTTCGACCGTACGCTGCAGAGCGCACAACCCGGCCTTAGCCAGGTGACGGAACAGACGCTGCCCGCGGCCGAAAGCGCCATCCGCGACCTGCGCGCCACGAGCAAGGCTCTGCGCAGCCTGACCGAACGTATCGACGAACAGGGCGCGGGTGCCCTGCTCAAGGGGCAGAAGCTGCCCGACTACGAGCCATGAGGGGTATCGCAATGAACCGTGTCGGCCATGGCCTGCTTGCTGCGGCCACAGCACTGGCGCTAACCACCGGTCTTGCCGGCTGCGTCAGCCTCGGAACCAAGCCGCCGGACGAGCTGCTCAAGCTCACGGCCGAGGAAAGCGCACCCGCCGGCAGCACAGCCACCGCGCAGCTGAGCGAGGCGATCGTGGTCCTTGATCCCGAAGCGGATCGCGGGCTCGACGTTCTTCGCGTGCCTGTGACCGTCGATGCCTCAAGGGTCGCCTACCTCAAGGACGCGCTTTGGGTGGAGAAGCCGACGCGCCAGTTCCGGGCGCTGCTCGCCGAGACGCTGCGCGCGCGGACGGGTCAGCTCGTGGTAGAAGGCGGTGACTTCGAGGTCACGGGCAAGACGCTCATCGGTGGGCGCCTGCTGCAGATGGGTTACGACGCCCAGCGCAGCGCCGTCGTGGTGCGGTTTGACGCGGTGCGTTCGGAACGCGGCACCGGGCCGCTTCAGACGCGCCGCTTCGAGTCCGTGGTCAACGGTGTCGAGGCCAAGGCGAAGCCAGTCGGGGCCGCGCTCAATCGCGCCACCAACGACGTGGCGCGACAGGTGGCGGACTGGATCAAGGGTTAGGACGGCAGCGGCCGATCGCAAGGCCGATACCTGGGCTGAGCTGCCCAAAATACTTTGGGCGGCTCCATCCCCGATAGGACGGGAACGGGAAAGCGGCGCAAGATCGGCGCTGGCGGTGCCGGGCCTCCAAGCGCGCAGTGACTAATGTACCACACTGTGTCCTGTTTGTTTCGGACAGGCATCTTATTGGTTTCTCCTCATAATCTCCAAAGCTACAGGGCGCGTCCCTGCTGCCGTCCAAGGAAGCTGGGGGATAAAACTTTGGAGGAGCATTTCATGAGGACATTTGCAGCACTCGGTCTCGTCGCCGGGCTTTTCGCCGTTCCGGCCCTCGCACAGGCACAGGCCTTCGTGCAGGCGGAAACCGGCCTCGATTCCCTTTCGGCGGCTGGCGATTCCGAGGAAGGCGTATACTACGGCGTGAGCGCCGGCTACGATATGCCGCTTTCAGGCGGGATGTTCGTGGGCATTCAGGGCACCGTCGCCGACAGCAGCACCAAAAGCTGCGCCGCCGCGGGAGCGGAGCGTCTCTGCTTGCGCACTGGCCGTGACCTCGCTGCCGTCGTTCGCCTCGGTACGCAGATGGGCGACCGCAGCCAGCTCTACGTGCTCGGCGGTTACACCAATGCCCGCCTGCGCCTGACCTACACGGACGGCGTCAACAGCGCCGATGTGGGCGAGAACGCCGACGGGTTCCGTCTTGGCGCGGGTGCGCAGTACGACCTCAGCGGCAACCTCTTCGCCAAGGTCGAGTACCGCTACTCGAACTACGAGGCCGACTTCAGCCGGCACAACGCCGTCGTGGCGCTGGGCGCGAAGTTCTGATGCAGGCGTGAGGGCGGGTCCGTTCTTCGGACCCGCCTCCTGCTATCCGCGCGAGAGCTGCGCCAGCCGCATGGCCAGCTTGAACGCGTCGAAGCGGGCCGTGCGGCGCTCGGCCGCTTCCCAGTCCTCGCCCCAGAGTTCGACCTGCCAGTCGGCCTCGAGCTCGGCCGCCTCCCACAAGGTATCCGCATCGGCGCTTGGCCGGATCGCCTCGAGCGCGATCACCAGCGAGGCGGCAAGGCTGGCCAGCATCTTGAGCGCCGCCAGTTCGAACGCGCTGCACTGTTCAAGCTCGGTACGAAGGCGGGCAAGGGTTTCGGGCGGCTGCGGTTTGTGCATGATGCCCGAGATGCGCGAGAAGCTGACGCCCAGCCGCGTTTCCGCCGCCGCAAGAAGCGGCTCCCACACCTCCAGCTGCCGCTTGTACAGCGCCTCATCCGGATCGCCGCGATAGCAAAGCGTATCCGTCTCTGCGTAAGGCAGCAGTTCTGTGATCACCGCATCCGGCGCAGGTGCGACGGCATCGATCGTGAAGTCCACCAAGTCGCGGTAAGGGAAGGAAGCCGGGTCGATCTCCTCGCGCTGCGCCTGCCATTCGGCGGCGAGAGCTTCGGCGAGGGCCTGGCTGGGCACGACCTGCGGTCTCCCGCCGGCGGTGCGGATCGGCCGCCCGTCGAGGGTTGCGCGCCACCCGCCGTCACAGCGTTCGGCGGCGGCCTGCTTGTAGAAACGCTTCATTTCGGAGTGCGCCACTTTCTGACGAGAACAGCGGGAATGACGAAGGCGTCCACCAGCCCGTTGGCGACGAGCAGATAAGCCACCCAGTCGGGTGCGTCGGGAAGAATGCGGCCATTCGCCACAAGAATGCCGAGCACGACGAAGCCAACGCCGGCAAGGCGCACGAGGTTGATGATCGCGAACCGTGCGGCTGCGGGATCCCGTTCGCTCATCGCAGCAGGTGCTCCAGCAGTTGCGCCGGGCTTTCGACCACGACCTCCGCTCCTGCGGCGATAAGCTCGCGCGGGTGGTGGTAACCCCAGTCCACCCCGATGCCCCGGACATGGGCGCTTGCGGCCATCTGCATGTCGTAGGCGGTGTCACCGATCATCACGGCCTGCGTCGCGTCGGCGCCCGCTTCGAAGAGGGCGTGCTGCAGCATGGCCGGGTTCGGCTTGGACGGGTGGCGATCCGCCGTCTGGAGCGTCACGAACAGGTCGGTGATGCCGTTGGCCGCAAGGCAGAAGCTCAAGCCGCGGTCCGACATTCCGGTGGCCACGCCAAGCGTCCAGCCCTGCGCTTGAAGCGCGCGCAGAGTGTCCCCGACGCCGGGGAACAGAGGCTGCGCCACGCGGCCCTGTTCGCGTGCGGTGCGGAACGACTGCTTGTACACCTCGGCCATCGCCTGCTGCTGCTCCGCGTCCGAGGCGGGCAGGAGCTGGCGTATCGCCTGCGGCAGCGACAGGCCGACCGCGCGGCGGATCGCTCCGCGTGAGGGCGGGGTGAGCGCGAAAGCCTCGAACGTCACCTCCATCGCCTCGCAGATCGGCGCCTGACCATCGACCAGAGTACCGTCGCAGTCGAAGACGGCCAGCTTCACCGGCTACGCCCTCGCGGGGCGCCGCCGGGCTTCGGGCCGGGGCGGGCGCCGCCGCGCGGGCCGGAGGGCCTGCCGCTGCCCGGACGCGCCGGTTTGCCGAAGGGCTTGGCGCCCGGCTTCGTCCCCGCCCGCGCGCCTGGCTTGCCGCTGGGTTTGCCGGATGGCTTGTTCGGCCGGGTCTGGCCCGAAGGCGGACCATCGCTGCGCTTGCGGCGCTCGCCACGGCGTTCCTTGCGGTATTCCTTGGCGTGCTGCCTTGCGGCGCGCTTCTGGTCTTCCTTGGTGAACTCGACCGGCGCCTCGATCTCGACGTCGCCCTCAGACTCCACGAAGCCGAGCGATTCGAGCGAGTTGGCGAAGTGCTCGGGCAGCGGAGCGGTGACGTCGAGCGGCGCGCCGTCCGGATGCTCGATCAGCAGGCGGCGTGCGTGGAGGTGCATTTTGCGGCTGATAGAGCCGGTAAGAAACGCCTCCTGCCCACCGTACTTGCCGTCACCCACGATCGGATGCCCGATGGCGGCCATGTGGACGCGCAATTGATGGGTGCGGCCGGTCAGCGGGTGCAGTTCGACCCACGCGGCACGGTTTCCGGCGCGATCGATCACGCGATAGCGGGTGCGGGCGCTCTGACCTTCCTTCTCATCGACGTGCATCTTTTCGCCGCCGGTTCCCGGCTGCTTGGCGAGCGGCAGTTCGATCATCCCGTCCTCGATGCTCGGTACGCCGACGACGAGTGCCCAGTAAATCTTCTTGGCGGAGCGGCCGGAGAAGCGCTTGGAGAAGAACGCCGCGCTGCCCGGCGTGCGGGCGATCAGCAGGACGCCCGAGGTGTCCTTGTCGAGGCGATGGACAAGGCGCGGGCGCGGGCCCTTGTCGGCGAAGGCGTCGAGCAGGCCGTCGACGTGCTCCTTCATGCCCGAACCGCCCTGCGTGGCGAGGCCCGGCGGCTTGTTGAGGACGATGGCGGCGCGGTCCTGCGTCAGGACCATCGAATCGGCCAGCTCGATCTCGGCCGGGGTGAGTTCGCGGCGCGGACGCGGGGCGGTTCCGCCCGCCTTCGCCTCGCCGCCGGGTGGTACGCGCAATACCTGGCCCGCTTCGAGGCGTGTATCGACATCGGCGCGCTTGCCGTCGACGCGGACCTGGCCGGTGCGCGCCCAGCGGGACACCATGGCAAAGCCGACTTGCGGCAGGTGGCGCTTGAACCAGCGGTCGAGGCGCACGCCATCGTCGTCGTGGCCGACCGTGAATTGACGGACGATATCGTTCATGCCGGGCTCCGCATCATGAGTAGGCCAAGGAAGAGGCCGCCGAATCCGGCGATAAGAGAAAGGCCCGTATAGAGAGCGGCGGTGGCGATCTCGCCACGCTCGATCAAAACCGCAAAGTCGAGGCTCATGGAAGAGAAAGTCGTGAAACCGCCCAGCACGCCGATGCCGAGGAGAAGGCGCGTTCCTTCGGCATTGTTGCCGAACCGCGCGAGCCAGCCTGCAAGGAGGCCCATCAGCAGGCTGCCCGCGACATTGACGCTGAGTGTGGCATAAGGAAAAGCGCCTGCGCGCATGGGACCAAGCACCGCGGTCCAGCCGCGCCCGACGAGAAAGCGCAGCCAGGAGCCGAACGCGCCGCCGAGGGCCACGTAAAGCGAGGCCGTGAAAAAGGAAGGTTGGGGCATGGCGCTCGCCTTAGCCGCGAATGCGCCAATTTCCAACGGCTGCGCACACGGAACGGCGCGAAAGAGGGCTTGGGCCTTGTCTTGCCTGCCTCCTTTTGCTAACGGGCCCGTCAATCAGCTGCCCCCGAGTCCGGCGGCGGCCCTTTTTTGGCTCAGGATTCGCGGCTCGCCACGCCAGACCGGATGCGTGGCGGCCCGTCTATTTTTGTGAGGTGTTTCGGTTTATGCAGATTCTCGTCCGCGATAACAACGTCGATCAGGCTCTTCGGGCTCTCAAGAAGAAGCTGCAGCGTGAGGGCGTGTATCGTGAAATGAAGCTGCGCCGTCACTTCGAGAAGCCCTCGGAAAAGCGCGCTCGCGAAAAGGCTGCCGCCGTTCGCCGCGCTCGCAAGCTTGAGCGCAAGCGCGCCGAGCGTGACGGCTCCAAGTAAGCGCGCTTTCCTGCGCATCTGCGCAGGGCGCCTCTAAATCTCGGTGAGCGGCTTGAATGCCGCGCCGGGTTGAGCCATGAGGGCGCGGAATCACCATTCCGCGCCCTTTGTGCATCTGCCGTTCGGGCGTTCCATTTTCCGAGTACGAGGCCACAGACGATGACAGAGATCACCCGCGTCCCGCTTCAGCCGATTGCCAAGGGCGCTGTCTCCAAGCTCTGGATCGGAATCGCGGCGATCGCCCTGGCTTCCGCCGGTGTCGCTTATGCGGCGCTGCCGCCGACCCCCACCGTCAAGACGCTGACCGCCGGAACGGGCGAATCGCCGACGATGGATGACGTGGTGCTCATCAACTACAAGGGCATGCTGAGCGACGGTACGGTGTTCGATCAGAACAAGAATTACCCCAATCCGGTCGCCCAGTTCGTGCTGGGCTTCTCCAAGGCGCTCCAGAAGATGCAGCGCGGCGGCAAGTACGAAGTCATTATTCCGTCCGAACTCGCGTATGGCGCCACGCCGCCGGAAGGTTCGCCGATTCCCGCCAACGCCGATCTCAAGTTCGAAGTCGAACTGATCGACTACAAGAGCCTTGCTGAAATCCGCCAGCAGCAGCAGATCCTGCAGCAGCTTCAGCAGATGCAGCAGGGTGGCGCTCCGGGAGCAGTCCCGGGCGCTCCGGCACCGGCGCAGCCCTGACCGGCGTGACCATGCTTCGACTTGCGGCGCTGCTGGCGCTGACGCTGCCCACGGCAGCTTTCGCGCAGGCCGCGCCTGCCGCTGCCCCCGCAGCTGCGCAGGTGAAGGTGGAGACCCTGTCCGCCGGGGTGGGCGGAAGGCCGCCGGAGCACTCGTTCGTGCTCATCAACTACAAGGGCATGTTGACGGACGGCACCGTCTTCGATCAGGCAGACCGTGTGCCCATGGCACTGGATGAAGTGGTGCCGGGCTTTGCGCAGGGTATCGTCCAGATGGAGCGCGGCGGCCGCTACCGCCTGACCATCCCCCCCGAGCTTGGCTACGGCGCAGAGGCATCGGGTCCGATCCCGGCCAACTCGACGCTGATCTTCGAAGTCGACCTGATTGACTTCAAGACCGCTGCGGAGCTTCAGGCGATGATGGCGCAGATGCGCGCGCAAGCCGCGAACCCTCCGGCAGAGCCGCAACAAGCGAAGTAGCTCGGCGGCGGCCGCCCTCCCGTCCCGGATCGCCCTCCCGGCGGTTCGGGGACGGGCGTTGCCGCATTGCGCCGTGCTTGAAGCCGGGCCGCCTCGCTGCTAGCTGGGGCGGCTTCGAATTTCCGCCCGCCGCGCCTACCATTGGCGGGCTCAACCGTGAAGGAAAGCCATGTCGGTCGATACCGCAACCGTGGCGAAGATCGCCAGCCTCGCGCGCATCAAGGTGAGCGAGCCGGAGCTCGAGGCCATGGTGCCCGAACTCAACGGCATTCTCGCCTGGGTGGAGCAACTGGGCGAAGTGGACGTCAGCGGCGTGGAGCCGATGACCGCCGTCATCCCCAACACCCTGCGCCTGCGCGACGACGTGATCGATGCCGATCCGCTGACCGGCGGAGACAAGCGCGACGCCGTTCTTGCCAATGCCCCCGCCGCCGAACACGGCTTCTTCGGCGTGCCCAAGGTGATCGAATAATGAGTGACATTACCGACCTGGGCGTAGCCGCCCTTCGCGACGGCGTGGCCGCCGGCCAGTTCTCTGCGGTCGAGGTGGCCGAAGCGTTCAACGCCAATGTCGCGGCGGCGCAGGACGCGCTGAACGCCTTTATCGTCGTGACGCCCGAAAAGGCTGTCGAAGCCGCAAGGGCGGTGGATGCGAAGCGCGCTGCCGGTGAGGCGCTCGGTGCGATGGCCGGCGTGCCGATCGGCATGAAGGACCTGTTCGCGACCTTTGGCGTACAGACGACCGCGGCCAGCCACATGCTCGAAGGCTTCGTGCCGCAGTACGAATCCACCGTGTCGCAGAAGCTGTGGGACGCGGGCGCGGGCATGCTGGGCAAGCTCAACCTCGACCAGTTCGCCATGGGTTCCTCCAACGAGACCAGCCATTTCGGCAACGTCATCTCGCCCTGGCGCCGTCCCGACGGCAAGGCCCAGCTGACGCCCGGAGGTTCCTCGGGCGGCTCATCGGCCGCGATCGCGGCGCGCCTTGCGCCTGCGGCCACCGGCACCGATACGGGCGGATCGATCCGTCAGCCGGCGGCCTTCACCGGCACGACCGGCATCAAGCCGACCTATGGGCGCTGCTCGCGCTGGGGCGTGGTCGCCTTTGCCAGCTCGCTCGACCAGCCCGGCTCCATGGGCCGCGACGTTACCGACTGCGCGATCATGCTCGAAGCCATGGCGGGTTTCGACCCCAAGGATTCGACCAGCCTCGATCTTCCCGTGCCGGCCTGGACCGCGTCGCTTTCGGCGGACATGAAGGGCAAGAAGGTCGGCATCCCGCGCGAATACCGCGCCGATGGCATGCCGGCCGAGATCGAGGCCGTCTGGGAACAGGGCATCGCATGGCTGAAGGACGCCGGCGCCGAAGTCGTCGAGGTGTCGCTGCCGCACACCAAGTACGCGCTGCCGACGTACTACATCATCGCGCCCGCCGAAGCGTCGTCCAATCTCGCGCGGTATGATGGCGTGCGCTACGGCCTGCGCGATCTGCCGGATGGCGCGGGTCTGCAGGACATGTACGCCGCCACCCGTGCCGCCGGCTTCGGCCCCGAAGTGAAGCGCCGCATCCTGATCGGCACCTATGTGCTGTCCGCCGGCTTCTACGACGCCTACTACACGCAGGCCCAGAAGGTGCGCACGCTGATCTCGCAGGACTTCGCCAGGGCCTTCGAGCAGGTCGATGTCCTCCTGACTCCCACTGCGCCGAGCGCCGCCTTCGCTCTGGGCGAGAACGTCGACGATCCGCTTGCGATGTACCTCAACGACGTGTTCACGGTCCCGGCCTCGCTCGCGGGCCTGCCTGCGATGTCGGTGCCTGCAGGGCTGGACGCGCAGGGCCTGCCGCTCGGGCTGCAGATCATCGGCCGCCCGCTGGACGAGCAGGGCGTTCTGAACGCCGGCCTCGCGATTGAGAGCCGCGCAGGATTCACGGCCAAGCCGGGGAAGTGGTGGTAATATGAGCACGTATCGCATCCAGGGCGCCACCGGGGACTGGGAGGTCGTCATCGGCCTCGAAATCCATGCGCAGGTCACGTCCAATTCCAAGCTGTTCTCCAGCTCGGCAACGGCATTCGGCGCCGAGCCGAACACGCAGGTTTCGCTGATCGACGCGGCAATGCCGGGCATGCTGCCGGTCCCTAACCGGGAGTGCATCCGCCAGGCGGTGCGCACCGGCATGGCGATCGACGCGCAGATCAACAAGTGGTCACGATTCGACCGCAAGAACTACTTCTACGCCGACCTTCCGCAGGGCTACCAGATCAGCCAGCTCTACCACCCGCTCGTTGGTGAAGGTTCGATCACGATCGAGGCGGACGAGAAGGCCGGCATTCCCGAGGACAAGGTCATCGGCATCGAGCGCATCCACGTCGAGCAGGACGCGGGCAAGCTGATGCATGACCAGCATCCCACCATGTCCTACGTCGACCTCAACCGTTCGGGCGTGGCACTGATGGAGATCGTCAGTCGCCCCGACATGCGCTCGCCCGCCGAGGCCGGTGCCTACGTGTCGAAGCTGCGCACGATCCTGCGCTATGTCGGCTCGTGCGACGGCAACATGGACCAGGGTTCGATGCGCTGCGACGTCAACGTATCGGTGCGCAAGCCCGGCGAGGAATTCGGCACCCGCACCGAGACGAAGAACGTCAACTCGGTGCGTTTCGTCATGCAGACGATCGAGCATGAGGCGAACCGTCAGGTCGACGTGCTCGAAGGCGGTGGCAAGATCGTGCAGGAAACGCGCCTGTTCGACCCGAATACAGGCACCACTCGCTCGATGCGCTCCAAGGAGGACGCGCACGACTACCGCTACTTCCCGGACCCGGACCTGCTGCCGCTGGTGCTGGACGATGCGTTCCTGGAGGAGTGCCGCGCCTCCTTGCCGGAACTTCCGGACGCGAAGCGCGCGCGCTATGTCGGCGATCTTGGCCTCTCGGCCTACAACGCGGCGGTGCTGACCGCCGATGTCGACACCGCGCGCTGGTTCGAGGCGCTCCTCTCCGAAGCGGCCTCGGCACAGGGGAAGGCGCCGGCGGAGGTGGCCAAGCAGGCGGCCAACTGGCTGATTTCCGAGTTCTTCGGCGCCCTTAACAAGCTCGGCCGCAGCCTGGACGATTCTCCGGTCAGCCACGAACAGGCGGCTGAGCTGCTGGCGCTGGTGGGCAAGGGCACCATTTCCGGCTCGATCGCCAAGCAGGTGCTGGAGATCATGCTGGAAACCGGCGACAGCGCCGGCGCCATCGTGGAGCGCGAAGGGCTCAAGCAGGAAAGCGACACCGGCGCCATCGAGGCGAAGGTGGACGAGATCCTTGCCGCCAACGCGGACAAGGTCTCGCAGTACAAGGACGGCAAGGTTGCGCTGTTCGGCTTCTTCGTCGGCCAGACGATGAAGGCGATGCAGGGCAAGGCGAACCCGCAGGTCGTCAACGAGATCCTCAAGGCGAAACTGGGCTGACGGCTCGCCTCCTGA
This sequence comes from Novosphingobium panipatense, assembly GCF_900182875.1. Classification (NCBI taxonomy): domain Bacteria; kingdom Pseudomonadati; phylum Pseudomonadota; class Alphaproteobacteria; order Sphingomonadales; family Sphingomonadaceae; genus Novosphingobium; species Novosphingobium panipatense. The sequence continues at coordinate 304,705 of NZ_FXUI01000001.1, forward strand.
CAAGAAAAAACCCCGTGGAAGCGAAAGCCTCCGCGGGGTTTTTCTTTGGCAGCCCCATGTTGAGGCAGGCTTAAAGTGTGATTAACGATAATCGTCTTGCCATCATTCCGACCCGTGTTATCCCTTAGTTGCGGGGAACAGGGGCGTCTTGAAAAGAGGCCGGGCGAAAGCGCTGCCTCTCGTGCAACGACGGCTGGCGCTGCAGGCGCCGCGTCAAGGGCTCACCTGGGGGGGTGAGAGGGCCCGGCACTGCGCCTTGCTGCGCGCGGTGCCGGGCTTTTTCCGTCCGGTATTCAGGCCGTCTGCCGGGTGCCGATCAGTTCCATTGACCCGAACATGCCCGCCTTGATCGTTCCCGTCAGCGCGTCCCCGGTAACCGTGGCCTTGCAGTCGAGGTTCATCGGCATGGGCGAGGTCATGCGCATGGACCACTTGAGCGCCTGGCCGTCCACGCGGCCGTCCTTGATGTCCATCGTGCCGAGATCGCCGGTGATGTTGCCGGTGAACTGGCCGTCACCACTCGGCGTGACGGTGAGAACACCCTTCTTGCGCCCGAGCGGGGTGTTGGTGACGCAATCGTAAGTACCTGCAACAGACATTCTGATCTCCTTATTCGCCGTCCGTGGCGTCGTCGCCGCCCGTGGGGGCGGGGCGAACTTCTACGGGCAAACCGAGGCCCTTTAGCTGAGGTTCCACGATCTTGCGATCACCTACAATGATCCAGGTGAGATCGTTCGGCTGAAGGTACTGCCGGGCGGCGCCGCCGATCCGCTCGGCATCGATCCCGCGATAGGTCTGCGCGAGGCGGACGTAATAATCTTCAGGCCGGCCGAGGCGGTCATTCCGGATGATGGCCGAGAGGACAGCGGCGTTGGTTTCGAACTGAGTGGGCAGGGCGCGGATGGCACCCTCGGTCACGCGCTGGAATTCCTCGGTCGTGATTGGGCTGCGGGCGGGAAAGGCGCTCATGTTCTGGATGACGGCCCGCACGGAATCGCCTGTCCGGTCCGCCTGTACGGGCGCCATGACTTCTATCACCCGTGGCCCGCTGTTCTGAGTCACGCCGGAGCGCACGCCGTAACTCCAGCCTTTGTCCTCGCGAATGTCGGCGTTCAAGCGCGAGAGGAAGCCGTTGCCCACCACGTCGTTGGCCAGCATCAGCGGCTCCTCACCCGGTGTGCGCCCCGTCAGCGGCAGGACACGGCCGGCGAGAATCACCGACTGCGGCGAATTTGGTCGGTCGATGAGGACGACGCGCGCGCTTGGCGCAGGCACGGCAGCGTCCAGAGGCTTGTTCGGCCGGGGTGCGGCGGGCGCCTTCCATGCGCCGAAGGACTGCTCCAGCAGCGGCTTGAGTTGCTCCATCGTCACGTCCCCCACCACGGTGATGCGGGCGAGGTCCGGCCGCACCCACTTGGCATGGGCTGCGCTCAGCGCTTGCGGTGTGAGGGCGGCAAGCGAGGTTTCCGTTCCCAAGCCGTCACCTGGCTGCGCGTAGGGATGATCGCCGAAGAGTTCCGCATTCAGGGTGCGCCCGGCAAGTGCGCTGGGGGTCGACTGGGCCTGCGCCAACTCGGCCATGGCCTGCCCGCGCGCCCGCTCGAAGTCGGCGGGGGCGAAGGCCGGGTGGAGGAGCATGTCGGACGCGAGCGCAAGCGACGGCGCGAGGTTGGCGGAGAGAGCGCTCACGACAAGGCTGCTGCTGTCGAGGCTGGCATCGGTCCGGATGGACGCGCCGAGCCGTTCCTGCTCCTCCGCGATCTGAGTGGCGTTGCGCGTCTTCGTGCCCTCGTCGAGCATGTCGAGCATGAGGCCCTGCGTGCCCGGCGTATCGAGGGCATCGGCCGCGAAGCCGGCGTCGAAGTCGATGGCCATGACGAGCTTGGGCACGCCGGTCCTGCGGGCGAGCGCAACGGGGATGCCGTTGGACAAGGTCGTCCGCTCGATCGAGGGAAACGCCAGTGCGCCTACGGGCGCGACGGGCGGAGCCGTGCGCCTCGGAGCAGGGCCGATTTTCGCCGCCTTCGCGGATTTGGCGACCGCCTTTCGGGGGGTGGTATCCTCATCCCCCCACCCGCCCATCGTCGCGCCGTCTTCGGTGCGGACACCCGGGACGACGGCGAGCTTGTAGACGGGGCGGCCGAGCCATTTGCGCAGCGCCGCGTGCACGGTGGCGGGGCTGAGTGCCGCGATGGCCTGGAGGTCCGCCTTGTACTTGGCCGGGTCGCCCGAATAGACTTCGCCTTCCGCAAGGGTTGCGCCCTTGCCGGAGAACCCGCCGACCTGTTCAAGGCCGCCGATCTCGCCGGAGAGGACGCTGGTGACGGCGCGCCGCACTTCGTCCTCGGTCGGTCCCTTGGCGATGTATTCCGCCATCACCCGGTCCAGCTCGGCTTCTGCCGCCACCCGGTCGACGCCGGGCTTCACGTCCATGGTCGCGTTCAGGAAGCTCGATTGCTCGAACACCATGGCGGACGCGCGCACCGAAACCGCCATCTGGTTGCCGCGCACCAGTGCATTGTCGAGCCGGGAACTGGAAAGCCCGCCCAGGATGTGCATGCCGATGCGCAGGGCGACGGCGTCCGCGTCGTTGAGGCCCGGGCCGCTCCAGTCGCGGCTGATGCGCAGCACCGGAACCTGATCGGTCATCTCGCGCGAGACAGGGGCGGAGAGCGTTACCGGTCCGGCTGCGACGGGCGCCACCTCCGGCCCCCGCGGGATGGCGCCGAACCACTTTTCCACCATTGGTCGCGCAGTTGTCGCGTCGATGTCCCCGGAAAGGACCAGCACTACGTTGTTTGGACCGTAATGGTCAGTGAACCATTTCTGCACGTCCGCCAGCGTGGCGGCGTCGAGATCGGCCATCGAGCCGATCGTCGAGTGGCGGTAAGGGTGGCCCACCGGAAAGAGGCCTTCGGCGGTCAGGTACTCCGCAAGGCCATAGGGCTGGTTGTCGCCCTGCCGTTTTTCGTTCTGAACGACGCCCCTCTGCTTGTCGAGCTTGTCCTGGGTGACGGCCGGCAGCAGCGCGCCCATGCGGTCGCTTTCCATGAACAGTGCGAGATCGAGCGCACCCGTCGGGACGGTTTCGACGTAGTTCGTGCGGTCGTACCAGGTCGATCCGTTGGTCGAGGTCGAACCGGCACCTTCCAGCGGGATGTCGAAATTGGGGACGTTGGCCGAACCGCCGAAGAAAAGGTGTTCGTAGAGGTGGGCGAACCCGGTCTTGCCGCGCGGTTCGTTCTTGGAGCCGACCTTGTAGTACAGCGTCACGCCTACGATCGGGGCCTTGCGGTCCGTGTGGACGATGGTCGTCAGGCCGTTGGCGAGAACGAACTTTTCATACGGGATGTCGACTTTCGCGACCAGCTCCTGCGGCGAGGCGGCGGGCGCAAGGCCGGGGGCGGGGGGCGCTTCTGCCGAGGCCGCCGGTCGGCCGTGCGGAGAAGTGGTGCAGGCGGAAAGAAGAAGGGCGGCGGCAAGAGCGGTGACGCTCGACTGTGTGACGGATCGCATGAGCCGAGGTTAGCAGCTTGTTCTTTCGTGACCAGCAGGAAGTCTCGTGGTGGCCCCGGTAACGAACCGGGGCACTTCCCCGTCAGCCGCGCTTGAAGATCTGGCCGGAATCGAACAGCGTGATGCGCCATTCGCCGTCCTCATCGCGGCGGCACTCCATCTTCACGTCGGCCACGGCGAGCGGATCGCAGTAGCTGTCGAACGGGCCGTCGCCGAGCGCCGCGAAGAAGACGAGAAGGTAGCCCACCCGGGCGTGGTCGGCGTCATCGAAGCTGACCCGCAGGGAGGTGATGATGTGGCGCATCGTCATCAGGCCCGCTCCGGCCTTCATGGTTTCGGCGCGTCCCTGGTAGAAAGCTTCGACGTCCTTCAACCCTTCGCGCCATTGGCCACCTACGTTGTAGCGGACATCTTCCGCCAGGCAGTTCGCCGCGCCCATATGCAGGCCGTTGTTGATGTCGAGCTCATCGCCCCATTCGTAAATGGCCTGCTTGATAGCCAGCACGTCCGCAGCCTGTTGAGGTGTGAATTTCGCCATGCGCCTCGTCCCTTGGTTCTGTTGCCCCAAGGCTAGGCCACCCAATCCACCTGCGCCACGCCCTGATAACCGGCCGCCGATCATTACCGCCCCCGCGAAGCCTCTGGCATTTCTTCGTGGTGCTCCCATCTTCTGCCACAGGCCGGTTCCGGCAGCTTCTCTTGAGCGGGATACGATCCGATCGGGCGACACTGCGAAAACTGCGCTGTGGTCACTTGTGTTGCAAATCTGCAACACTATATTACGAGTTCAGGAGGCGAGTTATCCTATGAATCTCGAAAAGTTCACAGACCGTGCAAAAGGTTTCCTTCAGGCCGCGCAGACCGTTGCCATTCGCCTGAACCACCAGCGCATCGCACCCGAGCACATCCTCAAGGCCCTGCTCGACGATTCCGAAGGCATGGCGGCAGGGCTCATCAAGCGCGCCGGGGGCAATGCCACCTATGCTACGCAGGAACTCGACAGGGCGCTCGCGAAAATTCCGGCCGTCTCCGGCGGCGGTGCTGCAGGTGCCCCCGGCCTCGACAATGACGCCGTGCGCGTTCTCGATGCGGCGGAGCAGGCAGCGACCAAGTCCGGCGACAGCTTCGTCACCGTGGAGCGGCTGCTTCTGGGTCTTGCTCTTGCGAGCACCACGGCAGCCGGCCAGGCGCTCAAGGCGGCGAACGTCACGCCCCAGGCGCTGGAAGCGGCGATCACCGAACTGCGCGGCGGCCGTACCGCCGACAGCGCCGGTGCGGAGAACGCCTACGACGCCATGAAGAAGTACGCCCGCGACCTCACGCAGGCCGCGCGCGACGGCAAGCTTGACCCGGTGATCGGCCGGGACGAGGAAATTCGCCGCACCGTGCAGATCCTCGCGCGGCGCACCAAGAACAACCCCGTGCTGATCGGCGATCCGGGCGTCGGCAAGACCGCCATTGCCGAGGGCCTCGCGCTGCGCATCGCCAACGGCGACGTGCCTGACAGCCTCAAGGACCGCCAGCTGATGGCGCTCGACATGGGTGCCCTGATCGCTGGCGCCAAGTACCGCGGGGAGTTCGAGGAACGCCTGAAGGCCGTGCTTGACGAGGTAAAGGGTGCCGAAGGCCAGATCATCCTGTTCATCGACGAGATGCACACGCTGATCGGGGCCGGCGCCTCCGAGGGCTCCATGGACGCAGGCAACCTGCTCAAGCCCGCCCTCGCGCGCGGTGAGCTGCACTGCATCGGCGCGACCACGCTCGACGAATACCAGAAGTACGTCGAGAAGGACGCCGCCCTGCAGCGCCGCTTCCAGCCGGTTTTCGTGGGCGAGCCGACGGTCGAGGACACGATCTCGATCCTGCGCGGGCTCAAGGAGAAGTACGAGCTGCATCACGGCGTGCGCATCACCGATGGCGCGATCGTGGCGGCGGCGACGCTGTCCAACCGCTACATCACCAACCGCTTCCTGCCCGACAAGGCGATCGACCTCATGGACGAGGCCGCCAGCCGTATCCGCATGGAAGTGGAGTCCAAGCCCGAAGAGATCGAAAAGCTGGATCGCCGCATCATCCAGCTCAAGATCGAGGAAATGGCGCTCAGCAAAGAGACCGACGAAGCATCGAAGGACCGCCTGGCCACCCTGCGGGAGGAACTGGCGAATCTTGAACAGCAGTCGAGCGAGCTGACCACCCGCTGGCAGAACGAGCGCGACAAGATCGCCGCCGAGGGCAAGCTGAAGGAACAGCTGGACGCTGCACGCAACGAACTGGAACAGGCCCAGCGCGGTGGTGACTATGCCCGCGCTGGCGAACTGTCCTACAGCACGATCCCGCAGCTGGAGGCCAAGCTGGCCGAGGCGCAGGCCTCTGCCGGCAACGCTCTGCTGCGCGAGGAAGTGACCGAGGACGACATCGCCGGCGTCGTCAGCCGCTGGACCGGCGTGCCTGTGGACAAGATGCTGGAAGGCGAGCGCGAAAAGCTCCTCAAGATGGAGGAAGTGCTCGGCGCGCGCGTGATCGGGCAGAAGGACGCGGTGGCGGCCGTCTCCAAGGCGGTGCGGCGCGCGCGTGCCGGCCTGCAGGATCCGAACCGTCCGCTCGGCTCGTTCCTGTTCCTGGGCCCGACGGGTGTGGGCAAGACCGAGCTGACCAAGGCGCTGGCGGGCTTTCTGTTCGACGACGACACCGCGATCGTGCGCATCGACATGTCGGAGTTCATGGAAAAGCACGCGGTCGCCCGCCTGATCGGCGCGCCGCCGGGCTACGTCGGCTACGAGGAAGGGGGCGTGCTGACCGAAGCGGTGCGCCGGCGGCCCTATCAGGTCGTCCTCTTCGACGAGGTGGAGAAGGCGCACTCCGACGTCTTCAACGTGCTGCTGCAGGTGCTTGATGACGGACGGCTGACGGACGGGCAGGGGCGGGTGGTGGATTTCACCAACACGCTGATCATCCTGACCAGCAACCTGGGCAGCCAGTACCTGGCAGGCCTGGACGAGGGCGTGGACGTGGCCACGGTCGAGCCGCAGGTGATGGAGGTCGTGCGCGGGCATTTCCGGCCTGAGTTCCTCAACCGCCTGGACGAGATCGTCCTGTTCCACCGGCTCGGCCAGGAGCACATGGCGCCGATCGTCGACATCCAGGTCGACCGTGTCCAGAAACTGCTGAAGGACCGCAAAATCGTCCTCGACCTGTCGGAGTCAGCAAAGCGCTGGCTCGGGCGCGTTGGATACGACCCCGTCTACGGCGCCCGCCCGCTGAAGCGCGCGGTGCAGCGCTACCTTCAGGACCCGCTGGCGGAAAAGCTCCTCGCCGGCGAAATCCCCGATGGCTCGCACGTCCGGATCGAAGACGGCGACGGCGCCCTGGTGATGACGGTGGAGTGAGTAACGCGCTCGGCAGCAGCAATGCAGTCACGGGGCCGCGCTGGTCGCGGCCCCGTCGTCGTATTCTAGGCGGAGGATTGAGTCCAAACGTCGAACGGCTTTGCCCTGATCCAGCGCGTGGCTGCCCATTTGGCACCTTGGCGAACAGGTGCGCTGGCATGGCGGCTGCGCGTGTCGGGTGAGCCGTCAGGCAACGTGTTGGCGAAAGCCACCAGGTCTCCGCCGCCTCCCGCGATAGAAAGGTTCTGTTCGGGAAAGCAGGTCTCGCCACCGATGTATCCGGTGTTCAGGTAAGCCAGCGCGGTGACGATCCGCTGGTTGGAGACGTGGGGCAGAGTGTCCATATGCGGCAGATACTGTTGTCCCGGTGCGTAGTGGAGCACGTTGAGCGGTTCGCCCTGTTCAACCCCTGTTTCCGTCGCCTGAGCAATCCGGCGCATAAGGGCCTGCAGGGGAAGTGTCTCCCGTGTTGGCCCCACCACAGCCGCCGATGATGTGCGGACCGGATGGGGTCTCAAGCGCCCTGTGCGGGGATCGGCCACCGTAGAAGGCGCAAGAAGGTCGTGCACCGACATCGCCAGATGGGCGCACTCTTCGGGCGTGAGGAACTGGCGCCACCGCTTTACCTGATATCCTTCACCCATGCGCTCCGGTTCCGGCATCTGCCGCGGGTAGCCGGCTTCGTCGAGGTCCATGCGCGAGAGGAGGGCAAGATCCTGGGCGGCCACGCCTCCGTGAAGGTCGGCCGCCTCCTTCAGGATCTTCACCGCGCCTTGCCAGTCGGGCCGGGCGCCCGTTCCGTTCGCCGTCAGGGCGGCCTCCGTCAGTGCCGCATCAGCGTTGCCGGAGAGAGTCGCCTGGCGCAGCAGGCGGCGCGCTTCGGGAAGGTCGCGCGGCAATGGCCTGCCGATCAGCCGCCACCGCGCAAGCAGGCTGAGACATTCGCCATCGCCACGCGCGGCGGCCTCCTCTGCAATGGCGACAGCATCCTGGTGCCGACCGTTGTCCAGCGCGGCTTGGGCGCGATCACGAGCTTGAGTCATGACGTTCGTTCTGACCTCTGGAAGCTGCAAAGAAAAGGGGCGGCGGGATAACCCGCCGCCCCTCGAAAGCCACTGTGATCGAAACGATCAGAAGTTGGCCGTGACGCCCGCGTAGAAGTAGCGGCCCATGTTCGGGTACACGCCCGAACCTTCGCCGATACCGGTCAGACCATACGGAGGCATTTTGTTGAAGACGTTGTCCACGCCCATGTAGAACGAGTAGTCCTTGCTGATTTCGAAAGCAGCGCGGATGTCGTGATAGAACACATCCGGGTACTTCTTGATCGGTGCGTAGTCCGCGTTCTGCGGCGGTACGCCATTCAGCGGATTGTAGTCCTCGTAGGTGTTGAGGTACATCTTGTCGAGCCAGCGCAGCTGATAGCCGAGCTTGACGGGACCAGTCTGGAAGGTGGCGTTCAGGGTCACCGAATCCGACGGGTAGCTCAGCTCGTTCATCAGACGATCCTTGAAAGTCGGATCGCTGGGATCGGTGAACTGGTCCATCTTCAGGTAGTGAGTCCAGTAGGCCGACAGCGAGAGGCGGCCGAAGTCGAACGCGTGATCATAGTTGATCTGCGTGTCGATACCGCGCCACTTCAGCTTCGCGTAGTTAAGCGAGCTCTGCAGCAGCGAGCCTTCCAGGATCTGGTACGGCTGCTCACCGCGCGGACCACCGGTCGCGCCTGCGCGCTGGAACAACGGGCAGAACGAGTTGTCGAGGCTGGCCGAGTCGTAGCAGAGGTTCGCGATGTCCTGAGCGTCAACCGAGGCGATCACGTCATTGACGGTGATGTCCCAGAAGTCGACCGAAACCGAGAGACCTGGCACCCAGCGCGGCTGGATGAGAGCGCCCACTGTGAACGAGTCGGACGTCTCCGAGCGAAGATCCGGGTTGCCACCGCTGATGATCTCAAGCGACGACGAGTAGTTGTAGTCGTAGCCCACCGGCACGCCGGCTGCGCGGCAGTTCGCTTCGCGGTTGGCCGAACCAGCCGCAATGTTGCGCTCAGAGCAAGGATCCGTGAAGCTCGGAGCGAAGTTCTGGCCCGCTGCCGAGTACAGCTCGACGAGGTTCGGTGCGCGAACCGAGCGCGAGTAGGTGCCACGGAAGGTGAGGTCCTGAACCGGGGTCCAGATCGCCTCGCCGCCGTAGGCCCAGACCGTACCTGCCGAACCCTTGTAGTCCGAAACGCGAACGTTGCCGCGCAGGCTGAGGGTTTCGAAGAACGGCCTGTCCTTCAGGATCGGAAGCAGGATTTCGCCGTAGGCTTCCTTCACTTCGAACGCCGGTGCCGAGAAGGTCGGGATGGCGTTGTAGAACGCGTATCCGGCCTGCGTCACGTCATCGAGGTCGTAGCGGACGGTCTCACGGCGGTATTCACCACCGACCGAGAAAGCCACCGGACCACCCGGCAGGTTGAAGAACTCGCTCGTGTCGCCCGAGACATAGCCCATGATGTCGAACTGACGCATGCGACCGGTCGCGAGGCTGCTCGTGAGGATGTAGTCACGAGCCGCCTGGGAAACCGAGCCCTGGCCGAACGGATTGAGCGGAACGCACGACGAGATATCGCCGGCGAGCAGATTCAGCGGATCGCCGATACCGCTGACCGGACGGGCAGCCGTAGGATCGATCTGCGAACGGCAGACGATGTTGCCATTGGCGTCTGTCGTCGAGTCAAGTGCCAGCAGGTAACGCTGAACATTGACGTTGCCGCGGATCAGGTTGCGTTCCTTGTGCTCACCGTAGTTGACGGTGAACTCATACTTCCAGTCGTCGTTGAAGTCGCCGCGCAGGCCACCCACGATGCGGAAGGTCTCGCGCTTGATCTCTTCGTCGCGAACTCCGAAGTCGAGCCAGTTGCGTCGCAGATTGAAGCCGAACGTGCCGTTGGCAATCGCGGCCTGCTGTGCTGCAAGCTGCTGCGCGGCCGTGGTTACGACCCCGTTCGCATCCGTCACGTCACGGAATGCCGCACCGGTGTTTACGTTCACGGTCGAAGCCAGGAACGTGTCGGTCAGCAGTTGACGTGCGTTGGCGTTGAGGTACGGGTTGTCGAGACGGACACGCTCACGGGTGTCGCCTCCCAAGGTGGTTCCCTGCGAGAAGAACGGACCGCTCTGCGAACCACGTGCGTCGGTGCGGCTGTACTTCGCTTCGAAGAACGGCACGAGAGCCGGGGTGATCTCGTAGTGGCCGGTCAGATTGACGGTGTAGCGCTTCAGGTCAGGCGAGAGCGCCGTCAGGCGGCCTTCGCGGTTGCTGGCGCCGTTGCCGCCAAGGAAGCTGCCGTTGGGGCCAAGGCCGATGCGCTCCCCCGTCTGCGGGACAAGGCTGCCGTCCGGCTGGAACTGATAGTTGCAGGTGAAGGCAGAACCGTTGCTGCCGCGGCCGCACAGTGCGCTGTTGGGGTTGCCGTAGGCAGCGACCATGCCGCCGAGCGAGATCGTCGCGGAGCGGATGTCATTGTAGAAGGTGCGGTCGAACACGCCGTCCGAACCGTTCGGGGTGCCGCCGGGGTCGGTGTCCGTGGTGACCCAGCCGCGGTTGTTGCGCAGACCGGGACGACCCGAAGCGTAGAAGTCGTCCGAGTGCGAGTACTCGGCGGCCAGGGTGATGTTGCCGCGACCTTCCGAAAAGTTCTTGCCGGCGACGACCGAAACGAACTGCTTGCCAGCGTCGCCGTAGTTCGAAATGCCGTTCTGGCCACGAACGCTGACGCCGTCGAAGTCATCCTTGAGGATGAAGTTCACGACGCCGGAGATGGCGTCCGAACCGTATACCGCCGAAGCGCCGCCGGTCACGATGTCCACGCGCTCGATCAGGTCGGCCGGGATGGTGTTCACGTCGACCGAAACGGCGTTGACGAGAACGTCGCTGCCGACATGGCGGCGGCCGTTGACGAGAACCAGGGTACGCGAGGTGCCAAGACCACGAAGGTCGAGCAGGTTCAGGCCGCGCGTGCCGAGGAAGCGGGTCGAGTTCGCCTGGCTGTAGTTGCTGCGCAATTGCGGCAGTTCGTTCAGCTGGTCGCCCACCGAGAGGTTGCCGCTGCTGAATACCTGCTCACCCGTCAGGATAGCGACCGGATTGGCAGACTGCAGGTTCGGCACGGCGATGCGCGAGCCGGTAACGACAATCGCTTCGCCCGCGTCTGCCGGGGCGGTCTCAGGAGCGGCGTCCTGAGCGTAAGCCGTGCCGCACATCAGTGCCAGGGCCGAAAGGCCGGCAGCGCCGCGCAATGCGGCGGCAGGAATGAATGCGGAGCTCAGAAGCAGCCCGCTTCTTCCAGACTTCATTTTTGTGTCCCCTTGATTGATGGCAGACCCGGAAAGACCCGCCGCTCTCGACTGAAAATGCATCGAGAAGAATGGCATCGTGCCCATGCTGCCCCGATCCGCAACTAAAAATGGCCACGCTGCGCAATTTTTGACGATGCCGTGGCAACGGTGCAACAACATCAGGCAACATGCGGCGTCCTGATCATTCCGATCAGTTATACTGGACGCAGCATTCTGTATGTTGAGCGCGTTGCCTGAAACCGTTCGCCGCTCGCGAGCCGAGGGCTGACGGACCGGGAAAAGCGTGGCGCGGGGCGCAGACCATCGTGCGAGGGCGGTTCGTTTCGACGGGTATGTCGCGTCACGCCGGGCGGGCAACAGCTTCCGGGTGTAATCACCGCCTCGGCGGATTGACGCCCCCGGAGCGCTCATTTAACCGTGCAGTTAACGTCCGGTCGGCAGGGCGGCGACGGTTCCGATTGCCGGAACTTCTTCTGGGGGAGGTAGAACACGTGATACTGGACAATACCGTGGCAGCAGTCGTGACCGGCGGGGCTTCGGGTCTCGGGGCGGCTACGGTTCGGGCGCTTTCGGCCAAGGGTGTGAAGGTGGCCATCTTCGATCTCAATGCCGAGGCCGGAGAGGCGCTGGCGGGTGAAATCGGGGGTGTGTTCTGCGCCGTGGATGTCACGAACGAGGAGAGCGTCGTGGCTGGCTTCGAGAAGGCGCGCGCAGCGCACGGACAGGAGCGGGTGCTGGTGAATTGCGCGGGCATCGCGCCGGCCGCCAAAACGGTGGGCCGGAACCGGGAAACGGGTGAGACCCGCGCGCACGACATGGCCTTGTTCGAGAAAGCGATCGCGATCAATCTGGTCGGCAGCTTCCGCTGTCTTTCCAAGGCGGCGGCCGGTATGGCGGCGCTGGACCCGGTGGACGCTGCCGGTTCGCGTGGCGTGATCGTCAACACCGCCAGCGTGGCCGCGCAGGATGGCCAGATAGGGCAGGCCGCCTACGGCGCGTCGAAGGGCGGTGTCATGGCGATGACGCTGCCGGTGGCACGCGATCTGATGGGCGACGGGATCCGCGTGAACACCATCCTGCCGGGCATCTTCGAGACGCCGATGATGGCCGGAATGCCGCAGACGGTGCAGGATGCGCTGGCCGCGATGGTGCCGTTCCCCAAGCGTCTGGGCAAGGCGGAGGAATACGCCAAGCTTGCCTTGTTCATGATCGAGCACGATTACCTCAACGGGGAATCGATCCGCCTCGACGGCGCCATCCGCATGGGACCGAAGTAAGCCCGCATGAAGAACACCGCCGCCTCTGCGCCCGCTGCCGTGGACGGTACTCATGCAGGCGCGCGCGAACTCCTCCTCAGCACCGCAAGCGCGATCATGCGGGATGGAGACGTCATCGACATCTCCCTCTCGGAGCTCAGCCTGCGCTCAGGGCTCAATTCGGCGCTGGTGAAATACTACTTCGGCAACAAGGCCGGTCTGCTGAAGGCACTGCTCGACCGCGACTGGCAGGCCATCGTGGCGAGCGTGGACGCCCTCGTCGCGAAGGACGGGTGGGAGCCGGAGGCCAAGTTGCGGCGGCACTTGTGGAAGGTGGTCGACACCTTCTACGAGGTGCCGTACCTCAACCGCCTCACCATGCGCATGGTCAGGGAAAGTGACGATGCCGGCGCGCGGCGCATCGCCGACTGCTACCTTTCGCCGATTTACCGCGCGTACGAACAGCTGATCGGCGATGGCGTGCGCGCGGGTGTCTTCCGTGAGGTGGACCCCCAGCTGTTCTACTTCACCGTGACCGGAGCGGTGGATCGCTTCTTCTCGGCCAGGCTCGTGCTCAAACACTGCTTCAATCAGGACACGCTGACCGAAGAACTTCGCGACCGCTATCGCGAGCATACGATCGACATCATCATGGCGGGCATCCTCGCACGCTGATGGCCCGGCGAAGGAAGCGTTACCTTACCGCCACCATGGCGGACGGCTACGTGAAGACGATCGGCCCCACAGCCGATCCCTTTACGCATTACTGGCGCGTGGTGGCAGACCTGGAAAACGGCAGGACCGAGGTTTTCTGGGGGCACACGCGCTCGCTCGCCGAAGCGAAGAAGAAGCGCACCGCGCTTGCAGAAGCGGCGCGGATGCGCGGATGGAAGAACTACGCCTTCGAAGTTGTGGAACTGGTCGAGAGCGAGGCCTGAGTCGCGCGGCGTCAGGCCGTAGCGCAAATCGCGTGCATGACTGCTGCCAAAGCCGCGCACTTGCGCTATGGCCGCATACCACTTGGCCTTGGAGGCATTCATGCACATCGCGGTTCTGACGTTTGACGGCTTCAATGAGCTGGATTCGTTCGTCGCGGCGGCGATCCTCAATCGCATGAAGACGAGGGGATGGGCGGCCTTCATCACGTCTCCCACCGAACAGGTGACTTCGATGAACGGCGTGACCGTTCAGCGACAACGTCCGCTTGAATTCGCGGCAGAGGCTGATGCGGTGCTGATCGGGAGCGGCATCAGAACGCGCGAGATCGCAGGGGACGGCGATCTGCTGACGCGCATCCGTCTGGATGCTTCGCGCCAGTTGATCGGGGCCCAATGCTCGGGAACGCTCCTGCTTGCCCGGCTGGGGCTGATCGGCGATCTTCCGGCCTGTACCGACCTCACCACTAAGCCCTGGGTGATCGAGGCGGGCGTGAACGTCATCGATGCGCCGTTCGTCGCCCACGGCAACCTGGCGACGGCGGGGGGCTGCCTTGCCTCGCAGTACCTGGCGACCTGGATGATCGCACGAGGCGCTTCGCTGCCTGACGCGCTCGAGGCGATGCACTACGTCGCGCCAGTAGGCGAAAAGGCGCTTTATGTGGAGCGGGCGAAAGCGGTCGTCATGCCCTTCCTCGAACCGGCGGGATGCCTTCCGGCCTGAGCGGGACTGCCCGTCAGCCGTTCGGCGGCTGCGGATCTCCGCCCGAAAAGGCGTCGGCGATGGAACAGGCGGCCGGTCCAAGGATGACGACGAACAGCGTCGGCAGGATGAAGAGGATCAGCGGCACGGTCATGATCGCGGGAAGGCGCGCGGCCTTCTCCTCGGCGCGCATCATGCGCTCGTTGCGGAACTCGGCCGAAAGGACGCGCAGCGAGGAGGCGAGGGGCGTACCGTAGCGTTCGGTCTGGATCATCGTGGTGACGACGCCGCGCACGGCATCGAGGTTCACGCGATAGGCGAGATTTTCAAAGGCGTGTCGGCGCTCGGTGAGGAACGAGAGTTCGATCGCGGTCAGCGAGAACTCGTCCCCCAGTTCGGGATAGGCCCGTCCCAGTTCGCGCGCGACCCGATCGAACGCCGCGTCGACTGTCAGACCTGCTTCCGCGCAGATGACCAGAAGATCCAGCGCATCGGGTAGCCCCTTGCGGATGGCGTCCGTGCGCTTGGTAACCAGGTTCTGGATATAGATGTCGGGTCCTTTGTAGCCGACCAGCACGGCGACGGCGAAGGCCATGAATTTCTTGAGCGCGGACCAGTCCGGGAAATAGTCGATGCCGTAGATGACCAGCCCTGCGATGCCGCCGAGCACGATCGGCGTCACGAGCCGCGCGAGGACTACTGCGACGGCCCATTCCTTGTTGCGGATGCCGGCCTGCGCCAGCTTCTGCTGGATCTCCGTGATCTGGCTGTCCTGCAGCATCCGCGCACGGCCGAGGAATGCACCCATCTTGTCGGTTGCATCGTTGCGACGCACGACGCTCTGGCGCTTGCGAGGCGCGTTGATGATGCCGGCCTTGAGCTGCTCACGGCGATCGTTGAGTGCCTTGACCCGCTTCTGCATGGGGTCGCGGATCGTGACGGCCGAGTAGATCGCGACGAAAACCGCCAGAGCGGCAATGACGGAGAGCAGCGTTCCGACGGTTGTGACGTCGAAACCGAGGAGGGTGGGACCGGCGGGTTGGTTGAGCATGTGCGGTCCTCAGATCTCGAAGCTGACCATCTTGGCCATGATGAAAGCGCCGATGCCCATCCAGATGGCACCTCCGACCCCGGCCACCATCAGGCGCTCGTCGATGAAGAACTCCCCGATATACTCGGGATTGATCCAGTAGATCATGGCAAAGACGATGAACGGCAGGGAGCCGACGATATAGGCGGATGCCTTGGATTCCGAGCTCATGGCGCGGATCTTGAGCTTCATCTGCGCGCGCTTGCGCAGCACGTCCGACAGGTTGGCGAGAGTCTCGGCCAGATTGCCGCCGGTCTCGCGCTGGATGGCAAGCGTGATGACGAAGAAGTTGAACTCGGGCATCGCCAGCCGGTCCGCCGTGGCCTGGAGCGCGTCTTCCATGGTCTTGCCCACTTTCATGCGATCCGTGACAAGCTTGAACTCCTCACCAACGGGGCCCGGCACCTCCTGGGAGACGAGGGCGAGCGTCTCCGACACCGGAAGCCCCGAGCGCAGGCCGCGCACCAGAAGGTCGATGGCATCGGCGAACTTGGCGGTGAAGGCGTTGTTGCGGCGCTTGATGAAGGTGTTCACCACGAAGTGCGGCAATCCCGCGCCGACGAAGATGCCGAAGGCCAGCGCAAGGAGCAAGGCTCCGGTCTGCAGGAAAACCAGCAGGGTCACGAATGCGCCGAGACCCAGCGAACCGTAGACGTACTGCGGGATCGTCCATTTCAGGCCTGAGCGGTCCAGCCGGACGGCAAGGGCTTCCGCGCGGGAGGCCGAGCCGGCGATCTGATGGATGCGGGGCTTGCGCGCGGCGACGGCGCGCCGCATCTGGGCTTCCAGCCGATCGGTGGCGCTGGAGGCGTGGCGATAGCGCACCGATTTGAGGCGCCGGGTGGCCTCCTTCCTCGGCGAAGGTCCGGAGAAGAGCGCCCAAAGGAGCAGCGCGACACCGGAGAGACCGGCCGCGACTATGATGACCTGCAGGTAGTTCATAGTCCTTACCCGACCTTACGAAGGCGCCTGGGCCTTCTTCTTCGCTCTTGGCATCATCGCCTTCAGATCGAACTTGCCCAGAAGCGATGGCTTGGGCGGAACCACGTCAACACCGACGTCGATGATCTCGCGGGCGATCTCGCGAATGACGCTGGCGCCCTTGGTGGCCGTGTTCGCCTCGGCAAAGGTCTGTCCCAGCTTCGCGGCCATGGATGCGGCCTTGAGATCGTAAGGGATCGTGAAGTCGATCGGCGTTTCGATCGACGCCTCGAAGTCGGCCTTGCTGATTTCGGTGAAGTTGGGCTGCACCTTGTTCGCGACGATGATCAACCGGGCCTGCGGGGCTTGGGACTTGAACCACGACAGCAGGCGGATGGTGTCCCGCGCTGAGGCCAGCGTCAGCTCCGTCACCAGCACGGCCACGCTCAGGCTGGGCGCAAGCTGCGGGAAGTTGATCAGCATGTTGCGCGGCAGGTCGAGCACTGTCACTTCGAACGCCTGGCGGAACTCGGTCTCCAGCTGGACGAAGGCGGAGCCGTCCGTGAGGAGCGGCGAACTGATCGGCGCCTCGGCAGAGAGGATGGCCAGATGGTCGTTCACCCTGACCGTCGC
This sequence comes from Novosphingobium panipatense, assembly GCF_900182875.1. Classification (NCBI taxonomy): domain Bacteria; kingdom Pseudomonadati; phylum Pseudomonadota; class Alphaproteobacteria; order Sphingomonadales; family Sphingomonadaceae; genus Novosphingobium; species Novosphingobium panipatense. The sequence continues at coordinate 321,491 of NZ_FXUI01000001.1, forward strand.
GCGCTCGAGGAACAGGCCGTCGATACGGCTGGGGTTCTCGATTGCGTCCGTCAGGCCGCGCCCGGGCTCGAGATCCATGGTGAGGGCGCCGGTGCCGAAATGAATGTCGAGGTCGAGCAGCGAGGTCGCCAGCTTGTTATCGGTGCTGAACAGCCAGGCCAGCGAGGTGGCGAGGGTCGAAGCGCCGACGCCGCCGCGCGTTCCGATGATGGCGGCGGCCACGTGGTTCTTGGCCGCGGAGGGGTCCACCGTGCGCGGTGCTGCGAACACGGCCTGCGCCTGTGCCAGCGCATCGCGAACGGTCGCGGGCTGCAGCGGCTTCAGCAGGTAGTCGTGGATGCCGCTGGCAATGAGGTCGCGGTAGAGGCGCACGTCGTTGACCTGGCCCACAGCGACCACAACCGTGCCCGGCTCGCAGACTTCGGCCAGAGCGTTGATGTCGCTCAGCGGGTCGCCGCTTTCGGAAAGGTCGACGAGCAGAATATTGGGGCTCGCGGTCACCGACAGCGTCTGCACGGCGTTGCGCAGGCCGCCCTTGAAGCACTTCTCCGGCTGCCAGCCCATCTCCTCGACGATGGGACGCAGAACCTCGAGCGAGGCTTCGTCGCACATGAAGGAGGCGAACTGGTCGCGACCGGCGGAACCACCGGATTTCCAGGGGGCATTCATGGCGTCAGTTCCCTCCGCCGGTGCTGGAAGTGGAGGTCTGTGAGACCGTGTTGCCCTGGCCCGTGGCCGGAGCGGTGCGGTACGCGCTGATCGCGCGGTTCGACGTCATCGCCGCGGTCGAGCCCGTGTCGTTCTGGCCGCGCACCAGATCCTCGGGGTCCGCGACCATCGCCGCGAGGTTCGAATTCGTCGCGCAGCCATAGTTCGACGACAGGCCATTGTTGGGATTGCCATCGCTCTTGACGGACCAGTCCGGGCATCCCGGCACCGTCGCAACCGCGCGCGAGACGGTGATGCGGGCGACGCCCGAGGGCACGGTGCCGGTCGGCGCGGAGGCATCGTCGATGACCAGTCCGAACCGCTGTGCGGCCATGGCCACGGCGTTGCGGGTGGTCGGGTCCATGTCCGGATCGTCCACGAGGATGCGGTCACCGTACTTGAGGCCGAGCGTCTCGAACCAGCCGGCGAGACGGGCCTGTTCGCCATAGGCGAGGCCACCGCCGGCCGTGGTCAGGTCCAGGGAATAGCTGGTCTTCTCGACTACCGGCTGATGAACCGAGTACATCGAGCGGTTGGTCGGCACGCCGGCGCAACCCGAAAGGACAGCGCCGAGCGTTGCAGCAAGAGCAGCGGTGGCGAAAGGCAGATTGCGCATGGAAATCACCTTGAACACTTAGAGGCTGAAGCCGGGCTTGGCGGATTCGTCGGAGGCGGCGCGCTTCGACTTCTTGCCCTTGGCCGGCGCTTCGCCCGCGCCGAGCCCCGGCCCGGGTAGCGGGGCAGGTGCGGGCGCCGGGTTCGAGGTGGTCGGACCGGGCCGCTTCTCCCCGCTCACGCCGTCGTTCGACATGTTGCCAAGCAGGCGCTGGAGTTCGTTAGGCGCATTGAAGCCATCGGTGGGCAGGACGACCTTCGACGACGAGTTCATGGGCTGCACGATGTACGGTGTCACGATAATCACGAGCTCCGTTTCGCCCCGCCGGTAGCCGGTGGACCGGAACAGCGAGCCCAGGATCGGCAGATCGCCCGCGCCCGGCATCTTCTGGATCGTGTTTTGCGCGTTCGTGCTGAGAAGGCCCGCGATCATGAAGCTCTGGCCGGAGCCGAGTTCGATGGTCGTCTCCGTGCGGCGCACGGTGAGGGCCGGGATCTCGTACCCGTTGAGGGTTACGGCGCCTTCGCTCGAAAGTTCCGAAACCTCGGGGCGTACGCGCATGGAAATGCGGCCGCTGGTCAGCACCGTGGGCGTGTAGCTGAGGCTCACGCCGTAGCGCTTGTACTCGATCGACGTGGTGCCGAGACCTTCGCTGATCGGGATCGGGTATTCGCCGCCCGCCAGGAAGTCCGCGGTTTCGCCCGAAAGCGCCGTGAGGTTCGGCTGGGCCAGCGTGCTGACGAGGCCGACCGTCTCACCGGCATCCAGAGCGCCGAGGATGTCGAGGCCAAGCAGGCGCCCCGCGAAGCCGAGCGTGGTGCCGGTGGCCGTGGCAGCGATGTTCGACCCGCCAAGCTCGGCGATTTCGCCCGTGACAGGGTCAATGCCGATCTGAGTGGTGGCCCCTGTTCCCACGCCAAGGACGCGCCCCGGTACGAAGGCGCCGGTGGTTGGGCGCTGACCGATGCCGAACTTGAAGCCCCCGGTGTTGTCGAGCGTGGACAGGCGGGAGTTCAGCGACTTGACGAGCGTGCGGCTGACTTCCGCAATGCGGACCTGCAGGTTCACCTGAAGCGGGGTAGCGATCCGCAGGCGGCTGATGACGTTCGCCTCGGCTCCGGCGTAGGCCTGCACGAGACGCTCGGCTTCCGCGGCATCCTCGGGATTCTTGATCGTGCCGGTCAGGAGGAAGGTATTCGCCCCCATCGTTGACACGCCGATGCTCGCCTCAGGCATCGCGAGGCGCAGCATCGCGTCGACACTGTCGAGGTTGGAGCCCACCCGCACGGTACCCGACCAGAGGATCGTCCCGGCCGCGTTGCTGGCATAGACCGTCGTGGTGCCGCCGGCCTTGCCGAACACGTAGAACTGCTTGGGGGACTTCACCTGGACGTCCGCCACCGCGTCGTTCGAGATGAAGACGTCGGCCATGTTGCCGGGAACGGTGACAAGCTGGCCATTGCCGATCGACAGGACCAGTTCCTGCGCCGGCCGCGACACCGAGCTGCCCGTCTGCGCATCGGCCGAGGTGCTCAGGGCTGCCAGCGGCGCAAGCGCGGTCGCTCCGATCAGCATGGATTTGAGAAGGCTGAACTTCATCGTGGTGCCCCCGAAGAGTGAAGGACGTGCGGCGGACGCGCGCATCAGTGCTTGCCCGCAGGTTCGATGGTGGTTTCGTTGCCGCGGGTGACGCGGACTACGGGGCCGCGGAAGACCGGCGCGGCCGGTGCTCCGCCCGCCGTCTGCGGCTGCGGCGCAGCCATCGGAGCGGCCGAAGGCATCGAGCCGCCGGTGTTCTGCGGCGGGCGAGTCGCACGCTGGAAGCGCGAGACGTCGGCCCCGGTCACGTACGTCGTGGCCCCGTCGAGCGGCTGGTTCATGGCCTGGCTCATGAACTTCTCTTCCTGTTCGCGGGTCGCGCCCTCGGGAAGCTTCACGTCACCGCTGGCGAGGACGCGATCGAACTCGCCCTGGTTGTCGGCGATGGAGCGCAGTGAGAGGCTGATCTGGCCGATCTGCTGAGCGACGGCGACCTTCTCGGCGATGCGCGGGGTAACTTCGAGAGTGACGGTGCGGAAGCCCTGGACAACGGTCTTGCCGTCCTCGACCTGGCTCGTGGTGGCCTGGTCGGTGGCGAGCACGCGCAGGTTGCGCAGGATCGTCTCGGCCGTGCGCAGCGGGTCGCCGCCGCCCTTCACATCCTGCGTGAGGACCAGGTCCACGCGGTCGCCCGGGAAGACGAAGCCGCCGACCCCGGCGTCAGCCGAGACGGAGATGGTGACAGCGCGCATGCCCGCGCCGAGCGCGGCCGCAAGGAAGCCCCGGTCTCCCGGCGCCACCAGCGCACCCTGCGTCAGCGGCTGCCCGGCCGTGATCGGGAAGCGTACGACCGTGCCCAGCAGCTTGGACATGTCTGCCTGGCCGTCGATGTAGTAGGCGTCCTGCACGAGATTGTCCGGCCAGCTCTGGAAGGCGACCGAATCGGCGGTGATGATCGTGCCGACGGGGAGGGCGCGTTGAGCGACAAGCACCTTGGGGCCGGTGGGATTGGCAGCCGGAACCGCCCCGGCCTGCGGTGCAGAACCTCCCGCCAGCATCGTCCTTGCAACGAACGCGGTGAAGGCCGCGACGAGCAGTGCGACCGCGAGCAGCACCACTTTCTTCCTGTCCATGGCTATTGAAGGCCCTCTGAAAATCCCTGTTGTTCAGCGTTGTGAGCCGAAATGGTTAACATCGGGTTCAAGCCGGATTTCGGGGCATTTTGGCACCCTCTCAATGGGCGCAGACGAGGTTTCGGCGCGTGCTTCACGTGGCGAGAGGCGCGAATCGAACGGTTGGCAGAACGACTGAGCCCAGGACCCAGAGCGATGCTGTCGTGATTGCGATGCCGTAGGGCACCTCGATCCTCGACTTCTGCCGGCCCATCATGTGGCGAAGGCCGATGAAGACTACGATGAGCGCCGCCAACCCCGCGACCGGGATGATCCAGAAGGCGGGCACCATGGTGACGAGAGCCTGTGCGCCCGAGGGCGAGACGATCGGCCGGTCGAAGGCGAGGGCGAAGAGCACGGCGCCAGCGCACCAGATCCAGGCGAACGCGGCGAGCGCGGCGAGAATGTCGCGAAACCGTTCGCTGCGTCCGGTGGTCATGTTGAGCGCCGCCATCGCTACGGATGCGCCGCCGCCCAGAACCGCCATCAGGATGATCATCTGCAGGAAGGGTGCGGGAGAAAACCAGAGGGCCAGCGCCGACAGCAGCTTCACGTCTCCGCCGCCCATCTGGCCGATGGCGAACAGGAGGCTGGCGACGCCCAGAGTTGCGCCGGCGAGGGCAACCTGCAGCGCCATGTCCTGCGGCGTGAGCCCCGAAGCCAGCCACCACAGCGGGGCCGCGAGCGCGACCGCCGCGGTGAGGCGGTTGCCGATATGGCGGGCGCGAAGATCGGTCAGCGCCGCGATCAGCAGCGCCGTTGCCAATGCGGCCAGCAGTGCGTAGGAAAATACAGCGCCCGTCATGCTTCGTCCCATCCGATTGAAGCGGTCTAGCCTGCCAACCGCTACCAAACAGTAACCACCATCCGAGGCTCTCCCGGCGATGACCTCTTCCCTTGAAACCCTGCGTCGATCTCCCGCGCGTCGGGCGATACCGCCTACGGCAGCGGAAACGCGCTGGGCACTGCCCGACGGGCATCTGCTCCGCCGCATCGACTGGTCGGGGCGCGGGCGGGGCTCGATCCTCTTCATGCCGGGCCGGGGCGACGCTTACGAGAAATGGCTGGAGACGCTGGACGGGTGGCATGAAGAAGGCTGGGGAGTTGTGTCGGCGGACTGGCGCGGACAAGCCGGTTCGGGGCGGATGGGGCGTGATGCCACCACCGGGCATGTGCCTGACTTCGGTCTCTGGGTGGAGGACTACGCCGCCCTCTATGCGTCATGGGCCGCATCCACCCCCGGGCCGCACGTCGCCATCGCTCATTCGATGGGCGGACAGATCGTGCTGCGCGCGGTGGCTGAAGGGTTGGTTGTTCCGGACGCGATCGTGCTGTCCGCGCCCATGCTCGGCCTTCATCCGACCTGGCTTCCTTCCCGCCTGCTGCACCGCGTGGCGCGTGGTATCGTCCGGTTGGGCGATCCGCGCCGTCCCGCATGGAAGGCGAGCGAGAGGCCGAGCCTGCCGGGATCGCTCGCTCCGCAGGCGCGCAGCCTGCTGCTGACGCACGACGACAGCCGCTACGAGGATGAGCAGTGGTGGCGGCAGAAGCGGCCGGCCCTCGGGATGGGCCCTGCCAGCTGGGGCTGGGTCGAGCGCGCTCTGGCCTCGATCTGCCGACTCGAGCAGCCCGGAACGCTGGAGGCCATCACGACGCCGTGCCTCCTGCTGGGCACGAGCATCGACGGGCTCGTCTCCTGGCCGGCGATCCGCCGCGCAGCCGAACGGTTGCCCTTGGGCGAGCTCCTCTCCTTCGGTGCGGAATGCCGGCACGAGATCCTTCGCGAGGCCGATCCCGTGCGCAATCGGGCCTTGGCGGCCATCAGGGACTTCCTCGATCGTCACGCCGCCGCTAGGGCGTGAGCAGGATGGAAGCAGCGTACGATATCGTCATCGCCGGTGCCGGCATGGCCGGAGCCTCGCTTGCCGCCACGATCGCCGGGCGCGCGCGGGTTCTCGTGCTGGAGGCGGAAGAAAGGCCCGGTTATCACGCAACGGGGCGGTCGGCCGCGTTCTGGACGGAAAGCTACGGCGGGCCGGGCGTGCAGCCGCTGACCACGGCATCGGGACAACGGCTGAAGGATCTGGGTGTCCTGAAAGCCCGCGGAGCCCTGACGCTGGGGCGCGCCGGTCAGGAACAGGAAATAGCGCACTTCGCGGAGCAATTTCGTGCCATCGGCGTGGAGATGCACCTTCTCGGCCGTGAGGCGCTGGTGGAGCGTGTGCCCGGCCTCCGTGAAATGTGGACCTGCGGCGCCTTCGAGCCCAGCACCTGTGACATCGACGTGGCGCGGCTGCACCAGCATTATCTGAAAGAGGCGCGGCGGGCGGGCGCGGAGATCCGGTGCCGGGCGGGTCTTGCCGCCGCGCGGCGCCACGACGGGGCATGGCGGCTGGAGCTGGCGGACGGGCGGCACGTGGCCGCGGCCGTCCTCGTCAACGCCGCAGGCGCCTGGGCTGACGGAGTTGCGCGGCTCGCGGGCCATTCCCCTCTGGGGATAGCGCCCTATCGCCGCACCATCGCGCAGGTCGCCATTGGTAGCGACGTTCCGGATGATCTGCCGCTGGTGCTCGACATTGCCGGGCAGTTCTACTTCAAGCCCGAGAACGGCCGCCTCTGGCTGAGCCCCCATGACGAGACGCCAAGCGCCCCCTGCGACGCCGCGCCCGAAGAGTTCGATGTGGCTCTCGCCATCGACCGGCTTGAGCAGGTGCTGGACACGAAGGTCGAACGCGTGGAGCATCGCTGGGCCGGCCTGCGCTCCTTCGCGCCCGACCGCTTGCCGGTCTATGGCTTCGCGCAGGGAGATCCTTCGTTCTTCTGGTTCGCGGGGCAGGGCGGCTTCGGCATCCAGACGGCGCCGGCTGCGGCGGACCTTGCCGCACGGCTGCTGCTGGGCGAGGGACCGGGGGCGGTGGATCCCACGCCTTACGCGCCTGGACGGTTCAGCGGCGCCTGAGACGCCGTCTCACTCGTTGTTCGGTGCATCCGCCGCACGGGCGTCGGTCTTGTGCCTTGGCACGAGCAGATGCCAGGCGAGGAGGACGGGCTCCAGCACCGCCATGCCAACGAGACCGCTGATCAGGCGCTGGATGGCGGGCCAGATCTGCGCATCGGCGTAGCTGTCGGGCACGAGGACGACGAGCACCGTCAGGGTGAACTGGAGCCCCAGGTACGTCACCTCGGGCAAGCCGTTCTCGATGTGGCGGCCGATGACGATGCCGAGGCAAGTTCCGGCGACGAGGACCGGGACGCTGCCCTGGGCAAGCAGCAGGACCGCCAGAGCAAGTGCGCCCCCCGCCAGGCAGCCGACCGCCCGGTGCAGAAGGCGGCGTGTGACCGGAACGAAGCCGCTCTTGCCGATCCCCGCTACAGGCACGATCATCACCGCCATGATCGTCACCGCGGCCTGCGGCAGCTCGGGAATGCGGAACAGCGCGTGCAGGAGGGGCAGCGTCGCGATGGCGAGCCCGGCCTGGGCCGCGTGGCGGGCGGCTTGTGGATGCCAGCGCATCCTGTCGGGCGGCGGCTTGCGATCCATCCACCAGCGCTTCCCGGCCATGGCGCCGACCGCAAGGCTGACCAGGGTGCAGGCGATCGTTCCCGCCGCCACCTCCAGCAGCCGCGTGCGCGCAAAATCAAGGGTGTCGAGGTCGGGCCGGGCGATCTTGTCCAGCAGGATCATCTCGAACGTCAGGCCGAACAGCAGCCAGGCGTAGGCGCGCCGGGCTGTGATCATCCCATAGAGACCGACCGCGCCAACCAGCGCGGCCGCCGTCATCGACACGGCCACGGAACCCGATGCATAAGGCACCACCGCCAGCGCCAGCAGCGATCCTATCAGCGTGCCGGTCATGCGCATGACGCCGCGCAGCAGCGTTTCGCCGACGTCGCTTTTCAGCAGGACGAATGCGGTGAAGGCCGCCCATGCCACCATCGTGGCGCCGAGCATGTGCGCCAGCAGGATCGCGAGGAGCACCGAAGCGACACAGGCCCATTCGTCCGCCATGCGCGGCCCTGGCGTGACGAGGGCGCGCAGTTCCCCGCGCAGCGTTCGCGCGGCACCGGGCGATCGGGAGACCGTCACTGGCGCGGGCCTCCAACGAGGCTCGCGGCCGGGGAACGGAGAGGCACCCTCAGGCGGCGGCCTTCGCGGCGTCGCTGGCCAGCTTGTCCACGCGTTCGTTCTCGACGTGACCGTTGTGTCCCCGAACCCATTGCCAGGTGACCTTGTGGCGCCCTGCGGCTTCGATCAGTTCGTGCCAGAGATCGGCGTTGCGCACAGGTTGCCGGCTGGAGTTGACCCAGCCCTTCTTCTTCCAGCCGTGGACCCACTTGGTGATCCCGTCGATCACGTACTTGCTGTCTGTGAAAAGGGTGACCTCGCAAGGCTCGATCAGCGCGTTCAGACCCTTGATCGCGGCCGTCATCTCCATGCGGTTGTTGGTCGTGTCGGCTTCGCTGCCGGCCATTTCCTTCTCGTGCGGGCCCATGCGCAGCAGGACGCCCCAGCCGCCGGGGCCGGGATTGCCCTTGCAGGCGCCGTCCGTGAAGATTTCCACCTGCTTCATACCGGCATCTTCTGTGCGAACAGGTCGGCATTCGCGGGGTCCGCATAGAACTGGAGCCGGCGTGCGAAGGCCATGGGGTCCTTGGGCGTGACGAGCGCATCCGCCGGGGTGTTGAGCCAGTCGTACGCGCGCGTCGCCAGAAAGCGCAGCGCCGCGCCGCGGGCGAGGAGGGGAAGCGCACGGCGTTCGCTTTCGCTCATCGGGCGGACCGCCATATAGCCGCGCAGCAACGCTTCGGAGAGGGCAGGGTCGAACCGGGAGCCGTCGGCGCCGAAGCACCACGCGGCGTGCGTGACCGCCACGTCGTACGCGAACAGATCCGTGCAGGCGAAGTAGAAGTCGATGAGGCCGGTGACCTTCTCGCCCAGCATCAGGACATTGTCGGGAAAGAGGTCGGCGTGGATCACGCCGCGGGGCAGATCCGTCGGCCAAGACTGTGCAAGCTGCGCCAGTTCCCGTTCGACAAGCGTGCCAAGGTCGGGGTGCAGCGATTCCAGGCCTTCGCGCCCGCAATCCTTCAGGAGCTGCTGCCAGGCGGGCAGCGCCATCGTGTTGGCGCGGGTGCCGGGGAAATCCGCCGCGGCCAGATGGATCTGCGCCAGTGCGCCGCCCACGGCCTCGGCTTGGCCTGGGGTAGGTTCGGAAACCGAGACGCCGGGCAGGAATTCGATCAGCGCCAGCGCCTTGTCGCCTTCCGCAGTTCGGTGCAGGCGGTGGCTGGCGCCCGTGGTGTCGTGCATGGTGCGCGGAACAGGTGCGCCGCGTGCCGCCAGATGGTCCAGCAGGTCGAGGAAGAAGGGCAGTTCCGCCACTTCGGTCCGGCTTTCGTAGATCGTGAGGATGAAGCGGCGTCCGGTGCCGTCCTGCTCCGTCTCGATGAGCCAGTTGCTGTTCGAAACCCCTTCCGCGATGCCCTTGGCCGAAATGAGCGTGCCTACATCGAATGCGGCGATGATGCCGGCCATCTCTTCGGCGCCGAGGCGTGTGTAGACCGCCATGGGCTCAGCGCACCAGTTGGCGCGGCAGTTTGAACGTCATGCGCTCCTCGGTCGTCACGATCTCTTCCATCGCCACCTCGCGGATCGTCCGGATGTGAGCGACGACTTCGTTGACGAGTTCTTCAGGCGCCGAAGCACCGGCGGTCAGACCCACCGTCCGCGCGCCCTCCAGCCATTCGGGATCGATTTCGTTCGCGCGCTGGATCATGTGAGCGGCGACACCCGCCCGTTGCGCGACCTCCACCAGCCGCAGCGAGTTCGAGCTCTTGGGCGATCCGATGACGAGCACGACATCGCATTCGGACGCGATCTGCTTGACCGCCGCCTGCCGGTTCGATGTCGCGTAACAGATGTCCTCGGCCTTGGGGGCGGCGACTTCCGGGAAGCGGGCTTCGAGGGCCTTGATGATGGCGTGCGTGTCGTCGACCGAAAGCGTGGTCTGCGACAGGTAGGACAGTTGGGTCCCCGGCGCGAAGTCCAGCTGCGCGACGTCGTCGACCGTCTCCACCAGGGTCATGTTCCCTTCCGGCACCTGGCCGAAAGTGCCGATCACCTCGGGATGACCGGCGTGGCCGATAAAGATGATGTGGCGGCCCGCCTCGATCTGGCGTTCGGCCTGCCGGTGAACCTTGCTGACAAGCGGGCAGGTGGCGTCGAGCCAGTCGAGCCCGCGTGCCGTGGCGGCAGCCGGAACGGACTTCGGAACGCCGTGCGCGCTGAAGATCACGGGCACACCGTCAGGCACTTCGTCCAGCTCCTCGACGAAGATCGCGCCCTTGGCCTTGAGATTGTCCACCACGAACTTGTTGTGAACGATCTCATGCCGCACGTAGACCGGCGCGCCGTAGATTTCGATCGCCCGCTCGACGATCTCGATCGCGCGGTCGACGCCGGCGCAGAAGCCTCGGGGAGCGGCAATCAGGAGGCGGATCGGCTGGTCCGGGCTGATCGGCGGTGTGGACTGAAAGGGCGCGTTCATGAACGGCCCTCTAGCGCTTTGCCGCGCGCATCGCTAGGGCAAGCGCACGCCATTCGAGGAAGTTCACGATGAATGCACGCCGCCTGACCGCAACTGTCCTGTGCTCCGCCGCTGCGCTCGCTGCGCTCAGCGGGTGCAAGACCAAGGGCGAGATCGTGGTTGACCAGGGAGTCGGCATCACGGCGGTGCGCTCGACGTGCCCGGCCGTCGGCATCCCCGAATACACCGGCGACGTGACGACCTTCCGCAACGCCGGGGCGAAAACGGCGGACAACATCGATGTCGTGGCCGCTCTCACCGGTGTGCGCGCTCAGTGCAACGAGGCGGACATTGCCGCGGCTGCCGGCGACAAGGTGACTTCGACCGTGACATTCCAGGTTCTCGGTCGCCGGAGCGACACCTCGGGCGCGCGGCAGGTTACGCTGCCTTACTTCGTGAGCGTGCTGCAGGGCGGCAATTCGGTGGTGAGCAAGCGCGTCGGCACGGTGACTCTCAATTTCGCGGATGGAGAGCCGCGCGCGCAGGCGACCGTCACGGGCAACGCCTTCATCGATCGCGGCGCGGCAACGCTGCCGCAGGAGATTCGCGACCGTATCACCCGCAAGCGCAAGGCCGGCGACACCGACGCCGCCCTGGACCCGCTGGCCGATCCTGAAGTGAAGGCGGCCCTTGCACGAGCCTCGTTCGAGGTGCTGGTCGGCTTCCAGCTCGACGACGGCCAGCTGGCTTACAACGCCACGCGTTGATGCGGACCTCCGTCTCGCCCTTCAGAAGCGGGCGGACGGAGGATCCCCGCCTTGCGTCACTCGGTGACGGGTGGCGTCCGGTGCTGCCCGGCGCGAGCGCGTGCGATTGCGGAATGCGCGGCCCTGGCCATGCGCTTGCGGTCCGCCCGTTCGTCAGGCGAAAGCGGCGTCAGCAGATGGACATCAAGATGGATTGGCCTGACGCGGGCGAGAAGGCGCAGCGCGTTATGAAGGCCGCTCTCCTCACCGATCCAGGCAATGGCGGGCGTCTCGGTCCCGTAATCAAGCCAGACGGGCTGGACAGCGACGCCAGCGTCGCCTTCGAGGGCTGAAAGCAGTGAGGACTTGAACGGCAGGGTGCCCGTGCCGTCGGACGTCGTGCCCTCCGGAAAGATCGTGAGCGCCCCGCTCTCGGTCAGGGCATCGCGCACTTGCCTGACCTGTTCGGCAACGCTGGTGCGCCGCTCGCGCGCTACGAACACCGTATCGTTCAGTTTGCACAGCCAGCGGAGAAGGGTGACGCGGGCAAGGCCCTCATGCGCGACGAACGCTGTGCCGGTGCTGCCCGCAAGTGCGGGAATGTCCAGCCAGCTCACGTGATTGGAAAGCAGGAACGTGCGTTCATCGGTGCGCTTGCCATGTGTCCGCACCCGCAGCCCCGCAATCATGCCCGCCCCGCGTAGAAACAGGCGCGGGATTGGGTTGGGGGTAGAAAAGAGGGCGACAAGATGATGGAGCAGCAGACAGCCGATCAGCCACGTTAGCAGCACGGTGAGCCGGACCGCGATCAGCGGCCAGCCCCATGGGCTGATCCGCTGGTCGGTTCGCAAGGCTTCTGCTGCCACCGGCGCCTCAGCGACGGGTGACGGGCTCGCCATCTTCGCGTTCGAGCTTCACGCCGAACAGTTCCATGCGGTGGTCGACGAGACGGAAGCCGAGGCGTTCCGCGATCTGCCGCTGAAGGGCTTCCAGTTCGGGATCGACGAATTCGATGACCTGGCCGCTTTCCACGTCGATCATGTGGTCATGATGCGCTTCGGGAGCCGCCTCGTAGCGGGCGCGGCCGTCACCGAAGTCATGCCGGTCGAGGATGCCCGCTTCCTCGAACAGGCGCACGGTGCGGTAGACCGTCGCGATGGAAATGCCGGGGTCGATGGCCGTCGCGCGCTCGTGCAGCTTTTCGACGTCCGGATGGTCCGTGCTCTCCGAAAGCACCTTCGCGATGGTGCGGCGCTGTTCGGTGATCCGCAGTCCGCGCTCGGCGCAAAGGGCTTCGATGTCGATTGGTTGGCTCACGATGGACCTGTAAGTAGAAAGAGAAAGGCGCGCCGCCTAGATAAGGTGGCGCGCCTGCGATCACAACAGCGATGGGGATCCGTCCGGGGGGCACGGCAGGCAAGCGCGTGACTTGTCCCCGGAAAAACGGCTTGCCCGCTATTACCGTCCGGCGTCATCGCCGGCCCGGATCATGTCTTCGAAAGTGCCGCGCCAATCAGGCGGCGGCCACCTTGGGCTTGCGGCCACGGCGGGTGTCCGCTTTGCGACCCAGGCCGATCTTCTTGGCCAGTTCACGACGCTTCTCGGCGTAGTTCGGTGCGACCATCGGGTAGTCGGCCGGCAGGTTCCAGCGCGCGCGGTACTCTTCCGGAGTCATGTTGTAGTGCGTCATGAGGTGGCGCTTCAGCATCTTGAGCTTCTTGCCGTCCTCAAGGCAGACAATGTAGTCGGGCTTCACCGAAGCGCGGACCGACACGGCCGGCTCGGGCTTTTCTTCTTCGACAACCGGAGCTCCGCCAAGGCCGGCAAGTGCGCCATAGACATTGGTGATGAGCGAAGGCAGATCCTCGACCGTGACGTTGTTGTTGCTGACGTGAGCGGCGACAATGTCGGAGGTCAGCGTAATCAGCGTCTCGTTCATGTCGGTCTGGATATTTTCCATTGTTCTGTCTTGTCCTTAGGTGCGACCAGTTTTTTTGAAAGCCGGGAGGCCTGTAGGCCTTCTGGTCGGTCCATTGGACGATTTCGGTCACAAGTGCAAGTTGATTGGGGCGTTGTGATCAAAAAGCACTTCCAATTGCAGTAATCGGAAAAATAACGATTACGCTTTAAGCTATGTCACAGGCAAAAGTAACCGCGTCGAGCCGGCGTCCGCTTGGGGTGCGGTAATACTCGCGCCGCTCGCCAATGGGGTAGAAGCCGAAGTTGGTATAGAGTGCTTCTGCCGGATTTCCTCTTCTCATTTCCAGAAGAAGTCGGCGCGCTCCGCGACTGGAAGCGCCGAGCCGGAGCCGGTCGAGCAACATGCGGCCGAGGCCCTTTCCTCGGTATTCCGGGCAGACTGCGAGAAGCAGGAGTTCCTCTTCCTCGTAACCGGTGCGCGAAAGGAAGAACCCGGCGCCCTGTTCGCTGTCCGCCGGAAGTTGGCCTTGTGATGACAGCACGCAGTAGTGGCAGTTTCCGAAGCCGAGCGCATCTTCGACTTGCCGGCGGTTCCACGCCTCTCCGTAGATCGGGTCGAACGCTGCGGTCATGACGGCCATGATCCGGTCGATATCGTCGTTCATGCGGCTCCCGCAGGCAACTTCGCGTCAGGACCACGGCCATAGAGTGGCAGGGCCTCGGGCATCAAGATGCTGGAAGAAAGCAGCCCGAAGGCGCGTGCGTCCGGCCACAGGGGCAGGGCGCGCCCGTGGCCACGCGCCGCCACCAGAGCCTGCGCCTGGTTGCCGGCCACGAGTTCGCAAGTGACGGCGGCCGCTGCCGCATCCGGGCGCAGCGACGCCAGGGCGGAGCAGGTCGTGCCATCCGCGTCGAAGCTCTCGACGAACCACTCGCCGTGGCCGCCTGTCGTCGCGACGCCGAGTCCTTTCGGCCCCTCGCTCTCGCGCGCCATGGCGGCGATCAGCGCGAGGGTGGGGTAGCCGACCAGCGTCGCCCCCCAGGCAAGGGCAAGCGCGCGTGCCGCCGCGAGGCCGACCCGGACGCCAGTGAAGCTGCCCGGCCCAAGCGCGACGGCGATCCGGTCGGCGCGGCCCTTGTCCGGCAGCGCCGCGATCATCGGCACAAGCGCTTCGGCGTGGCCTCGGCCGAGCATCCGGTAGTCCCCGGCAACGCACGCGTCACCTGCGAAGAGCGCCACCGAACAGGCATCGGTGGCGCTATCGATTACGAGGGTCGTAGTCTCGACCGGGGAGGCGGCGCCGCGATCCGAACCGGCGTCAGCCATCACGGGAGCACCCGCTTCGCATGATCATGGCGTAGCTCAGGCCGCGCGCACTTCGGTCACTTCGGGAACGTAGTGCTTCAGAAGGCTTTCGATGCCGTGCTTCAGGGTTGCCGAGGACGAAGGGCAGCCCGAGCAGGCGCCCTGCATGGAGAGGTACACGACACCGTCACGGAAGCCACGGTAGATGATATCGCCGCCATCGTTGGCGACAGCCGGCCGCACGCGGCTTTCGATCAGATCCTTGATCTGGTCGACGATATCGGCGTCGGCCGGGTCGTCCCCGAAGTTGTCTTCCTCCGGCGGGACGGAAATCCCACTGGCGTCGCCGCCCTTGAACAGCGGCGCTTCCGAAACGAAGTGATCGAGCAGGATCGAGACGACCTGTGGCCGAAGCGACGCCCACTCTACCCCTGGCGCTGCGGTAACCGAGATGAACCCGGTGCCGAAGAACACACCGGTCACGTCGCCGAGATCGAAGAGAGCTTCGGCCAGGGGCGATGCCGCTGCATCTTCCGGCGAGGTGAATTCGCGCGTGCCGGACGGCATGACCTGCCGGCCGGGCAGGAACTTGAGCGTCGCGGGATTGGGCGTCGTTTCGGTTTCGATGAACATGATGGTCGCGATGTAGGTGAAGTCTCGGGAGGGTCAAGCCTGCGAAGACCACCTTGCCTGCGCAAGGGAGCATGAAATTGCCGTGCATCCTCCGTGCGTTCATTTCTGGACATGTGTTTGCTGCTATTCACTAGCCCTTCATCCTTCGCCTCCCTATATCTTGCGTAATGACGACCCCCACGCGCGCCGCCCGCTCGCTCGCCTGCCTGCTCCTTCTTGCCCAGGCACCGATCCCGCCCCTGCTTGCGCAGGAGGCCAGGGTTCAAGCCGCCCCCGCGCCTGCGGGCTCCCCCATCGTCGCGCCGACCATAGGTCAGGCGGACCCGTGGCTGTACCGTGGCAGCGACATTCCGCGTGATCCGGAGTGGCACTTCGGCGAACTTGCGAACGGTCTGAAGTATGCCGTGCGCAAGAATGGCGTGCCGCCCGGGCAGGTGTCCATTCGCATCCGCGTGGATGCCGGCTCTCTCTACGAGACTGACAAGGAGCGGGGATATGCGCACCTTCTGGAGCACATGTTGTTCCGCCAGTCGAAGTACCTGCCCGAAGGCACGGCCATCGCGGCCTTCCAGCGCCTTGGGGCAACGTTCGGCAGTGACACGAATGCCGTCACGTCGACCACGCAGACCGTGTTCAAGCTCGATCTGCCGAACGCCACCGCCGCCACACTGGACGAGACGTTCAAGCTGATGAGCGGCATGGTGACCGCGCCGACGCTTTCCGCCTCGAACCTCAAGGCCGACCTGCCGATCGTCCTGGCCGAGATGCGGGAGCGGGGGGGCGCCGCCAAGCGGGTGCAGGACGCAATGCAGCAAACGCTCTATTCCGGCTTGCTGCTGGCCGACCGTGAGCCGATCGGCACACAGGAATCCCTGACGGCGGCCACGCCGCAAAGCGTCCGGGCCTTCTATTCGCGCTGGTACCGGCCGGATAACGTCGCCGTGATCGTTGCGGGAGACGCCGATCCGGCGATGCTCGAAGGCTATGTGAAGAAGTGGTTCTCCGACTGGTCGGCCAAGGGGCAGAAGCCGGCCGCTCCCGACTTCGGCGATCCGGTGGCGCCGCCGGATGCGGATTTGAAGAACCCCGTCGGGCAGACCCGGGTGCTGGTCGAACCGGACCTGCCCCCCTCGCTCATGTACGCCGTCCTGCGCCCGTGGCAGCAGGTTACAGACAACATCGCCTACAACCAGGGGCTTATGACCGACGCTCTGGGCCAGGCGATCATCAACCGTCGGCTTGAATCGAAGGCGCGGGCAGGGGGAAGCTTTCTGTCGGCATCGGTGAACCAGGACGACGTGGCCCGGTCGGCCGATGCGACCTTCGTTTCCGTGACGCCGCTCGGCGATGACTGGCAGGCGGCCCTTCGCGATGTGCGGGCCGTCATCGCGGATGCCCTGACGCGCGCGCCCAGCCAGGCGGAAATCGACCGCGAAATCGCCGAGATGGAGGTCGCCTTCCAGGTGCCGGTCGAGCAGCAGCGGATCCTGCCCGGCAGCAAGATCGCCGACGATCTCGTCAACGCCCTCGACATCCGCGAGACGGTGGCGGCACCACAGGATGTCTTGAGGATCTTCCAGGAATCGAAGCCGCTGTTCACGCCCGAAGCGGTGCTCGAACATACGCGCAAGCTGTTCACCGGCACCGTCACCCGTGCCCTGTTCACCGTGCAGAAGCCGGGGGTGGCTACCGACGAGGCTCTCCGGCGGGCGCTTGCCGAGCCGGTCGAGGCTGATGCCAGCGTGCGTCAGGTGCCTGCGCCCGTGTCGTTCGAGAAGCTGCCAGCCATTGGCGCGCCGCAGAAGCCGGTGGAGACCGCCTCTACCGGGCTGCTGGAAATCGAGCAGCTCACCTTCGCCAACGGCGTCAAGGCCATGCTCTGGCCGGTGGCCGAGGAGCCGGGCCGCGTCATGGTGAAGGCGCGCTTCGGCGGCGGCTATCGCTCGATCGATCCGAAGGACGCCGCTTACATCACGCTGGGCAACTACGCGCTTGTCGGGTCGGGTCTGGCGACATTGGGTCAGGACGATCTCGATCGCATATCGACCGGCCGGAAGATGGGCTTCAACTTCGAAGTCCAGGATGCCTCCTTCGAGTTCTCGGCGGAGACGCGGCCGCAGGATCTGGCGGACCAGCTCTATCTCTTCGCAGCGAAGCTCGATCTTCCACGATGGGATCCGCAGCCGATCGCGCGCGCCAAGGCGGCAGCCGCGATCCAGTACGCGACGTTCTCCACATCGCCCCAGGGCGTGTTGAGCCGGGATCTGCAATACTATCAACGCGGTAAGGATCCGCGTTTCGCCACCCCGACGCCGGACCAGCTGGAGGCGACGACGCCTGAAGGCTTCAAGCGCGTCTGGGGCAAGGCCCTGAAAGAAGGGCCGGTCGAGGTTCAGATCTTCGGCGACTTCGACAAGGCAAGCGCGATCGCGGCACTGGAAAGGACCTTTGGCGCGCTGAAGTCGCGCCAGCCTGCGCCGGTTACTGCCGCAGCAGCGCGGATCAACACGCTGCCCCCCTCGGACCAGCCGATCCATCTGATACACCATGGCGATGCCGATCAGGCCGCTGCGGTGGTGTCCTGGCCAACCGGCGGCGGCACTATGGGTATACCCGAGTCGCGTCAGCTGGAAATACTGACGCAGCTTTTCACCAACCGTCTGATGAACGCCGTGCGTGAGAAGCTGGGTGTGTCGTATGCACCCTACGTCTATTCCACCTGGCCGGTCGACCTGGCCGCCGGGGGCTCGATCACGGCGATGGCGCAGCTCGACCCCAAGTCAGTGCCTATATTCTTCCAGACGGCGGACGACATAGCCCAGGACCTTATCGCCAATCCGCCTTCGATGGACGAACTGGCACTGGTGACGGAGCCGCTGCGCCAGCAGGTGACGCGCGCAGCGTCCAGCACGGCCTTTTTCATGAGCCAGCTTGAGGGCGCCACGACGGATCCTTCACGCATCGGGACGGTGCGTTCGGTTCTCACCGATTACACCGTCACCACGCCGCAGGCGATGCAGGCGCTGGCGGCGCGATATCTCGGCCGCGATCACTCGTGGCGGCTTGAGGTCATGCCGGAAGCCAAGGAGAAGCCCGGAACTCGTTAAGCGGGCAATTTCCGGCAGGCGCCGGACGTGTCCGGCGCAACCGATTACACTGAACGCTAAACCTGCTTTTGCAAAAGTTGCTTGAAGCGGCTATGGGCCGCCTCTTGCTTGCGCCGCCTGGAGGACTTGCGGCGCATGGAAAGTCCGCACGCGGGGTGCGGCGATAGGAGTACATGACGTGGCGAGCAACTGGACACCGGAGAGCTGGAAGACGCATGAGGCGCGCCATCTCCCGGTATATGGCGATCAGGCGAAGCTGGGTGAGGTCGAGGCCACGCTTGCGAAGTTTCCGCCGCTCGTCTTTGCCGGTGAAGCTCGCGGGCTGAAAGCCGACCTTGCCGAAGTGGCGGCCGGGCGGGGTTTCCTGCTGCAGGGTGGCGACTGCGCGGAAAGCTTCGCCGAATTCAGCGCCGACAACATCCGCGACACGTTCCGTGTCCTGCTGCAGATGGCGGTCGTCCTGACGTTCGCCAGCAAGCAGCCGGTGGTGAAGGTGGGCCGCATGGCCGGGCAGTTCGCCAAGCCCCGTTCCGCTCCGACCGAAGTTGTCGGCGGCGTCGAAATGCCGAGTTACTTCGGCGACATCATCAACGGGATCGAAGGCGACGCCGCTGCCCGTCGGAACGACCCGGAGCGGATGCTGCGCGCCTATACGCAGTCTTCCGCCACGCTGAACCTGCTGCGCGCCTTCGCGCATGGCGGTTACGCGAACCTGCGGCAGGTCCACCAGTGGACGCTGGACCACATCGGCCGCAGCCCCTGGGGCGAGAGGTTCGCGCAGATGGCGGACCGCATCGGTGAGGCGCTGGACTTCATGGCCGCCTGCGGCGTCGACCCTACCAGCGTTCCGCAGCTGCAGGGCACGGACTTCTACACCAGCCATGAAGCGCTGCTGCTTCCTTACGAGCAGGCGCTGACCCGCCGCGATTCCCTGACGGGCGACTGGTACGACTGTTCGGCCCACATGCTCTGGATCGGGGACCGTACGCGCTTCGAAGGTTCGGCGCACGTCGAATACCTGCGCGGCGTCGGCAACCCGATCGGCATGAAGTGCGGCCCCAGCCTGGAGCCGGATGCGCTGCTGCGCATGCTCGACACGCTGAACCCGGGTCGCGAACCGGGCCGCATGACGCTCATCAGCCGCTACGGCCACGACAAGGTGGAAGCAGGGCTGCCCAAGCTGGTGCGGGCGGTCAAGCGCGAAGGTCATCCCGTGGTCTGGTCGTGCGACCCGATGCACGGCAACGTCATCAAGTCGGAAAGCGGCTTCAAGACCCGCCCGTTCGACCGCATCCTTGCCGAAGTGCGAGGCTTCTTCGCAGTCCACAGGGCCGAAGGGACTCACGCGGGCGGCATCCATATCGAAATGACCGGCCAGGACGTGACGGAGTGCACCGGCGGCGCGATTGCCATCACCGATGAGGCGCTGGCCGATCGCTATCACACTCACTGCGACCCGCGTCTCAACGGGGCGCAGTCAATCGAGCTGGCGTTTGAAATGGCCGACCTCCTCAACCTCGAAGCCACCGAGCGGCACAAGCAGGCGGCGTGAGCGATTATATTTGACGGGACCATGCATCCTGACGGGCTTCGGCTCGTTAGGACGGCATGGCCACCACGAGCGACCGTCCACCCGCGCGGCCCGTCACGCTGACGGAGGAGCGATACCGCTCTATTCGGGAACTGTCGGAACAGCTCGTCGCTCCTCTTTCCGATGCCGACGCCACGCTCCAGTCCATGCCAGATGCCTCCCCGGCGAAGTGGCATCTGGCGCATACGACCTGGTTCTTCGAAACCTTCGTCCTGCGTGATAATTGCCCCGGCTACCGCCTCTTCAACGAGAGCTGGCCGTTCCTTTTCAATTCGTACTACGAAGCGGAAGGCCCGCGCCACGCTCGGCCGATGCGGGGCATGCTTTCGCGTCCCTCGCTCAAGGACGTGCTGGCCTACCGCCGGCATGTGGACAGCTATGTCGAGCGGGTGCTGGGCCGGGCCGACCTGGCAACCCTGATCGAGCTTGGCCTGAACCATGAGCAGCAGCATCAGGAACTGTTGCTGACGGACCTGAAGCACGCGCTCTCCCTCAATCCGCTGAAGCCCGCCTACAGCGCACCCGTCCGGCGTCCGACGGCGCGAGGATCGAGCGGCTGGCACACGTGCGAAGGCGGCGTCATGCGGGTCGGTCATGCGGGAGAGGGATTTGCTTTCGACAACGAAGGGCCAAGCCACGAGGTCGTGGTGGAGCCGTTCGCGCTGGCGTCCGGATTGGTCACCAATCAGGAGTGGGCCGATTTCATCGCCGACGGCGGCTATCGCGATCCCTCCCTGTGGCTGTCGGACGGCTGGGCCTGGGTTCAGGCAAGCGCCATAGATGCGCCGCTGTACTGGCGGGAGGACGAGGCTTTCACGCTGGCCGGGATGCAGCACCGGGAGCCGGACGCCCCGGTCACGCACGTCTCCTTCTACGAGGCGGACGCTTTCGCCACCTGGGCCGGCCATCGCCTGCCAACCGAATTCGAGTGGGAAACCGCCGCGCGTGGGCACGATCCGGCCGGTGGCGTCCAGCTGGACGAAGCGGCGGCCGTACATCCATCCGGCTCGCAGAGCCTGTTCGGCGACGGTTGGCAGTGGACCCGTTCGGCCTATCTTCCCTACCCGCGGTTTCGGCCGGCGGCGGGCGCAGTGGGTGAATACAACGGCAAGTTCATGTCGGGCCAGTGCGTTCTCAAGGGAGCCAGCTGCGCGACCCCGCGCGGCCATGCCCGGGCAACGTACCGGAACTTCTTTCCTCCCGAGAAGCGTTGGCAGTTTACCGGCGTGCGGCTTGCAAAGGATCTCTAGAGCATGGCAACGGCAATCCACGACCTTGTCGATACGGATCGCGACGCGCTGCGTGCGCAGTTCCGCCGCGACGTCCTGACCGGCCTTTCCCAGCCGAGGAAGGCGATCCCGGCGCGCTGGTTCTACGATCATCGGGGCAGCGAACTGTTCGAGGAGATCACCCGACTTCCCGAATACTATCCGACACGCACCGAGACGAGCATTCTCATGGCGCACGCCACGCGGCTGGGCAGGCTCATCGGCGCGAGGCATCACGTGGTGGTGGAGTTCGGCGCGGGCAGCGCGACCAAGACGCCGCTGTTGCTGGATGCGATCTGGACAGCGGCTTACGTGCCCATCGACATCTCGGGCGAGTTCCTGAGCGAGTCCTGCGAGACCCTGGCGCAGCGCTACCCGGACCTGCCTATCTATCCGGTCGAGGCGGACTTCATGGAAGGCGCCACACTGCCACCGCAAGTCGGAGCGCATCCCCGCCTCGGCTTCTTCCCCGGTTCCACCATCGGCAACATGGAGCCGATGGCGGCAACGGACCTCCTGCGTTCAATGCGCCGGACTCTGGGTTCGGACAGCCTGCTGCTCATCGGCTTCGATCGCATCAAGGACGAGCGGGAACTCGTCGCCGCCTATGACGATGCGCAAGGAGTGACTGCCGCGTTCAACCTGAACCTGGCGGCGCGGATCAATCAGGAACTGGGCGGCACCATACCGCTGGACGCGCTGGTTCACCGTGCCATCTGGAACGATGCCCGGGCCCGGATCGAGATGCATATCGAGACCACCCGCGACATCGCGTTCGACGTCTGTGGCCGCCGTTTCACGATGCGGGCGGGCGAAACGATCCACACGGAAAACAGCCACAAGTACGATCCGCGAAGCGCCGATACGCTGCTTCTCGCCGGAGGGTGGGAGCCGTTGCAGCGCTTCTGCGACGGGTCGGAGAAGTTCATGGTCATCCTGGCCCGTGCGATCGGCGAGGAGCTGACGGCCTGACCGCGCCGACGCGGAGACGACCCGAAAAGAAGGGCCACGCACTTTATCTTGCGCGGCCCTGATACTTCAGGCGGTGTGGTGAAGCGCGCTTACTTGGGCGGCATGCGGATCGCGCCGTCGAGGCGGATGCACTGGCCGTTGAAGTAGATGTTGCGCACCAGCTCCAGCACCAGAGAACCGAACTCCTCCGGGTTGCCCAGACGACGCGGGAAGGGGACTGCCTTGCCGAGGTTTTCGTACACTTCGGGGGCGTGTTCCTTGACGCGCAGCATCGGCGGGGTCGCGAAGGTGCCGGGCATGATGGCGTTCACGCGGATGCCGAGATCCATGAGGTCGCGGGCCATGGGCAGGACCATGGCGTTCACGGCGCCCTTGCCACCACCGTAGGCCACCTGGCCGATCTGGCCGTCCTCGGCCGCAGCGGACGACGTCAGGATGATCGTGCCGCGTTCGCCGTCTTCGTTCAGAGGGTCGGCGGTGGCCATGCCCAGTGCCGCGATGGAAGCGATGCGGTAGGACGCGGTGAAGATGCCTTCCGCAGACTTGGCGATCTGCTCGGTCGGAGTGCGCTTGTAGCCGCCGGTCTTCTTGTCGAAAGAGACAGTCTTGCCACCGCCCGCCACGATGGCGCAATGCACGACGATGCGCTCCTGACCGTGAGCTTCCCGGGCCTTGGCGAAGCCGGCCTCGACACTTTCCTCGTTCGTGATGTCGACATTGCAGAAGACACCGCCGATTTCCTTGGCGAAGGCCTCACCGGCTTCTTCGCTGATGTCGAAGATGGCGACCTTGACGCCTGCGGCGGCCAGCGCCTGCGCGCTCGCGCGGCCGAGGCCCGATGCGCCGCCGGTGACGACTGCGGCCAGGCTGTTGTCGATCTTCATTGGTGCTCTTCTCCCCGAATCAAGTACGGGGTCTGGCTAGCGCAGCGCGCGGAGCCATGTCGCGGCACCGATGCTAACCTGCTGCAAGTATCGCCCCAGCGGACGCGGCGCGAATGGCTGATCCTTGCGCAGGAACGCCCCGCACACCGGGGTGGCAGGGCGTTGAATATCCCGCTTATCTCCGCCGCCAGGTGAAGGCGGCAGGTGCCGCTTACTCGGCGGCGACCGAGATGGTCGGCTGGTCTTCCGAAGGCGTAGCGCCGATCTCCTCGGCGAACCAGGCGCAGGTGAGGGCGAGGCCTTCGTGAAGGGGCGTCCGCGGCGTCCAGCCCAGCTGTGCTTTGGCGCGGGAGATGTCCGGGCGGCGGCGGCGGGGGTCATCGACCGGCAGGGGCAGATGCGTGACCGTGACCGGCCGATCGACCAGATCGACGATCGCCTCCAGCAGTTCGGAGACGGTACGTTCTTCCGGGTTGCCGAGGTTGATCGGCTCCAGGCCGTCGATGTCGCACTCCATCAGCGCGATCAGCCCTTCGACCATGTCAGAGACATAGCAGAAGCTGCGCGTCTGTGTGCCGTCGCCGTAAATCGTGACATCCCGGCCCGACAGCGCCTGGCAGATGAGGTTCGATACCACGCGGCCATCGTCGGGATGCATGTGCGGGCCGAAAGTGTTGAAGATCCGCGCGACGCGAACCTGGGCGCGGCCCATGCGCGCGAAGTCGAAAGCCATGGCTTCGGCGGCGCGCTTTCCTTCGTCGTAGCAGGCGCGCGGGCCGGTGCAGTTTACCCATCCGCGATAGTCCTCGCGCTGGGGATGGACTTCGGGGTCGCCGTAGACCTCGCTCGTTGAGGTCAGCAGGAAGCGCGCACCCGAGGCTTCGGCCAGGCGGAGGAGGTGGTCCGTGCCGACCACGCAGGTCAGCATCGTGTGCTCCGGATCGGCTTGGTACTGCGGCGGCGAAGCGGCGCAGGCGAGATTGTAGATCCGCCCGATCTCGTTCGTACGCTCGATCACTGCGGCCGGCAGCGGGTTGACGATGTCGCCTTCGATGAACGCGAAGTTGGGGTGGCCTTCCAGCAGCCGGAGGTTCGAGGGTCGAGCCGTCTGAAGGTTGTCGAGGCACAGGACGCGGTGACCTCGCGCCAGGAGTTCGGCGCACAGGTGTGAGCCGATGAAGCCGGCTCCCCCGGCGACGAGCGTGAGCGGCTGATGATCGGCAGTCTTCATGGTCATCGTCTCCTTGGCTCGACCTTTTTTCTTCTGGCTGGCTTCCTGCAGATGCGCCTCGAGTTCGGCTGCGCGATGGGCCGCGGTGTGCGCTTCCAGCACGCGCTGCCGTGCCGCCGTGCCGACGCGGCGCTGGTCTGCGTCCAAAGCGGCAAGGGCATCTTCCGTCGTATCGGCAAGAACGATCTCGCTGCCGGGCACGAACAGGCTTTCGATACCATCCCAGCGGTCCGACAGGATCGGCGTGCCGCAGGCTGCCGCCTCGAAGAGCCGGACCGACGGGGACCAGCCGGCAGCAATCATATCCGCGCGGGTGACGTTGAGCGTCATGCGCGAGGCATTGTAGAAGGCGGCGTGTTCGGCAGGAGGCAGGTGCTCGATCCGTTCCACGTTCGCGGGCCAGTCGATATCGTCCGGGTACTGCGGACCCGCCACGGCGAAACGCAGATCGGGTCGGCGGCGGGCGGGCTCCAGCAGCAGGCGGTCAAGCGTAGGCTGGCGATCAGGGCTGTACGTGCCGAGGTAGGTGAGATCCCAAAGCGGCGGCGTGACGAGCGGACGATAGGCGGCGGGATCGACGGAGCAGTAGAGCGCCCGTGCTGCGGGCGAGCCATAGTCCTGTTCGATCCGGCGAAGAGTCGGCCCCCCGGTAAACGAGAGGTAGACATCGAACCCGGGGATCACTTCGGGGGACAGGTATTCGAAGTCACCCTTAAGCAGCTTGGCGAGCGTCACCGGTGTGTCGATGTCGTAGAAGGCCCTGACGCCCTTCGCCATAGCCTGGACGTAGCGGGAGACCTCCACGCCCTCGGGGACATACGAGCCCACGACGACCGCGTCGGCTGCCGCGATCTCGCTGCCATAGTGGCGCAGGTCGTCCAGATCGCGATAGTACTCGAGGCGGCAGAAGTCGGGATCGACAAGATCGCGGTTGTCGCCGGAATACCAGGGAACCTCCCGCTCGAGGAAAAGGACCTCATGCCCGCGCGCCGCGAAGGCAGCCAGAAGGGCCCGGAAGGTGGTGGCGTGGCCGTTACCCCAGGAGGAACCCAGGCTGAGGCCGAGAACGACGAGTTTCATGCGGCCTCCGGGGTGCGCTGGTGCTGCTGGAAGATACCGTGGACCTGCTCGGCACGCAGGGCGTAGGTGTGCTCGGCCAGCACGCGGTCAAGCGCCGCCTCTCCGATGGCTTTTGCGCGCTCGGGCGAGAGAGCGGCCAGGATCTCGGCCACGTCCTTGCCGTCGCGGGCGACGAGGATTTCCTCGTTCGGTCGCAGGAACATCTCGATCCCCTCCCACGCGTCTGTGATCAGGCAGGCAGCGGCGCCCGCCGCTTCGAACACGCGGGTTGCCGGGGAGAAGCCGACATTTGCCATGGAGTCGCGCGCGACGTTGAGCACCGCGCGCGGGGTGCAGTTGAAGGCGTTGTGATCGCCCGTCCCGACATGGCCGATGGCGCGTACGTTGGGCGTCACGCCCTTGTCATGCCAGCCGTTGCCGCCCAGCAGGAACTGCCGGTCTGGCAGCGCGGCGGCCGGACGCAGGAAGAACTCCTCAATGCGACTCTCACGGTCCGGCAGGCGGTTGGCCAGCAGGCCGAGGTCAGCCTCGAAGCGTGGATCGCGAGGGGCGGGGTGGTGCGTGTCCGGATCAAGCGCATTGTAGACGGGCTCGCAACGCTGGGCTCCGAACGCTGTGTAGGCGTCGACCACCGGCGGGCCGCCGCCATAGGTCAGCACCATGTCGAGCGAGGGCAGCGCCTTAAGCACCGGGTGCGAGGGATCGCTCCGCATCTCGTCGAGGGTGGCGGCGGCATCCACGTCCCAGAAGATGCGTAGCGCTTCCGGGCGGCTTTGCGCGACGATGCCTTCGAGCAGCTCGCGGTCGAACACGCCCACGCCGTTGGCCTTGACCACGATGTCCGCGCCGCCGGCCTCCGCGAGGACGGAGCGCAGGCCTTCCTCGGTGGCCGGATAGACTACCGAGCGGGCCCATTCAGGCGGTTCTATGTCGCGGTGCTGCTGGCGATCGAAAGCGTCGGGCTCATAGAAGGTGATGTCGTATCCGTGCCCGGCCAGTGCCTTGAGAATGCCGCGATAGTACGTCGCCGCGCCGTTCCAGTAGGAGGACAGCAGGCTCGATCCATAGAAGGCGATTTTCATGCGAAATCCCTGACAGAGGTGGTTTGCGGTGCCCGCAGGTGGCTCACGATCGAGAGCAGTTCGTCAACGCGGTGCGCACAGGTGTGGCGGGCAAGGATCGTCTCCATCCCGCTCTGCACAAGCGCCTCGCGAAGGTCCGCATCATTGCGAAGGGCGGTGAGATGGTGCGTCATCTCCTGGCCGTTGCGCGCGACAAGATAGTCCCTGCCGGGGCGGAAGAGGCCTTCGGCATCGTCCCAGGGCGCCGAGACCAGCGGTATGCCGCAGGCGAGTGCTTCGAAGACGCGGATCGTCGGTATGCCGGGCAGGATGGTGGCGTAGTAGCGGCGCGGGACATGCACCGTTGCCATGTGATTGGCGAAGATGGACGGTGCCCGCGCGTTGGCGGCCCACCCATGATAGTTTACCCCGTAACGGGCCAGTGTCGCCCGGGCCTCCTCGGGATAACGCACGCCGTATATGTCGAGAGCAAGCCGCGCCTCCTGCGCGGGGCGGAACAGGAACCGCTCCAGTTCCTCCGTTCGTTCGCCGTCGCCCCAGTTGCCTATCCAGACAAGGCCTTCGCGGCCTTCGGCGGGTTGCATCGGCGGGTGAAAGCGGCGCGTATCGGCCGCTTCGTGCCAGGTCCAGACGCGACCCTGCCATCCCCAGCCACGGTAGACTTCGCTCAGCGCCTCGCCGAACGCAAGGACACCGTCGTAGCCGGACAGATCATAGGCCCGCATCGCTTCCGGTTCGCTCACAGCCCGGTGATGGGTGTCATGGAACAGGAGGGAGAAGCTGGCGCCGCCCGCCCGGATGCGCCCTATGCGGGCGACCAGATCGTGATCGTTCCACTCGTGCACGATGACGAGGTCCGCACCCTCCAGCATCGGCTCCACCGGATCGGCGGCATCGTAGGCGCGGGAGGAGAGTTCCGGATAGGCGGTACGATAGGGTTCAAGGCCCTCTTCGCCGTGATCGGCAAGAAGGTTCGCGAGGCTCCAGGAGTTCGCCGGTTCGCGGACCTCGACCTCGTGCCCGCGGGCGAGAAGTTCGCTGAGCACACCTCGCAGGAAATGCGCATTCCCGTGATTCCAGCAGGAGGCGAGGGAGTGCGTGAAATAGACGATCTTCATGCCGCGACCCTCCCGGCGGCGGGACTGGACGCCAGTGCTTCGCGATAGATCGCGAGCATGGAGTCCGCCATCTTCCGGGGCGCGTACTGCGCTGCGCGCTTGCGGGCCGCCTCGCTCAGACGGAGCCGCAGGGCCTCGTCCTCCACCAGCCCGGTGATGGCGCGCTCCAGGGCGATTTCGTCCCCTGCCGGGACGAAGCAGGCAGCCCCGTCCCAGAGCTCGCGGAATGTGTCGATGTCGGACAAGACGAGCGGGCATCCCGCCTGCGCCGCTTCCAGCACGGCGAGGCCGAAGGGCTCGAACGACGCTGCCGAGACGAAGATGGGCCGCGCGGCCAGTTCACGGCCAAGCTGCACCGCGTCGAGCTGGCCGAGCAGGTTGAGGTGGTGAAGCTCGACCCGTTCGCCGTGCGGCCCCACCGGGTTGCCGGCTGCGCTGAAGGGGACGTGGATGCGGGCCGCCACCCGATCCAGCATCCCGGCGCACTTGACGCTGTCCCACAACCGCCCGACGGTGAGCGCACGGTCCGGGAAGGGACCTTCTGTCGGCGCGGCGATGGGCGTGCGTCCGTTGTGGACCACGACCGGCGCCTGATCGAGTGCGTAGTAGCGGGCGATGGTGCGGGCGTAGCTGGCGGAAGGGGCAACCACGCGATCGGCCGCTCTCAGGCCCTGCGCCATGAGATCGCGGTGCCAGTGGTAGTCCGTGCCCAACGCCTCGCCGGGTTTTGCCGCTTCCCACCAGGTCGCGACGCAGCCGTGGGTGACGGCGACGACCGGAACCGGAGGGGGCGGGGCGGCCGCAAGCGTGGGCATGTTGAGCTGGACGATGTCCGCCGCGATGTCACCGGCGAACTCCGCGAGCATGCGACCGGCGGCGAGGATCGGATCGGCGCTGTCGCTCAGCCAATCGAGTGGAAGACCTGTCTCGACGATGGTGACACCATCGATCCTGTGGGCTTCTTCGCGTTGGGCGGCGTCGGGCTTCGGGCCCATCACGGCAAGCACGGGTTCCACGCCACGCGCCGCAAGGCCGCTCGCCAGGTCCAGCCCGTATTGCCACACTCCCCCGACCGCATCGACCGTGATGAGGGCGCGCAGGCCGGCCCCGCTCACAGCGCTGCCACCTGGTTCGGTGCCGCCGCGAGCCGCTCTTCGGGGAGAGTGCTGTTCAGCCCCCGCTCTGCCGCCAGCCAGCGCGCCAGCCGCTCGACCCCTTCGCGCCAGGGCAGTGGAGTGGAAAGATCCAACGCAGCGTCGACGGCGCGACGGTCTGCCACGAAGTAGCGCTGGTCGCCGGCGCGCCAGTCCTCGAACCGGAGCGGCACCTCGCTGCCGAGCAGCGCGCCGATGTGCGCCAGCAGCGTGCGAAGGCTGACTGCGTTGGCCGTGCCGCCGCCGAGATTGAAGGCGCGCCCGGCGACCGTATCGATGCGCTGCCAGGCGGCGAGATAAGCGGCAACGGCGTCGTCCACGTGGAGAATGTCGCGCACCTGATGACCGTCACCGTAGAGTGTGATCGGCTCCCCTTCCAGGGCGCGGATGAGGAAGTGCGCCACCCAGCCCTGATCTTCGGTGCCCATCTGGCGCTCGCCGTAGATGCAGCTCATGCGCAGGACTGCGGAGGGAACGCCGTAGCTGCGCGCATAGTCGAGCACGTACTGGTCTGCGCCGCCCTTGGAACAGCCGTAAGGCGTGTGAAAGTCGAGCGGACGGTCCTCCCCGATGCCGTGGTTGCGGACGCCTTCGTCGGCGGGAAGGTGGCCCTGCTCGGTCGCGGCGAACGCAAGGTCGGCGAGGTCGCCGTAAACCTTGTTCGTCGATGCGAACACCACCGGAATGGTCTGGCGGCGCGCGGCCTCGAGGACGTTGAAGGTCCCCCCCAGGTTGATGTCGAAGTCTTCGCGAGGGTCGGTCAGGCTGGTCGTGACGGCGACCTGCGCCGCCATGTGGAAGATCGCCTGCGTACCGTCCGCGGCCTCGGCAAGGCGCGCCGCGTCGCGGATGTCGGCAATCATTGGTTCGATCCGGTCGCCATGGCGGTCGCGTAGCCATGCCAGATTGCGCTCCACCCCGGCACGGGCAAGCGCATCATAGATGATGACGCGGTGCCCTTCGCGAGCCAGTTTGTCCGCAAGGTTGCAGCCGATGAAGCCCGCGCCGCCGGTGACGAGGATCGGACGGTCCGTCGTCGTCGTCATGCGACGAGCCCCCGCGCCTCGAGCTCCGCGCGGGCCTGCTGCACGCGGTCTTCGGCGGTCTGCTGGTGGACCCATTCGGCGAGCTCGGCGAGGCCTTCCTCGAAATCCTGCCTTGCGGCGAAGCCAAGCTTGTCCGCCGCAAGGCTGGTGTCGCAGAAGCAGTGGCGGATGTCGCCGGTCCGCGCCTTGCCGACGATCTCGGGTTCGATGTCGTTCTTGCCCATGGCCCGCGCGAGCGCCTGCGCCACTTCGGTCACGGAGCGGTCCCTGCCGGAGCCGATGTTGAAGGTCTGGCCGGTGGCCTGCGGCAGCACCAGGGCGTCCGCGAAGGCGCGGGCGACATCGCTGACGTGGACGAAGTCGCGGCGCTGCTCGCCATCCTCGAATATCATCGGCTGCTGGCCGTTCAGCAGACGCGACGCGAAGATCGCGAGGACGCCGGTGTAGGGATTGGAGAGCGCCTGGCCCGGCCCGTAGACGTTGAACAGGCGAAGGCAGACGCTCTCGATGCCGTAGGGTGCGCCCATGATGTGCGTGGTGCGCTCCTGCACGTACTTGTTGAGCGCATAGATCGAAGCAAGGCTCGGCCGTTTCCACTCGGGCGTGGCGACGGGGGTCAGCGGACGGCCTTGGCCATCGGTCGGATCCCAGATCTTCTGCCCGTCGCGCAGCAGCCCGCGCTCCGCGTCCTGCACCAGATTTCCGTCCTCGTCGTGGTAGAGGCCTTCGCCATAGATGCTCATGGAGGAGGCGGTGACGACGCGGCGCACCGGATTGTCTATCAGCCGCTCGAACAGAACGGCGGTGCCGACATCGTTGGTGGAGGTGTAGCGTTCCACTTCGTACATGGACTGCCCGACGCCCACTTCGGCGGCAAGATGAATGACGCTGTCCACCCCCTTGAGGGCCTGCGCGACCGCATCGCCATCGCGGATATCCGCGACTATCAGTTCGGCGTCCGGGGAAAGCGCTTCAGGGCGACCCTTGCCGCCATGAACCTGGTCCAGCAGGCAGTCCAGGATCCGCACCGTGTTGCCGCGGCGCAGCAGTTCTTCGGTGACGAACCGCCCGATAAAGCCCGCGCCGCCGGTGATGAGTACGTTTTCCGCCATGCCTTGACCCCCGCTTGTCGTCAGGAAAATGTATTGGCCGATCAGGCCGTCGCGGGGGTCAACATCTTCTTCTTCATCTTGTTCCGAAATATTTCCATCTTAACCTGGATCATTACTTTGCTTGTAGTTGCGATGCGGAAACCATCCTTGATGGCCTATTGATCCATGTTTAGGTCTGCTCAACATGCCCTTGATTCACTTGGCTCGCCACGGACACCATGATGAAGTCGGACGCGTTCTGAGCGGCCGTTCCGACATTGCGCTGAGCGTGGCGGGAACCCGCGAAGCGCAGGAACTCGCCGGCCTACTGGCGGGTACGCAGCTGGCTTCCATCCACAGCAGCCCGCGAAGGCGCACCATGCAGACGGCCGAAGCTGTCGCTATGCGTAAGGAGCTGGCTATTCTCCCCGCGCCTGAACTCGACGAGATCGACTTCGGCGCCTTCACCGGCCGCACCTTCGGCGAACTTGAGAACGATGTGGCGTGGGGGCGCTGGAATGCCGAACGCGCGACCTTTCGCTGTCCCGGCGGCGAAACGATGAAGGACGTGACGGAGCGCGCCTGCCGCTTCATCTTCTCCCTGGCGGCCCGGGACGAGCCGGCGCTCTGCGTCACGCATTGCGACGTGATCCGCGCGGTCGTGGCGCACGTACTCGGCCTCGCAGCTGATCGCATCTTCATGATCGACTGCGACCCCGCATCGCTCACCACGCTTTCAATCGAGGGAGGCGCCGTGCGGCTGGTCACGCTAAACCAGCGGGCCGGGCCGTAAGGATCGGTTCGACCGACAGCGGCGCCAGCGTGGCGGCGTAGCTCTTTTCCTCCACCAGCTCCGAATCGAGGAGGAGGTTGATCTGCCGCTTGATGGCCGCGCGCGTGTCGTTGGTCTGGTAGACCGAGCGGGCGAGGGCCACGAAGCGCGGGCCGAAACGGGCATCGGCCTCCTGCTGGCGGATGGCATCCTCCACCTCCCACAGCATCTGGTTTACCCGGCGCAGCCGATCCAGAAGCGTGGCCACACGGCCATTCTCCAGAACGGGAGCGGCGGCATCCTTCAGGAGCGCGTATTCCCGTTCCACGTTCGCCAGGCCGCTGCCGGGCGGAAGCTTCGAGCGCTTGATCTCGAGGATGGACAGCTTGTCCAGCAATTCGCCCCAGGACACGGGGACAGAAGGTGCATGTATCACTGCGTCACCTTTCCATTGCGACGGTTTCGGGCGTCAAGATCGCGAAGGATTTGCTCCGCTACGGACGGCCAGTCCCCCGGCCGGGACTGCACGTAGAGGCGGGTGTTCGGATACCACGCGCTGGTCTTGCGGTCCGGCGCCCAGCGCCAGTCCGGCTCTGTCTTCAGCATGAGCCATGTCGGCACGCCGAGCGCGCCCGCCAGATGTGCAACCATCGTGTCGACCGTCACGATGAGGGACGATCCCGCGATCAGGGAGGCCGTGGTCATGATGTCCAGCGGGCAGCCCCGCGGGTTCAGCACGTCCAGCGTCGTTTCTTCCGGCATGAGGGTGATGCACGGCGCGGCCCCGCAGAGCGGCGCGAGAAGCTCGGGCGGAATGCTGCGCGATAAATCCCACTCTCCCGCGCCGTGGCAGAGTGCGACTGTTCCTTCAGGCAGGATAGCCCGCGTTGTCGTGAGATAGGGTGCAGAAGCGGCTGAGGGCGGCAGGCGCAAGGCGAGGTCGAGCTCGGTGATCTCTATATCGCAGTCGCGCCGGGGCAGGGGCGAGGCAGGATCCATGCTCACGATGCGCGACAAGCCGGGGATCTGCCGCAGCAGCGGAACCAGCCGCCCTTGCGTCTCCAGCGTCACGGACGCGGCGCGCTGCGCCAGAGGCGTCAGGAAACGTGCGAACTGAAGTGTATCGCCAAGCCCGTGATAGCAGCGGACGAGCACGTCGCGCCCGTCGACAGGCTCGCCGTCCCAGACCCACCTCTCGTGGTAGGGGCGCGTCGGATCGTCGCGGGTCTGCGGATCGCGCGATCTGAGCACGGCATCGGCGATGGCCCAGGCGGCGTCGTAACGCTCTGCACGCATGGCTTGGGTCCAATCGGGCATGAGGTCGGGCATGAGGGGGCAAATGCACGAACAGCAAAGTGTATCCCTTGAGCCACCAACTACGATGAAGATCAAACGCAGGTTAGTACCTGCATTTAACAAGGGTTAGTATTTTCCAATCTTTGTAGATGCAGGGGAACAGGTTGGTACGATCATCGTTGGCTGGCGAGTTGACAGCATCTTTCTTCGCGCGTGAAATCCCTGTTTCATGCACGTCCATCTGGAGGGTTTCCATTGCGCCCAGCCGCCGCATCTCTTCGACCGCACGACTCGACGGAGCTGCGTTCCCGCATCGCGGAACTGGGCCCATGGTTTCACAACATCGATCTCGGCGGAGGGACGACGACGGCGCCGGAGCATTTCCTCGGTGACTATCCCAGCTTCAAGTTCGAGACGTTCGCGCACGTCCTGCCAGAGGACCTCACCGGCAAGACGGTGCTCGACATCGGGTGCAACGCCGGGTTCTACTCGGTCGAGATGAAGCGCCGGGGCGCCGCGCGGGTGGTGGGTATCGACAGCGATGACCGGTACCTGGCGCAGGCCCGCCTTGCCAGCGAGGCGCTGGGTTTCAAGGGAATCGAGTTCCGCAACCTGTCGGTCTACGACGTGGCCACCCTGGGCGAACGGTTCGACCTCGTGATCTTCATGGGCGTCCTGTACCACCTGCGCCACCCGCTGCTGGCCCTCGATCTCATCCGTGAGCACGTGGCGGGTGACATGATGCTGTTCCAGACGTTGCAGCAGGGCTCGGACGAGGTGCTGGAAGTTCCGCGCGATCATCCGTTCTTCATGCCCGGCACGACCCAGCCTCCCGCGTACTTCGATGATCCCGGCTATCCCAAGATGCACTTCATCGAGCACGAGTTCGCCCATGACTGGACGAACTGGTGGGCGCCCAATGCCGCCTGCAGTCAGGCGATGCTTCGCGCGGCAGGCTTCAGCATCGTCGCCCATCCCCAGCCCGACGTCTACCTTTGCCGCACTGCGCAAGTGCCTTTCGCCGGCTACGGTCCAGCCGCAGTTTACCCATCCCGAGGAGAAGACCGTTGATCGAAGCGGCAATGATCTGGAACGAGCCGAACAACAAGTCTCACTGGGATCCGGGGCTGGACCCCGATTGGAAACTGTTCTCGGAACACGTCGTCGCGGCGGGGCAGGCGATCCGCGAGGTGAATCCTTCCGTGACGCGTGTTCTTGGCGGCATGTCCCCCATCGATCCGCACTGGCTGCGGCTGGTTGAGCGGCATGGAGCGCTCGACGCGGTCGATGTCGTGGCGGTGCATGGTTTCCCGCTGGACTGGAATCTGTGGCCGCTCGCTGACTGGCCGGCCAAGATCGCCGAGATCAAGGCCGTCACGGATAAGCCGGTCTGGGTGACAGAAGTGGGCGTCAGCTCCTTCGGCGCCGAGGAAGTGCAGGTTTTCGGGCTGGACCGTACCGCTCAGCTGCTGAAGGGGGTTGCACCCCGCGTCTTCTGGTATTCGCTGTTCGACCTGCCGATGAGCTGGGGCGCGGAAACGCGGCACCGGGAGGCAGAGGGCTCGTCTTACTACCGCCACTTCTACCTTGGCCTGATCCGGGAGGATGGTACGCCGAAGCCCGCCCTTGAGACTTACGCCCAGCACGCCGCCGAAGTCGGGCTGATGCAATGGTTCCATTTCGAGGACCCTCGCCTCGACGAAGCCGTCAGCTGGATGAAGCGGCTCGGCACGAAGCGGATCCGCACCGGCCTTTCGTGGGCTGACAGCTTCCGCCCCAACGCGGTCGACTGGTTCGACCGCCAGATGGAAGCGCTTGCGGACTTCGACGTCACCGTGACCTTCTGCTTCACCCCGCAGCACCTGGGGCTTGCGCCGCACCATACCAGTCCCGCGCGCGATCCGCAGGCGTTCGCGGATTTCTGCGCCTGGATGATCGACCGCTACGCTCCGGCTGGAAAGAGCCTGGAGATCGCCGCCCCGCCGGTGCCCCATGGGCTCGACCTTTCCGCGCCGGAGCTGTCACCTCTCAACTTTGACCGGGACGAACGTCTCAGCGCCGAACGGAGCATTGCCTGATGCTTTCGCCTGACCGCCACGGCATTAACGTCGCTATTGTCGGCATCGGCAATTGCGCGAGTTCCCTCGTCCAGGGCATCGAGCATTATCGGTCCGGAGCCAACGACCTCGTCGGGCTTTCGCACTACGACCTCGGCGGCTACAGCCCGAGCGATATCCACGTCGTCGCGGCCTGGGACGTTGACGAGCGCAAGGTCGGCCAGGATGTGGCGCGCGCGGTGTTCGCCAAGCCGAACTGCACGGCGGTATTCTGCCCGACCATCGAGGACACCGGCGCCGTCGTGCGCATGGGCCGCGTGCTGGACGGCGTGGCCGACCACATGGCCGACTATCCCGAGGAGCGTACCTTCAGGGTCGCGCGTGAGGAGGAGCCGAGCAAGGAGGACGTCATCGCCGTCCTGCGCGAGGCACAGGTCGACGTTCTCATGAATTACCTCCCGGTCGGCTCGCAGCAGGCCAGCGAGTTCTACGCGGAATGTGCGCTTGAGGCGGGCGTTGCGTTCGTCAACAACATCCCCGTATTCATCGCCAGCAATCCGGAGTGGGCGCGGCGCTTCGAGGCGGCCGGGGTGCCGATCATCGGGGACGACATCAAGGCCCAGCTCGGTGCCACCATCGTCCACCGGGTTCTGACGGACCTCTTCCGCAAGCGCGGCGTGAAGCTGGACCGCACGTACCAGCTGAACACGGGCGGCAACACAGACTTCCTCAACATGCTGAACCGAACCCGGCTTGCCTCCAAGAAGGAATCGAAGACAGAAGCCGTCCAGTCGGTCGCGCAGGTCCGTCTGGAGGATGAGAACATTCACGTCGGTCCCAGCGATTACGTTGCCTGGCAGAACGACAACAAGGTCTGCTTCCTGCGCATGGAGGGGCAGCTCTTCGGCGGCGTACCGATGAACCTGGAACTGCGGCTGTCGGTAGAGGACAGCCCGAACAGCGCCGGCGTCGCGATCGACATGATCCGCTGCGCCAAGCTGGCCCGGCAGCGCGGCCTGGCCGGGCCGGTACTGCCCGCCGCCGCCTGGTTCTGCAAGCATCCGCCGGTCCAGATGCCGGACGACGAAGCGCATGCAGCTTTCGAAGCCTTCATCGCACAGCCTGCCGCATGACGCCTCACGAGCGGCGCGCTTCAGCGCTTCAGAGTCTGCTCGCGCCGGCGCTCGTCCAGCGCGTCGAGCACCTGCGTCGGCTCGACGTCCTTGTGGATCTCCTCGAACTGGGGGTCAGTCACATCGACGCCGAGCCGCTCCGCGATGCGGCTGACGATGCTGGCCAGCTTGGTAAGCTCGTGCTCGGTCAGCAGGTTGACGTGCAGGTCGAGGTCCGCCCGGCGATCCGCCATGGCCGCCATGCGGTTCTGGCTGATCAGCACGAACGTGGACAGGAAGATCGCTTCCACAGAGGCGACCATCGCCAGCACCACGAAGCTGGGGTCAAACGGCCGGACGATCGGCAACCAGCCCAGATTGATCACTATCCAGCTGCCGAAGATCACCAGATGCAGCGCGACGAAGACCATGGAGCCGGTGAAAGCGGTAATGCGGTCGGCGATGCGGTCACTCAGCGGCGCCTTCTCCGCCTCGGCCTGCTGGCGCGCGGTGAGGTTGGCAATATTCTCACGCAGGGCTGCGGCCATTTCGCGATCGGGAGCCTTCATGCTTCCGAAAACACAGTTGGAGTGTGAACAGTTGCAGGAAGTCAACGCATGATGCGCGCAGCCGTGCTGGAAGCCCCGGGCCGCATCGCGATAACGCAAGTGGAAAAGCCCGAACCGGCGCCCGGCGAGATCCGCATCCGGGTAGAGGGGTGCGGCGTCTGCGCCTCGAACCTCGAGCCTTGGGCAGGGCAGGAGTGGATGAGCTACCCGGGCGAAGCCGGCGGCCTGGGCCACGAAGCCTGGGGCATGGTGGATGCGGTGGGCGAGGGTGTCGACGCTTTTTCGCCCGGTGATCGCGTGGCCGCGCTGTCGTACCGCGCCTTTGCGGAATACGACATCGCTTCCGCGGGGATGGCGATCCGGCTACCCGCAGCTCTGGACAGCCAGCCATTCCCCGGGGAACCGCTGGGCTGCGCCTTCAACATCTTCCGGCGCAGTGACATCCAGCCCGGTCAAACCGTGGCGATCATCGGGATCGGCTTCCTTGGCGCGGTGCTGACCAAGCTGGCGACGGACGCCGGCGCGCGCGTCATCGCGATCTCGCGGCGTCGCGAATCGCTCGAGCTTGCCAAAGGCTACGGCGCCGCCGAGGTCATCGTGATGGATGATCACTGGAGGATCATCGAAGACGTGAAGGCGCTGACCGGCGAAGCCATGTGCGAACGCGTAATCGAATGCGTGGGCAAGCAATGGCCCCTCGACCTCGCGGGGGAACTGACGGGTTTCGGCGGCCGCCTTGTGGTCGCCGGATACCATCAGGACGGCCCGCGGCAGGTCTCCATGCAGATGTGGAACTGGAAGGGCATCGATGTCATCAACGCGCATGAGCGTGACCCACGCGTGCAGATGCAAGGGCTGCGTGAGGCGGTGGACGCCGTGGCCGGTGGTCGTCTCGATCCGACCGCGCTTTATACGCACCGCTACCCGCTCGAGCGTCTGAGCGAGGCGCTGGACGCCACGCGCGACAAGCCGGGCAACTTCGTCAAGGCGCTGGTGACGTTCGGCTGAGAGGGGAACGAGGATGATCGATCTGGATGAGAACCTGCCGGAGGTTCTGGAGCAAGCCGTGAAGCCGCGCATCGGGTTCCTGGGCACCGGCTGGATCGGGCGTCATCGCATGGAAGCCATGCTGGCGACCGGGGCCGTCGAAGCCGCCGCGATCTGCGACCCGAGCGCTGACTGTGCCCGTGAGGCTTCCTCCGTCGCACCTGCGGCGCAGCAGGTCGCGACGCTGGAGGCTATGCTCGACAGCGATGTCGATGCGATCGTCATCGCTACGCCAAGCGCACTTCATGCGGAGCAGGCGATTCGAGCGCTTGAAGCTGGGAAGGCGGTGTTCTGCCAAAAGCCGCTCGGCCGAACGGCGTCGGAAGTGGAGGCGGTGATCGCTGCGGCAAAGGCCGCCGACCGCCTTTTGGGAGTAGACCTCTCCTACCGCCATACCGAAGCCATGCGACACATTGCCGACCTCGTCCGCACAGGCGAACTGGGCGATATCTTCGGGATCGACCTGACCTTCCACAACGCCTACGGGCCGGACAAGCCGTGGTTCTACGATCCGGCCCAGTCCGGCGGGGGATGCGTGGTGGACCTCGGCGTCCATCTGGTCGACCTTGCGCTCTGGACGATGGGCTTCCCGGAAGTGTCCGCAGTGGATGCCCGGCTCACCAGCGGCGGACGCCCGTTGGAGCCCGGAGCCGTGGAGGATTACGCCACCGCGCAGTTCAAGGCCGGCAGCGCGCAGGTGCGGCTGGCCTGTTCCTGGCGTCTGAATGCCGGGCGTGACGCCGTGATCGAGGCGGCCTTCTACGGCACGAAGGGCGGCGCGGCCCTGCGCAACGTGGAGGGCTCCTTCTACGACTTCACCGCCGATCGCTTTGACGGCACCTCGGCCACGCGCCTGTCCGACCCGCCGGACGAATGGGGCGCCCGCTCCGCCGCCGTCTGGGCCAAGCAACTGGCCCGCTCCCCCCGTTTTGACGAAGAGGCCGTGCATTTCCTCCGCAGCGCAGAGGTTCTGGACCGCATCTACGGCCGATAGACTGTGCCGCAACTGCGCGTTCCCGAACCCGGGATCTCGCAGGCGAGGGCGGAGCCATCAGGTCCGCGTGCTTTCGAAGCTTAAAGAAGAAACTGGCTGGGGCGGCAGGAGGCGGAGCAGGGGCGCATCTAAGGTGCTGATTGCCCTAGAAACCCTAGATTTCTCAGGATGGTCGGCCCACAAAGCTGGCCCACAGACTTGGCCCACGGGGTATAATTTCCATGGCGACGTTACAGCAGCGAGGGCATAAGTGGCGGGCGAAGGTCCGGGTGCCTGCTGCTATTCGCGGGCCGGGTGAGCCAGAACACGTTTACAGGACCCTGGCTGCTACTGATCGACGATCGGCCAAGATCGAGGCCGACCTGTGGGAGATAGTCCTGAAGGCAGAATGGGCGGAGAGGTCAGGCCGCGCTACGGCCCCCAAAGCGGCCCTACGTTCTCTGTATGAGCAACTTCGCGGGGAAGCGGCTAGTGGCGCATACCAGCTTCACGCGACCGGAGACATTGCTCCCGAGCTAGCTGGGATCGACCACGAACTTGGTAAGCTGGAGGATGCCGCAGAAGGTAGAGACCTGAGCCCGTTGGAAGAGACACGGGTCGCCGCTCTGCAGGATGCAGCTGCTCTGCTGCAGCGAAAGCCCATAGCGGTGAGGCCGGAGCTAGAGCCGACCTTCGCAGAGACCGCCGCCGACTACCTGACAGCGTGGAAGGTGAAGCCCGGGCTCCGCAAAAGCAACACGGAGCAGCAGAAGAAGGCGACATTTTCCCTCTTCGCAGGCTTCTTTGGTGAACGTCCTATACGCGACGTGCGGCGGCAAGATGCGGCAACCTTTGCGGACGACCTCCGGCGGTTAGACCCGACATGGGCTCGATCGTCCTCTGCGCGGAACTTGCAGTGGCTAGAGCTGGTACGGCGGTTCGGGGGCAGGGACGCAGGTCTATCGGATGCCACGATGAACCGGCATATGACGACGCTGCAGGAGGCTTGGCGGTGGGCGGAGGAGCGCGGAAGGTGTGAGGGTATCAACCCCTTTGCCGGACACCGGAGGCGGCTGAAACCTGGCGTCAACGTGCAGGGCTATCTGCCGTGGGAAAGCGAAGACCTCGCCAAGCTGTTTGCTCCACCACCCACCCGGCAAGACGTAATGGAAATTATGCTAGTCGGTCTGTTTACGGGGCTGCGCTTGGACGAAATCGCCTCTCTCACCTACGGCCAGATCAAGAAAGCCGAAGGGGTGCCTTTCATCCAAGTGGCGGACGCCAAGACGCCTGCGGGGCGGCGGCAGGTTCCCATACACGCCAACCTATCATGGCTGTCGGAGCGGGAGGGCCCTGCTTCCGCGCGGGTGTGGTTGGGCTTCAATCCTGAAGGGCCGGGTAAAAAAGCAGGGGCCGACGCGGGGCGCGAATTCAGTAGGTTCAAAGCCGCTAAGGGCTTTAAAGATAGGCGTCTTACGTTTCATTCGTTTCGTAAAAACGTGACGCAAATCTTCGAACGAGCGGGCATACCTGAGAACGAAGCGGCGCAGATTTTGGGTCACGAGCGTGGTTTTACGTACAGCCGCTATTCCCCGCACGGAATTACTTTAGCCCGCAAAAAGGAAATTGTTCAGCTTATCGACTATCCGGGGTTGAGCTTTCCCTTCCCCGACTGAAGACCACATGTCGAGCGACGGTTCTTGTAACTCTAGGTAGCCCGGTGCTAGCAGGTGCCAGCCGCGCAACAGCCTTGCGGCCCTGTAGGAGGTATTGGATTGAACGGCAGCGCAGTCAGCAGGGGGCCAGCCCTCGGCAGGGGCGGCAATGCTATAGCGCTCAACGCCATCCTGCTGTCCTCCTTACAGAAGATCGCGGAAACGCTGCCGGAGCGGTGTACTACGGCGCAACTCATGTTCTTCCTGACGGCGGCGATGCACGACCTGAACGACAGCCCAACCACGCTGACCGAGCTTAGGGAAGAGGTCGGTCCTCATGTGAGCCGGAGCCTGCACACCACCTATAAGGTTTTCCTCGACGGGCCACGCAAGCGCTCCGACTATGAGTGCACGACGCGGGGGCTTGGCTGGCTGACCGCCGAAGCCGATCCGAAGGACGGGCGGCGGAAGTTGCTGCGGCTGACGGAGCAGGGGCGGCACGTTTTCTGCGAAGCGTTCGCCTAGAGCTGCACTTTCTAAAATGGCCTGAGAGGCCGCCTTAGGCGTTTGCACTGCCAGATGGGCGGATCACTGCCTGAGGGTGCGGACGTGCCCTGCGGGCTTCCAGGAGCGTTCTAGCGCCATTCGATTGGGCCTCACCATTGGTCTGGTGAACGCCCCGCTATGTGCGCGGGCTCGACCGAGGAGAAGCCCATGCCGACAGTGACGCCCAACCGCCTGATCCAATTCCGCCAAGAGTTGTATTTCCTGTGTGGCGCGCTTGCGGCGGAGTTTGAAAGGATCGTCTCCCGAACTTCCGAGCCGGATTACGACCCCTTCAATTCCGAGCACCGTGCAGCTGCGGGGAGTGCGATAACAGCGGCGCTGAAGGAGGCCGGCGAGGCGTTGCCCCATTGCCGAGCCGTGTCCGTAAGCAACCTCTTCGAGAACACCGACCATTGGCCGGCGAAAATACATGTGCTGGGGGTCCTGCGAAAAGCGGCGGTGCAATGTCGCGCTGAAAGCTGGGCACGGGCGGGTGCTTCGACCGGAAGCGGCTAGGCCCCTGTCCACGCGGAGAGCACATGATCGAAGCCGATTATTCCCCCGCCGTGGGGAATAACACCGAACAGCGCGGCAAGCCCCGGGCAATTACCACTCACCCTTGGGGGAAGGATACAGGGAAGGAAGTGACCTTAGGTTATCCTGAAGTGGTCCTTAGGATGGTACGTAGATCGATACCCCTCCATTCTTCTCTCCTGATTTCCCCTCACCCTTGAGGAAGGGAGCATTCGTGCAGCACTTAGGCAGCAGGTCTTCTCCCTCTCCGGCCACCGCAAGAGAGAGACCTAATGACCAGCAGCCTAGCCGAATGTATTGGGAATGGAAGACTGCCGATTTCCGAAGCGGCCACCGACAACGCGCAGCCAACTGAATACGCGCCTCACGGCGGTAGCTGGCTGACCTGTCTCGTGCGGCTTTCCGAAGAACTTCCCCCCAAGTCTACGCCGTCTCAGCTAGCGTTCTTCTTGGCGGCAGCGAAAGGCGACCTTCTCGGGCAGCCGAGGACACACGGCGACATTCGCGCCGAGCTAATGCCCGGAGTGAACCGCAAGTTTGCTGTGACCTACCGGCTATTCATGAACCGGCCCCTAAGGCGCACAGACTACGTCTCCACCCGAATAGGGCTTGGCTGGCTGTGGCAAGACGAGGACCCTTTAGACGGGCGGCGGAAGCCACTTCGGTTGACCCCGCTTGGTCGTGAAGTGCTTGCGCGCGTTTTCAGGATCGCCATCGACCCAAACGACGAAAACGCACTCAACAGCCGCCTGCGCATAGCTATCGAAGCGGTGTTCGTTCTCTGAGGAACACCTGAGGAAACCCTCAGGTCCGGTTTCGCCAGCGGTGGCGGAGACCAAAGGCGGCCCGGTAATTCTCCGCCGGGTCGCCACCTTCAGTCCAGCCGCTTCATTGGCTGCCGCCCTCTCTACTGAAAGTCGACTTATGTGTGGACCCGTTGCCGCTGCCGTGGCCGCAGGCGTAGCCGCCGTTGCTTCTGCTAGCGCCTCTGTAATGGCGCAAGCTAAGACCGCCAAAGCGCAGACCACTGCCCTCCGAGAACAGCAATCCGCTGCCCGGGACGAAACCCGCCGTGAAGCCTCCGCCGAAATCTTCGACAGCATGAGGCAGGAACGCAGGGAGCAGGGCGTCGTCAGAGCGCAAGCCGGTGAAGCCGGTCTGTCCCTCACCTCCGGCTCTGTAGAAGCGATGCTGCTAGACAGTGCCATGCAAAGTGAACTGCGGGAGCAGCGTATCCTTGCTAACGCAGAGAGCCGCCACAGGGCGAACGAAGCGGAGGCCGCCAGTATGGCTTCCCGCATCGCCAAGCCAACGGTGCTCACCGCCGGCCTACAGATTGGCTCTGCCGCCGCATCGGGTTGGTCGGGCATCCAGAACGCCAAGATCAAGGCCGACGCAGCTAATACCAAGCGGTAAAGCTTCGCATTGACCTAGCGTAAAGCCGTTACTTTCGACGCAAAATTCTGAAGCGGCATACGTGCGCGACCGACAGGGCCGCCTTCCCCCCGCCGGGGGTGCCCGCAAAGCTTACCCGTCGAAATTGCCCGGAAGCGACGCGCCTAGGCTGGGCCACCCGCGCCCGACCAAAGTTAAGGGCGGGATAGTCGGGGGCCCTCCG
Organism: Novosphingobium panipatense; assembly: GCF_900182875.1. NCBI lineage: Bacteria > Pseudomonadati > Pseudomonadota > Alphaproteobacteria > Sphingomonadales > Sphingomonadaceae > Novosphingobium > Novosphingobium panipatense. Next base: position 364,461 of record NZ_FXUI01000001.1, read on the forward strand.
CGGCCTTCCTAGGGCACGTCTGATGACCCGCATCACCCGCCGCCACTCCCTCCGCAAAACCAAAGGACCACTCACATGGCATCCGACCTCTCCCAACTTCAAAACCGCACCACCCGCCAAGCCCGCGTGTCTAGCGGACGAGACCGAATGTTCTCCCGGCAGAACACTGACGCCCCCACGCGCAGGTTCATGCAGGACATGCGTAACGCCTCTCGTGGCGAAGGCGGGGCCAGCGAGCTCCTCCGAGCCCTCGGCATGGTTCGCAACGCTGCCGCCGACTTCCAGCAGTATCAGGAAGCGAAGGCGGACCAGGAAGCCGAGGCCGACGAAGCCGAAGGAATGGAGGCGTTTGCCGCGGGGGTGGTCGATCCCACGAAATTGGCCGAGTCCAAGGCATACCGGGCAGGCGTGGAGTGGCAGCGTGGAGAAGCAGATTGGGCCACGCGGCGGAGCACAATGGCTGACGGCATGGGCCAACTCATACAGAACCAAACTGACCCCGATCCCATCAAGCGGCGCGCGGAAGTCGTCACTTTCCTGGAACAGCAGAACCACGACTTCGCGGTAGGGGAAGACGGGCAGCTTCGTAAGTTCGGTTCTGCGGCGGCCAACCGGCACTTCGCGGAACAGATGGCGGGAGTGCGTAGCGCCATGCTGCCACAGGCTGACGTCATGATCCGCAAGCGGATGGGCGAACAGAGCTTGGAAGACATGGGGACGACAGTGATGGGATTGGCTAAAGCGGGCGACTTTCTCGACCCTGAAACAGCCTTCGCCCGCGTCCTGCCATACGTTGATCGGCGTGACGCCATGGAGACATACATCCAAGCCGTGGAGGCGGCGGCTGGGGAGTTGCAACAGACTGACCCCGCGCGCGGTTTGCAGCTTATCGACAAGCTGCTTGGCTGGGATAGGACGCGGCAGAATGCCTCAGTCGCGCAGCCGACAGCCGCTCCGACCGCCGGCCTCTTGACGCCCTTCCAAGGGTTCCTTGCGGGCAAGCGTACCGGGAAGATGGGCGATGCGCGGAGCGGCGGAAGCGCACACAATGGTGAGGACTTCCCGGTGCCGATCGGTACGCCCATCGTGGCCCCGCTCGGTGGCGAGGTGGTTTCCTCCATGCGCAACGCCCGTGGTGGTAACCAGGTCCGCGTCCGCCTCGACAACCGGGCAATCGTCGGCTTCGCTCACCTGTCCTCAAGAGAGGTGCAGGTCGGGCAGCGAGTCGACGCTGGTGCGCAGCTCGGCCTTTCGGGCAATACCGGCAAGTCTACCGGCCCCCATGTTCACATGACCATGGAAGTCGATGGCAAGAAGGTCTCGCCCTCCAGCTACTTCTCGGAGCAGCCAGCGGGAGCCCCCGCTCTCCCGACATCCGAAGCGTTTAGCAGCGCCTTCGGGGCTGCGGGGGAGGGGGAAGCCGCGGGTGGGAAGGTCTCGACCATCACGCCTCTTGAGGGGCCGCTGGCCCTGTCTCCGGGGCAAGTCCTCCACCTCCAAGAGTTCCGCCGTACATACAGTCAAAGGGCTGGGGCTGAGGCGGAGCGGCAGCGCTCGGAGCAGCAGGCGGGCAACTTGTCGTCGCTGATAGCTCGGCTCACAGGGGCGGAGGGCAACTATCCGACCAAAGCCGAGGTTCAAGCCAAAGTACGGGCCGGGGCCGTGTCCCCGCAGCAGGGGATGCAACTCCTCAACATCATAGATGGGGACACCCGACAAGCGAGGTCGGATGCTCGTCAGGCTGCGGCGTGGGCTCGGGAGGATCGGCGCGAGGGGAAAGAGGCTTACCTACGGAGCCGCGTCGGTTCGCTGCTTGGCCCTGTCTATGCAGGTCGTGCGACTATCACTGAGACCGTGGGGAAGCTGACGGCGGCGGTCTCTCGGGAGGCCGACCCCGAGTTGCGCCAAGCCTTGATGCAGAGCGTTCACGGGGAGCTTAGCCAGTTGCAGACGCTTCGCCAGAAGGGACCTGAGTATCAGGGCGCAGGCGACGACCTCGACGGCTGGGAAGATACCTACGCGGGGCAGCTTGGGAAGGTCCGCCTGCCCCGAGGCATGGACACGCAGTCTGCCCGAGCGTTGATCCGGTCGAAGATGGATGAGGTGCGCACCGACCTAGGCCGGGGCAATGTCTCGCCTGAAAAGGTCAGGGGCTATATGGAAAGCGCAGAACGGCGGCTGGATATGTGGTTCTCCCATACGTTCCCGCCCCGCCCGGTGGCTAAGAGGTGAGTGGGCGGAGGCTCCTTCGGTTGATCCGGGGGAGCCTCCCATCTTCTTCTTCAGCCCTAGTTGCGGGTAAACTGAGGGAGACCTGCGGCGCGGCGGCGGGCGGCTTCGCGCTTGGCGGCGGCTTGGTCTTCGCGGTTCATTTCGCGGACGCGGTTCATCGCTTCCTCATGTGAGAGTTCGGCTGCGGGGTAGGGGCAGGAAATGGCGCCGGCGGTGTCGATGCCGAAAAGCATGAGGTTTATGCGGCGGCGGGCCTTGTGGCCGTGGCATTCATTGCTGTCCAAGCCGATAGAGCGTCGGTTGAAATCCCGGCGCGCGGCCTGTTCCGCGGTTTCGCGGGTTTGAGTGCTGGCGTAGATCATCATGGTCGTATCCCCCTGCGCCCTATGCGCTTCACCGCCGTAGCGGAACGCTTTGCCGCCGTAAGGTGATGGTTCCACAAGCCTGAATGCTTCAGGCCCAACGGAGTCATACTCGCGGCGAGCCGATTTTGCGGCCCTGAGGAGTGGCGAGGAATGGGGCTCGAAAACGACCGATAACGATACAAGGGCGGCGGGTGTATCGGAAACTAGCTTGACCGCTTTTCCGATACATTGCATATATCGAGCTACGTTTTCGATACAAAGGCTCGACCGATGACCCGCACCTTCGCCTACTGCCGCGTCAGCACTGCCGACCAGACCACCGACAACCAAGTCCGGGAGATAGTTGCTGCGGGCTTCAGCGTTGAGCGTAAGCGCGTGGTGGAGGAGACAGTCTCGGGTTCTGTGGCTGCTATGGAGCGGGCGGGGTTCGCTCGGCTGGTCGATCGCCTTGAGGACGGGGATGTGCTCATTGTCACGAAGCTAGACCGCCTAGGCCGGAACGCTATGGACGTTCGGGCGACCGTTGAGCGGCTGGCGGCAGAAGGGGTGCGGGTGCATTGCCTCGCCCTTGGCGGTGTCGATCTGACGAGCGCCGCCGGAAAGATGACAATGGGCGTTCTGTCTGCCGTGGCAGAGTTCGAGCGAGACCTACTTATCGAGCGGACGCAGGCAGGATTGAGCCGCGCGAAGGCCGAAGGGAAGTCCCTCGGGCGTCCTCCGGCCCTTACGCAGCAGCAGCAGGACGAGGTGAGGATGCGGCGGGCGGCTGGGGTCTCGCTGGGGATTCTAGCAAAGGAATATGGCGTCAGTCGCGCAGCAATCCAGAGGGCAGAGAAGCGAGCAGCGTAAACGGGCGCTTGTCCTCTGCCCTGCTTTTTTCAGATTTGGACTAAGTCGATCAGGGTGTGCGTAGTGCTTGCATGTCTGCCGTCAGGGTGCTCAACAGACTTAGTGCTTATAGTCGCCCGCCATTTTCGACCGGCCATGATCCCTTCCTTCTCCAGCCGCTCAATGTAGTCGGCGCTAAGCATCTGCGAAACCCGTCCCTTTAGTACCTCCGCTTTATCTTCGCGGCGAAACTCGAAGCGGCGTTGGATTGGAATAAGGCCAAGCAATTCTCCAACGACTACTTCCTCAGTCTGAGATACGTCGGTCTCCTTCAGCCTTTCGTAAGCGCGGCCTAAGCTGACTAAATCGAACCGCACTTCGCGGTGTCTCTCGGCTACTCTCATTGTGGCCCCAGCCTTATAAATGACTGAAACAAACTTTTTTAGAGTATTGAAGACGCGGAAATCAATATCTTCTAGACGTTTCTCGAACGCTACAAGGTTCTGTGAGGTTACATCAAGCATCAGGTCCGAGATTTGCTCGACTGCGACTTTGACGGGAGAGTCGAACATAGGAGGTTCGTCGGCCTCAGACTCTTCCAGTACGAAGCCAAATGAGCCATGAACGAGAGATTTGATGTTCATGCGCGCAGCTTCTTGCGCCTCCTCAGGCACAGGCCCGCGCGCGCTTAGCATACCCGCAGAGAATGCTACCTGTTTGGATATCAACTCTTGATAGTTCTGCAGGGTTTTACCAGCGAACGATGCGTCGATTGCCGATGAACCGGTAACTGGATCACCGTCAAAGATTAGAGCTACGCCCGCTATCGTTCCGCGATCCGCTTCTTGCTCTGCTATTTCTTGGCGAAGAGAAGCGAGGCGGTGATTAAGTGAAATCCGGCTTAGGATATCGCGGTCGCTCGCCCGCGCGATGAGAGCCTCGACGGAAGCCGCTTCGCTCTTGAGGGCGTCTAGGTGTACCTTCGTCACCATGCTGCTTCCCTCTCTCCAATAAGCGCCAACGCCTCCGCGTCATCGCCGTCGCTAAACTCGATCCTGACCATCCCTTTCCAACGAAACGTATCACGCTGGTGTGAGAATAGCCCGATCCAATATGCTGCCTGCTCGGCTACTGAGATAGGGTCTATATCCAGGTCGATAAAATAGCTGTCGCAGTGGAAAGTCTGTTTCGTCCAGTCCGGGTTGAAAATCGTCCCTATGCGCGCCGTTGCAAAGTCGACCCATGCTGCGTCTTGTGCGACAGGAGGAGGGCGGCGAAGGAGAGAAACGATATCGACGTCACCAGGCGGACGTCCGCGGAACGCCTCACAGTTCTCCACAAAGCTGCCGTCGATCCACTGAAAGCCCTGCTCAAAGCCCTCTGCACGAAGAGCAGCCCGAAATTGGAAGAGCCCCCGGAGTATGACTGCTCGCTCAAGGCTGGTGCAAAATCTATCGACCAACCCCCGGACTGTTGCAGGGTAGGGGGATCGTGGGAGAAGTTGCCCTCCAGTGACGTCTGTACCTACAAACGGAGGTAGCACTTCACCAAGGCCGAAGGCCGGTATCACAACGCAGTCCCCTACTGCTTACGTCAATGCGACGGGCGTATCGTGATAATATTAAGGAAAAGCAACCGGTTGATTCTTCCTGGCCCGCAAATACGGCCCACATATTTGGCCCACAAGCTATTCTGATGCGGCATCAAGCCATTGATAATTATGGATAAATGCAGATTGGCTGGGGCGGCAGGATTCGAACCTGCGAATGCCGGTACCAAAAACCGGTGCCTTACCACTTGGCGACGCCCCAGCGGATCGGCCGCGGCTGAAGCGGCCTCTCGTGAGAGAGGCGCGCTTAGCGGTTTGTTCCGGCGCTGAAAAGGGGTTTCGTCAGCTCCGGCTCATCTTTCAACCAGCCAATACTGCGTCGATATCCGCAGCGCTGTGGCGTTCAGCCAAAAGGCCTTCGCCCTTCCGGTTGACGATCCGGCCGCGGCGGACGGCTTCGCGGTCGCCCAGTTCCTGGCCCCAGCGCATCAGGTTCGTGTAGCTCGGTACGTCGAGGAAGGTCTGCGCATCGCCATAGGCGTCGCCGCGGACGAAGCCGCCGAACCAGCCGTACGCGGCGATGTCGGCGATCGTGTATTCGTCACCGGCAAGGTAGCGCGTCTCGGCAAGCCGCTTGTCGGCGACATCGAAGATGCGCTTGGCTTCCATCGCGTAGCGGTCGATGGGGTATTGGTACTTCTCGGGTGCGTAGGCGTAGAAGTGTCCGAAGCCGCCGCCCAGAAGCGGCGCGGTGCCCATCTGCCACATCAGCCAGTTCATGCACTCGGTCCGCGCCGGGCCGGAACCGGGGAGGAAGGCGCCGAACTTCTCGGCAAGGTGGAACAGGATCGAGCCGGATTCGAACACGCGGACAGGCTCGGGTCCTGACAGGTCGAGCAGGGCGGGGATCTTGGAATTGGGGTTTACCGCCACGAAGCCTGAGGAGAACTGGTCGCTGTCCGCGATCGAGATCAGCCAGGCGTCGTATTCGGCCGGGTGCCCTGCGGCGAGCAACTCCTCCAGCAGGATCGTGACTTTCTGGCCGTTGGGAGTGCCCAGGGAGTAGAGCTGCAAAGGATGCTCTCCACGCGGGAGCTCACGCTCGAAGCGGGCTCCGGCGGTCGGGCGGTTGATGCTCGCGAATTCGCCGCCGTTCGGCTGGTCCCAGGTCCAGACCTTGGGAGGAGTGTAAGTGAGATCGGCCATGTGGGGGAACTCCTTGGGAGGTGAAAATACGCCCCCACAGGTAAGCCTGCCTCACGGGCACGACAAGATCGCCTGCGTGCACAAGGGCGCTCATCCCGCGCGTTTGACCAAGCTGCGCGCGGAGGCGCAGGACAGGCTACCCCGCCCGGCAGCGTGGCCGGGCAGGGCGGTTCCTGTCATGCGAGCTCAGGCGATCTTGCGGATCCAGCCGTGGGTGTCCGGCGCATCTCCGCGCTGGATGGACACGAGCCGGTTCTTGAGCTTGCCAGTGAGCTGGCCCGGGCCGCCGCTTCCGATGGTGAACTCACCATCGCAGCCGCTGACCTTGCCAACGGGAGTGACGACCGCGGCCGTACCGCAGGCGAAGGTTTCCACCAGCTTGCCCGAGGCGGCATCCGCGCGCCATTCGTCCAGGCTGTAGCGGCCTTCCCTGACGGTCAGTCCCTCTTCCCGGGCGAGCTGCAGCAGGCTGTCGCGGGTGATGCCCGGCAGGATGGTGCCGGTCAGTTCGGGCGTGAGAAGGGTGCCGTCGTTGAACACGAAGTACAGGTTCATGCCGCCGAGTTCCTCGATCCACTTGTGCTCGGCGGCGTCGAGAAAGACGACCTGGTCATGGCCGGCCGCGATCGCCTCTGCCTGGGGCACGAGGCTGGCGGCGTAGTTGCCGCCGCACTTCGCGGCGCCGGTGCCGCCCGGAGCCGCACGCGTATAGTCGGAAACCCAGATCGAAACGGCGGGCGCGCCGGACTTGAAATAGTTGCCGGCCGGGCTGGCGATGACGATGAACTTGTACTGCCGTGCCGGGCGAACGCCCAGGAAGGCTTCCGTTGCGATCATGAACGGGCGCAGGTACAGCGACGCGCCTTCGCCCTCGGGAATCCAGGCGCGATCAAGCTGGACCAGCTTTTCGATGGCTTCCACGAACACGGCTTCCGGCAGGTCCGGCATCGCCAGACGACGGGCCGACTGGTTGAAGCGCGCGGCATTGGCTTCCGGGCGGAACAGCGCGATGGCGCCGTCAGCCTGCTTGTAGGCCTTGAGGCCTTCGAAGATTTCCTGCGCGTAGTGAAGCACCGCCGCCGCCGGATCGAGCGCGATCGGCTGACGAGGGCCGATCACAGCGTCATGCCAGCCTTTGCCGTCCGTCCAATCGATGGTCACCATGTGATCGGTGAAATGCGTGCCGAAACCCGGATTGGCGAGCACTGCGGCGCGCGCTTCGTCGCTGGTCAGGGCGGAATTGGCAAGAGTCGTGAAAGTCAGGCCGGCATCGGCGAGAATCGCCATCGAACGTGTTCCTCTGTCTGCAACAGGATTGCGCCGGTGAACTAAAATTTCACGGAACACAACCCAAAAGCAATTATGCTTCTTCAGGTGTCAGTCTTAGCACGAAGCCTGAGGGAGGCAAAATCGGAGCATCGCCAAATGAGAAGGGCCGCACCGGCGGTCCGGTACGGCCCTTCGCATGGTCAGCGGCCGGGAAGTGCCGCCAGCGAAGCCTTTATCGTCCGTTTAACGACAATAATGCTCCGCGACGGAAATTGCCGACCTCTCTGCTGAACCATGAGACATCGGATCACCTCCTTTCGCGCTGTTGAGCCATAGTGCGCCGCATGTAGCGACTGGGACTTCGGAAAGACCCGGGCGCGTATCCCGGGGCCGTCGTCTTGCTGCTATATTTGGGTGATTTCGCGTTGCACAACAAGACTTGCAATGAAAATATTTGGCGTCATGATCCCTGCTTCGGCCTGTTATCCCCAGCCTTGCGACAACTTGGAGGCTGCTGTCCAACTGCCTGCCTCAGGTGTATCGGGCCGGCGCCTGCATGCCTTCCTCCACCGCCGAAGCGCCTCTGAATGGCGCCTCGATTTCAGCGGCAGTCCTCGATCACGCGCGAGATTTCCGTCCAGCTCGGCAGGTAAAGCGTCGGCTCTCCGGGCGCGGCAACGGCAAATCGGCCACGGCTGAACGCCATGGCGTCGAGCACGGGGTCCCGCGGGGAGACGGTCGCGCCGATGCCGCGGCCAGAGCGAGTGCCGGAGAGGGTGCTTGTGCCTGTCGAGGTCATGATGGTGAGTGTTGCCGAACCGGCGCCGGATGGGCCGGCCCGCAGAAGCGTCATCGTGCTGCGTCCCGGATCGCATTGGACGACGAATTGCCCGCTGCCGAAGGTGGCTCCCGATGCCGTGCCATTGCCCGCATAAGTCCATTGTCCCGCCGTCTGGGCAGCATCACGCCAGTCCGTATTGGGCGCCGGTTGCGGCCGGGAGGGCGCGGGGCGCTGCGCTGGCGCAGGCGCGGCCGGTTCCTGTGCCGGAGGGGGCGTCGGCATGGAGGGCGGTGGGGGGACACATCCGGCAAGAAGCCCCGTCGATGCGGCGCTGGCGGCAAGGATGCGGGGGAGAAAGCCCTTTGCGAACGAATTGGCGCGGCTGCGCGGATTTGCCTTCATGGGCATGGTATGGAATGAGGCGCGCCTCATCTCAAGTGCGTACCTTTCCATGACCGACCCAACAAAGCCCCGTTCCGTCGTAAACACGCCGTCGCCCAAGGCGGCGAAACTGCGCGTCGATCAGTTGCTCGTAGACCGGGGGCTGGCGGAAAGCCGTACCCGGGCACAGGCGCTTGTGCTGGCCGGACTGGTTTTCTCAGGGGAGACGAAGATCGCCAAGTCCGGCCAGTCTGTGAAGGCGGACGCTCCGATCGAGGTGCGCGGCCGGGACCACCCGTGGGTGTCGCGCGGCGGGATCAAGCTTGCGCACGCCATCGAGCATTTCGGGCTTGATCCAAATGGAGCGGTGGCGATGGACATCGGCAGCTCCACGGGCGGGTTCACCGATGTCCTGCTGAAGCACGGGGCGGCGCGGGTTTTTGCGGTCGATTCCGGGACCAACCAGCTCGCATGGAAGCTCCGCACCGATCCGCGCGTCACTGTTCTGGAACAGACCAGCGCCCGCATCCTGACACCTCAGCAGATCGACGCAGCCTGTGACTGGGTGGTGTGCGATGCCAGCTTCATCGGGCTGGCGAAGGTGCTGGAGGTGCCGCTCCGGCTGGCGGCGCCGCGCTGCCGTCTCGTGGCTCTCATCAAGCCCCAGTTCGAGGTGGGGCGCAGCGAGGTCGGGAAGGGCGGCGTGGTGCGGGACCCGGCGCTCCATGCCCGCGTCTGCGAAGAGGTGCGCGCATGGCTCGAGGGCGAAGGCTGGACGATACAGGGGATCGTCGAGAGCCCGATCAAGGGGCCCGAGGGCAACATCGAATTTCTCGTTTCGGCACAGCGCGGACAATGACCTCTGCGCGACGATTGCACCGGGGGCCGCACGGCTTCACAACCCGCGCCGGAATTGGATTACCGCGATTCGGGAGCCGCCAGTGCAGATGACCCTGCTGACATGAACCTTCTTGCCTCCCCGGGGCAGTTGCGCGCCAGCTTCATGCGCTGGGCGCTCGTCTGCGTACCGGCGGTCATGCTCCTGGGCTTCCTGTCCGGCGCCGTTTCGCAAAGCGGCCCCGGCAACCCGTGGTTCGATGAACTGGTGAAGCCTGCGGCCTTCCCGCCGCCGGCCCTGTTCGGCACCGTGTGGAGCGTGCTCTACGCCGTGCTCGGAGTGGCGCTGGCGATGATCCTTTCCGCACGCGGGGCGCGCGGCCGTGGTCCCGCCGTGACGGTCTTCGCCATGCAGTTCGCGTTGAACCTTGCCTGGTCGCCCGTCTTTTTCGGCGCGCACCAGATGAGCGCCGCGCTTGTCGTGATCGCTGTGCTGCTGCTGCTGGCGATCCTGACGGCGCTGCTGTTTTCCCGTGTGCGGCCCCTCGCCGGGGCCCTGCTGGTGCCGTACGTGCTGTGGCTTGCCTTCGCCGCATACCTCAACTTCGGGTTCCTTCAGGCAAATCCGGACCTCGACGGCGTGCAGCGTTCCGGCGCGGTGGAGCGTTTCACGATCTGAGGCGGCGTGCACAACCCTCTTGCACAGCGGGCGCGGGCGCTCCATCTAGCGTCCATGCAAAGCGAAAACCCCTTTGTCGCCGACTTCGTCAAGATGATGAACAGCGCCGCCGGCACACTGGCCGGAATGGGCCGCGAAGCGCGTGAAGGCGCGCGGGAGCGGGTGAAGGAGTTCATGGGCGATATGGACTTCGTCAGCCGCGAGGAGTTCGAAGCCGTCAAGGAAATGGCGGCGACGGCGCGGGCCGAATCGGAAGCGCTGAGGGCTCGTATCGAAGCGCTCGAAGCCAAGCTGACCCCGCCGCTCTGAGCGGCTCTGGACCGGCGCTGATCTCGCGTCGTCTTGAGGAGCGAATGTTTTCCCCGCGTTTGCTCCATGGCGCTGAGCCTTAACACCAGGCGCCATGCACTTTCGCGCTCCCGCCATTGTCTGTGCCGCCCTGCCGCATGGAGAGGCTGCCGTCGTCGCCCGGCTTCTCACGGCGGAGCACGGGCTGGTGGGCGCCTATGTCGCGGGGGGCAGGGGACGCCTGCTTCGTCCTGTCCTGATCCCGGGCAATACCGTTGATGCCGAGCTGCGCTCCAGGTCGGACACGCAGCTTCCCTTCGCGCGCGTAGAGCTTCTGCAGAGCCGTGCGCCCTGGCTTGCCGAGCCTCTTCCGGCAGCGGCCATCAGCTGGAGCACGGCGCTTGCCGCGTCGGTACTGCCGGAGCGACAGGCCTTTCCGGCCCTGTTCGAGGCTCTGTCAGGCCTGCTCCAGGCCGTCTGCGTCGCCCCTTCCGCGCGCGGCTGGGCGATGGGCCTGCTGCGGTACGAAGTGCTCGTGCTGCGCGAACTCGGCTACGGCGCCCGCGTCGCCCGTCCGCCTGACGGAGACTGGGGCGCTCTTCTCGAGGCGTTCGATCGCGTCGGGCGCGAATTGGCGCGCTACGCGCTTGCCGATCGCAGAAGAGACGTTATGGCGGCGCGCGTCCTGCTGCGCGAGCGGCTGGGCCGGATCGGAAGCTGAGGGGTACGACTATGCGCATTGCTGTTTTTGCCGGAGACGGAATCGGTCCCGAGGTCACGGAACAGGCTGTGCGCGTTCTCCAGGCGCTTGAAATCGAAGGGATGGAGCTCGTCGAAGGCGACGTCGGCGGGGCCGCGTACCGCAGGCACGGCCACCCGCTGCCGGAAGCGACGCTGGATATCGCGCGCTCGGCGGATGCGATCCTGTTCGGCGCGGTGGGGGATTTCTCGCTCGACCATCTGGAGCGCGCGCTGCGCCCGGAGCAGGCGGTTCTCGGCCTGCGCAAGGAGCTCGGCCTCTTCGCAAACCTGCGGCCCGCCACGGTGTTCAAAGGCCTTGAGGACCTGTCGACCTTGCGCCCGGAAGTGTCGGGCAAGATCGACCTGCTCATCGTGCGCGAGCTTAACGGCGACGTGTACTTCGGCGAAAAGGGCACGCGCACGCTGGAAGACGGCCGCCGCCAGGGCTGGGACATGATGTCCTACGCCGAGGACGAAGTGCGCCGCATCGCACATGCCGGTTTCAAGGCGGCGCAGGGCCGTTCCGGTCGCCTGTGCTCCGTCGATAAGGCCAACGTGCTCGAAACCTCGCAGCTGTGGCGCGACGTGATGATCGAGGTATCGAAGGAATACCCCGACGTCGAACTGACTCACATGTACGTCGACAACGCGGCGATGCAGCTGGTGAAGAATCCCGGCGCCTTCGACGTGATCGTCACCGGCAATCTCTTCGGTGACATCCTCAGCGATCAGGCGAGCATGTGCGTGGGCTCCATCGGCCTGCTCGCTTCCGCAAGCCTGGCGGAAGGCAAGTTCGGCCTCTATGAGCCGATCCACGGTTCGGCGCCGGACATCGCCGGCAAGGGGCTCGCCAACCCCATGGCCACCATCCTTTCGGCGGCGATGCTGCTGCGCCACTCCTTCGGCCTCGAAGAGCAGGCGGCGCGGATCGAAGCGGCTGTCGCCGCGACTCTCGCCGATGGCATCAAGGGCGGCGATCTTGGCGGATCAGCGGGCACGAAGGAAATCGGTGACGCGGTCCTCGCGCGCCTGTAAAGGTTGCGCCGGTACGCAATAATCGTTTCTTGACGATTCAAACATAAAAACAGGGCTAATGAACATTTCGAGTTCCGATCTCGCGCAGGCTGCCGAAGCCGCCGCTGAAGCCGTTTCGCCGCCTGCGAAGCCGCTCGAGCTGGCGGTGGTTCTGCCGACATACAACGAGCGCAAGAACATCGCGACGATGGTCGCGCGACTCGACAAGGCGCTGGCCGGTGTCGCGTGGGAAGCCATCTACGTGGACGACAACAGCCCGGACGGTACGGCGGACGAAGCCCGCCGCCTGTCGTTGGTCGACCCCCGCGTACGCTGCATTCAGCGGATCGGCCGCCGCGGCCTTGCCAGCGCGGCGATCGAGGGCATGTGCGCGACCGCCGCGCCGGTTGTCGCGGTGATGGACGCCGATCACCAGCACGATCCCGAATTGCTTCCGCAGATGCTGCAGGCCATCACTTCGGGCGAATACGACCTGGCTTACGCGTCCCGCTTTGCCGAAGGCGCAAGCACGGACGCCTGGGGCCGCCCCGACCGCGTCAAGGCTTCCGGTCTTGCCAACCGTATCGCCAACAAGGTGACCGGCGTTGAACTGACGGACCCGATGAGCGGGTTCTTCATGCTGCGTGCGCGGACCCTGCGAGCCGACGCGCACCGTCTTTCAGGCGTGGGCTTCAAGATTCTGCTCGATATCCTGGCGACGGTGGAAACGCCGCTGCGCGTCAAGGAATTCCCCCTCAACTTCGCCGCCCGCGCGGAAGGCGAAAGCAAGTTGGACCAGACCGTCGTGTTCGAATTCCTCGTGGGTCTTTACGACAAGTGGCTGGGCCGGATCATCCCGACCCGCTTCGCGCTGTTCGGCACCGTGGGTGCCATGGGCGTTGTGGTGCAATTGGCGGTGCTGTGGATCATGCTCCACATCGTCTTCGGAGAGCGCTTCGTCTACGGCAACTGGTCGGAAAGCACGACCTTCAACATCTCGAACACCATCGCCGCACTTGTCGCGATGACGTTCAACTTCGTACTGAACAACGAACTGACGTACTCCGACAAACGCCTGCGCGGCTTCGGGCCGCTGATGCGTGGCTGGGCGCAGTTCGCGCTGACCTGCTCGCTGGGCCTGCTCACGAACATCGGCTCTGCCGCGGTGCTGAAGACCATCGGCGTGCATGACGTGCTCGCCGTCGTGACCGGCGTGTTGCTCGCCTCGGTCTTCAACTTCGCGCTCTCGTCCAAGTTCGTCTGGGGCAAGTACTGACCCTGCCGCGCGCTCAGGCGGCGCTGCTTGGCTTCACGGCCGCAGCGGCGCTGCTGAGCCTGGTCGACGCGCCGTATCCCCGCCTCGCCCCGCTGCAGAACCTGCCGACGCTGGCGGGGGTCGCGGGGCTATGGCTCGCGCTGCGGCGCTGGTCCATGCCGACCGGTGCGGTGCTCTGCGTCTGCGTGTTCCTGTGGCTGCACACGATCGGCGGACGCTACATCTACTCCTTTGTCCCTTACGAGGACTGGGCCCGTGCGTTGAGCGTGCCGTCCCCCGCAGAGGTGCTGGGGCTGGAGCGGAACGCATGGGACCGGCTGGTCCATTTCAGCTTCGGCGCGTGCCTGATTTATCCCGCCTCCGAAGGATTGTCGCGTCACAGAGGGCTCTCACGCGGCCTTGCGACGTACATCGCGGTTGAGTTCGTTTTGGCGGGCAGCGCAGTCTACGAAGTTTTCGAGTGGCTGCTGACGGTGTTCATGGCGGGGCCGGATGCGTTGGCTTACAATGGACAGCAGGGCGACGTGTGGGATCCACAGAAGGACATGGCGTTGGCAGCGCTGGGCGCGCTACTCGCAGCGCTGGTTCTGCGCCTCCGCCGCCGTTGAGACCACGACCGACGGCCCATCAGCGCCAGGTGGGCAGCCACATCCAGAAGTTGTAGGCATCCTTGAACGGCAGCGGCCATCCCGAGATGATCGGGTAGAACAGCAAGAACAGCGCCAGAGACAACCCGAAGACTCCCCGCGGCACGAGCCGCCAGCGATCGCGGCGGTCCCACAGCGCGTCGAGCGCCAGCGCAAGGATCGCCATCAGGAAAGCGCCCGGCAGCAGGTAGTGATAGTAGAACTGCACCGGCTTGCCGTTGAAGATCCACATCGCGACGCAGAGCGCATAGAGGACAGCGAAGAACAGGACGTCGCGCCGGCGCCGGAAAGCGGCGGCCCAGAGCCCCCAGAAGAACGCTGCCAGCCCCGCCAGCATCGCCAGCGGATTTCCGATCATGACGATGCCACGGTGCGCGCCGTCCACGTTCTCGAACAGATACCAGATGCCGCGGAGATTGAGGACCCACTGATACCAGTAGGTCTTGTAGGGGTGCGGCTTCTTCACGCTGTCCTGCAGGCGCACCATGAGCTCATGCTGTTCGACGACGCCGAGCGGCGCGATGGCATGATGAGGGTAGAACATCGCCGGGATATACGTGGCCCAGTAGACGGCGAGCGGGAGCAGACCGAGCCAGAGCACCGCCTCGACGAAGCTGACACCCTTGATCGGGCCCGCGCCGCGCTTGCCGATGAAGGCAGGGCCGGTCTCCGCGACGCGCATGACAAGGAAGGCGAGGCCGGGGACCGCAAGCGCCGGTGCGCCGCTCCATTTGGCGCCGAGGGACAGGCCGAGCGCCAGTCCGCTGCCGAACAGATGCAGGCGGGCGATGCCCGTGCGTCGCGCGCGCCAGGCGGCGGCAAACTGCCACAGCCCGACCATGCAAAGGCCGGCCGAGATCATGTCGAGCATGGCGATGCGGCTCTGAACGAACCACATGAAGTTGGTGGCAAGCAGGATCGTTGCCAGGATCGTCGCGCGGCGCCGCAGCGACACAAGCCAGACGAGGCGGGAGAAGGCGAGCAGACCCAGTCCGCCGAACAGCGCCGGGCCGAGCCTCCATGCCAGCGGCCGGTCCCCGAGCAGGTGAATGAGCGCGGCGATCACCTCCTTGCCGAACAGCGGATGTTCCCGGTTCGCCGGGATGAGTTCCAGCAGCTTCAGCGCGGCGGGAACGTAGTGGATCTCGTCGAAGTAGTATCGCGTCGGCGTGCCGAGCCGCCACAGAACAAGCGCCTGGAAAGCCGCAACGACTAGCAGGCACCAGCCGAGCGGATCGCGATCTTGACGAAAGAGAGGCATCGGATCGGCGGATAAGCGGCTCGCAGCCGCAGGGCAAGCGCATCGGCTTGCGCTATCAACCGTGCGCTCCTAGAGGCATGGGCCATGAAACGCACGACCGGACAGGACCGCAGCCAGACCCGCAACTGGCGTCCCGCAACCCGCGCGATCCGCGGAGGCACTTGGCGCTCGGAAATGGGTGAGACCAGCGAGGCGCTCTTCCTGACGTCCGGCTACAGCTATGATGACGCGGCGACCGTCGCGGCCCGTTTTGCGGGTGAGCAGGACGGTATGACCTACTCGCGCCTGCAAAATCCGACCGTGGCCATGCTGGAGGAGCGCATCGCTCTTCTGGAAGGGGCCGAAGCCTGCCGCACGCAGGCGTCCGGTATGGCGGCGATGACCGCAGCACTCCTGTGCCAGCTCTCGGCGGGAGACCACATGGTCACCGCGCGCGCGGCTTTCGGTTCGTGCCGCTGGCTGGGCGATCACCTGCTTCCCCGTTTCGGCGTGGAGGTGACGGTGGTCGATGCATCGGATACCGCACAGTGGAAGGCGGCGATCCGCCCGAACACCAAGGTGTTCTTCTTCGAAACCCCGGCGAACCCGACGATGGACGTGGCCGATCTTGCGGCTATCGCAGAGATTGCCAAGGCCCACGGAATCACGACCGTGGTTGACAACGCCTTCTGTTCCCCGGCGCTGCAGCGGCCGATGGAGTTCGGCATCGATGTCGTCGCCTATTCAGCGACAAAGCTGATGGACGGGCAGGGCCGGGTCCTTGCCGGCGCAGTCTGTGGCTCGGAGGAATTCGTCAACGACAAGCTGTTGCCCTTCCAGCGCAACACCGGACCGAACCTTTCGCCGTTCAACGCGTGGGTCGTGCTCAAGGGGCTGGAGACGCTCGACCTGCGCGCGAAGAAGCAGAGCGAGAACGCTCTGGCGCTGGGCAAGTTCATCGAGAAGCGCGTGCCGAAGATTCTGCATCCCTGGCTGGACAGCCACCCGGCGCAGGAATTGGCGATGAAGCAGATGGACGCGTGCGGGCCGATCTTCTCCTTCGTTCTCGATGGCGGGCGGGAGCAGGCCTACGCCCTGCTCGACGCGCTGCAGCTCATCGATATCTCGAACAACATCGGGGACTCGCGTTCGCTGATGTGCCACCCGGCCTCCACCACCCACCACAACATGGGAGCCGAGGCGCGCGAGGCGATGGGTATCGGCGAAGGCATGTTGCGCATCAACGTCGGCCTTGAGGACATCGGCGACCTCATGGAGGACATGGACCAGGCCTTGAGCAAGGCAGGTCTCTGAGTTAAGGTCGGAACCCGGAACCTGTCCCTTGCTGCACGGTTGTAGCCTGACGAAACCGTCGTTAGGCTACCCGTGTCATGAAGGAACTTTTCCAGCACACCGCCATCACTGACAGCCTCACTGTACGGGTGGCCGTCAGCTTCCTGCCCGAGCAATCGCGCATCGAAGCAGGGAAGTGGTTCTGGGTCTACCATATCCGCATCGAGAACGACACGGACGGTACGGTTCAGCTCATGACCCGGCACTGGCGTATCACCGACGCCAACGGCAAGGTCGATGTGGTCGAGGGAGACGGGGTGGTCGGTGAACAGCCGGTGCTCGAACCCGGCCGCAGCCATGACTACGTTTCAGGATGTCCGCTCTCCACCCCG
The DNA here is from genome assembly GCF_900182875.1 of Novosphingobium panipatense. Taxonomy (NCBI): domain Bacteria; kingdom Pseudomonadati; phylum Pseudomonadota; class Alphaproteobacteria; order Sphingomonadales; family Sphingomonadaceae; genus Novosphingobium; species Novosphingobium panipatense. The sequence goes on from NZ_FXUI01000001.1 coordinate 381,479, forward strand.
CAGGGATCGATGGAAGGCTACTACACCTTCCGCCGGGCCGACGGGTCCGAGTTCATCGCACAGATACCATTCTTCCCGCTGGCGGCCCCTGCCACGGCGGGCTGACCGCGCCCTGACGCTTGCCTGTGCAACGGCCGGCGCATAGGGAAGCGTCATGAAGCGCACTCATCTGCCCCTCAACGCGCTGCGCGTATTCGATGCTGCCGCGCGGCATCTCTCGTTCACCCGGGCTGCTGACGAACTGGCTGTGACGCCCGCTGCGGTCGGACAGCAGATCCGCGCCCTCGAAGACCTGCTCGGCGTCGTGCTGTTCCGCCGCACCAGCAAGGGCCTTGAACTCACCGAGGAGGCCGGTTCCGGGCTCGCGGCGCTGCGTACCGGCTTCCTTCACTTCGAGGATGCGGTGCAGGCGATGCAGGCGGGCCAGTCCAGCCACGTCTATACCATCGCCTGCCCGCGGGAGTTCTTCGCGGCGTGGCTGGCCCCCCGCCTCGCCGTCTTCCGGGCTCAAAACCCGCAGGTGCGCTACGTCATCGTCGATGGCGAACGCACGGACTTCACCGAAGCGAACCTTGATCTTGCCGTGCGCTGGACCGATGGGCCTGGCGATCTGGAGGGGGTCGCGCTGGGAGCTGCGGAGTGGGTCGAAGTGGGCCGGGGCGACTGGATCGGCTGGCCCGGTGATCCGGAGCCGGCGGGCAAGGAGGAGCAGGGCGGTGACGACGGAAAAGCCGAAGTCATGGTGGGGGATGCGGGGCAGGCGATTGCCGCGGCGCTTGCCGGCATGGGCCGCGCGCGCATTCCGGCACTTCTCGCCGCAAGCCTTGCGGGCGACGACCGGGCGGAGATGATCGGGAGCCCCATCGCCTGTCGGCGCGGATACTGGCTGGTGGCGCCTGTGCCGCAGTGGCGGCAGAAGAAAGTCAAGGAACTCGTGGCGGCGCTCACCGCCGGGGGGCAGTGAGCCGACGGTACTGCGGCGGCACAGTCGTCGGCCGCTCAGTCCTGGCGAAGCTGGGGCTCACGTTGCAGCTGAACGCGCCGCGGCGGGGCTCATTTCCGCCGCCAGGGCGGATTCCGGACGTGGCACGGCGCTCGTCCCGGGCGCAGCAGGAACTCATCCGCCAGCCTGCGGCAATTCCCGCAGGACAGGGTAGACGTGGCTGAACGGGTCGCGATGCGGCAGGCGCTCGGCCAGCCACGCCATCCGTGCTTCGGGATCGCTCGCGAAGGCGGCGTCGGCTGCAAGCTTGCTCTCAAAGGTAAGGCGAACCTGCGGATTGGATTGTAGCAGTGCATCAAGGATCGGCGCCATGACGAAGTCCTCGGTTCCGGCGGGGGGTGAGAGCACTTCGGGGAAAAGCCCCCAGGCGAGGAAGCTGTCCTGGCTTTCAGGCTCCAGCAGAGCGGCCGCAAGCAGCCCCAGCGGCTGATCGGCCGGAACCCGCACAGTGCCTGCCCGGACCATCGTTTCAGCCTGTTCGTGCGTGAAGCGCGCTTCGACGGGAATGCGCCCATCATGCGCTTTCGCCAGCTTCACGTCCTGGAGATGCACCGTGTCCACCGGCAGGGTTCGGTCGCTAGCCAGGGCTTCGAAACCGATGCCGTGAAGGCGCAACTTCTCGATGACTTCCCTCTGGGCGGCGGGAACCAGCCACGCCACGGGCAGGCGAACCGATTCGACAGGATCCTGCCCGATGATCGGCATGCGGAAGGTTATCCGCTTACCGGTCCACCGCTGCTCCATCCGTCCGGTGGCAGGGGACCTGTACGTGTCGAAGGCAACGCCCTTGAACCTGTCGACCCAACCGATCGGCTGCTTCGCAGGCGTCCACCGCGTGAGCAGTTGCACGGGCCGCTCGGCGCGGTCGATCGCCTTTGCCTCCGCTATCCGATCGGCGTCCTGCGCCGCCAGCTCGAGAGCCGCTTCCAGCAGCACGTAGGTTCCGAGCACGCGTTGGCGGTAAGGCTTCAGCATGTGGTTCTCGACCAGCACGGTGGGCACGCCGATGAAGTCGCCATAGCCGGTCGAATAGCGCGGCCCCTCCGGGCTGTAGCGAATGCCCTTCTGCGGATCGCGGGTGTCGATCGGGCTGGGATAGATGATCGGCTCGTGCCCGGCGCGGGTCAACGCCGCCTTCACGGTGGGGCCGAAGCGCTGCTCCAGCCAGAGCGCCGTGGCACGGTGGCGTGCGTACTTGCCCCAGCCAGCGTAGGTATACGTGACGTCGTACTGCATGTCGAAGCCGCCGCTGACGTGGCAGTCTATGTAAAGCACGGGATCCAGCCGCTGCAGCAGAGCGACGATGGCGCGCACTTCGGGCGTGTCGAGCTTCGAGTAGTCACGGTTGAGATTGATGTCGCGCGCGTTGCCCTCAGTGCCTTTGGCGTCTGGCCCGCGCACGTGGAGGAAGTTCCAGGGGCTTGCCCGCTCGTGCCCGTCGATGTTGAGGATCGGCACGAAAACAAGATCAACCCTGTCGAGCAGGTCCTGCTTTCCGCGCATGGCGATGTCGCGCAGCAGCATGAGGCCCGCGTCCTTGCCGTCGATCTCGCCCGAGTGAATGCCCGCCTGCACGAGGACGACAGGCTTGCCGGCACTGCCCTTGCTGGCACGCACCATCAGCAGATCGCGACCCTCGCCGGTCTTGCCGAAGCTCGCTACGCTGATCAGCGGCGAGGCCTTGTCGAGGTGCTCCAGCCAGCTGCGCATCTCGTCAAAGCGCGGCGTCGTGCGGAACCCGGCGGCTTCGGCGGGGGTGATCCATGGATCGCCCGCAGGAGCAACGAGCTTTTCACTCGCACCCGACCACGCCAGCGCCGGCGGCAGCACGGTCGGTGGCACCGGCTCCGCCGCGACCGCCGGTGTGGTCATGGCAAGAGTGGTGGCGATGGCGGCGAACTTCAGCATCGATGTGTTCTCCTGCGGTCAGAACCGGGCGCGCAGGCCCACGGTGCCGGTGCGCGGCGTGCCGGGCTGCACCCACAGCGGTGAGTAGCTGTTGGCGTACCAGTGTTCGTCGAAGAGGTTGGTCACGGAGGCGAACAGGTCGATATGCTCCATCACCTCGACCCTGCCGAACAGGCGGACCAGTGTGTGCGAGGGCAGCATGAAATCGGTGCCCGTCTCGCCCGACCGCTTCGCGACGTAGTGCATGCCTGCGCCGAGCTGCGCCTCCCGCTCGCTGACGGCGAACGTCTTGGCGACCTGCATGTTTAGGTTGTGCCGGGGGATGTTGATCAGCGGATCGCCGGGGCTGATCTGGAAGGAATAGTTCGGATCAAGCATGCTCGAACGCGCTTCCGCATCGACGTAGGCGTAGCTTAGCAGCACGTCCAGGCCGCCGGGAAGGCGGCCGTTTAGATCGAATTCGACGCCGCGGCTCCGCGCCTTGCCGATGGCGAGCGAGTAGCCGGGGTTGTTGGCGTCAGTCGCCAGAACGTTCGCCTTGGTAAGCTGGAACACCGAAAGCGTTCCGTTGAGCGCACCGCCAAGCAGGGTAAGCTTCAGCCCCGCCTCGATCGATTCGCTTGTCTCAGGGTCGAAGATCACCCCGTTCACGTCAGTGCCCACGTTGGCGCGGAAGCCCTGCCCATAGGCGGCGTAGACGGTCAGCGGATCGCTCAGCCTGTAGACGATACCGGCCTGCGGGCTGAAGCGGCTCCGGGTGCGGCGGCTGTCCACTCCGGTCAGCCGGTTGTCGGTCTCCAGCGTGACCCGGTCGTAGCGGCCTCCGATGCGGACCTGCAGCCGGTCGGTGATCTCGATCTGGTCCTGCACGTAGGCGCCGGTCGCACGCTGGCGGTCAGTGCGGTCGGTCGTGACGGAGGTGGCCGGGAGGGGAAAGCGGCCGTAGACGGGATCGAGAATGTCGATGACATTGCCCTGCTGTTCGGTCGGGTTCGAGATCAGCGTCGGCGGGCGGTAGCGTGTGAAGTAGTTGTCGTACGTGAACTCGTCGTGATCGGCACCGATCAGCACGCGGTGGCGCAGGGATCCGGTTGCGAACTCTCCGGCAAGCTCGGCGCGCACGACCTTGTGGTTCGCATCGTAGCGACGCGACCGGCGCTGGCGGGAGAGCGAACGGCCATCGGTATAGAGCGCCTGGCGCGAGGGCACCGTCTCTGCATCGGAGGAGGAGCCGGTGAGCAGCGTGTCGCGGATGCTGCCGCCGACGAGCAGGCTCCAGCGATCGCTGAACTCGTGCTGCAGGCGCAGCTGGTGTCCTTCGGCGCGGGCTACGGTGTCGCCATCGCCCGGCTCGCCAAGAAAGCGCGAGCGCGGCACAGTATCGAAATTGCCGTTCAGCACGACGATGCCGCGATCGAAAGGCACGGCCACGCGCGTCTTCTCGAAGTCATACGTCAGGCGGGTGTCGGGCCCGAGCGCGAGCCCGACCGAAGACAGGAAGCCCCAGCGCGACTGCTGGATGTGATCGCGGAAGGTGTTGCCGTCCTCGGCATAGCCGATCAACCGTAGGGTGAGCTCGCCTGTCACCGCGACGTTGACGTCAGCCTCGCCGCGCACCCGGTCCCAGCTGCCGTACTGTACGGCAGCCGTACCGAAGGTGCGACCCAGTTCGGCCTGCTTGGTGATGAGGTTGATCGTGCCGCCCGGTTCGCCCCGTCCGACCAGCGCGGCAGCTGGGCCCTTCAGCACTTCGACCCGCTCGATCCCGGCCACGTCGCGCTGCCCGCCAAACCCGCGTCCGCCGTTAAAGCCATTGACGAGATAGCCGCTCGGCATGTTCTCGTCTCCTGCAAAGCCCCGGATTGCGAAGGAGTCCCACAGCCCGCCGAGCGTGTTCTGCCGCACCACCGATGCGTTGAGGTCGAGCGCGTCAGTCAGCCGCTGGATGGTGTTCTGCTCGAGCGTCTCGGCATCGATCTCGGCGATCGACTGAGGGATCTCCGAAACCGCGAAGTTGCCGCGGTAGGCCTGGCGCACTCCGGTGACCGTGATGGCGGCGTTGCGTTCCTCGCCATCACGTTCTGCCTCCTCTGCAAACGCCTGACCTACAGGCGCCAGCACAATGGCGAACGGCAGAGTTCCGGCCAGCAGCCGGCGGTCCTTGGCAAAACGACGCATGAGATCCCCACGACGAATGTATGACGGGGTGCGCTGTGCCTCCTCGTTCGAGGCGGCTTTTGTCAGGACAGCGTCGGCCCGTCAATGATATGTTGCATCATCACAACTAATGCGGCAGGAGGTGTGCAATCTGCAGAAGCCCTGAAAATATCAGCAATATTCGGGAAACATCATGGTTGAAACGGCGCCTCCGATCCTGATTGAGAACCTTGCCGTGACTTACGGCGACCACCGCATTCTGGATGGCCTTTCCCTTTCTGCGCCTGAGGGCAGCGTTACGGCTCTGCTGGGCGGCAACGGGGCGGGGAAATCCACTACGCTCTCGACGTTGCTGGGGTTCGTGAAGGCCCATGCGGGCGCCGTCTCGGTCTGCGGCGTCGATCCTGGCGTAGCTCCCGACGCGGCCCGCCGCCAGATCGCCTATCTGCCGGAAAACGTCGCGCTCTATGAACATCTGACGGCCGTTGAGAACGCACAGTACCTGCTGGCCCTCTCCGGCGGAAAGCAGGATCGCGCGGCCATCGTCGAGGCCTTCGCCGCCGCCGGCCTGCAGGAGCGCGCCTGGGGGCAGCGGCTGGGTGCCTTTTCCAAGGGCATGCGCCAGAAGGTCGCCATCGCCGTGGCCCTGCTGCGCGAGGTGCCGGTGCTGCTGCTCGATGAGCCGACCTCCGGCCTTGATCCGCGCGCCACGGCCGATTTCAACGCGCTTGTCCTCTCCGTGCGCGAACGGGGCACCGCGGTTCTGATGGTGACGCACGATCTGCTCAGCGCGGCCGACATCGCCGATAGGATCTGTTTCCTCGAGAGCGGGCGCATCGTCGAGGACGTGGTGGCGCATGGCCCCGATCGCTTTGACGTGCGTGCGCTCCACGCCCGCTTTGCGGTCGCCACGCAGAGGCTGGCGGCATGAATCCGACCTCGCTCATAGCGCGCGACGAGTTGCGGCTGATGCGCCGCAACCGTGTCGCCGTGATCGCTTGCCTGCTGCTGGTGCTGCTGACCCTGGTCGCGGTGGCGAGTTCCTGGGCGCACCAGAAGGGGATCGAGGATCTGCGCGCGCGCCAGCAGCACGAGGCCGAACGGGCCTTCGACGCGCAGCCAGACCGGCATCCGCACCGCGTGGTGCATTACGGCACCTTCATCTTCCGCCCTCTGAGCGCGCTCGCGGCGTTCGACCCCGGTGTCGACGCTTTCACCGGCAATTCGATGTTCCTTGAAGGCCATCGGCAGAACACAGCCAATTTCGGCGACGTAAACCAGAGTTCGCTGTTGGTCCGCTTCGGGCAGTTGACCCCCGCCTTCGTGCTGCAGGCCGTGGCGCCGCTGCTGCTGATCTTTCTCGGCTATGGCGCTATCGCGCGGGAAACGGAGCGGGGCACCCTGCGTGTGCTGATGATGCAGGGCGCGACGCGCGGTGCGATCGTGCGCGGCAAGCTGCGCGCACTCGGCGCTGTCGCCTTGCTGGTGGCACTGCCCGCGATCCTGGGACTGGCCGCGCTGGCGGCCACCTCGGGCGCGGCGATCCTGCCGACAGTGGCGATCGTCCTCGGATATGGCGCATGGCTGCTGCTGTGGGTCACCGTCATCGTGCTCGTCTCCACACTGGTCGGGCGCAGCCGCGACGCGCTGCTCGCGCTTGTGGCGATCTGGGCGGTGAGCGTCGTCCTTCTGCCGCGCGTCGCAACCGATATCGCCAGTGCTGCGGTGCCCCTGCAGAACCGGCTCCAGACCGAAGTAGCCATCGCACGCGACTTGCGAGAGATGGGCGATTCCCACAATCCGGATGATCCGCACTTCGCTGCCTTCAAGCGCTCGGTGTTGCAGCGCTACGGCGTCACGCGGGTGGAAGACCTGCCGGTCAACTACAAGGGTCTGCTCGCCGTGGAGGGTGAGAAAGTCACCTCCGCGCTGTTCGACCGCTACAGCGGCGAAAGTTACGCGGCGCAGGGGGCTCAGAACGGGATCGTCGGTGCGGTGGGAGTGATCAGCCCGGCCATCGCCTTGCGCTCCCTCTCGATGGCGGCGGCGGGAACGGATTTCGCGGCTCATCGCGGCTTCCTCGAACAGGCAGAAGCCTACCGCTATGATCTTGTCCAGCGGCTCAACCGCCTGCAGGCCGATGGCGTCACGTATGCCGACGATACCGCCCGCGATGCAGGCGCTGACCGCCGCAAGCGTGTCGCCGCCGGTCACTGGGAGGAAATGCCGGACTTCGCTTATCGCGCACCCGACGGCGCGACGCTCGCCGCCCGCTCGCTTCCGGGACTTGCCGTCATCCTCGGCTGGCTCGTTTTCGCGGGGGCCTCTCTCGCCATCGCCACCCGCCGCCTAGGAGAGCGCCAATGACACTCTGGATGCATGAAGCCCGGCTGCTGCTGCGCCAGCGTCTCGCCATGATCGCGCTCGCCCTGCTGGCGGTGCTGACCGTTGCGGCGCTGGGGGCAGGCATGGCCGAAGTGTCGCGCCAGCATGCTGCCATCGCCGCCATCCCGGCCGCGCAGGCCGAAGACATCGGCGCCATCGCAGCCTGGGTCGACAGGGAGAAGGACGCGGGCAGCGCCGCCTACTACAGCTTCCACCCGACCTGGAACGCGCCGTCGCCGCTTGCCTTCGCGGCCCTGGGCATGCGGGACGTCTCTCCGTACATCCTGCGCGTCCGGGCGCTGGGGCTCGAAGCGCAGATCTACGATGGCGACACCTTCAACCCCGAGCTGGCTCTGCCCGGCCGGTTCGATTTCGCCTTCGTGCTGGTGTTCCTTGCCCCGCTCTTCGTCATCGCCCTGTGCCACGATCTGGTTTCGGGCGAACGGGAGGCCGGTCGCTGGCGAACCCTGGCGGCACTCCCCTATGGAGGCGCGGCCTTGTGGAGACGCCGCACCATGCTGCGCCTCGGCTTGCTGTCGGCCGCGATCGTGTTGCCATTCGCGCTAGCCGCGGCGATGTCGGGCGTTTCACCGGGCGCGATCCTCATCGTCCTGCTGCTGGTCCTTGCATACCTGCTGTTCTGGGTTGGCCTCTGCGCGCTCGTCGGGCGGCTACGCTGGAGCAGCGTCGCCAACGCGGCGACCCTGGCAGGGCTTTGGCTCGTGCTCGTGCTCGTGCTGCCGACGCTTGGGCACGTGGCCATCAACCGCGCCATCCCGGTCAACCAGGGAGCGGAGATCGCCCTTGCCCAGCGGGAGGCGGTCAATCGCGCATGGGATATCCCGCGAGCGGAGACCATGCGCCGGTTCTATGCCGGTCATCCGCAATGGGCCGATTCGCCGCCGCTCGAAACGGCTTTCCATTACAAGTGGTACTTCGCCTTCCATCAGGTGGGCGACGAGAGTGTCGCCAAGCAGGTGCGCGCCTATCGGCACGGTCTTGAAACCCGGGACGAGGCCGCTCGAACCCTGGGCTGGGTGCTGCCTTCGGTCGGCGTACAGGCGCTGTTGACGCGCATGGCGCGGACGGACCTTACCGCTCAACTCGCCTATCGCGACGCTATCCGCCACTTCCATCGCCGCCTGCGGGAGTTCTACTACGGATACCTGTTCCGCGATCGGCCGTTTGGAAAGGCGGATTTCGAGCGGGCCCCACGCTTCGACGCGGCGCCCTAACGGATCGGGCAGGCACGGGGGCCGCGCGGCGTCCGGCTCTACGCCTCGCTGAAAATCCCGTTTCGGCACATCCGAGTGGCTTTTGACTCAGGCGTGGCGGCAAAACAGTGTTAGGGATGTGACAGCGGGGAAGGGCTGGCTGGTCAGCGCCGACAATCTCGCTATCAAGGCACCATGATGAGTTTTCTGGAAGGTGGCGGGGTACAGGCCGAGGCAATTCGGCGGTTCGACTGGACAGGAAACCCCATCGGGGATCCTGAAAACTGGCCGGCGGCGCTGAAAACGGCTGCCAATCTGATCCTCGCCTCCCGTTTTCCCCAATGCATCGTCTGGGGGCCGTCGCTCATTACAATTCCCAACGACGCATTCTTGGAAATCCTCGGTGAGAAGCCGGAGGCTCTAGGGCGTTCCTTCAGCGACGTGTGGAGCGAGGCATGGGCCTCTATCTCGCCCATCGTGGAGGACGCCTTCGCGGGTAAGGCGACCTACATCGAGGATTTCCCGCTCATCATCGACCGGCGTGGTTATCTGGAGCAAACCTACTTCACCTTCTGCTACAGCCCGATACGGGATGAGGGCGGCGAGGTGGTCGGCATGCTCGACACCGTGACGGAAACAACGGCGCAGACGACCCTGCGCAAGGAGGTCCAGCAGCGAACGGAAGCGGAGAACGCGCTGGCGGCGATCGAAGAGCGTTACCATCTGGTCAGCCGGGCTACCAACGACGCCATCTGGGACTGGCACTTCGCCACCAATCATGTGACCTGGAACGAAGCGCTTGAAACCGTGCACGGCCACAAGCTCTCCGGAGTAGAGCCCACGGGCGAATGGTGGATCGAGCATATACATCCCGCCGACAGGGATCGTGTTCACGACAGCATCCAGGCGGCCATTGACGGTCGTGCAGACAGCTGGTCGGATGAATATCGCTTTGCCCGGGCCAGTGGCCAATACGCGACCATCCTCGACCGCGGTCATATAATTCGCGACGCCACCGGCAACGCCATACGCATGATCGGCGCCATGCTGGACCTGACCGAGCGTCAGCGCGCGCGTGCCGAACTCACGATGAACGAGGAGAGGCTGCGCCTGGCGACGGAAGCGGCCGAGATCGGCTTCTGGGACGTCGATGTGATCCACGATGCCCTGATCTGGCCGCCGATCGTCAAGGCAATGTTCGGGATATCGCCCGAGGTGCCGGTGACCATGGCCGACTACTACAGCGGCATCCATGCCGATGATCTAGAAGCCACCTCGCAGGGCTACGCGGCTGCAGCCGACCCCGAACGCCGAGCCGTGTACGATGTCGAATACCGTACCGTCGGCAAGGAAGACGGTGTGGTCCGCTGGGTGGCCGCCAAGGGGAGGGGAATTTTCAGCGAGGACGGCCAGTGCCTCAGAGTCATCGGAACCGCCATCGACGTGACGGAGCGCAAGCGCTCCGAAGCGCAGTTGCTGGAGCTCAACCATCATCTCGAGCGGCGGGTGGCTCAGGCCATCGCGGAGCGTGAGCAGGTCGAGGAGGTTTTGCGCCAATCGCAGAAGATGGAAGCCGTGGGGCAGCTGACAGGCGGCATCGCGCATGACTTCAATAACATGCTGGCCGTCATCGTCGGGTCGCTGGATCTGCTGAACCGACGCCTGGGAGCAGACGATGCGCGGGCGAGGCGGTATGTCGATGCCGCTCTCGAAGGCGCCAGCCGCGCCACTTCGCTGACCCAGCGGCTCCTCGCCTTTTCCCGCCAGCAGCCGCTCAACCCCGAAGTGCTCGACATCAATACGCTGGTTCCCGGCATGTCGGAGCTTCTGGCGCACTCACTGGGAACGGATATTCGCCTCGAAACCGTGCTCGCCGCAGGTCTGTGGCGCACGCATGCGGACCGCAATCAGCTGGAGAACGTGGTCCTCAACCTGGCTGTCAATGCGCGAGACGCAATGCCGGAGGGTGGGCGACTGACGATTGAGAGCCAGAACGCCTTTTTCGACGATCGGTATTCGGCCGCCAACTTCGGGGTTCCGGCCGGTCAGTATGTGCTGATAGCGGTGTCCGACACCGGGTCCGGCATGCCGGCAGACGTGATTGCCAAGGCCTTCGACCCCTTCTTCACGACCAAGGAGGTCGGCAGGGGGACGGGGCTTGGGCTGAGCCAGGTCTACGGATTCGTCAAGCAGTCCGGCGGTCACGTCAAGATCTACTCCGAACCTGGAGTGGGCACGACCGTGAAGATCTATCTTCCGCGCTTCATCGGTGAGGATGTCGCGGCTGAGGGGATCACGGCCCGCCTTCTCCCCATGGGGGAGGAACAGGAGGTGATCCTGGTTGTAGAGGACGAGGCGGCCGTGCGCCGGTTCAGCGTCGATGCGCTGAATGAGCTGGGCTATCACGTGCTGGAAGCCGAAGGCGCGGTCGCGGCTCTCAGGCTGGTCGATTCCCATCCCGAAATCACGCTGCTCTTCACCGATATCGTCATGCCCGACATGAACGGTCGCAAGCTCGCCGAGGAAGCGCTCCGCCGGCGGCCGGACCTCAAGATACTCTACACCTCGGGGTATACCCGCAACGCCGTCGTGCATAACGGCGTGATTGATCCCGGGGTGGAACTGATCGGAAAGCCGTTCACCATCGAACAGCTGGCCACGAAGATCAGGTCGGTTCTGGAGACCTGACCAGAAGCGTTCCGGCGGGCAATGCCGGCCCGCCAGCGTCGACAAGACCGGGGGTTATTGTCGGGAACGGCCCTTGCGGCACAAGCCCGCCGCCCCGCATGAGTGCAGGGCGACGGGATCCGTTTACTGCGCTTCGGCCGCCAGCGCCGCGTCCTTTTCGGCGTAAAGCCGGTCCAGCTCGGCACGGCTCTTCTTTTCCGCCGCCGTCTTGAGCTGGCCGCAGGCCGCGTCGATGTCCCGACCGCGCGGTGTCCGGACGGGGGCGGAGATGCCCCCCTCGAAGACGATGTTCGAGAAAGCGCGGATGCGGTCCGGCGTCGAGCATTCGTAAGGGGCGCCCGGCCAAGGGTTGAACGGGATCAGGTTGACCTTGGCGGGCAGCTTGTACTTGCGCAGCAGGCGAACGAGTTCGCGCGCATCCTCGTCGCTGTCGTTCTTGTCCTTCAGCATCACGTATTCGAAGGTGATACGCCGGGCGTTCGACGCGCCGGGGTAGTCGGCACAGGCCTGCAGCAGATCTTCGATGCCGTACTTCTTGTTGATCGGGACGATCTCGTCGCGCACATCCTTGGTCACCGCGTGGAGCGAAACCGCAAGGTTGACGCCGATTTCCTGGCCGCAGCGCTCCATCTGCGGGATCACTCCCGAGGTGGAAAGCGTGATGCGGCGCTTGGACAAAGCGAGGCCATCGCCGTCCATGACGATCCCGAGCGCGTCACGCACGTTGTCGAAGTTGTAGAGCGGCTCGCCCATGCCCATCATCACGATGTTGGTGAGCAGGCGGCCATCGGCCGAGTAGGACCCTTCGTCCTCGTCGTCGTCGAGACCGGCCATCGTCGCGAGGCGGATGTCCTCGGCGTTCTTCGGCCATTCTCCCAGTGCGTCGCGCGCCAGCATGACCTGCCCGACGATCTCGCCCACGGTCAGGTTCCGCACCAGGCGCATGGTGCCGGTGTGGCAGAAGCGGCAGTTGAGTGTGCAGCCCACCTGCGACGAAACGCACAGGGTTCCCCGGTCGGCGTCGGGGATGAACACCATCTCGAAATCATGGCCGTCTGCGGTGCGCAGCAGCCACTTTCGCGTGCCGTCGCTGGAGTGCTGCGCTTCCACGATCGTCGGGCGGCCGATGACGAAACGCTCCGCCAGCCAGGGACGCATGGTCTTGGCGATGTCGGTCATCGCGTCGAACTCGGTCACGCCGCGGTGATAGAGCCAGTGAAAGACCTGCTTGGCGCGCAGCTTTGCCGCCTTCGCGTCCAGTCCCGCAGCCTCGAACAACTCGGCAATGCGTTTCCGTGGCAAGCCGACGAGGTCTGTCCGTCCATCTTCGCGCGGCGTCACGCCTTCGACCAGCGTCGGGCGCGGCACGGTCATCGGGTCGACATGGCCCGGGATCGGCATGAGGCCGGCAGCGGTCGAAGCCGCGTCCGCCCCGGCAGGGGAGAGGTTCGTTTCTGACATGATCGGCGCGCATATAGTGCATCCGGAGCCGAAACGAAAGATCTGTGACGAGCCCGCACATGCGGCGCGCGCGAACACATCTATCGCGGCCCGGTTCCTCCCGCGCACCGCGCCAAAATCTCATCCCGTCTCGCAGTGTTGCTAAAAAGCCTCAGTCATCTTGTTGTGTGAGGTTCAGGAAACTCCAAGCCATTCAAAAGCTTTTGACCAGTCCAGGCGGAACGATCCGCTGGCTGGTTACCCGACGGGCAGAAATGCAACTGCCTCACGGGACGGATTCATTGGAGTACCTTGCATGAAGAAGATCCTTGTTTGCCTGGCTGCTGGCACCGCAATGGCCGTGGCCGCTCCGGCCATGGCGCAGAACGTCGGCCCGGCAGAGCCCTTCACGGGCTTCCACGTCGAAGCCCTCGCAGGTTACGACGTCAGCAAAGCCGGAAGCAGCATCGATGACGACGTCAACGAGGACAACGACCAGTCGATCGACGGGTTCGCCTATGGCGTCGGTGCCGGTTACGACTTCCGCATGAACAACTTCGTCATCGGCCCCGAGGCGGAAGTGACCTGGTCGACCGCAAAGACCAGCTTCGACGATGGTGACTTCGAAGGTTTCGGTGTCGGCAACGTGAAGACCAACCGCGACATCTACGTTGGTGCCCGCGTCGGTTACGTCGTGAGCCCGCAGACGATGGTCTATGCCAAGGGCGGTTACACCAACGCCAAGTTCGACGTGCGTAACGCCATCGGTACGACGGACACCAATCGCGATCTCGACGCGGATGGCTGGCGCATCGGCGCCGGCGTGGAGCAGGCGATCAGCAACAACGTCTTCGCAAAGCTCGAGTACCGTTACTCGAACTACGAGAAGGGCGAACTCGACTACACCGGCGACTCCCCGGACGGCCAGCGTTTCGATCTCGACCTGGACCGCCACCAGGTCATGGCTGGCGTGGGCGTGCGCTTCTGACGCGACTTCAGCCTCATGGCGAGGGGAGGGCGGGGCTTCGGCTCCGCCCTTCTTGCATTCAGCGCAGCTTGGCGCAGCCTATAAGGGCGGCATCCATCGCCGAAGCGGCACCGGGCAGCGACCATCGATCCGTGAATGGGCGCCCGCGCGTATCCCGGGTGGAGACGGACATGATGGATGATGCCCGCATGGCCGCCACGATAGTCGCGTTGTCGGCTGCGTTAAGTGCCCAGGCATCGCCGCCACCACCCGTAAGCTGAAGGCGCTGGCGGCCGATACGCAGGTAGATCCTGGCGTTTTCCGCCATCTGGCGCGACAGGCGAAAGTGGACTTGGCTGCGGGCACCGCGCCGGGGCCAGGTGCCGATGGCGGCATAAGGCTGGTAATCACGCTTCTTCAGGTTCGGCTGCGCCAGGGCGATGGCGTAGCAGCGTGGGACAAGGGGGTCCCGGAACGCGCCCCAGTCTCCGTAAAGGCCAAGACTTTCGCGGGCGTGCGCCGGGGGCGCGCCGAGGGCGAGAAGGGCCATCGACAGGGCCAAGTACACGGCGGAACGTAGCATCGCGCGCGGGTATAGGCTGCGAGGCGCGTCTAGAACAGGGACCAGACGGGGTTGTTCGGATCGGACAGGAGCTTGATCGTCAGCGCCAGCGACATGATGACCAGCAGCGGACGAACGCCTTTGCCGCCGTACCGGATCGCCAGCCGCGCGCCGGTCATGTTGCCCGCCACGTTGGCCACAGCCATGGCGCCGCCCAGCAGCCAGAGGACCTTGCCGCCGGCGATCAGGGCGAGCAGGCCGGCGATGTTGGTGGACAGGTTCAGGAACTTCGTGTTGGCAATGGCGCGTACCAGCCCCAGCCCTCCCAGTGCCACGAGCGTCGTGGTGAAGAACGAGCCGGTGCCGGGGCCGAAGAAGCCATCATAGAAGCCTATCCCGGTCGTCACCAGCGTCAGGCCGATGCGCCCGAGCCGGGCGTGGCGGTCCACGTCGCTCATCTGCGGGGAAAGGAGAAAATACAGCCCCATCGCCACCAGCAGGACCGGCACGAATGCGGACAGGACAGCCGGGTTCAGGAACTGCACGGCGGTCGCGCCCGCCACGGAGCCGATGAAAGCACCTGCCGCCGGGATGGCATAGCCCTTCAGGTCCACGTGGCCCGCGCGGTGGAAGGTGAGGAACGCCGAGGAGGTGCCGATCGTGCTTTGCAGCTTGTTGGTTGCAAGGGCGGAGACAGGCGGGATCCCCGCAGCCATCAGGGCAGGGATCGTCAGCAGGCCACCGCCGCCGGCCATGGCATCTATGCTACCGGCAAGGAAGGCTACGCCCACAAGGAAGGCGACGGCATCGAGGGAAAGTTCGATCACGGGTAGCTGACCGCCATGATCTCCCATTCCCTCTCACCGGAGGGCAGGCGAACCGTCCGCAGGTCGCCCACGGCGGCACCGCGAAGAGCCCGGGCGAGGGGCGCGCTCCAGCCGATGCGTCCGGTGGAAGCATCCTGTTCGTCGTCGCCGACGAGGGTGATGACGAGGCGTTCGTCCTCTTCATCGGCCAGCTCGACCGTTGCGCCGAAGAACACCTTGCTGCGATCGGTCTGTTCAGCCGGTTCCACGACGCGCAAGGCTTTCATCCGCCGGGCGAGGAAAGCCAGTTCGCGATCGATCTCGCGCATGCGCTTGCGACCGTAGAGATAGTCGCCGTTTTCGGATCGGTCCCCGTTGCCGGCGGCCCAGGAGACGATCTCCACGATCTCCGGCCGCTCCTTGCCGAGCAGATGATCGTAACGGGCGCGCAGGCTGACCATGCCTGCAGGGGTGATCGGAGGACCGGCTGGTTTCATGCCGCTCTCTCTAGGCAATCGGCGGCGAGGGGCCAAGCGTCTCCTCGCCGCTTATGCGCAGACCTCAGCCGGGGGTGCGCTTCCCCGGCATCAGCCGCGTCAGCTTGTTTGCCCCTCTGTAGTCCGCCTTTTCGGGATAGATGGTTTCGTAGACCACCGCATTCTCCAGCACGCGCTGGACGTAGTTCTTGGTCTCGTAGATGGGGATCTGTTCCATCCAGTCGATCCAGTCCACAGCGCCGGTACGCGGATCCCCGTTGGCGCGAAGCCACTTGTTCACGTTGCCCGGGCCGGCATTGTAGGCGGCGACGGCCAGCGGCACGGCACCGCCGAAGTAATCCTTCACGCGCCGGAAATACCCGTCGCCGAGCAGGATGTTGTAGTTGGGATCGCTGATTAGCGAGCCCTCATCATACGCCAGCCCCATCTTGCCCGCCTGCTCGCGGGCGGTGCCGGGCATAAGCTGCATGAGCCCTCGCGCTCCGGCGTGGCTGAGCGCGTTCTGCGCGAACTGGCTCTCCTGACGCGCTATGGCATGGACCATCGTCCAGTCCGTGCCCGGCGGCGTCGGCACCAGCGGGAATGAAATTTTGCCGAACTGGTCGAACCCTCCCGCATGGGCGCTCTGCCCCATGATGACGGCCAGGTCGCGGCGGCCGATCTGACGGGCGAGGTCGGCGACGAGGACATGGTCTTCCGCCGTCTGCGCCTGATCCGCGATCTCCCGGTAGAACTGGATGCCGGTGCGCCAGTCGGCGTCACGAGCGACGTCGCGCACCGCCCGTGTGATCGGCAGCGAGGCGAACGCCGTGCGCTGCGCCGTGGTGGGAGTGGCGGTGGGGCGGGTGTCGAGGTTCGGAATCGGTCGCCCCAGCCGCTCAAGCGAAAGCTGCCCGTAGAAGTACTGCGGATACTGCGCGGCCATCTCGAAGTAGCGGTTCGCTCCGGCGGTGTCGCCCGCCATCGCCAGCGCCCGGCCTGCCCAGTAGAAGCCCTTTGAGCGCGTTCCCGGCGTCTGGGCGGCCGCGCCGTATCGGTAGAACAGGGGCGCCGCCTGCCGTGGATTGCGCAGGCTCCAGAGGGCTTTGGTGCCGCCGAGCCAAACCAGGGACGTGTAATCGTCACGCACCCTGTAAGGCTGGCGACTGACATCGGTGCCGGGCGCGAAGGCGTCGTCGATAGAGGCGGCGATCTTCACCGCGCTCGCCGCGTCCGCGCCTCTGGCGGCGGTGAGCAGTTCCCGCACCCAGAGCTGCGGTTCGGGTACGGGGCGGGCGAGGGCCGGGCGATTTGCGAGGAGCGTGATCGCGCCCGGCGCATTGCCCGAGCGCCGGGCCTGCACCGCGCGGTTGTACACATAACCGGGATCAGACGCGATCGCAGGAGGCAGGCTCAGGCCCAGCGTACCCGGAGGCGAACCCTGCAGCAAGGTGAGCCGTTCCATGAACTCGGGCCGACGAGCCGAAGACACGAAGGAAATCTGGCGTTCGGCCTGTGCGGTCTCCCCCTGCCAAAGGAGCACGTCCATCCGGGCATCATGGTCGGCCGGGGTGAACTGGTTCCGATAGAGACCCAGTAGCGCCGCCTCGTCCGAGGCGATGAGGCTGCCCTTGCGCCAGGCGGCGACGGCGTTGGTCGCCGCGTCCGCGCGCCGCAGGCTTGAGAGCGCCACGGCGTAGCGCCCGGCGGCCTGGCTGCCGAGCGGCGCGAAGCGGTCGAAGAAGCCCACGATGGTCTGTGGCGCGGGATTTTCCGTCAGCAGCGCCTTTTCCGCATAGCCCCTGAGCCTGTCCTGCTGGGGGTAGCCGGGATAACTGAGAAGAAACCCCGTGTAGGCGGAGAAGCCAAGGCGATCGTTGCTCGAAAGCTGCTTCCAGCGGTCGATCGACTGGTGCACGGTCATGTCGTGCGACTGCATGGCCGCAGCGCGTGCGGCGTCCCATTCCCGCCCGTCCGGCATACTGGACTGCGCAAGGGCAGGCGAGGCGAAGAGGACGAAAGAAATGCTCAGCAGCAGGTGGGGGGTGCGCAACATGCTGGACATTTTCGGAAGAGGCTCCTTATCAGGCGCTGAACGTGACGCTCGGCAGGCGGGGTTTGTTCCCTTGCCGGACGATCATTGACCATCGTTAAGAGGTAAAGTCCATGTTCTCCGGCTCGATTCCCGCGCTTGTCACACCGTTTCGCGACGGAGCGTTCGATGAGCAGGCTTTCCGGCGCCTTGTCGAATGGCAGATCGAATCGGGCTCTGCGGCGCTCGTCCCCTGCGGCACGACGGGCGAGAACTCGACGCTCTCCAACGCCGAGCACCACCGCGTGATCGAAGTGTGCATCGAGCAGGCGGCCGGCCGCGTCCCGATCATCGCGGGCTGCGGCAGCAACGACACGATGAACGCGCTGCTGCACATGAACTTTTCGAAGAAGTGCGGTGCGGCGGCGGCGTTGCTGGTCGCGCCCTACTACAACCGCCCGAGCCAGGAGGGGCTGATCGCGCACTTCAGCTATCTGGCCGAGAACAATGACCTGCCGATCGTGCTGTACAACGTCCCGGGCCGGACGGTGACGGACCTCCTGCCGGAAACCGTCTGCGAACTGGCGCGCCGCTATCCGGGGCGGTTCATCGGCATCAAGGACGCCAGCGGCGACCTGTCGCGCGTGACCGATCACCGCATGGGAATCGGCAAGGATTTCGTGCAGCTCTGCGGGGACGATGAACTGGCGCTGCCGTTCAACGCGGCGGGCGGAGTCGGCTGCATTTCGGTGACCGCGAACGTCGCGCCCGCACTGTGCGCCCAGTTCCAGGCAGCCTGCGCCGCCAACGATCTGGAGAAGGCACGGGAGCTGAACGATCGCCTCTACCCGCTCCACTACGCTATGTTCGAGGACAGCTCGCCGGGCCCGTGCAAGTACGCGCTGGCGCAAGTCCATGACTGGATCGAAAACGAACTTCGCCTGCCGCTGGTGCCCTGCAGCGAAAAGGCGCGTTCCGCCGTCGACGAAGCGCTGGTTCACGCCGGCCTGCTCTAAGGCGCCGGTCGGACGGCCGGGGCGTCCTCGCGCTTGCGGGCTCGCTGCAGAAGGGCGACAACGGCGGTGAGCGCGTGGACTTCCACGAGCGCGCCCGGTCCGAGGGGGCATGCACGCGGCTGCGTTCAGCCCTCATGACGCGGCGCGGCGCGGCTTGGTGACGTCTCGACGGTTTTGGTTGCTATGGCTTGTCGAAGGGGCGTTTTCTTTTGTCGCGCCTGCCCCTACATGCGGCTGATATGGCACGCCCTCAGAACTCCGTATTCGACAAGGTCAAGACAGTCGCCGAGAACCGCAAGGCCCGGTTTGACTACCACATTGAGGACAAGTTCGAGGCGGGTATCGCGCTTACCGGCACCGAGGTGAAGTCTCTCCGCTCGGGGGAAGGCTCGATCGTCGAATCGTTCGCGGAAATTCGCGGCGGCGAGTGCTGGCTGGTCAACGCCAACGTGCCGGAGTTCAGCCACGGCAACCGGTTCAACCATACCCCCAAGCGCCCCCGCAAGCTTCTGCTGCACGAGCGGGAGATTTCCCGGCTGCAGGGCGCGGTGGAGCGCAAGGGCATGACGCTGGTGCCCCTGTCGATTTACTTCAACAGTCGCGGTCGGGCCAAGGTGGAACTCGCGCTGGCGAAGGGCAAAAACGCTGCCGACAAGCGCCAGACGATCAAGGACCGCGACTGGAAGCGCGATCAGGCGCGCATCATGCGCGATCACGGGTAAGCGGCGAATGATCGCCTTCATCCACCGTCTCTCGGCGTGGCTGCACCGGCAGATGCCTACGCACGCGCAGATGGAGGGCAACCGGCTCACGGCGCCGTTCGCCAAGCGGCAGGAACTGTTCCGCTTTACCCGGAGATCGGTGCCGCGCGGCATGGCCGTGGGCATGTTCATCGGCATCTTCGCCCTGATTCCCGGTGTGCAGATCATCGGTGCGGCGCTTCTGTGCGTTCCGTTCCGGGGTAACATCCCGCTTGCCGCGGCCGTGACCTTCATCAGCAATCCCTTCACGACCCTGCTGATCATCCTGCCCCTTGGCGTGGCGATCGGAAACAGCTTTGGCTACCATGCCGACATAGCGACCGTGACCACGATGGTCAGGGAAGGCGCAGGGCTCGAGCAATGGTGGGGCTGGCTGCTGTCCGACACGGCTCCCGCTGTCGTCATCGGTCTGTTCATCCAGTCGATCATCGCTGCTTTCGTCAGCTACTTCCTTGCACTCTGGTTCTGGCGCTGGTGGATAGGCCACAAGCACCGGGCGCGGCGTGACCGTCCGCCTCGCGTCGTGGGAGATGCCCAGACGGAAACCTCTGCATGAAGGCAGACGGCGAGAATGGCGGCGTCCGGGCGGACGTCGTCGTGGTGGCTGGAGCGCTGGTGCTCAGTGCTCTGCTTGTGTGGATCGCCTCGGGCGATGCCGTTCTCATGGGGATGTTCCTCGCTTCCGTCGCCGTGTTCGGCGTCATCGCCTGGGTTCTGTCGCGCCGCAGGGCGCCGAAGCCGGAGATCGAGTTCGCACAGCCGGACTGGTCGGTCACCGTCGCGGGAATAGAGCGCCCGGACATGGCGATCGTGGTGACCGATCGCGCCGGGCGCCTGACGTGCGCCAACTCGGCCTTCGAGAGCTGGTTTGGCTCCGGGAGCGTGCCGCCGAGCCTGCCGGTCGTTCCCGCCTCGCTCGAACGGCTGGCGGATACCACGCGCCGGGCATGGCGCGACGGCCACGGGACTGCCGAGATCGTGAATGAGGATGGCGTGCATTGGCGAGCCGATGTCCGGCGGATCGGTCGGGGTGACGATTTCCTGATCTGGCGGCTGACGCCGGACGATGTCAGCAACCCTGTGGAGGAACTCGTCAGCCATCTGGACGGCAAGCTGGGCCGCGCGCTTTCGAAGGCAGGTATAGCGGCTGCCCTTGTCGATCCTGACGGCACGATCAGGACCGCCAGCGCCGGCTTCGCCATGCGCGCTTCAGGCGATCCGGCGGCGGACATGACCGGAGCTGATTTTGTCGACCTGCTGAGCCAGGAGGAGGGCGAAAGGATCGGCTGGGCGCGCGACGGCGGTCGCGGCAGCGCGCTGGTCCTCTACCACGTACCCGTAGTGGATCCGGACAATGCCGAAGAAGCGGACGCGAACACGACCCCCTCGCTCATGCTTGTTGTCGAAGCGGCGCACGGCATCGGCTCCGGCGGCGGCGGCACGGGTTCGGCCCCTCATCTTGAAGCGCTGCTGAGCCAACTGCCGCTCGGCCTTGCCATGGCGGATCGGGACGGCCGGCTGCTGTTCGCCAATCCCGCATTCATGCGGGCCGCCGGTCAGGAGGGTCAGGCACCGCCCACCTATCCGACCGATCTCGTGGTCAAGGAAGACAAGCGGGCGCTGTCGGAGGCGATCCGGCGCTTTGCACAGGGCCCTGCCGCAGCCGGAGATCTCGCCATCCGCCTTGCGACGCAGCCGGATGATCCCGTCTCGCTCAGCCTCGCGGGCGTTCGGGGCCTGGGGGAGGCGGCGGTGCTTCTTGGCCTCACCGACACGTCGGAGGAGATGCGGCTGAAGCGGCAGGTCGCCCAGGCAACGAAGATGCAAGCGGTGGGCCAGCTTGCAGGCGGCGTTGCCCATGACTTCAACAATGTGCTGACCGCGATCCTCGGGACGTGCGATCTCATGTTGATGCGGCATACGCCCGGCGATTCGGATTACGACGATATCCAGCAGATCCGCGCGAATTCGAACCGCGCCGCATCGCTTACCCGCCAGTTGCTCGCGTTTTCGCGCCAGCAGACATTACGGCCCGAAGTCCTGCAGTTGCCCGACGTGGTGGCGGAGGTCTCGCAGATGCTCCGCCGCCTCATCGGTGAAAAGATCCAGCTTTCGGTGACGCATGATCGCGATCTCGGGCCGGTCCGGGCGGACCCGACCCAGCTCGAGCAGGTGATCGTGAACCTGTGCGTGAACGCGCGCGATGCCATGCAGAGCCGCGGCGACGGTTCCGGACGGCTTACGCTCGCAACCCGCAGGGTCACCACTACCGATGTGCGGGCCATGCGTTCGGAAATCGTCCCGGCGGGGGAATATACCGCGCTGATCGTAGAGGATACGGGCGGCGGTATCCCGCCGGAGATCGTGGGCAAGATATTCGAGCCGTTCTTCACCACCAAGGAGCAGGGAAAGGGGACGGGCCTGGGGCTTTCGACTGTCTACGGCATCGTAAAGCAGTCCGGCGGCTTCATCTTCGCGGAAAGCGAACAGGGCAGGGGAACCCGCTTTACCGTCTACCTGCCGGTGCATCACGGCGGCCCTGGCAGCGACGCGGAGGTGGCGTCCAGCGCCCCGCAGCCGCCGACAAGGAAATGGGCCGGCGGCGGTTCGATCCTGTTGGTGGAAGATGAAGATCCCGTTCGTATCGTAGCGGAGCGGGCACTGACCCGGCAGGGCTATCAGGTCACCTGCGCGCGCGATGGCGAGGAGGGGCTGGAACTCGTCGAGGAGGGCGGCCAGTTTGATCTTGTCGTCTCGGACGTGGTTATGCCCAGCCTGGACGGTCCCGCCATGGCGCGCGAGATACGCCGCTTTGCGCCGGATCTTCCGGTCCTTTTCATGTCCGGCTACGCGGAGGAGCAGCTTCGCAAGCAGATTGGGATCGCGAACGCTTGGTTCATGCCGAAACCGTTCTCGGTGCAGCAGCTCTCCGAAAAAGTCGGGGAAGTTCTGGCGCAGACGGCTGGCGATTAAAAAACGGAAATTTCGCGAAGTTCCCCTCTTGTTCTCGCGGAACGAAGCGAGTACGTAGCAGCTCGTGACGTTGACCTTTCCGGTCATGCCGGTAGCAGAGAGGGAAGTGACATGGCTGCTCAGCTCAAGCTGATCCAGGAAGGCAAGGACAAGGACTCGATGGACCGTCAAAAAGCGCTCGAAGCAGCGCTCGCGCAGATTGACCGGGCGTTCGGCAAGGGCTCTGCGATGAAGCTGGGCTCGAAGGAAACCATGCAGGTCGAAGCAATCTCGACTGGCTCGCTCGGCCTTGATATCGCGCTGGGCGTTGGCGGCCTGCCGCGTGGCCGCGTAATCGAGATCTATGGGCCGGAAAGCTCGGGCAAGACCACGCTGGCGCTCCACTGCATCGCCGAAGCGCAGAAGACGGGCGGCACCGCCGCGTTCATTGACGCGGAGCACGCGCTGGATCCTGTTTACGCCAAGAAGCTCGGCGTCAACATCGACGAACTGATCGTGTCGCAGCCGGATACCGGTGAACAGGCGCTGGAAATTACCGACACTCTTGTACGCTCCAACGCGATCGACGTGCTGGTGGTGGACTCCGTTGCCGCTCTCGTGCCGCGGGCCGAAATCGAAGGCGAGATGGGCGACAGCCACGTGGGCCTTCAGGCCCGGCTGATGAGCCAGTCGCTTCGCAAGCTGACAGGTTCGATCAGCCGGTCGCGCTGCATGGTGATCTTCATCAACCAGCTGCGCATGAAGATCGGTGTCATGTACGGCAACCCGGAAACGACCACGGGTGGCAATGCGCTCAAGTTCTATGCCTCCGTCCGTCTCGACATCCGTCGCACTGGCGCGATCAAGGATCGGGATGAAGTCGTCGGTAACGCGACACGCGTGAAGATCGTCAAGAACAAGGTCGCTCCGCCTTTCAAGCAGGTCGAATTCGACATCATGTATGGCGAAGGTGTCTCCAAGATCGGCGAAATCCTCGACCTGGGCGTCAAGGCCGGGATCGTGGAGAAGTCTGGCGCCTGGTTCAGCTATGACTCGATCCGCATTGGCCAAGGTCGCGAAAATGCCAAGACCTACCTGAAGTCCAATCCGGACGTGTGCGAGCGTCTCGAAAAGGCCATCCGGGCAAAGACGGACGGGCTGGCCGAAGAAATGATGGTCGGGCCTTCGGAAGAAGACGACGCCTGATCAAGGGCGGAAATATGAAAACGACAACGCCTCGGCAGAAATGCCGGGGCGTTGTTGTATATGCCGTCCGGGCAGTCCGCTGGGGTGCTGCGTGGAACCATACGGAGGTGCCACGCAGCACGGGCCGGACGTGTCATCGCGATTTTCGAACAGTCTGACCGTAGACTTGCGCTTGCCCACCTCGCGCGGGTGGCTTATCGGCCCGAACATGCACACGACCAACGAAATCCGCCGGTCCTTCCTCGACTATTTCGCCAGCAATGGTCACGAGGCCGTCCAGTCCGCGCCGCTCGTTCCTTACAACGATCCGACGCTGATGTTCGTGAACGCCGGTATGGTCCCCTTCAAGAACGTGTTCACAGGGCTGGAAACCCGCGCGGTTCCCCGCGCCACCTCCTCGCAGAAGTGCGTACGTGCCGGCGGCAAGCACAACGACTTGGACAACGTCGGGTACACGGCGCGGCATCACACGTTCTTCGAAATGCTGGGCAACTTCTCATTCGGCGACTATTTCAAGGAACAGGCGATCACACACGCCTGGACTCTGCTCACGGAGGAGTGGGGTCTTCCTGCCGAAAAGCTGCTCGTCACCGTCTATCACACCGACGATGAAGCGTTCGATCTGTGGAAGAAGATCGCGGGGTTGCCGGAGAGCAAGATCATCCGGATCGCCACCAAGGACAACTTCTGGGCCATGGGGGACGAAGGCCCTTGTGGCCCGTGCTCCGAGATCTTCTTCGATCACGGAGATCACATCTGGGGCGGCCCTCCCGGCTCGCCCGAGGAAGACGGCGACCGCTTCATCGAGATCTGGAACCTCGTGTTCATGCAGTTCGAGCAGGCGGCCGGGGAGATTGTCGGCAATCTTCCCAAGCCCTCCATCGACACCGGCATGGGGCTCGAGCGCATTTCGGCCGTGATGCAGGGCGTGCACGACAACTACGACATTGATACTTTCAAGGCTCTGATTTCAGCGTCCGAAAGCCTGACCGGCGTCGCTGCGCAAGGCGAGAACCGGGCCAGCCACCGTGTCATCGCCGACCACCTGCGTTCCACCAGTTTCCTGCTGGCGGACGGCGTGCTGCCTTCGAACGAAGGCCGCGGCTATGTGCTTCGTCGCATCATGCGCCGCGCCATGCGCCACGCCCATCTGCTGGGCGCGAAGGATCCGCTGATGCATCGCCTGGTGCCGGCACTGGTGGCCGAAATGGGCCAGGCATATCCCGAACTCGGTCGTGCGCAGCCGCTGATCGAGGAGACGCTGGAGCGCGAGGAGGTGCAATTCCGCCGCACTCTTTCCAACGGCCTGCGCCTGCTCGACGAGGCGACGGCCGACATGAACGAGGGTGGTGAGCTGCCGGGTGAAACGGCCTTCAAGCTCTATGACACTTACGGTTTCCCCTATGACCTGACCGAGGATGCGCTGCGTTCGCGCGGGATCGGCGTTGACAAGGCCGGGTTCGACGCCGCCATGGCGCAGCAGAAGGCCGCCGCGCGCGCGGCGTGGAAGGGCTCTGGCCAAGCCGCGGACAGCGAAG
Source organism: Novosphingobium panipatense (assembly GCF_900182875.1). Lineage (NCBI taxonomy): Bacteria > Pseudomonadati > Pseudomonadota > Alphaproteobacteria > Sphingomonadales > Sphingomonadaceae > Novosphingobium > Novosphingobium panipatense. The sequence goes on from NZ_FXUI01000001.1 coordinate 406,590, forward strand.
TCTGGTTCGACATCGCGGAGCGCGAAGGCGCGAGCGAGTTCACCGGCTACACGTCCACGACCGGCGAAGGCCAGGTGGTGGCCCTTGTGAAAGACGGCAGGGAAGTGGCGGCAGCCGAAGCGGGCGAACAGGTCGTCGTACTGACAAACCAGACGCCATTCTATGGGGAATCCGGTGGACAGGAAGGCGACCGGGGCGAGATCCTGGGTGCCAACGGTCTCAGGATCGCGGTCGTGGATACTTCAAAGCCGCTCGGGCGCCTTCATGCGATGAGCGGCATCGTGGAATCGGGCACCATCCAGGTCGGTGATGCGGTTCATCTGGCCGTGGACGTGGAGCGCCGCGATGCGGTTCGCGCGAACCACTCGGCCACGCACCTGCTCCATGCGGCGCTGCGGAACCGCCTTGGCGGCCATGTGACACAGAAGGGTTCGCTCGTTGCCGCCGATCGCCTGCGCTTCGACTTTTCACATCCCAAGGCGCTGACGGAAGACGACATCGCCGCGATCGAGGCGGAAGTGAACGCCGAAATCCGCGCGAACGAGCAGGTGCTTACGCGGCTCATGACCCCGGACGACGCAATCGCGGCGGGTGCCATGGCTCTTTTCGGCGAGAAGTATGGGGATGAGGTTCGTGTGCTCTCCATGGGGCGCAGCTCGAGTGAGCGTACATACTCGGTAGAGCTTTGCGGCGGCACCCATGTGCGCGCCACGGGTGACATCGGCCTGTTTCGCATCGTTTCAGAGAGCGCGGTCTCCTCAGGGGTACGGCGTATCGAGGCGATGACGGGCGAAGGGGCCCGGCAGTGGCTCATTGGCCGCGAAAACGCATTGAAGAATGCAGCGGGCCTGCTGCGGACGACGCCTGAAGAGGTGGAAGCACGAGTCGCCGCCTTGCTGGACGAGCGCCGAAAGCTGGAACGCGAATTGGCGGATGCCAAGAAGGCGCTGGCCCTCGGTGGCGGTTCGGCTCAGGCCGAGGCGGCTGACGAAGAGGTCAACGGTATCAAGTTCTCAGGGCAGGTCCTGCAGGGGCTGGATCCCAAGGAGCTGCGTGGGCTGCTGGATCAGGCGAAGCAGCGGCTCGGCTCGGGCGTGGCCGTTGCCATCGCCGTGAACGACGGCAAGGCGAGCGTTGCCGCCGCCGTCACGGACGATCTCACCGCTCGGGTCAGCGCTGTCGATCTCGTGCGCAAGGGGGTCGAGACGCTCGGCGGCAAGGGCGGTGGCGGCCGCGCCGACATGGCCCAGGGCGGCGGGCCGGACGGCAGCAAGGCGGCTGACGCTCTGGCATCGGTGAAGGCGTTGCTGGCCGGCTGACGCCGGCGCCGCAAAGGCAGCCCGCGTCAGACGGGCGAGGGGCGTCGGTGCGCTGAAAGGCAGCTGACGACCCCGGCCGTGATCAGCCCGAAGGCGCCAACCTCAAGCGCCGTCGGAAGGCGACCTTCCCAAGCGAAGGCATAAAGCAGCGCGAACAGCGTTTCGAACAGGATCATCTGCCCGACCAGCGTGAGGGGAAGCAGCCGGCTGGCTCGGTTCCACAAGGCGTTGCCAAGGATGGAGGCCAGCAGGGCAACGCCGGTCGAGGTGCCGGCCAGCACCAGCCATTCGGCCGCCGGCCGGCTCCAGTCATCCATGAAGACCGATATAGGCACGAGCAGCATGGCAAGGCCGCCGGTGAGGAGACCGGTAAGCAGGTTCCACTCATGCACGGAGAGCCGCGTTCGAAAGAGGCAGCGCACGTTGGCGACGGCGAACGTGGTCCACGATGCAAGCGCGCAGACGGCGTAACCAAGGCCGAGAAGGCGATCCGCCGTGGCGGCGGACGAGGGCGCTGCGAGAGCCTGCCACCCGATACAGACGCCGCCCGCCACGCAGAGCAGAAGCGAAGGCAGCAAACGGGTGAGTGGAACAGCGCCGTGGTCTCGGCTGCCGATCACGGTGACGAGCACGGGAAGGAAGCCCATCACCAGCGAGGTGAGCGCGGCACCTCCGGATTGCACCGCGGCGGCAAGGAAGATGTAGTAGACGATGTTCCCGGTGAGCGCGAGCCAGGCGAGACTGAGCCATTCCCGCCGCTTCAGCGCTGCAAGGACGGCGCGCAGCCGGGGCGCGATCAGTGCAACGGACGCCGCACCATAGCACAGGTAGCGCCCGATGGAGAGCTGCAGCGGCCCGAACCCCGCCGCGAGTTCGGGAGCAAGGAAGACCAGCCCCCACAAGGCCCCCGCGCCGGCTCCCGCCAGCACGCCGCGAGCGGTCGCACCGGCGGAGGATGAGGCGCCAATATGTTCGACAGAAGTGGCCATGTCTGCTTTCCACCGGAAGGACACCGAGCGATTACACGGATGTGATCGGGTTTTGCGCTCTTGATTTACCCCCTGATTGCAACAATCACTCGGTTATGCCGCGCAAACCTGACGATATCGATGCCTTCGACCGTGCCATTCTGCGTATCCTGCAGCGCGACAACAAGACCCCGCAGCGCACGATCGCAGAAGCTGTCAATCTTTCGGCCGCTGCGGTGCAGCGCCGTATCGCGGCGATGGAAAAATCCGGTGTCATTGCTGCCAACGTGGCGATCGTGGATCCGGAGGCGCTGTCGCTGGGCGTGACGGCGGTTGTGGAAGTCTTCCTTCGCGATGAGCGCACGGCCAGCATCGATCGCGCCAAGACGCTGTTCCGAGGGACGCCGGAGGTACAGCAATGCTACTATACGACCGGCGGCACCAGCTTCGTACTGATCATCGTCACGGCGGGCATGCGGGCGTACGAAGCCCTGACGCGCCGCCTGTTCTCGGACCACGAATGGGTCGCGAGCTTCCGTACGCTGGTGGCGCTCGATCGCGTGAAGAGCGGGGCCGAGCTGCTCGTTCCGTGAAGGGCGACTTAGGCGGACTGGCGCAGTTGCCCGGTCTTCAGCGACGGCTTCTCGGCCAGGCCGCCCTCCTCCATAATCATCTGGCGGAACTCGTCCCTCTTCTCGTGAATGGAGGCGATGACCGGTCCCATGGCCACGCCGGTTTCAACCAGCGCGGCTTCGGACAGCTGGAGTGAGCTTTCCAGTGTCTCCGGCACCGCATAGCTCGCCCCTGCGCGGTAGAGCTGCGCGGCGTGGTCGGCGTCGCGGGCGCGGGCGAGGATCGGCAGGTCCGGAAACTGCATGCGCAATTTGCGCACGATGCGCTGGGCGGTAACCGGCTCGTCCATCGTAAGGATGACCGCTGCCGAATCGGCTGCTCCCAGGCGCAGGAGCGCGTCTCCACGTCCAGCGTTCCCGAACGCCACCGAGTAACCGAGCCGTCTTCCCTGCGCGACAAGATCGGCGTCGCTGTCGATCGCGAGATAGGGGCGGCCGTGACGCGTCAGCATATCGGCCACCAGATGACCCACGCGGCCAAACCCCACGATCAGCGTGGGCGGCTTTGTCTGGTCTTCGGGCGGCCGGTGAGGCGTTTCGGCGCGGTCGACCCGCTTTGCCATGACCTTGCCGAGCATGGCGAGCAGAGGGGTCACCATCAGGCCCAACGCTGTCACGATCTGCCAGAACTGCGCGGTCCCCGGCTGGATCAGCTGCGCAGTCGCGGCCGCCGTGAGCACGATCAGCGTGGTCTCCGATGGGCTCGACATGAGAATGCCGGCCTCCATCGCGGTGCCGCGACGGGCCCCCATGACGCGCAGCATGACGCCGGTGACGAAAGCCTTGAGCAGGATCACGGCCACGGTGGCGGTGACGATCGAGGCGAGATTCTCCCACACGACGGCAAGGTCGATGCTCATGCCGATGGTGATGAGGAACACGCCGAGAGCAAGGCCCTTGAAGGGCTCGGTAATCTGTTCGACCTCTGAGTGATACTCGGTCTCAGCGATCAGCAGGCCCGCGACAAGGGCGCCGACGATCGGCGAAAGTCCGGCTGCGGCCGTTGCCAGAGACGCGACGATCACGACCAGCAGACTTGCGGCTAGGAAAAGCTCAGGGCTCTTGGTCCGGGCCGCCTGCGCGAACAGCGGCGGCAGGAGATAGCGGCCGAAGAACAGAAGGCCGACGATGACAATCGTGCCCCACAGCAGGGTGTCGAGCAGAGCGTTCACGCCGCCCCCCGCACTCGGCCCGAGGGCGCCCAGAAGGAAGATGATCGGAACGAGGGCGATGTCCTCCAGCAGGAGCATGGCCAGCGCAGCCTTGCCGACCGGTGTCGTCGCCTCCGTGATCTTGAGGACCAGCGCGGTCGAGGAGAGGGCAAGGGCAAGGCCCAGAGCCAGGGCACCGGAAAAGCTCTGCCCGATCGCCGCAAGGATAAAGGTCAGGGACGCAGAAATGACCACGAGTTCAAGCGACCCGAGGCCGAACACCATCCGGCGCATGTCCCACAGGCGCGCGAAGGACAGTTCCAGGCCGATGGAAAACAGAAGCAGGATGATGCCGAACTCGGCGAAGATCTCCAGACCTTCGGGATCGGTGATGGTGATGTAGTGAAGCCAGGGGTGGTCGAATACCAGGCGACCGAGGCCGAACGGCCCCACCAGAAGCCCCACCAGGATGAAGCCGATGACCGGCGTGATGCGGAAACGATTGAAAACCGGGATGACGATGCCCGCTGCGCCCAGGATCACCAGGGCGTCGGACATGACGGGAGAATAGAGGTCGTGGCTGCCGGACATTCTTGGCAGACTAGGGCAGCGTCGCCTTCTAGGAAACGGCAAGTTTCCCGGTTTTTTGATCTGCCCGCCTCGACTGCCGCCTTCCCGCCGAGGGCGGGGCGGGGTCGAAGGGACGAACAGACTCGGGACATTTCCCTGCTCGCTGTTCCCGGTCTGCGCAACTTCACTTGGCGTTCAGCAAAGCGCTGGCTATAGACCCGTCCCATGACCGCACGCTCGTCGCTCAAGACCGCCTTTCTCGTCGCCGCCGCAGGGGCGATCGTTCTCACTGCCGGATGCGGCGGACGCGCCAAAAGCCGCGACACCGCTTACGTGGCACGTGACGTGGATACGCTTTACGCGGCTGCGCAGGAGCGCCTCAACACGGGTCGCACGCGACAGGCGGCAGCGCTGTTCGACGAAGTCGAGCGTCAGCATCCCTATTCGCCGTGGGCGCGCCGCGCCCAGCTGATGAGCGCGTTCAGCTATTACGCCGCACGCGACTACAACAAGGCTATTCAGTCCGCGCAGCGTTTCTTGTCGATCCATCCCGGCAACAAGGATGCGCCCTACGCATATTATCTCATCGCGATCTGCTACTATGAACAGATCAGCGACGTGACCCGCGATCAAAAGGCGACGGAGCAGGCCAAGCAGGCGCTCACCGACGTGATGCGTCGCTACCCCGGCACGACGTATGCGCGCGACGCACAGCTCAAGATCGACCTCGTGAACGATCACCTCGCGGGTAAGGAGATGACCATCGGTCGTTCCTACGAACGCAGCGGCAAGTGGCTCGCCGCGACGCTGCGCTTCCGCAATGTGGTCGATAATTTCCAGACCACCAGCCATACGCCCGAGGCGCTGTACCGTCTGGTTGAGGGCTATCTCTCTCTGGGCATCCCGGAAGAGGCGCAGAAGGCCGCTGCAGTTCTGGAAGAGAACTATCCCCGCAGCTCGTGGTACGCCCGTGCCTACAAGCTGATGGCCAAGCACGCGCCGGAAAACGTCGCGGCGTGATCGGGACGCGCGGTTCAGCCGCGCGAATCATCCTCAAGAGCGCTTGATCCTCGCGGGTTTACCGCATCACGCCGGGTTTGCCTGAAGCCGCGGTGCGAAAGCGCGTGCCTGCTTCCTGTCACGAACTGGAATGCAGTTGCGCTTTAGGGCGCGATAGCTGAAATCTATTGTCTACCCCATTGCTTGAGATGTAAGACTCAACAGCGCAGAACGAGGGAGACGGCACCAGGGGGGCGCATAGGCGCGCTTCCTGATTTCCCACTCTCACATCAGTCCGGCCCGGCATTCGACCACGAAGCCGCCGATCCGGACAGCGCGCCATACCTGCCGGCCCGGAGGGGGCGGCCGAACAGCAGGTGCAAACCGGACAGCCGGATGCATTCAATTCCCTGACAAAGGATTTGAACATGACTTCGTTTGTCCGCAGCATTCTGCTTGCCACGACCACTCTTGCGTCCGCGGCTACCGGTATCGTGCCGGCCCGCGCCGACATCATGGAACCAACTGCCACGGCGGCCGCTGCTACCGTCGCTGCCGAAGCACCGCAGGAAAGCCCCAGCTCCGTAGGGACCGGGGCCAGCGACCGAAGCGGCGAAATCTTCGTCACTGCCCGACGCCGGCAGGAATCGAGCCAGGACGTTCCCGTCGCCATCTCAGTCGTTGGCGGCGAACACATCGACGCCACGGGCTCGTTCAACGTCGGCCGCCTGCAGCAGCTGACGCCCACGCTCCAGTTCTACTCCTCGAATCCGCGCAACACGGCGGTCAACATCCGCGGACTGGGCGTGCCTTTCGGGTTGACCAACGATGGCATCGAGCAGGGCGTCGGCATCTATGTGGACGATGTCTACAACTCGCGCGTGGCTTCCGCGACTTTCGACTTCCTTGACGTCGCGCAGGTCGAGGTGCTGCGCGGTCCGCAAGGTACACTTTACGGCAAGAACACCACGGCAGGCGCCATCAACATCACGACGAACCAGCCTACCTTCGATTTCGAAGGAAAGGCGGAAGTTTCGCTCGGCAACTACAACTTCAAGCAGGCCAAGGCGGCGATCTCCGGCCCCTTGAGTGAAACCGTGGCGGCGCGCCTCGCGATCTCCACCACGGACCGGCGTGGCACCATCTACAATGTCACCACAAGCCAGTGGATCCAGAGCCAGGACAATCTGGGACTTCGCGGACAGCTGCTGTGGACGCCGACCGAGACGCTGGACATTACGCTTGCCGGCGATTTCAGCGCGCAGGACGCCAACTGCTGCGGATCGGTCTACGTCCGGACGGGGGCAACCCAGCGCGCGCTCAACCGCCAGTTCGAGGCTCTAGCGGCGGCGCAGGGTTACGCGCCCGTTAGCCGCGACCCCTTCGATCGCAGGACCGATCTCGACACGCCGCTGCAGGCCGAGAACAAGATCGGCGGCGCCTCTTTGCGTGTGAAGTGGGAGGTGGGGCCCGGTACGCTGACGTCCATCACGGCATGGCGGTTCTGGGACTGGGACCCGTCGAACGACCGTGACTTCACGGGCCTGCCGATCGTCAGCAAGTCGCAGAACCCCTCGCAGCAGGACCAGTACACACAGGAGCTGCGGTACAGCTACAGCAGCGACACGATCGACTTCGTCGTGGGCGCCTTCGGGTTCTACCAGCGCATCGACACGCAAGGCACCGAGGAACATGGCGCCGCGTCGAGCCGCTGGAGCATAGCCCCGTCGAACCCGCTGTCGAACGATCCGGCGACGCTGAACGGGCTGGTTGCCTACAACACCCAGTACCTCAAGAACACCAGCGCCGCGCTCTACGGGCAGCTGAGCTGGCACGTGACGCCGGAACTCACCCTTCAGCCGGGCGTCCGCCTGAACTACGACAAGAAGGAAGGTTTCTATCAGCGGCGGGTGTTCGACGCCGCCGGCAACGAAGTGCTGGCGACCCGCACCCCCACCGCGTTGCAGGCGGCGCAGCTGGCGATCTTCACGCCGCAGGAAATCTCGCCAAGCTTCAGCGACTGGAACTTCAGCTACGACTTTACCGCCAGCTACAAGGTTGCGCCGGACGTGCTGGTCTATGCCACCTACGCAAAGTCCTTCAAGTCGGGCGGCATCAATCAGAACGGCGTGCCGCTTGCACAGGACAACGTGACGCCTCTCTACGATGTGGCGACCGTAAAGCCCGAATCGGTCTACCACTACGAGGCAGGGCTCAAGACGCAGTTCTGGGATCGGAAGGCGACCTTCAATCTCTCGATCTTCCGGACGGACATCAAGAACTACCAGGCGAACGTGAACAACGGCCAGTTCGGCGTCCTTCGCGGCTATCTCGCCAATGCCGGTGCGGTGCGATCGCAAGGCGTTGAGGTGGATTTCTCGATCCGTCCCAGCGAGCGGTTCAACGCCTATGCCAACGGTGCCTACACGGACGCCACGTACCGCAAGTTCGTCGATGCGCCGTGCCCGCCTGAGCTTTCCGGCGGTACGACCGCGCAAGTGGGCCAGGTTCCGGCGGCTCCGGGCACGCCCGGCCTCAGCCCCGCGAACTGCGACATCTCCGGAGAGCGTCTCCCCGGCATCTCGGAGTGGTCGTTCTCGTTCGGCGCGGAGGCGAACAGGCCGGTGTCGCTCCTGGGTCGCGAGGGCGAGGTCTACTTCGGCTATGATGGCAGTGTCCGCACGAACTTCTCGTCCAATCCCAGCCCCTCGGCCTATACCTGGATCGACGGCTACAGCCTGCACAACTTCCGGGCGGGTTTCCGGACCGAGGGCGGCTTCGATGTCTACGCCTGGTTGCGCAACGCCTTCGACGAGGACTACTTCGAGCAGCTCTTCGTCGGACCGGGCAACACCGGCCTCATCGCCGGTCTTCCGGGCGATCCCCGGACCTGGGGCTTCACGATCAAGTCGAACTTCTGAGGATGGCCGAAGGCACGGGTGGGGCTTCGACTCCGCCCGTCCCGTCACTTTCCACGACTGCACACACAAGGTCGCGAAGCGGGGTGACGAGGCTTTCGCCATCCGCTAGAACGCTTGGCGAACATGCTCAGTCGGCTTTCCATCCGTAACATCGTCCTGATCGAGGCTCTCGATCTTGATTTCGCCCGAGGGCTCGGCGTGCTGACCGGCGAAACGGGTGCGGGTAAATCGATTCTCCTCGATGCCCTGGGACTCGTGCTGGGAAACCGCGCCGACAGCGGCCTCGTCCGCGGGGGAGAGGACCGCGCGAGCGTGACGGCCAGCTTCGACGTTTCCGCGCTGCCTGCATCGGTCCTGACCGTGATCGACGAGGCGGGGCTGGAGCTTGAACCCGGTGAACCGCTCATCCTCAAACGGCAGCTTCGTGCCGATGGCGGGTCGAAGGCCTTCCTCAACGATCAGAGCGTAAGTGTCGCCTTGCTTCGCGAAATCGCTCCCGCGCTGGTGGAGATCCATGGGCAGCACGATGATCGCGGGCTCGTCAACGCCCGCGGGCACCGCGCCTTGCTGGATCGGTTCGCCGGTGGTGAAGTGGTCGAGGTCGAGGCGGCGTGGAAGGCGTGGCGCGCGGCGCAGGACGTGCTCGATCTCGCCCGGGATCGTGTGTTGCGGGCCGCCGAGGATCAGGACCTGCTGCTGGCGCATCTGGCCGAACTCACCCAGCTTGCCCCCGAAGCGGGGGAGGAGGAGTTGCTCGCGAATGCACGGGCGGACATGCAGAAGGGGGAGAAGCTGGCGGATGACCTGGCCGCGCTGCAGCACCTCTGGAGCGGGTCCGATTCGGCGCTCGCGAACTTGCGCGGTGCGGCGCGTCGGCTGGACCGCATCGCAGGTGAGCATGAGCTTCTGGGAGAAGCGCTCGCGGCGCTGGACCGTGCGGTGATCGAAGCCGGAGAGGCTGAGGACAAGCTGGAACGCGCGGCAGAAGCGCTCGCCTTCGATCCGGCGGAACTGGACCGAATCGAGACGCGCCTGTTCGACCTGCGCGCCGCCGCCCGCAAGCACGGCTGCCAGGTGGACGATCTTCCGGTGAAGATGGCCGAGATGCGGGCAGCTCTCGACGATATCGAGGGCGGGAACGAGCATATCGTCGAGCTGGAGAAGGCCGCGCAGAAGGCGGGTCTGGCCTATAGGGAAAAGGCGGGCGCGCTGCATGACGTGCGCCGCGCAGCGGCGCGTCGGCTCGACGCCGCAGTAGCCGCCGAACTGGCGCCATTGAAGCTCGACGCGGCCCGTTTCCGGACCTCGGTCGTGCGGCTGCCGGAGGAGCGTTGGAGTGCCTCGGGAATGGATGCGGTAGAGTTTCTCATCAGCACCAACCCGGGCTCGGACTTCGCGCCTCTGGGCAAGATCGCCAGTGGCGGAGAGCTTTCGCGCTTCATTCTCGCGTTGAAGGTGGCGCTCGCGGAAGAGGGCGGCGCCGCGACTGTAATCTTCGACGAAATCGACCGGGGCGTCGGCGGTGCCGTGGCCGACGCCATTGGCGAGCGGCTGGCCCGCCTGGCGGCGAACGGGCAGCTTCTGGCCGTGACTCACTCTCCGCAGGTCGCGGCACGGGGAGATCGCCATTACATGATCGCGAAATCGAGCCAGGGAACGGTCACGCGCACCTCCGTCACGCCGTTGAGCGCCGCCGAGCGGAAGGAAGAAATCGCCCGCATGCTCTCCGGGGCCGAAGTGACCGACGAAGCGCGTGCACAGGCCGACCGACTCCTCGTCCGGGCCTGAAACGAAGGAATAGCTTGTGACGGATGACGTAACAGCCGCTTACCGGCGCGATGGCTATGCGCCGCTTCCCGCTTTCCTGCCCAGGGAGGTGGCCAACGGCTTCATGGCCCGGATGCAGGCGGACCTTCGCCAGCAAGGTGTCAGCCTGGAACAGCTTCGCCGGGAAGGACCGCTGCTGAGGCAGGCCGCCAGTGAGATCTACGGGTTTCACTATGCGCCACTGGCCACGTTTCACTGGGGTATGACGCCCGCCATAGAACGGCTGGTGGGCGAGCCGATCCTGCCCACTTACGCCTATTTCCGGCTCTATCGGGGCGGAGACATCTGCCGCGTGCACGGGGATCGCTATGCCTGCGAGCATTCGCTCTCGCTGACGCTGGCCTACTCGCATGACCGGCCCTGGGCCCTCGAAGTTGCATCGCAGCGGGTCGAGAGGCCTTACGAACGCGCGGACGCCGGTTTCGGTGCGGAGGAGGCGACGGGCTCGGTCGCCATGAACGCGGGCGACGCCGTGCTGTACCAGGGCGTCCATCATCACCACGGTCGCACGACTCCCAATCCGAACGACTGGTCTGCTCACGTATTTCTTCATTGGGTCGGGCGCGAAGGGCCTTATGCCGGCGAAGCCTTCGACAAGCAGATGCCGCCGCCACGCGTCATCATCTAAGCGGGGCGCCCCGCCCGTAGCAGACGATGCTTCCCGTTCTTGCCGTCTGCAGGCTAGAGCGCGACAAAGGCCATGCGCCACCACACCCGGACTCCTCGACAATGACTGACACCCTCCCTTCCGAAGCTGAAGCCGCCAACGAACTGATGCGCCTCGCGCGGCAGATCAACCGGGCGAACAGGCTCTACCATGTCGAGGATGCGCCGGAGATCGCGGACGCGGAGTACGACGCTCTGGTCCGCCGCAACGCCGCGCTTGAGGCGGCTTACCCCCACCTCGTTCGTGCGGATTCGCCCACCAACAAGGTGGGACACGAAGTCAGTGCATCGCCGCTTGGCAAAGTGACGCACGCCGTGCGGATGATGAGCCTCGACAACGCCTTCAGCGATGAGGAAGTGGCAGAGTTTCTTGCCCGCGTTCGTCGGTTCCTCTCCCTCCCGGCCGATGCCCCGCTTGCCGTCACGGCGGAGGACAAGATCGATGGGCTGTCCTGCTCCCTGCGCTACGAGCACGGCAGGCTTGTTCGCGCTGCGACGCGCGGGGACGGGCAGGTGGGTGAGGATGTCACGCCCAACGTCGCGCACATCGCCGACATCGTGCAGGAACTGCGGGGCGACGATGTTCCAGACGTCTTCGAGGTGCGCGGCGAGGTCTACATGGAGAAGGCTGCGTTCCTCGCACTCAACGCCCAGCTGATGGACGACGCGCGCGCCCTGGCGGATGCGCGGGGGGAGGCGTTCGACGACACGAAGGTCCGCCAATTCGCCAATCCCCGCAACGCTGCCGCAGGGTCGCTGCGGCAGAAAGATGCCGCCGTCACGGCGAAGCGACCCTTGCGGTTCTGGGCCCACGGCTGGGGCGCGGTGAGCGCGGTGCCGGGCGAAACGCAGCATGAGGTGATCCGTCGAATCGAGCGGTGGGGGCTGCCGGTCTCGCCGCAGTTCCGCCTGTGCAATTCACTTGAAGAGATGCTCGAGGCCTATCGTGCCATCCGCGACGCGCGGGCCGCCCTGCCGTTCGAGATCGACGGCGTGGTGTACAAGGTCGACAGGCTCGATCTGCAGCAGCGGCTCGGATTCGTGGCGAAAGCGCCGCGCTGGGGATTGGCGCACAAGTTCCCTGCCGAACGTGCGGAAACCGTGCTCGAAGCCATCGACATCCAGGTCGGCCGCACGGGCAAGTTGACTCCGGTCGGTCGCCTCAAGCCCGTGCTTGTCGGCGGCGTGACCGTGACGAACGTCACCCTGCACAACCGAGACGAGATCGCGCGGCTCGGTGTGCGGCCGGGAGACCGCGTCGTTCTGCAGCGCGCCGGCGACGTTATTCCACAGGTTGTGGATAACCTCACCCGCGAGGTGGCGCGTGATCCCTATACCTTCCCGGATCATTGCCCGCAGTGCGGGTCCGAGGCCGTTGCGGCCGAGGGGGAGGTGGACGTCCGTTGCACCGGGGGCCTCGTGTGCCCGGCGCAACGCACGGAGCGCCTGAAACACTTCGTTAGCCGCGCCGCCCTCGACATCGAAGGGCTGGGCGAGAAGACCATCGAGGAGTTTTTTGCCAGGGGCTGGCTCGAGAGCCCGGCGGACATTTTCCGTCTGCGTCGGCGGAGGCAGGATATCCTTGCCCTCGAAGGCTGGAAGGACAAGTCTGTGGACAACCTGTTGGCAGCTGTGGAAAGCAAGCGGCAGCCTGATGCGGCCCGGCTTCTTTTCGGACTTGGCATTCGCCACGTGGGGGCCGTCACCGCCCGCGACCTCATGAAGCGCGCCGTCACTTTGCCGCAGCTGCGCGCCCTGGCGGAACAGGCGCATGTGAAGGACGGCGAAGCGGCCGCGCGCGATGCCAGTGACGCCTATGCCGAACTCGTATCGATTGACGGCGTCGGGCCCGTGGTGGTGGAGGCGCTGGGCGACTTCTTCCACGAGGAGCACAACCGGCAGGTCTGGGATGACCTGCTGAGCGAAGTTTCTCCGCCCCCTTACATCGTCGAGACGCTGGAAAGCCCGGTCTCCGGGAAACTCGTGGTCTTTACGGGCAAGCTGGAGACAATGAGCCGCGATGAGGCCAAGGCTCAGGCGGAGCGGCTGGGCGCCAAGACAGCCGGTTCCGTGTCACCGAAGACGGATCTGGTCGTCGCCGGACCAGGTGCGGGATCGAAACTGAAGAAGGCGGCCGAATTGGGCATCGAGGTGATCGACGAGGCCGCCTGGGCCGAGATCGTCAGGACGGCCGACTAGAGGCGGCATAGCCGACACGGCGAAGCCGCCAGCACGGCGCCACGGGCAGGGGGCGCCCGTGGCGTGAAGCCTTAGCTGAAACGACCGCGCCGCTCATGAACCTGGCGGTAATGCTGCACCCGCGTGGCGCGCAGGCCCGCCATACCCTCCCTCTCGACAGAGCGCTGCCAGGAGGCGAACTCTTCCAGCGTCAGGCCATAGCGCTCGCACGCCTCGGCGATCGAAAGCAGGCCGCCGTTCACCGCTGCGACGACCTCTGCCTTGCGCCGCACCACCCAGCGCGAGGTGTTGGGCGGCGGCAGGTTCTCGTCCCTTAGCGGCTCCCCGAGCGGCCCGATCACCACGGACGGGCGCTCGGTCTTGATATCTTCCATGGCTGGTGCCTTTCGAGTGGTGGCGGCCAACCCCCTGTCTGCCAACATCGCCGCAATCATTTAAACGCGAAACACCGAATTTGGTTAATGTCCGTTTACGTTCAAACCCGTGCCGTCCCGTCTTTGGCAGGGTGGCCGCCAGATCGATCGAGATCATCCTTTCGGTTCAGGACCGCCTCTCCGGGAGCCCTCGGCTCGGGTGCTCCGATGCGGATGAAATCAAGCGGGTCGCTTGCGCAGCCACAAGATGGACCAGTCCCCGTTGACCATCCGCGCGGCGAGGCGCAGCCCCGCCTTACGGCAGGCTGCACGCACGGCCGCCTCCTGCGTCTCCAGCAAGCCTGCCAGCAGCAGGTGCCCGCCGGGCACAAGGGCCTTGCCGAAGTCGGGAGCAAGCGAAACGAGCGGCCCCGCGAGGATATTGGCGAGGATGAGGTCGTAAGGCCCTCGTGCTTCGAGGACGGGATGGGCCATTCCGTTCGCGACCGTCATCACCAGTTCGCCCGGACGCGCGCCTATCGCCACGCCGTTGGCGGCCGCGTTATCCTCCACCACACCCACGCAGACAGCGTCGATATCGCTGGCCGTCGCGAGGGCGCGGGGCCACAAGGCAAGCGCCGCGAAGGCGAGCAGGCCGGTTCCGGTTCCGATATCGGCGCAGTTGCGAATCACGAGCCCCTGCGCCTTCATGTGCGTGAGCATGGCAAGGCAGCCGGCGGTGGTGGCATGATGCCCGGTGCCGAACGCCTGACTGGCCGGGATCACGAAGTCGACGACGGCGGGATCTTCAGACGCGGGATGGTCAGGCGTGTGGACATGGAAACGCCCGGCGCGGATGGGCTCCAGCCCTTCCTGGCTGGCGACGAGCCAGTCCGTGTCCGGCAGTTCCTCGATGAGGAGATCAGGCCTCTCTTCCGCGAACAGCGCCAGGATGGCCTGCTTATCCGTGCTGGTGGGCTCTCGATCGAGCCAGGCTTCGAGCTGCCAGTCGTCCGGTTGGTCCTCCGCAACCTCGCGTCCGGACAGGACGATCTCCGGATCCCAGTCCCAAGCGTCTTCATGAGCGACAAGCGCGCCCTCGATAGTGGGACGGGGGGCGAATGCGGTAACTTTCCAGCTCACTTGCGGCCCTCATCGGAAAGGCGGTCTTCAAATCGCACTTGCGCAGCCTTGGCGTAAGCGCGGCAGGCGCTGGCATCCGACAGGGGTTTGCGGCCTGCGAAGCGCTCCATCATTGCGCTTTGGCCGGGATGGGGCGTCAGGAGGATGTCGCAGGGAAGGCCGGCCATGACCGGCAGCCCGCGCCGGATCTGCGCCACGCGGGCGGGGTGATTGCTGAACCGGTATCCATCGGCGGAGATCGTGGAGGAGCTGTCGGCGTACGTGATCGTGCGGCAGTTGCCTGCGCCTGCGCAGGATCGCCAGGTCCAGCTTGTCGAGCCGGGCGCGTGGACGGGTGTCGCATGGGCGGTCAGGGTGATGGAGCCGACGGCCACCGTGTCTGCGTCCTTCAGCGTACGGGCGACGACTGCGGGCGCGATAGGGTCAAGGACGGCAAACTGGGGATCATCCCTGTGGGGGCGGCCGCTTTCCAGGGCCGCCTTCTGCGTTGCCAGTGCGGCTATCCTTGCACCTGTGGCCTTCTGAAGCGCCGCGAGCGCTCCGACGTGATCGAAATGTTCGTGGCTGGTCACGATCCAGCGGATGTCCCTGGGGTCGATGCCGGCGCGACGGATGCTGGAGAGCACCAGGGGCGCAGCCGCGGGCACGCCGGCGTCGACGAGCACGTGGCCCTCTTTCCCGGTCACCAGGATGGCGGAGATGCCGCACGTGCCTACGTAGAAGGTGTTGCCGAATATGCGGGCAGGCGGAGCCGGGGCGTCCCACGCGTCGTTTCCGGCGCAGGCCTGCGCAAGGGCAGGGAGCGAACCTGTGTCCGGCGTCGCTCCGTATGCGGCATGGGAAGCCAGAGCCGAAGCGATCCCCAGGCCGGCGATAAATAGACTGCGATTCATGAGCGCTCCTTTAGAGCGCGGGTTTAGCAGTGACCAGTCCGGCAAGGGCATGGGTGCGATACCCTTGCACCGTGGCTCGATTTGTCTAAGGGGGCTTCCATGAGGGCAGTTCATGACACTGCCGCAGGCAAGGGGATTCGTAAGCGCCATGGCAAATGCCGGGACCAAGAACCGTCCGCTCTCGCCGCACCTCCAGATCTGGAAGTGGGGCCCGCACATGTTCGTGTCGATCCTGCATCGCATCACCGGCGATGGCATGGCCCTTGTAGGCCTCGGTGTGCTGTTGTGGTGGCTCGGAGCGCTCGCGGGAGGCCCTGCTTCCTACGCGACGTTCGCCTGGGCCATGACGACGCCGATCGGCTACCTGGTGCTCGTGGGCATATCGTGGGCTTTCTTCTCGCACATGTGCAGCGGTCTTCGCCACCTCGTGCTGGACACCGGCGCAGGTTACGAGCTCAAGGTCAACAAGACCTGGGCCACCATCTGCCCGATCGCGGGCGTGCTGCTGACCATCGCCTTCTGGGCGATCCTGCTGCTTCGCTGAGGTAAGGAAACATGGGTAACGGAACCTCCATCGGTCGCGTACGCGGCCTCGGCTCGGCCAAGGGCGGCGTGCATCACTGGCTGGTGCACCGCTTCACGGCCCTCAGCAACCTGCTGACTGTCCTCTTCCTCGTGGTGTCGATCCTGCTGTTGCCTGACATGTCGTACGGCACGGTGGTCGAGTGGATCTCGCGGCCCGTCCCGGCGGTGATGATCATCCTGCTGGTGGTCTCGGTCTTCTGGCACGCCCGGCTCGGTCTCCAGATCCTCATCGAAGACTACGTCCACGACGCGAACAAGCTGTTCCTGCTGATCGCGCTTAACCTGGCCGCCATCGGCGGCGGCGCCTTCGGCGTCTTCTGCGTCATTCGCCTCGCGCTGGGAGCTCACGCATAATGTCCGCGCCCGCATACAAGATCATCGACCACACTTACGACACCGTCGTCGTCGGCGCCGGCGGTTCGGGCCTGCGCGCCACCATGGGTTCGGCCGAAGCCGGCCTGAGGACGGCGTGCATCACCAAAGTGTTCCCGACCCGCTCGCACACCGTGGCGGCGCAGGGCGGCATTGCCGCCAGCCTCAAGAACAACACGCCCGACCACTGGACCTGGCACATGTACGACACCGTCAAGGGGTCGGACTGGCTGGGTGACCAGGATGCGATCGAGTACATGGTGCGCGAGGCTCCGGCTGCGGTCTACGAACTGGAGCACGCAGGCGTGCCCTTCAGCCGCAACGCGGACGGTACGATCTACCAGCGCCCCTTCGGCGGCCACATGCAGAACATGGGCGAAGGCCCGCCGGTACAGCGTACTTGCGCGGCTGCCGACCGTACCGGCCACGCCATGCTTCATGCGCTGTACCAGCAGTCGCTGAAGTATGCGGCGGACTTCTTCATCGAATACTTCGCGATCGACCTGATCATGGAGAACGGGAAGTGCGTCGGCGTGATCGCGCTGTGCATGGACGACGGCACGATTCACCGCTTCCGCGCGCAGGCTGTGGTGCTGGCCACCGGCGGCTATGGCCGCTGCTACTTCACCGCGACCTCGGCCCATACCTGCACCGGCGACGGCGGCGGCATGGTGCTGCGTGCCGGCCTGCCGCTGCAGGACATGGAGTTCGTGCAGTTCCATCCGACCGGCATCTACGGCGCCGGCGTCCTCATCACCGAGGGCGCGCGCGGCGAAGGCGGCTACCTGACCAACTCCGAAGGTGAGCGCTTCATGGAGCGCTATGCACCGTCGGCCAAGGACCTTGCCAGCCGCGACGTTGTCTCGCGCTCGATGGCGATGGAAATCCGCGAAGGCCGCGGCGTCGGTCCGCACAAGGACCATATCTACCTGCACCTCGATCACATCGATCCCAAGGTTCTGGCGGAGCGCCTGCCCGGCATCACCGAGAGCGGCAAGATCTTCGCAGGCGTGGATCTCACGCGCCAGCCGCTGCCGGTGGTCCCCACGGTTCACTACAACATGGGCGGCATTCCCACGAACTACCACGGCGAAGTCATGACCATCGGTCCTGACGGCAACCCCGAAACGGTCGTTCCGGGTCTCTTCGCAGTGGGCGAGGCGGCCTGCGTCTCGGTCCACGGAGCGAACCGTCTGGGCTCGAACTCGCTGATCGATCTCGTGGTGTTCGGCCGTGCTACCGGCCACCGCCTCAAGGAACTGCTGACGCCCGAAGCCAAGCAGCCGGAACTGCCGAAGGACTCGGCAGACCTGGCCCTCACGCGCCTCGACCACTTCCGTCACGCCAAGGGCGGTTCCTCCACGGCGGAAATCCGCACCGAGATGCAGCGCACCATGTCGCTGCACGCGGCGGTGTTCCGCACCGACGAGCTGATGGTCGAAGGCAAGGAAAAGCTTGCGCAGACTTATCAGCGGATGAACGATATCAGCGTCAGCGACCGTGGCCTGATCTGGAACTCCGACCTCGTCGAGACGATGGAGCTGGACAACCTGATCTCGCAGGCGACCGTGACGCTTCATAGCGCACAGAACCGCAAGGAAAGCCGCGGCGCACACGCGCATGAGGACTTCCCGAACCGCGACGATGCGGAGTGGATGAAGCACACCGCAACTTGGTTCAACGGCTGGGGCGGCAAGGGCGGCGAGGTCCGCATCGACTACCGTCCGGTCCACGAATACACGCTCACGGACGATGTCGAGTACATCAAGCCCAAGGCACGCGTGTACTGATACGGCATTTCGCCGCAATGCGGTGAACGAGAGGAGGGCGGCGTAGCGGCAAGGCTACGCCGCCCTTTTTCGTTTTTTTGGCTGAACGGACCGGGAGCGGGCAACTTCCAGATGGCTCGGGCATTGGGTTGTCCAGAAAGGACCGGTCATGGAACGCACCGAACCAGATCCGCTGCTCACTCCAGACGTGGGGCATGATCCCGTCGTCCGCCAGATCGAGAGGACGCCCGGCAGTTCGTGGGGCTGGGTGATGGCCTACGGTCTGCTGCTCCTGCTGGTGGCGCTGATCGTCCTTGTGAACCCGCTGGTGTCGGGCGTCGCGACAGGGCTGCTTCTGGGTATCGCGCTGGTGGTTTGCGGCGTGGCGGCGTTGGCCGCTGGCTGGACCGCCCTGTCAAAACGCGCCCGATGGACAGAGCTGCTGCTGGGCATCCTCGCTCTTCTCGCGGGGGTATTTGCGATTGCGAACCCGGTGGCGGGGGCACTTTCACTCGTCGTTGCGATCGGCTTCTGGCTGATCCTGTCGGGCGTGTTCCAGATTGCCTTCGCCCTTCGCGTGCGGGAGGATCGCGGTTGGCGGCTTCTGCTTGGTGGTCTGGACGTTGTGCTGGGGTTCATTCTCCTGCTCTCCGGCGCCTGGGTCGGCCTTGCTTTTCTAGCGACCCTGGTGGCGATCAGCTTCATCGTGCGCGGGGTATTCCTCATCCAACTGGCGCTTGCCCTCCGCAAAGCCTGACCAACCATTCATCTGCCGTTCACATTTACAGATGTAGTCGATTACATCTGTAAACACTGGAGCGGTGCGTGGACGCAGAGTTGCCCGAGCGGATTTCCGAAGCCGAACACGCGGTGATGGAGGCGCTTTGGGATGAAAGTCCCCTTACGGCCCAGGATGTCTGCAAGCGAGTCTGCGAGACCCGGGACTGGAGCCTGCCAACCGTCAAGACGCTGCTCTCGCGTCTGGTGGCGAAGCGGGCGCTCGACACCGAGGCTGATGGCAAACGGTTCCTGTACACGCCGCGCATCCGGCGCGCGGATTACGTAGGCGCGGAAAGCCGCCGTCTCGTCGATCGCCTGTTCGGCGGACGAGCAGCGCCTCTGTTTGCACACCTCGCCGAGAGCGAGGCTCTTACGGACGACGACATAGCTGAAATCGAAGCCCTTCTGAGGGAGCTGAAG
This sequence comes from Novosphingobium panipatense, assembly GCF_900182875.1. NCBI lineage: Bacteria > Pseudomonadati > Pseudomonadota > Alphaproteobacteria > Sphingomonadales > Sphingomonadaceae > Novosphingobium > Novosphingobium panipatense. Next base: position 426,157 of record NZ_FXUI01000001.1, read on the forward strand.
TCATGATCGATTGGCTTACCGATACGCTCGTCGCGACGGGTGTGCTCATGGGTCTGGTACTGGCTGTCCGGCGGCCGGTCGCGCGGTGGTTCGGGCCGGGCGCGGCCTACGCCCTCTGGGCCTTGCCGATGATACGGCTTGTCATCCCGCCCCTGGTGGTGCGCCCGGAATTCGTTGCCCATTTTGAGCTTGCGCTCGATACCATCGGGGTGGGGAGGGGCGGCGGGCCGGCGGGGGAGGTTTTGCCTGCGGCAGGAACGCTGCCTATGACGGGCACCGCACTGGCTGAGGGCATTGCCACACCCGTTGCAGAGCCCTCGTTCTGGTCTCAGGTGGACTTCGGCGCCATCGTCGCCGGTGTCTGGCTGAGCGGTGCTGCAGCCTTCATCATCTGGCGGGCTTTGACCTATCGCGGAATGCGCCGCGATCTGCTGGAAGGCGCGAAGCTGGTCGCCCGGGCCGACGCTGTCCGCATCGTCGAGACGCCGGCGGTGCGTGCGCCGCTCGCGTTCGGCATCTTCGACAAGGTGATCGTGCTTCCGCAAGGCTTCCTCGCCGGCGCCGACTGCGAAATATCGGATTTCGTCATCGCGCACGAGTTGGAGCACCACAAGGGCAATGACCTGCTTGCCCTCATACTCATGCAGCCGCTGTTCGCGCTGCACTGGTTCAACCCCCTTGGCTGGTCGGCCTGGCGAGCCGTTCGCGCGGACCAGGAGGCGTTCTGCGATTCACGCGTGATGCTTGGTCGCAGCCGGGCGGAGAAGGCGCGTTACGGCCGCCTGATTGCTTCCATGACAGGCGACGCCCGGTTGAGCCTGGCTGCGCCTATGGCGGGGCCGCTGTCATCGGGGAAGCCGATCATCCAGCGCCTGAAGGCGCTCGCCGCCAAGGAAGTCCCGATGACGCGGCGCATCCTCGGCCGCAGCCTCTTCGCGGCCGCCGTCATCGGGGTGCCGGCAACCGCGACTGTCAGCGAGGCGGAAGCGGAGGATCCGGGACTGGCCATGGGCGCTCGCTTCAGTTCGGACGCTGACCCGGCCGTGCCCGCTCCCGACGCGACGATGCCTGCTCGCGAGGCCGGAGCGATCCCTACGGGAGAGGCCGTTGCTGCGCCGCAATTCGTAGCATCCGTCGTGGCGGAGCCTCCGCGGCACTACCGTGCGAACGGCGTTCCCGTGGCCCCTGTTCCTCCGCTGCCCCCTGTTCCTCCGGTTCCTCCTGTGCCGCCTGTTCCGGCCGTGCGAGGCATCCACATGGAGGCCGAGGCATCGCTGAAAGCGGCGCGCATGGCCGGGGAGCAGCAGGAACAAGCCCAGCGGCAGGCCACGGCCGCACTGAGGCGCGCGTCCCATTCGCTCGACTATGCCTTAAAGGCGCAAGGTTACGCTCTGCAAGCTCGGGCGCGAGCGCCGCGCGTCGAGGAAACCGTTTCGGCTGACGGCAGGAAGCGCTCCCTCAGCATCGTCCAGCAGGATGGCGGCCGGACCCTCCACAGGACGATGGTCGTGGATGAGGATTGCCCCGCCGACGGCGCCCGGCATACTCACACCCCATCACCTAACAGGAATGAGATGATCATCTGCACAGGTGAGCCGAAGGCCGCCCGGGTGGCTGTCCTTCAGGGCCTGCGCCTTGCCCGTGCCTCCATCGCTGCAGACAGGGCGCTCGCCTCAACCATACGGGCGGAAATCGTGGCCGATCTGGATAGGGAACTGGCGGAAGCCAGGCGCTGACGTCGGGGAGCCCGGGATGAGCTCTCCCGCGTTAGCAAAATGACGGGCCGCCGGGGGAATCAGTTTTTCGGCGCGGGTTGCTTCGCCTCGGGTTCCGACTTGTACGCGATCTCATCTCCGGACGTGGTTTTCTTGCGCGACTTGGATTTCGTCTCCGCTGCCTTCATCTCAGTCAGCCGCGCCTGAACAACGCTGGCGGGTGCGGGGGATGCCGGGTATCTGCACCCCATCGTCTTCCCAACGCCTTTAAGGAAGCCCCGGCGCGTCAGGCCGGCCTGAATTGCCGCATTCACCTTGCGGTCCTGGGCATTGGCACCCGAGACTTCGCGTATCAGCCCCCGGAATGGGATGAACGACGCGACTACCCACTTGCCGACGCGGCCGGCGCTGATGCGGTCCCGCTCGCTGGCGGGAAGATCGATGTCGGGGCCGAGAATCTCGTCGAGTTCCTGAATCGCCCCGGCGATCTGCCTGCATTTGCCAAGCCCCTCCAGCGAATAAGGCTCGGTTGAGGCCTTGATCAGCAGCGGCGGTATCTCATCGTCGCGGCCTACGTTGAGGTCCGTGATCGGCGTCTTGGCCACATCCATGGCGTCCGGGTCGCGCGAAGTGATCGGCTTGTCGTCCTGACTGGCCATGGCCGGCGTGATCATCATTCCGGCCACCACGGCAGCGCTTAGCCATCTGCGGCTCATTCCCTGTTCTCCTTCGGAAGCCGAAGACTACGGCTTCAATATCCTGTGTTACTGTCTTGAAAACGTGTCACAAGCATCCTCGTTCCCGGTGTCCAGGCCCCGCTTCAGCCAGCGCATGCGCTCGGCGCTGGATCCGTGTGTGAAGCTCTCCGGATTGACGGCCTGACCCGCGCCTCGCATCAGCGCATCGTCCCCGATGGCGCTTGCGGCGGTCAGGCCTTCTTCCATGTCCCCGGGTTCGATGAGATCGCGGTTTCGCCCCGCCCAGACGCCGGCATAGCAGTCCGCCTGCAACTCCATGCTGACCTGCAGCGCATTTTCCTGAGCGGGGTTCTGACGTTGTGCCTGCCGCACCTGCTGGTTCACGCCGGTGATATGCTGCACATGATGTCCGTATTCATGCGCGATGACGTAGTAGCGGGCGAAGTCTCCCTTGGCGCCCAGCTGCTGTTCAAGCTGGTCGTAGAAGCTGACGTCGATGTAGATACCCTGGTCGGCGGGGCAGTAGAACGGCCCCATCGCGCTCTGCGCAGCCCCGCAGCCGCTGCGCGTCCCGCCGGTGTAGAAGGTCAGGGTGGGCTGCTCGAAGGGGATGTTCGCCTTCTGGAACAGCGGTTGCCAGGTGCGGTTCAACGAACTCAGCGCATTGCAGGCTTCAAGGGAATAGGCATTCGATCGGCAGATCTCGCTTGCGGAGCGGTTGGCGGTCTCCTGCGGCGTCGTCGCCGGGCCTTGCTGCTGCTGGACGCTTTCGATCGTGCCGAGCATCTGTCCCGGGTCCACGCCGAAGACGAGGGCGCCGATGAGCACGATGATGAGCGTCCCGCATCCGAGCTTTCCGCCGCCGACCAGCGGGAATCCCCCGCTGCGGCCGCCTTCGGTGACGCGGATGCTGTCGGGATCGAAATCGTCTAGCCGCATGCTGGTGCTATCCTCTTCTGGTGCGGGAGCCCGGCATGTTCCCGTCCCAGGATCAATTCTTCAGCCATGAACCTGTTCCTTGAAGACAGGCGGTGTGGCCACCATGCTTCAGGTTGAGTGCAAACGGGAAAAATGCTGCGGTCGGCCCTTGGAGGAGGCGATTTTTGCAACCGCGGCGGGATTCGTGTCGTATAGGGCCAAAGCGATGAACCGGGCGATCAGGGCAGCAGGGGACAAGGTGTGGAGAGCGGGCGTTTGCGCCGCGCTTGCCCTTGCCGTCGCCGTGCCCGTTCCCGCGACTAGCGCCAGCAGAGGCGATCGAGAGATCGAGGACCGCCTTCGATCCCACATCCAGATCCTGGCGAGTGACGAGTACGGGGGCCGTGAGCCGGGCACCGACGGCGAGGCCAAGACGCTGCGATACCTGGCACGACAATGGTTCGACATCGGCCTCGTGTCCGGGACGAATGATCCCGGGAATGAGTGGTTCGCACCTGTCATGATCGTTGCGCATCAACCCGGGAAAGGCACGGCGCAGTTCTTCCGCAAAGGCTACCGCACCACGCTGGCGCCTGCCGATGTCCTCGTTTTTACCTCCGGCCGGCGGGCCCTGGTGCGCAGCGCGCCTCTGCTGTTCGTGGGGCGCGCCCGAAACCGTGATTTCACCCGAACCGAGCTTGCCGGGCGCATTGCCGTGCTGCTCGAAGGCGATACGCCCGACAGCGTGCGGCAGAACGATCTCCTCGCGATGGGAGCGTCTGCCGTGCTCACGGTGCTCGACGGCGAACGAACGCTCGATCAGGTGGCGAGCCGTCGCCGCCAGTCCGGCTATGCTCTTTCGGACGAATCGCTTGGAGGCGATCTGGAGGCGTTTGTCGGGCGAGCGACGATGGAGACGCTGCTGAAAGGCACCGCGCACTCGCTCGACGCGCTTGAGCAGGCCGCTGACCGGGATGATTTCGCGCCGATGGTCCTCGATCTGACCGCGACCCTCGAGGCGCGGACGGATGAGACGACAATTCGCACGCACAACCTGATCGGCAAGCTGCCGGGCCGCAACAAGCAGGCCGGCGCTGTGCTCTTCGTCGCGCACTGGGATCATTTCGGGAAGTGTGGCGCCGGCGATGCGAAGGACGCGATCTGCAATGGCGCCATAGACAACGCCAGTGGTGTGGCGGCGCTTACGGAAGTGGCGCGGCGGCTTTCCCGGGGCGGCCAGCTGGACCGGGACGTGTACTTCCTTGCGACGACGGCCGAGGAACTCGGGCTGCTGGGCGCTCACGCATTCGCCGACAATCCTCCGATACCGCTGGAAAGGATCGTCGCCGCCTTCAACATCGATTCGGTGGCAATCGCCCCGAAAAAGACGCCGTTCGCCATCGTCGGCAGGGGAATGACTACGCTCGACAAGGATATCGCGCGCGTGGCCAAGGCCGAAGGTTTCAGCCTGAGCGACAGCAACGCGGCGAACGAATACGTCAAACGGCAGGATGGATGGGCCTTGTTGCAGCACGACGTACCGACGGTCATGGTGACGACCGCTTACGGTGAGATCGAGCGCATGCGGGCATTCTTCGATGGCGATTACCATCGACCGAGCGATGACCTGTCCCATCCTCTCGAACTCGGCGGGGCTACCGAGGACGTGAAGATGCTCACGGCCCTCGGACGGTGGTTTGCCGACACCCGCCGCTTTCCCGAAACACCAGCGCAACGCTGAGCCGCGAGGGCGCAGCCGAAGCTCGGCAACTTCCGCGCCCCGTCTCTGGCGTGTAGCCGGCAGGCCTTTTTCCGGATCGGAAGTTGCGGAACCTTGAAATTCCGTGCCAACTACCCCTAGCGGTAACCGGCCCCTTTGTTTACATGGGCCGCCACGATTCTCCCTTGAAGCATTTTGGTGGCGCACATGGATATCCAGCTCGGACTTACTTTCGACGACGTACTTCTGCGTCCGGCCAAGTCCGATATCGTGCCCACTCAGGCGGATACCCGTTCGATGCTCACCCGCAGCATCGGCCTCAATATTCCGGTCATCTCCTCGGCCATGGATACGGTCACGGAAGCCGACATGGCGATCGTCATGGCGCAGATGGGCGGCATCGGCGTTCTGCACCGCAACCTCTCGATCGAGGAACAGGTCGCAGCGGTGCGCCAGGTGAAGCGCTTCGAGAGCGGCATGGTGGTCAACCCCATCACCATCAGCCCGGAAGCCACGCTGGGCGAAGCGCAGGCCATGATGATGGCGCACAAGATCAGCGGAATCCCCGTGGTGGAGGCCTCGGGCAAGCTGGTGGGTATCCTTACCAACCGCGACGTGCGCTTTGCCGACAACCCCGCGCAGCCCGTGCGTGAACTGATGACTCACGAGAACCTCGCGACCGTGAAGGTCGGCGTCGGTCAGGACGAGGCGCGGCGCCTGCTGCATGCCCGCCGTATCGAGAAGCTCCTGGTCGTCGACGAAGCCTTCAAGTGCGTCGGCCTCATCACCGTGAAAGACATCGAGAAGGCCGTTCTCTTCCCGGAAGCCACGAAGGATGAAGCAGGGCGCCTGCGCGTTGCGGCGGCCACCACGGTTGGTGACAAGGGTTTCGCCCGCACCGAGGCGCTTCTTGCCGCCGAATGTGACGTCGTAGTCATCGACACCGCGCATGGTCACAACAAGGATGTGGCGCTGGCGGTGGAGCGGGTGAAGAAGCTCTCCAACTCCGCCCAGGTGATCGCCGGCAATATCGCCACCGCCGAAGCGGCCAAGGCCCTTATCGATGCCGGCGCGGACTGCGTGAAGGTGGGCATCGGACCGGGTTCTATCTGCACCACGCGCATCGTCGCAGGTGTCGGCGTGCCGCAGCTGACCGCCGTCATGGAAGCGGCCGAGGAGGCCGACAAGGCCGGTGTACCGGTGATCGCCGACGGTGGCCTGCGCACTTCGGGTGACGCTGCCAAGGCTCTCGCCGCCGGCGCCTCGACCATCATGGTCGGCTCGATGCTGGCCGGCACCGAGGAAGCGCCGGGCGAGACGTTCCTTTATCAGGGGCGTGCCTACAAGTCGTACCGGGGCATGGGCTCGGTAGGCGCTATGGGTCGCGGGTCGGCGGATCGCTACTTCCAGGGCGACATCAAGGACCAGATGAAGCTGGTCCCCGAAGGTATCGAAGGGCAGGTCGCCTACAAGGGCCCGGCGAAGGACGTGATCCACCAGCTTGTGGGCGGCATCAAGGCGGCGATGGGCTACACCGGATCGCCGACGATTGACGCCTTGCGCAAGAACTCAAAGTTCATTCGCATCACGAACGCGGGTCTTCGGGAAAGTCACGTTCACGACGTGACGATCACGCGCGAAGCGCCCAACTACCCCACGCGCTGAGCGGCTGAGGCACACGGGCGATGACCCCCGCCGCCCGCGTCCAGGCTGCCATCGAGGTTCTCGACCTCGTCATCGAAGCTGCACGCTCGAACGGGGCACCTGCCGACCGCCTCATGGCGGAGTGGTTCCGGGCGCGTCGCTGGGCGGGGAGTGGCGACCGGCGCGCGGTGCGCGAACTCGCCTATCGCGCCATTCGCGCCTGCGGCGAGATCCCTGTGACCGGCCGGGCGGCAATGGTGCGCCTGGCTGCTCTGGACGAGCAGGTGGCGGCCTTGTTCGACGGCTCGCGGCATGGACCGGCACCGATCCGGGACGACGAACCGGGCGCCCCATCCGGCGTGGCACCGGCATGGCTGGTGCGGCGGCTCGCCGATAGCGGCCTCGAGGACGAGGAGGCTGCAGCGCTGCTGGACCGTGCGCCTCTGGATATTCGCCTGAACACCTTGAAGGCGGGCGCGCAGCCTTTGCCCGAAGGCGGCGAGAAGACAGTGGCCGCCAATGGCTGGCGCTATCCGCCAGAAACCCGAATCGAGCCTTCCCGCGCCTATCTCGAAGGTGTGATCGAAGTGCAGGACACAGGCTCCCAGCTGACGTGCGAGGTCGTCGGCGCGCGTCCCGGCGAGACGGTCGTCGACTTGTGCGCCGGTGCCGGAGGCAAGACCCTCGCGCTTGCCGCCGCCATGGAGAACCAGGGCCGACTGATCGCCTGCGATGCCGATCGCGCGCGGCTGTCCCGCCTCGCGCCGCGTGCCGAGCGGGCGGGGGCGCGCAACATCGAGACGATCCTGCTGGACGCCAACCGCGAGTTGGAGGCGCTGCAGCCATTTCTCGGCGCCGCGGACGCCGTGCTGGTCGATGCGCCCTGTTCCGGAACGGGCACTTGGCGCCGCAACCCGGAAGCACGCTGGCGGCTGACCGAAAAGCAGCTTGAACGATACGTGGCGATCCAGTCCCGCCTCCTCGACGTGGCGGCGGGACTGGTGAAACCGCGTGGGAGACTGGTGTTTGTGACCTGCTCGCTGCTGGATGCAGAAGGGGCGGACCAGGCTGCAGGCTTCCTGATGAGGCATCCCGGCTGGGAAGTGGACCGCCCAGGGCTGCCTGTCGGCGTTGCACGCGGAGACGGCGTCCGCCTCTCGCCATGGCGCGATGGCACTGACGGCTTTTTCGTCGCGCGCTTCTCCCGTCTGTGATAGCGCTTCGGCCATGATGAGGACGAATACCTCGGCCAAGGACCTGGTGATGCGTTATACGCCTGTTGCTGTCGCTCTTTCCCTTCTCGCTGCCACGTCCTCAAGTGTTCTCCTTTCGCAGCCTCCCGAAGAGCTGGATTCCCGGGCTGTAGCCCTTCTCGGCGAAGGGCGGGCCGCATCCGAAGCGGGGGATCTCGACGCCGCGATCGACGCGTTCGAAGCCGCCCTCACGGTCGAACCGGGCAGCGTGGCGGTGCTTCTGCCGCTGGCCGATGCAACCCGTCGCCAGGGACTGCAGGGCAAGGCGCTGCATTACTACCGCGTGGCGCTGAACCGGGACCCGCGCAATGTGGCGGCGCTGGCGGGTGAGGGAGTGGCGCTTGCGGAGAAGGGCGCGACGGAGAAGGCGGCCCGCAACCTTGCTCGTCTCCAGACCCTCTGCGGTGCGACCTGCGCCGAAACCCAGGCGCTCGCTACCGCCATCGCGAAGGGGCCGACGGGGACGCGGATGGTCACGGCTGAAGCGGCCGCGACCAAGCCGATGTCGGAGAACTGAGCCCCGGCCGGGGCGGGCCTAGATCAGTGCGCGGAACTCCTCAAGAACAGCACGGTACACGCGCTTCTTGAAGGGGATGATGATGTCCGGCAGCAATTCGGCCTCAACCCATTTCCAGTCGCAGAATTCGGGAGGCTGGTGAGCATCGAGCCGAATGTCGCTGTCGCTGCCGTCGAACCGCGCCAGGAACCAGTGCTGGCGCTGGCCGCGATACTTTCCCTTCCATAGCTTTCCTACGAGTTCGGGCGGCAGATCGTAGAGGAGTTCTTCGCGCGTCTGGGACAGGAGCTTGACGTGTTGCTCCGTCACGCCGGTCTCCTCCCAAAGCTCGCGGTAGGCGGCCTGCCTGAGGTCCTCGCCTTCGTCCACACCGCCCTGGGGCATCTGCCACCAGTCCCCTTCGATGTTGTCGATGCGTTTTCCGACAAACACCTTTCCATCGGCGTTCACCAGCATCACACCTACGCAGGGACGGTACGGCAAGGACGACGGATCATTCATCGGCATGGATTTTCCAAGTAAAGAGGGGCCGGGCGGTACCGAACGGCCGCTCGGGAGTTGGGGAGAGCATGGCCGAACGATGCCGGCTTGACTAGCCGCTATCGCAACCCGAGGCGTGTTTGTGATAAAGATCGCAACGCTTCGACTGCAGTTGAGAAATGACGTGCAACTTTCGGGTCGGAATGGATAATTTAACTCATAGCCTCGTCGGTTGGGCCATGGCGGAAGCCGGCCTGAAGCATCGCACCCGCAAGGGGCTTGCAGGCTGCATCCTGGCGGCGAACATGCCGGACATCGACGTATTCTTCGGCTGGGCCTCGTGGGCGCCGCTCGCGATGCATCGAGGCTTCACGCATGGGCTGGTGGGAGGCGTGCTGATCATGCCTCCTGTCCTGGCCCTCCTTCTGTGGCTGCTGGACCAATGGCAGAGCCAGCCGGGCCGGCAGCATGCGTCAGGCGTGCCCATGCACGCCGGCTGGCTGGTGGCGATCTGCTACCTGGGTGCGCTGACGCATCCTTTGCTGGATCTTCAGAATACTTACGCAGTCCAACTTCTTTCACCTTTCAGTTCAGACTGGTTCCACACGGATGGCCTGTTCATCGTATCGCCCTGGATGCTGTTGATGCTGGCTGCCGGGATCGCGCGCTCCCGCTCGACGGGACGGAGCAGTCCGGCCCTTCAAAGCCTGGCCATTGCCGCCGCCTTCATCGCAACGAACATCCTTGTTTCGGGTCAGGCCCGCCAGTCCGTACGGGAGCGGCACGGCAATCAGACGGAGCGCATCTTCGCCGCGCCCGAGGCTCTGTTGTTCTGGAGGCGAAATCTTGCGTGGTGGAACGACGGGCGAATATTCCACGGTTTCTACGATCCTTTGGGCAGGGGCCTGAGAATGCCGCGTTCGGCGGTATCCTATCCGGACAATATGAGAGATCCCGCCGTAATTGCGGCCACCAGAGCCTCCCCGGAGGTGATCAAGTTCCTGGCATGGTCGCAGTTGCCCTTCGCTCGGGTGGAGCGCCGTGGCTGCATGGCCGTCGTGACATTCGGCGATGCCCGGTTCAGCGATCTGCCCGGCCGCTCCGGATTTACGGCTTCTGCCGAGGTTCCAGCGGATCCGGAGTGCCGCTTTCGTTGATCTCCTCGACTGCGGCGACGGTCGCAGAAGCGGTGCGGCGCAGGAGGGCGCTTCCAAGGAACGCCCAGCCGGCCCCGCCCAGCCAGCCGGCGATCACGTCGGTTGGCCAATGGACCCCGAGCCAGACACGACTCCAGGCGATCGCAAGGCTGAGGGCCATGGCGGCGGCCACCAGCGTTGCCTTGACTGTGCTTCGTTCGGCCATGGCGGCGAAGGCGAGGGCGGCCGAAATGTACACGACTGCGGAGTTGAAGCTGTGGCCGCTGGGAAAGCTGTGTCCGCCCGCTTCCATCAAATGCGGCACGATGTCCGGCCTGTCGCGCCCGACCAGCCCCTTGACGAGGCTGTTGACCAGCCACCCCGCCGCCACAGTCAGGGTCAGCAGGGCAGCTTCGCGGCGAAGTCCCATGAAGAGAAGCGCGATGGCGCACCCCACCGCGAACAGGTTCCGCAGGAGGACACCGCCGAGCGCGGTCACGTCACGCACGGCTTCGAGCAGCCGGGCGGATCCGAGCGGACGCAAGGTGTCGCCTCTCCAGAACAGCAGCCCCGTGCTGTCGAGCGCTTCGGCATGTCCGCTGTGCACGGCGAGAACCACACCGAAGAAGCCCAGCCAGCAGGCGGCAGCGCAAACAAGGGCGGTGCCCTGACGCGGAGGGCAAATTCGAGAAGAAGCGGTCATCGTCTCGGGGAACGCAGATTCCAGGCAGGCGTTGCGTGCCCATGAACTCACCCGCCATCGTATGGTTCAGACGCGATCTGCGTCTTGCCGATCAGCCGGCCCTTACCGAGGCTGCCCGGAAGGGCCCCATCATTCCCGTCTACATCTGCGACGATGAGACCGCGCGTCATCGCGCGATGGGTGGGGCGTCACGCTGGTGGCTGCATCAATCACTCGAAAAACTGGATATGGATCTGCGCAGCCTGGGATCGAGGCTGATCGTCCGGTGTGGCCGAAGCGATGAGGTGCTCGGCGCCCTTGCGACCGAGTCCGGTGCGGAGGAAATCCACGCCCTGCATCATTACGAACCCTGGTGGCGGAACGCGGAAGCAGCCGTCGCCCGGAAGCGAAGGCTCTGTCTGCACCACGGCAACTACCTGGCGCCGCCAGGATCCGTGACGACCGCGACGGGCAATCCCTACAAGATCTACACGCCTTTCTGGCGCGCCCTGCGGGAGCGGATGCCCCCGCCGCCGCCCCTGCCGAGGCCGACAAATCTCCCGGCTCCGAAAACTTGGCCTAAGTCCGAAGCGATCGCGGACCTGAAGCTCCTGCCGCTGCGCCCCGATTGGGCCGGTGGCCTGCGCGATACATGGGAGCCCGGTGAAGCGGGCGCGCATGAACGCCTGTCCGCCTTCCGGGAGGCTGTGGCCACTTACGAAGCCCGGCGGAATTTGCCGGGCGAGGAAGGGACGTCGATGCTGTCGCCTCACTTGCACTTTGGTGAGATCTCGCCGGCGCAGGTCTGGCATGCGGTGGCGGAGGCGGGCGGCTCCACCGATATCTTCCTTGGTGAAGTGGGTTGGCGTGACTACGCCCAGAACGTCATCCTGCAGTACCCTGACTACGGAACCCGGCCCGCCCGCGACCCGTTTGCTCACTTTCCCTGGCGCACGAGCAAGGAAGAGCTGAAGGCGTGGCAGCAGGGCCGGACGGGCTACCCGATCGTGGACGCGGGCATGCGGCAGTTGTGGCATACCGGGTGGATGCACAACCGCGTCCGGATGATAGCGGCAAGCTTTCTCATCAAGCACCTCCTGATTGACTGGAGGGAAGGCGAGCGCTGGTTCTGGGACACCCTTGTCGATGCGGACTACGGCAACAACACCGTGAACTGGCAGTGGACGGCGGGTTCTGGAATCGATTCCAACATGTTCGTCCGCATCATGGCGCCTCTTGCCCAGTCCGAGAAGTTCAATGCGAGCGATTACATCCGCACATGGGTCCCCGAACTGGCGGACCTGCCCGATGGGGAGATACATGATCCGTCGCCCGCACACCGGCCGGCTGGGTACCCGGACAAGCTGATCGACCACCGGGAGGCGCGGGAACGCGCCCTGGCCGCCTGGCGGGACGCGAAGACAGCTTAAGGATAGCGCAGCAGCGCTTGCCGATCCGCGGGATCGTTGTCATGTTCCTTGTATGAACGCACAAACGCCGGGCAGAGGTGGCGAACTGATCGAGGGGGGGCGAGCTGTGGGCGTCGGTCCGCAGTGGCTGGCGAGGCTGTGGTCGGGCGGCGTTCACAAGGTTCTGGATCGGATCGATCGCGGGCTCGAGCGGGGGTCGATATCGGCTACCTTGCCCACGGGCCGGACGCGACTTCTCGGGGGGCGGCAACCGGGCTTCGATGCTGTCGTGGAGTTGAGGAGCTGGCGCGCGCTGCTGCGGCTTGCGACGTCAGGCTCGGTCGGGTGGTACCAGGCCTGGGAAGCGGGCGAGTGGGACAGTCCGGATCCCGTGCCGCTCTTCGCCCTCTTCATGGACAATGCGGTGGCGCTTGGCGACACCGCGCGTGCGCAAGGACCCTGGCGCCTCCTGACGCGGCTTCTCCACGCGCTGAACCGCAATACGCGGCGTGGGTCGTTGAAGAACATCCACGCTCACTACGATCTCGGAAACGACTTCTACGAGACGTGGCTGGGCGAAACCATGATTTACTCCAGCGCGCTGTTTTCGGAGCTTACAGCGGAACCGAACGCGTATAGCCAGTTCGTCAGTACGCTGGATGCGGCGCAGGCGGCCAAGATCGGGGCTATCTGCGAGCGGCTGGACCTGGAGCCAGGCAGCCGTGTGCTTGAGGTCGGGTGCGGATGGGGGACTCTCGCAGCCTTCCTCGCCGGCTCGTTCGATGCGCAGGTCGATGCGATCAGCCTGTCAGAGGAGCAGCTCGCCTATGCCAGGACGCGGTGGGGCGCCGACGGGGCGCGTGTCAGCTTCCGCAAGCAGGACTACCGCGACACCGCCGGACAATACGACGCTATCGTTTCGGTGGAGATGGTGGAGGCGGTCGGCCGATCCTACTGGCCTGCGTTTCTGGACTGCGTAGCGCGCAATCTCAAGCCCGGCGGGCGGGCAGCCCTGCAGCTCATATCCATGCCGGATTCCTTCTTCGAAGGGTACGCCCGAAGTGCCGATTTCATCCAGACCTTCGTGTTCCCGGGAGGCATGCTCATCAAGGAGAGCGAGTTTCGCGCCCTCGCTGCGGAGCGGGGTTTGACGTGGGAGAATCGGGTCGGCTTCGGACAGGACTATGCCCGGACGCTGCGCTTCTGGAGAGCCAATTTCGATGCCGCCGTGGAGGAGGGAGCGCTGCCGCCGGGGTTCGATGAACGCTTCGTGCGGCTGTGGCGCTACTACCTGATGTACTGCGAAGGAGGATTCCTTGGCGGCGGGGTGGACGTTGCCCAGGTGACCCTGGTCAAGCGGCAGGCCTAGCGGAGACGTCCGTCGCCGTTCCACCGAGCCAGCATCGCCTCCAGCTCCGGCTGTTCGAGAAGCTGCTCGAAGGCACAGCCGACAAGTCCGTTCTCCCACCACACCACCTTGGCCTGGCGCGGTTCGCTTTCGGGAAAAGTGAGCCAGCACATCGTGCGTGGAGGGATGGCGCTCATCGCGGTGGCGGAAAAGCCCGCGAGCGACAGGTCGCGCACCGCCGTCTGGAAGCTTTTGGAACCGGAGGGGCGCAGGGTCGCGGGGATGGAGATGCGACTGCGCCGCGCGCTACGGTCTTCCTGCGCAGCGGCGGCGTAACGATCCTGCTGGGTGTAAACCATGTGCTGCCTCAAGCCGGTCCGGCATTTCAAACGCCCGTTGGACAACCGGTGTCCCAGATTGACCTTACCAGCGCCTTATCGTTGCTGGTTAACGGTTTCCCGATGGGCGGTGGGGAAGTCCTCCGCAAGCAGTGCGACCACGCGATCTGCTACCACTTCGGGCGGCTTGACGGAAGCGGGAGCCTCGCCCGGATAGGCGCGCGCGCGCATCGCCGTACGGGTCGCGCCGGGGTTGACGATCGCCACGCGAATTGCGGACACCTTCGCCGTCTCTTGCGCATAGCAGTCCAGCAGCACTTCGAACGCCGCCTTGGTGGCGCCGTAAGCGCCCCAGTAGGCCCTTGGCGCCTGCGCCACCGTCGTCGTCATGCCGATGACCCGGGCGTTTTTGCTCTTCTTCAGCAGGGCATCGAAATTAGCGAGCAGGGCCTGAGTCGCCAGAACATTGGTCGTCAGAGCCTTGTTGAACGCCCGCTGGTCGATATCGGCCACGCTGGTCAGTTCCGGCAGAATCGCCGCATTGATGACCAGTATGTCCAGCTTGCCCCAGCGTTGCTGGATCGCGGTGGCGAGCCGGGCGATGCCGTCCGGTTCCACAAGGTCCACAGGCGCGATCGTGGATGCGCCGCCGGCCTGGAAGATGCGCTCCTCGACTCGTTCCAGGGCCTTGGTGTCGCGCCCGGTCAGGACGACGTGCGCACCCTCGGCCGCGAGCGCGATTGCCGTGGCCTCGCCGATGCCGCGACTCGCGCCGGTGACCAGCGCAACCTGCCCTTCGAACCTGCCGCTCACGCTGCGTTGAGCTCCGCCTCGCGGTCAGCGAAGTCGGTGAGCCGCGTCGGATAGTCGCCCGTGAAGCAGGCATCGCAGAATTGCGGACACTTCGTGGCACGCTCCGCCTCGCCGACGGCGCGATAAAGACCGTCGATGGAAACGAAGGCGAGGCTATCCGCCTTGATGAAGTCAGCCATCGCCTCGGTGTCCATCGTCGCGGCGAGCAGCTTGGAACGCTCCGGCGTGTCGACCCCGTAGAAGCACGAATGCTCGGTCGGCGGGCTGGCGATGCGCATGTGCACTTCGGCAGCGCCGGCATCGCGCATCATTTCGACGATCTTCTTGGATGTCGTGCCGCGCACGATCGAATCGTCGATGAGAATGATGCGCTTGCCTTCCACGATGGCGCGGTTGGCGTTGTGCTTGCGCTTCACATCGGCATGGCGGGCTGCGTCACCCGGCTGGATGAAAGTGCGGCCGACGTAGTGCGAGCGGATGATGCCCAGTTCGAACGGGATGCCGGATTGCTGCGCGTAGCCGATCGCGGCAGGAACGCCGCTATCGGGCACCGGGATCACCACGTCGGCGTCGGCAAAGGCTTCCTTGGCCAGTTCCATGCCGATCTGCTTGCGCACCTGGTACACCGAGCGGCCGTCCATCACTGAGTCCGGGCGCGAGAAGTACACGTGCTCGAAGATGCAGGGGCGCGGCGCCGGATTGCCGAAGGGGCGGTGGCTGGAAATCGTGCCCTTGTGATCGACCTGGACGAGTTCGCCGGGTTCGATCGAGCGGATGAATTCGGCGCCGATCACGTCGAAGGCGACCGTTTCGGATGCGAAGACCGTGGCATCGCCGATGCGGCCCATGACCAGCGGGCGGATACCGAGCGGGTCGCGGCAGGCGATCATGCCTTCTGCGGTCATGCAGATCAGCGAGTAGGCGCCTTCCACCATGCGCAGCGCATCGACAAAGCGATCAAGCAGGGTGGGATAGCGGCTGGTGGCGACCAGGTGAATGATCACCTCGGTATCGGAGGTCGACTGGAAGATCGAACCCTTTGATACGAGATCGCGCTTGAGCGTCATCGCGTTCGAGATGTTGCCGTTGTGGGCGATCGAGAAACCACCGGCGGCAAGATCCGCGAAGAGGGGCTGAACGTTGCGCAGGCCCGAACCGCCGGTCGTGGCGTAGCGGACATGGCCGGAGGCCATAGAGCCGGGCAGCGTGTCCACTTCCTTCTGGCTGAACACCTGAGCCACGTGACCGATGCCGCGGTGAGAGTGGAATTCAGCTCCGGAGAAGCTCGTGATCCCTACGGCCTCTTGCCCGCGATGCTGGAGGGAGTGGAGCCCGGCGGCGGCAATTGCCGCGGCTTCCTTGGCACCGATAACGCCGAAAATGCCGCATTCTTCGCGCAGCTTGTCCCCATCGGCATCACGAAAGGGGTGTGTCATGTTCATGGTAATGTCCAGCCCGACTGGCGCGTCAAAACGCGAGGCGCATTTGGATGCGATTGCAGCGAAAAGCAAGGGGGTAGACAAGAACTCGAGACTTGTTCCCAGAGTGAAAAATTTTTCCGGCGCTTGAGGGAGGCGTTTCTCAAAAGAGCGGGCGCGGGCTGGAAAACACCGCCGGGAACCATATGCGCGCCCGTCGCTTGCCAGCGACACCCGCGCATCCTAATGCCTCTTCAATCCCGCGCCTGATCTTGAGACGGACCTCCGCTTGATCCTTTCCCCCTTTGAACTGACCATCGCCAAGCGCTACATGCTGCCCGGCAAGGGCGAGCGTTTCATTGCCCTTGTGGCCGGCATCAGCCTGGTCGCCGTCATGCTCGGCGTGGCCGCGCTGGTGATCGTCATGAGCGTGATGAACGGCTTCCGCGCGGAGCTGTTCGACAAGATCGTCAACCTCAACGGCCATGCCATTATCCAGGCCTACGGCGGCCGGATCGACAACTGGCAGGACGTGCTGGAGGACGTGCGCAAGACGCCCGGCGTAACCCGCGCCTCGCCCCTGATCGATCAGCCGCTGCTGGGCAGCTTCAACGGCCGGGTCGAGGCCGTGCTGGTGCGCGGCAACACGAACGAGGACATCGCCCGCCTCGCGGACAAGGTGAAGGCGGGCAATCTGGCCGAATTGAAGCCGGGCTCCGAGAACGTGGCCATCGGCAAGCAGCTGGCGCAGAACCTGGGCGCGCAAGTCGGCGACGTCATCACGATCATCAACCCGCAGGGCCGCTCGACGCCCTTCGGCACGGTACCGCGCCAGATCGCCTACCGTGTGGCGGCTGTGTTCGAGATCGGCGTCTATGATTACGACAACGCCTTCGTCGTCATGCCCCTGAGCGACGCGCAGACCCTGCTCCTCAGCGGCGATGCTGTCGGCATGATCGAGGTGACCACCACCAATCCGGACAAGGTGGGCGAAATCCTGGCACCGCTTTCGCGCCAGCTGGCCGGCAAGGCCGTCGTCACGGACTGGAGGACGATCAACGCCTCCCTCTTCGAAGCGCTGGCGGTCGAGCGCGTGGCGATGTTCGTGGTCCTTTCGATCATCGTCCTTGTGGCCGTGTTCAACATCCTGTCCTCGCTCATCATGCTGGTTCGCGCCAAGACGCGCGACATCGCGATCCTGCGCACCATGGGCGCCACGCGCGGCTCGCTGCTGAAGGTCTTCGTGACCACAGGGTTCTGCATCGGCGCGATGGGAACCGTGGCGGGGCTCATCCTCGGCTTCGTGTTCCTCTACTTCCGCCAGCCCATCGTTCGCGCAGTCGAGATCGTCACGGGGCAGAACCTGTGGGATCCCTCGATCCGCTTCCTGACGGAACTGCCCGCCCGCTCCGATCCGGTGGAGATCGTCTCGATTTCCGTCATGGCGCTGGTGTTCAGCTTCCTTGCCACGCTCTACCCCGCCTACAAGGCGGCGAGCACCGACCCCGTGCAGGTGCTGCGCTATGAATAAGATCGACGTTTCCCCCACAGACGCCGTGGTCCGCCTGACGGACGTGACCCGCAGCTTCGAGCAAGGCGGCGTGCGGATCGACGTGCTGCGCGGGGTAAACCTGACTGTCCGTCCGGGTGAGATCGTCGCGCTGCTCGGCCCGTCCGGTTCGGGCAAGTCGACCATGCTTCAGGCCATCGGCCTTCTGGAAGGCGGCTTCGGCGGCAGGATCGAGATCGCCGGGATTGATGCCAGCAAACTGGGCAAGGACCAGCGGGCGGCGGTCCGACGCGACCACATCGGTTTCGTGTACCAGTTTCACCACCTGCTGCCCGATTTCAACGCGATCGAGAACGTGGTGCTGCCCCAGCTCATCACCGGCAAGCCGCGCGCTGCCTGCGAGGAGCGGGCGCGCGAACTGCTGGAGGCGCTCGGCCTCGGCCAGCGGCTGGATCACCGGCCGAGCAAGCTTTCCGGCGGTGAGCAGCAGCGCGTCGCGGTGGCGCGGGCGCTGGCCAACCGCCCGCGCATGGTTCTGGCCGACGAACCCACCGGCAACCTCGACGAGGCGACGGCGGACCGCGTCTTTGCGCAGTTCCTTCAGCTTGTTCGCGGGGAGGGCAGCGCCGCCCTTGTCGCCACGCACAACGAACGGCTGGCCGCGGCGATGGACCGGGTCGTGCGGCTCCACGACGGCGTTCTCACCTGAGGGAGGGGACGGAACCGGCGTGGAACTCGCGTTTTCAATCTGCATCACAGGATAGCAGATTGAAGAAAGGACAGCGCCGATGAGCGACACTCCGTCCACCATCGAGACCAGCACAACGCCTTCGCGGGGCTTCGGCTGGAACGACACCGCCGAACTTCACAGGTGCGAGGACGGCGGCGGGCTGTTCCACAACTTCAAGACGATCCGGCGCGGCACCGTGGCCGAACTGATCGCCTTCGTCATGGGGCTGCCTGAGGAAAAGCAGGACGACTATGCCATCGAGAAGGATGGCGATCACACCTTCCGCATCGGTGAAATCCGCAATCTCTATCGCCGCGCCGATTTCCCCGGCGCCTGATCCCACCTCCGACAAGGCCCCGCATGACCAAGGATCCCCGCAACATCGCCGACTTCACCGCGACTCTGTCGAACGGCGAGGAGCAGAGCTTGGCCGACCGGCTGGGCAAGGTGGTGCTGGTGGTCAACACCGCCAGCAAGTGCGGCTTCACCCCGCAGTACGAGGGGCTTGAGGCGCTCTGGCGCAAGTATCGCGACCGCGGGTTCGAAATCATCGCCTTTCCATGCAACCAGTTCGGCGGCCAGGAGCCGGGCAATGCTGACGAGATTGCGTCCTTCTGTCAGGTGAACTTTGGCCTGTCCTTCCCCCTGATGGGCAAGGTCGACGTCAACGGCGCCGATGCCGCGCCGGTGTTCCAGTGGCTGAAGGCCGAGGCACCGGGCGTTCTGGGATCGAAGTCGATCAAGTGGAACTTCACCAAGTTCCTTGTGGACCGGCAGGGGCGGGTGGTGCGGCGCTATGCGCCAACCGACAAGCCGGCCGCACTGGAGAAGGACATCGCGGCGCTTCTGGCCGCTCCGTCCGCCTGAGCCGGGCGGAAAACCGGAGTTTCCCCTGACTTTTGCCGCCGCAGCCCTTGATTGCACGGCAGCCCGATGCCTAGATTCCGGCCATGTCGCATGCTCCCTTCGTACCCCTTCGCATCTTTTCCAGCTTCACCATGCTGGATGGCGCGATCGATCCGAAGGCGGTCGCCAAGCTGGCAAAGGAGCGCAAGTTTCCCGCCGCAGGCCTTTGCGACCGGAACGGGCTTTACGCGGCCCCCACCTTTGCGGGCGCGGCGAAGGGTATGGGCGTGCAGCCGGTCATCGGCACGTTCCTTGCCATCGGTCGTCCGGGTGCCGTCGCCCAGGGGCAGGACCGGGCGATCGACTGGCTCGCGCTCTTCGCACAGAACGAGACGGGCTGGCTTAACCTGTGCCACCACGTCAGCCGCGCACACCTTGACCGGCCGCTGGAGCTGGATCCCCATGTCGAACTGGAATCGCTGCGGGGTTACACGGACGGGCTGATCTGCCTGACGGGCGGCAATGAAGGCGCGCTGGCCCGGCTTTACGCGACGGGGCGGCATGAGGGCGCCGAAAGCTACTGCGATACCTTGCAGTCCCTGTTCGGCAACCGTCTCTACATCGAGATCACCCGGACCGGCGAACCCGAAGAGGACGAGAGCGAGGAAGACCTCATTGCGCTTGCCTATCAGCGGGACATCCCGCTGGTGGCGACGAACCCGGCGCAGTTCCCGGACCAGGGCTTCCACTCCGCGCACGACGCTCTCCTGTGCATCGCCAATTCCACGCAGGTCGATGCGGCGGATCGCCCCCGTTCCTCGTCCGAGAGGTGGGTGAAGCCTGCCGACGTAATGGCGGAGCTGTTCTCCGACCTGCCCGAAGCGCTCGCCAACACGCTCGTCGTGGCGCAGCGCTGCGCTTATGCGCCGCCCAAGCGCAAGCCGCTACTGCCAAGCCTTGCCGGTGACCGAGAGGGCGAAGCGCGGATGCTCGCCGACGACTCGCGCCGGGGGCTTGCCGCGCGCCTCGCCCCGTACTGGCCCGGTGTCACCGAGGAGGAGCTGGACGCGGCCATGGCGCTGCAGGGCGACGAGCGGCGCGGCGCCTACGAAGAGCTTCGCGAGAAGGGCGTAACCGAGGACTTCCTCGAATACGCTGACCGGCTCGATTTCGAGACGAAGATCATCGTCGGCATGGGCTTCCCCGGCTACTTCCTCATCGTTGCTGACTTCATCAAGTGGGCCAAGGACAACGGTATTCCGGTTGGGCCGGGCCGTGGTTCGGGCGCGGGCTCGCTGGTGGCTTGGGCGCTGACCATCACGGACCTCGATCCGCTGAAACTCGGCCTGCTGTTCGAACGCTTCCTGAACCCGGAACGCGTCTCGATGCCGGACTTCGACATCGACTTCTGCGAAACCCGCCGTGGCGAGGTGATCCGCTACGTCCAGAAGAAGTACGGCCACGATCACGTCGCGCAGATCATCACCTTCGGCAAGATGAAGGCCCGCGCCGTGCTGCGCGACTGCGGGCGCATCCTGCAGATGGGCTACGGCCGCGTCGACAGCCTGTGCAAGATGGTGCCCAACCATCCCACTGACCCCTGGACGCTGACCGAGACGATCCAGGGCCGCAAGGCGCACGGCGTGACCAAGGACCCGCCGGTGGCCGAGTTCAAGCGCGAGTATGACAACGACCGCGAAGTGCGCCGTCTGGTGGACCTTGCCGTGCAGTTGGAGGGCCTGCCGCGCAACTCCTCTACCCATGCGGCGGGCGTGGTGATCGGGGATCGCCCGCTGGCGCAGCTCGTTCCGCTATACCGCGATCCGCGCTCGGATATGCCGGTGACGCAGTTCGACATGAAGTATGTCGAGGACACCGGGCTCGTTAAGTTCGATTTCCTCGGCCTCAAGACGCTGTCCGTGCTGCGCAAGGCGTGCGATCTGCTCGAAAGGCGCGGCATCACCATCAATCTCTCGACCCTGGGATGGGACGATCCTGCGGTCTACGAACTGCTCAAGCGCGGTGACACGGTCGGCGTGTTCCAGCTGGAATCGGAAGGCATGCGCCGTACGCTGGCGGCGGTGAAGCCGACCAACTTCGGCGACATCATCGCGCTCGTCTCGCTTTACCGCCCCGGGCCGATGGACAACATCCCGCTGTTCGGCCAGCGCAAGAACGGGCTTGCTCCCATCGAGTATCCGCACGCCAAGCTGGCGGGCATCCTGGGCGAGACATACGGGATCTTCGTCTACCAGGAGCAGGTCATGCAGGCCGCGCAGATCCTGGCGGGCTACTCGCTGGGCGACGCCGACCTTCTGCGCCGCGCGATGGGCAAGAAGGTCCAGGCCGAGATGGACAAGCAGCGCCAGCGCTTCGTCGATGGCTGCCGGGAAGTCTCGGGCATCGACGCGGCCAAGGCCAACGAACTGTTCGACTTGATCGACAAGTTCGCAGGGTACGGCTTCAACAAGTCGCACGCCGCCGCCTACGCGCTGCTGGCGTATCACACGGCCTGGTTCAAGGCGCATTACCCGCACGAATTCTATGCGGCGGCCATGTGCTTCGACATGCACCAGTCGGAAAAGCTCGCGATCTTCGTCGACGACGCGCGCCGCAACGGCATCGAACTCGCCCCGCCGGACATCAACCGGTCGGAAGCCGAGTTCATCGTCGAGGAAACGGCGGAGAGCCACGCCGTCCGCTACGCGCTGGCGGGTATCCGCAACGTCGGCGAAAAGGCGATGGAAGCCATCGTCGCAGAGCGAGAGGCGAACGGCCCGTTCGAAAGCCTCGACGACGTGTTCCGCCGCGCTCCGGCAGGCTCCATGAACCGGCGCCAGCTCGAAAGCCTTGCCGCTGCGGGCGCATTCGACGCGCTCGAACCCAACCGCGCCAAGGTCCTTGCGAACGCCGACACCCTGCTGGCCGAGGCGGACCGCTCCTCACGCGAACGCAACTCCAGCCAGCACGGCCTGTTTGGCGGCGACGATCATGTGGAGCAGGGGCTGCGCCTCGTCGAAGCCGACAAGTGGGACCGCGCCGAGCAGATGGCGAAGGAGCGCGAGACCTTCGGCTTCTACTTCGCCGCGCACCCGGTCGAGCAGTACCGTGCCGTCGCGTCGGCCAACGGCGCGCGGACCTATTCCAGTCTCATGGCGGGGGGCGGCGGTGGCCGCACGGGCGCGGTAATGGCGGCGATGGTGGAGAGCGTACAGAGGCGCAAGACACGCAAGGGCAAGGACTTCGTGATGGCGGAGTTCTCCGATTCCTCCGGCAACTTCTCGGCTTCGTGTTTTGAGGAAAGCCTGGTTGAGAATTTCGTGAAATGGGCGAGGGAGGGCGCCTGCATCCTGCTCAACGTGGAGCTGGATTCACCCAGCCAGGACGAGCCGCCGCGCGTCACCGTGCGGGGAGGGCGACCGCTCAGCGAAGTCAAGGCGGACGCCCGCATGGTGCTGAAGCTGGATATCGATCGGGTGGAGGCGGTTCGCGAACTCGCGCTGTTGATGCGACCGGGCGCACGTGGCGCGGGTGAGGTGATCGCCACCCTCCATCTTGGCGACGGGCGCACGCAGAAGGTCCGGCTTGGCCGCGATTTCGCGCTTGACGGCGACTTTGCGGAGCACCTTCAAAGCGTGGAGGGCATCTCCCACGTCTCGCTCACGGCCAAGCGTGGGCCGGAGCGCGTCGCCATGGCGGCCTGATTCGGGCGCCGATCACATGCCCGTGTGAGGACAGCCCCCGGCGCAGGGCTGCCTCGCGCGGGTTACTTTTCGGTGTTAACGGCGTCCTGAGCGGCGTCGCCCACCTTGCTCGCGGCATTCCCGATGTCGCCTGCAGCCTCTGCGATCGCGTTGTCCTTGGCCGTCTCGCTGTTCTGGCTGAACAGGTAGATGCCGCCGACGATCGCCACGAGCAGGACCAGCGCCATGATGATGCCGGTGCCGCTTCCGGTCGATCGGGTTTCGCGAATGATGGTGGTGTTGCCCGGAGCAGCGTCTGCCGGGCGTTCGGTGGTGACGGTTTCTTCAGCCATAAGTCGGCTCCTGTCCCAGTTGGTGACTGGTGACGGAACGCGCCATCGTGATCGTGGTTGCCGGGGTCAGCGGTCGCGGTAGCGCGGTGCGCGCTTTTCCCGGAAAGCGGCCACGCCTTCCTCGAAATCCTCCGACATCAGCATCATGACCTGCTGCCGGTCTTCGAGAGCCATGGCGTCCGACAGGGAGCGGGCATCGAGATTGCGGTTCAGCGCGTCCTTGGTGAGGCGCAGGCCCATGGGTGCGTTGGCCGTCATCTCCGCCGCGAGCGAGAGTCCCGCCTCCAGCAGGTCCTCGGCCGGGAGGATGCGACTGAGCAGCCCGCAGGCCAGCGCCTTCTCCGCGGTCATGAAGCGGCCGGTCAGGATGTACTCGGAGGCGACGGAGGCACCGATCAGCCGCGGCAGGAAGTAGCTGCATCCCAGATCACATCCGCCCAGGCCCACCTTTATGTAAGCGGCGTTCATCCGCAGATCCGGGGTGCCGAGGCGCACATCGGCGGCCAGAAGCAGCGAGAAGCCGGCTCCGCAGGCCGCGCCGTGGCCAAGCCCGATGATCGGCTGCGGACAGGCGCGCATCCGTTCGAGGATGCTGCCGAGCGAGCGTTGCAGTCGCCAGTAGTGCTGCAGTTCCCCGCGCGAACCGTCGTTGGCCCAGCCGCCGAGGTCCAGCCCGCCGCAGAACGCCCGCCCTTCCGCGCGCAGGATGACGACGCGGACCTCGGCCCGATCCGACAGGCCGGCGAAGTAATGGGCGACGGCGGCGGTCATCTCTTCGTCGAAGGTGTTGAGGGCTCCGGGGCGATTGAGGGAGACGATTTCCACCGCATCACGGCGGTCGACGAGCAAGGATCCAGTCATGCCTTACGATAGAAGCGCGCGCGGACTTTGCGTGTCTCCGCGCGGCAATCGCACTTGCTTACAGAAGCGAGAGCTGGCCGTCGCGGGAGGGGCGGCGGAACTGCGAGCAGTCCAGCGCGACCGACGGTCCCGTCATGCCGAGCCTTGCCGTGGCCACCCGGAAGCGCCGCCGGAGCAGATCGGCCCAGACCCCTTCCGGCTTCATGCGCGTGCCGAAGTTGGGATCGTTGTCGCGCCCGCCGCGGATGGAGCGGATCGTCGCCATCACCTTGGCGGCGCGATCCGGGAAGTGAACATCAAGCCATTCGCGGAACAGGGGCGCAACTTCGTGAGGAAGGCGCACGATGATCCAGGTTGCGCAGCGCACTTCGCGCGCGGCCGCCTCCTCCAGAATGGCCTCCATGAAGCTGTCGGTGATGGAGGGGATGACGGGCGCCACGGAGACGTGAACCGGGACGCCTTCCCCCGCCAGCCGTTCCAGTGCGGCCATGCGCTTGGCCGGAGAGGCAGCCCGCGGCTCCAGCTTCTGCGACAGGACCGGGTCAAGGCTGGTGACGGAAATGCCAACGTGGACGAGATTGCGCGCAGCGAGCTGCGACAGGAGGCCGATGTCGTGCAGGACGCGGTCCGACTTGGTCGTGATCGTGACCGGATGGCCGACTTCGAGGCACAGCTCCAGCACCTCGCGCGTGATCCGGTAGCGGCGTTCGATGGGCTGGTAGGGGTCGGTGTTCGTGCCCATCGCAATCGGCGCGGGCTTGTAGCCGGGCTTCGCCAGCGTCTCGCGCAGCAGCCGGGCCGCCGTGGGCTTGGCATAGAGCTTCGTCTCGAAATCCAATCCGGGAGACAGGTCGTGATAAGCGTGGGTGGGGCGGGCGAAGCAATAGATGCAGCCGTGCTCGCAGCCCCGGTACGCGTTCACCGAACGGTCGAACGGGACGTCGGGCGACGCGTTGAAGGAAAGGATGGAGCGCGGATGCTCCTCCGTCACCGTGGTGGCCGGGTGCCGCGAAGGTCCGTCGACGGTTTCGGCCATGTCGAGCCAGTCGCCGTCGGTTTCGCGCGCGGGCAGGTTGAACCGGCTGCTTGCCGCGCTGCTTGTCGCTCCTCTTCCCTTGACTGCGTTCATGGAATGCACTCTGAACAAAACGGGAACGAAAGTCAATCCGGTCTGTTCGGTTGATCTTGCGCCCATCCCCCCGTAGGCGGGACGGAAAGGGGAATACAATGGCAGGCGCTACGCGCAGGGTTGGAGCCGAGACGTCCGCGACTCGGGCCGTCATCATCGAAGCGACCAACCAGTTGATCCGCGACGAAGGCTACGCCTCCGTCAGCACGCGGCGCGTCGCCGCGCGTGCGGGGCTGAAGCCCTCGTTGGTGCATTACTATTTTCCGACCACGGACGACCTCCTTGTCGAAGTCTCGCGCCAAGGGGCGGCGCAGAGCGACCGCATGATCGAGGAAGCGCTGGCATCGGAAGACCCGCTGCGGGCGTTGTGGGACTTCTTCATCGATACCAGCCGGGTCGCCATGGCGCTGGAGTTCATGGCACTGGCGAACCACCGCCCCGCCGTGCGCGAGTACATGGCCCAGCACAGCGAGGAAATGCGCGCCCGTCAGGTGGAGATACTGAAGCGTCTGCTGGGCGACCGGCTGAGCAGGCTGGAAGGCTTCGACGCGGCCGGGCTCAGCGTGGTCCTGGCAGGGATCGGCCGTGCCATCGTTATGGAGCACGGGTTGGGCGTGACCACCGGCCATGCCGAGGCGATCCGCATCGTCGAGGGTTGGCTGGACAAGCTGGCCCCCTGATCGCGCGGCAGCGCGTGGACATACCGTACGGGCGTTGAGTTCGACTGCCCGGGTGCGATCGGCTGGAAGCCGGCTTGATTCTACCCACCGTCGCGCGAACATGGTAACAGTGTTCTCATACGGCATTTCTGGGAGTCAGGGTCATGACGGTCACCACCTCGGTTCAGCTGAAGGCTGAACATATCAAGCCGAACATCGGCAGCCGCATTCTCAATTCGAAGGACGAACTGCTTTCCGGCGAACTCGCTCCGCAGCTGCGCGAGGAACTGGAAGCGCGCGGCATCCTCGTGTTTCCCAAAATCAACTTCAACGACGAGGAGCAGATCGCCTTCACCAAGACGCTCGGCCAGTACGCCCCGGAAGGGCCGGACGGTGGACCCAGCAAGATCACGCTGGACGTGAAGGAAAACCCGATGGCGGCGGAGTACTTGAAGGGCTCGCTCTACTGGCATATCGACGGCACCCGAAACGAAGTGCCGATCCTCGCCTCGCTTCTGACGTGCAAGGTGCCGAGCCCCAAGGGAACGGGCAACACCGGCTTTTCCAACACTTACGCCGCCTACGAAGCCCTCTCGGACGAGGACAAGGCTTACTACGAAGACCTGCGCGTCGTGCACGGGCCGTGGGCTTCGCTGTTCTACTACGAACCGGAGCCGAGCCTCGCCAAGCTCAAGGGGATGCAGGGCATCGGTGAGAAGGTCCTGCCGTTGGTGTGGAAGCACAAGTCGGGCCGCAAGTCGCTCGTGCTGGGCTGCACCTGCCATCATGTGCAGGGCGTGGACCATCTCGAAAGCGCGCGCATCATTCACGGTCTGCGCGAATGGGCGACCGGTCCGGAATTCACCTACAGCCACGAATGGGAAGTGGGCGACATGGTGATCTGGGACAACACCGGCACCATGCATCGCGCCGAAGCCTACGATCCCACCTGCGGCCGCATGATGCACCGCACCAAGTTGGAGGGCGAAGAGCCCTGGACCTTCGGCTGAGGTTCGCGACGTACCCCGCAGGCGTGTCCTGCGGGGAGGCGCCCGAACACCGGCAAAAGAAAAGGCCCGCCTTCACACGATGAAGGCGGGCCTTTTCGTTGGCTCGGCGGCGTTCACCGCCGAGCGACAGGGTCAGGCCCAGTTGGCCATCTCGGTTTCGAGGTTCTTCACGATTTCCTCGAAGAACTGCTCCGTGGTCATCCAGCTCTGATCCGGACCGATCAGGAGTGCGAGGTCCTTGGTCATCTTGCCGCTTTCGACGGTCTCGACGCAGATGCGCTCGACGGTCTCGGCGAACTTCACCACGTCCGGCGTGTTGTCGAACTTGCCGCGATAGATGAGACCACGGGTCCAGGCGAAGATCGACGCGATCGGGTTGGTCGAGGTCGCCTTGCCCTGCTGGTGCTGGCGGTAGTGGCGGGTCACGGTGCCGTGCGCGGCTTCGGCTTCGACGGTCTTGCCGTCGGGTGCCATGAGGACGGAGGTCATCAGGCCGAGCGAGCCGAAGCCCTGCGCGACGGTGTCGGACTGCACGTCACCGTCGTAGTTCTTGCAGGCCCAGACGAACTTGCCCGACCACTTCAGCGCCGATGCGACCATGTCGTCGATCAGGCGGTGTTCGTAGATGATGCCCGCATCCTTGAACTTCTGCGCGAAGCCTTCGTTGTCGAAGACTTCCTGGAAGAGGTCCTTGAAGCGGCCGTCATACGCCTTGAGGATGGTGTTCTTGGTGGAGAGGTACACCGGCCAGCCC
Organism: Novosphingobium panipatense; assembly: GCF_900182875.1. Classification (NCBI taxonomy): domain Bacteria; kingdom Pseudomonadati; phylum Pseudomonadota; class Alphaproteobacteria; order Sphingomonadales; family Sphingomonadaceae; genus Novosphingobium; species Novosphingobium panipatense. The sequence goes on from NZ_FXUI01000001.1 coordinate 453,781, forward strand.
AGCGAGAGGCCGTAGTTGAACGAAGCGCGTGCGAAGTCGCGGATCGACTCGTCGAGGTTGTACATCGCCATGGCGACGCCCGGAGCCGGGAAATCGAACACGTCGAGGTCGATCTTCTCGCCGTTCTCGCCGTCCCAGACCAGGCGCAGCTTGCCGGCGCCGGGGATCTTGGTGTCGGTCGCGCGGTACTGGTCGCCGAAGGCATGGCGGCCGACGACGATGGGATCGGTCCAGCCCGGAACAAGGCGCGGCACGTTCGAGATCACGATCGGCTCGCGGAAGACGACACCGCCCAGGATGTTGCGGATCGTGCCGTTGGGCGACTTCCACATCTTCTTGAGACCGAATTCCTCGACGCGGGCTTCGTCGGGAGTGATCGTCGCGCACTTGACTGCGACGCCGTACTGGTTGGTGGCGTTCGCGGCATCAATGGTGATCTGGTCGTTCGTGGCGTCGCGGTTCTCGACCGAGAGGTCGTAGTACTTGAGGTCGATGTCCAGGTAGGGGAGAATCAGACGTTCACGGATCCACTGCCAGATGATCCGCGTCATTTCATCGCCGTCCATCTCGACGATGGGGTTCGCTACCTTGATCTTCGCCATTCAAAAGACTCCACCTGGGGTGAGAATTGCGCCAGTCTCTAGGCAGGCGGGGCACGCATGGCAAGGCATGGCGGGCCAAAGATCGCGCCCGTGCGGCTTTACAGGCCGGGTTTGTGCCTCCAGCGTGTGCGGAATGGAAACAGGCGTAGAGAGGGGCGAGCGGATGGGCGAAGAGGTGCTGGTTACGGAAGCTGAAGGCGTTCTCGAAGTCACGATCAACCGGCCCGAGCAGCGCAACGCAATGACGCGCGACGCCGCGCGGGCGATCGGAGCGGCGATGGATCGCCTGGAAGCCCGCGATGACCTGCACTGTGCGATCCTGACGGGGGCGGGTGGCTTCTTCTGTGCAGGCATGGATCTCAAGGGATTCCTGCGGGGCGAACTGCCGGTGGACGAACGGGGTGGCTTTGGCGGCATCTGCACCTGGACGCCGCGCAAGCCGGTGATTGCCGCCGTGGATGGTCCGGCGCTCGCCGGGGGCTTCGAACTCGCGCTGGCCTGCGATCTCATCGTCGCCAGCGCGGGCGCGCGCTTCGGCATCCCGGAAGTGAAGCGCGGGCTGGTCGCGGCGGGTGGCGGCGTGGTTCAGCTGCCGCGCCTCCTGCCGCGGGCGCTCGCTATGGAACTGGCGCTGACGGGCGATCCGATCAGCGCGGCGCGGGCGCTGGAACTCGGCCTGATCAACCGCATCACGCAGAGCTCCGCCATCGAGGCCGCGCGCGAGCTGGCCCGTGCGATCACCGGCAACGGTCCGCTTGCCGTCGCAGCGTCCAAGGCGATCATCCGGGATTCGTGGCACTGGCCCGCAGACGAGATCACCGCGCGGCAAGGGCCTTACATCGAGACGATCTTTTCATCCGAAGATGCCAGGGAAGGCGCGCGTGCCTTTGCGGAAAAGCGGGCCCCGCGCTGGCAGGGTCGGTAGGTTCGGAGCGGCGATACAGAGGCAAAAGAAAAACCCCGCCAGGTCCGAGGACCCGCGGGGTTTTCTGGAATGGTGGGCGTAGCAAGGATTGAACTTGCGACCCCTACGATGTCAACATAGTGCTCTACCACTGAGCTATACGCCCATTCCATTCGAGCGTTCCGGTGAGTGTCCCCGCCGGAGGACTGGCCCTCTAGCGGGGGTTTTTCGGGCTGGCAAGAGGGTGATGAAGAAAATTTTGAAATCAGACGGAGGCATGCTCCGGCACGTTGAACGCACGGCGGACTTCCATGACCAGGTCCCGCAGGTGGAAGGGTTTTGAAAGCACCTTGGCCTGTGGTGCCTCGCGTCCGGCGCGCAGGGACACGGCGGCAAATCCCGTGATGAACATGATCCTGGTCATCGGCGAGATCTTCGCGCACTGCTGGGCCAGTTCGATGCCGTCCATCTCCGGCATGACGATGTCGGTCAGCAGGAGGTCTATGTCATCGTTCATGAGATGGGGGATCGCTGCCGTCCCGCAGTCGACCGCGACGACGCTGTAGCCCGCGTTCTGCAGGGCGCCCTGGAGGTATACGCGCATGGCTTCGTCGTCTTCGGCAAGGAGGATGCGGATCATCGTTGCGGTCCAATCTGGAATGTCTGTCCTGCGCCAGCCGGCGCCAGTGTCTGGAACGAAGATCTACAGCGCCGTGACTTATAATTCTTCCGCCGATTCCGAGGTGACCTAGATCGGGACGCTTTGACACGGCGGCGTTAAACGACCAGCGTACTGCGATGGTCGAGCCATCGGACGAGACAGATTCGCAGGAGAAGGCAGGGGGAAGCATTCCCGGTTCTCCCGAGGGCGCCGCATTCTTCCTTCTGGAGCGAGAGCCTTCCCGAATACCTGTGCTGATCGCGGCGCCGCATGGTGGCCGGGGCTATTCGCGAGGGCTGCTGGCCGATCTGCGGCACGGCCTCTCTGCGGTCCTCAGGCTGGAAGACCGGCACGTCGACGCCGTCGCGCGGGACGTGGCGCAGGTCACCGGGGCGAGCCTGCTTGTCGCTCATGCGCCGCGCGCGATGGTCGACCTCAACCGCGCTCCGGACGACATCGACTGGGACATGTTCCTGCGCGATGCCCGGCCTCCGGGGGGCATCGCCGCACCAAGTCGCCGTGCGCGGGGCGGCCTGGGACTGGTCCCCCGGCGATTGCCGATCGTCGGGGATCTATGGCGGCGGCGGTTCAGCAGGGAGGATCTCGTCCAGCGGATCGAGCAGGTCCATGAACCCTATCACGCGACGCTTTCAGGCGTGCTGGCGCGGCTGCGTGACCGTTGGGGCGCTGCGCTGCTGATCGACCTCCATTCGATGCCGCCGCTGCCCGTCCGCGCCGGTATCCCGCGTGCACAAGTGGTGATCGGAGACCGGTTCGGCGCCAGCTGCCATGACGCCATAGTGGCGGCCGCGTTCGAGTATCTCGGGCAGGTCGGCCGGCCTGCGGTCCACAATCGGCCTTACGCCGGGGGCTATGTTCTGGAGCGGCACGCCGCGCCGCATGCTGGAATTCATGCTTTGCAAATCGAGATCGACCGGAGCCGCTACCTGGATTCGGCGCTTGTCGAGCCGGGCGAGGGAATGCCCGGCATGAACCGTGATCTGGCAGGGCTAGTGCGGCGGCTGGCGGGGATTGTAGCGGAGCTTGGTGCGGCAGAGCTGGGGCGCGAAACCAGCGGGCAGGGCTGGCCTCTGGCCGCCGAGTGAACGTCAGGCATTAAAAAACCACCTCGCGCATGCGCGAGGTGGCCAAGGTTCAGGGAGGAGGTGCACGAGGTGCACCAACCCGAACGGGCCATGAGGGTAGCACCGGCCGGGCAAACCACACATAGGTCCACCCAAGCCGAGATTCAAGCGATTCTTTGGAGCAGGCTACCGATTGAAAGTCCAGCGGACACTCTGCGCCGTCGCATGAATTGGGTGGGACTGTGACATAAGTGTCATAACCCCACCCACTTGAATGGTGAATCAGGCGTTTACTTCGCCCGTGGCGGCGGCCAGGTTGGGCACCTTGCCCTGGGAGGCCTGGCGGCCGAAGATGTCGCGAACCAGTTCCAGCGAGAACAGGTGTGCGTAGATCAGGGCCAGCATGCCGTTCTGGTTCCACTGGCGCAGAACGTCACCGCGCACTTCGCGCAGCTTGCTCTCGTCGACCATCTGGAAGCCCCGGTAGTTGAAGGGCTGCGGCTGGCCGACGTCGATGTTCAGTTCGCCGTCCATCAGCAGCTTGTGCTTCTGGAGTTCGGCCATGAACTGCGCCGTCTTGGTGCCGGCGATCTCGAAGTTCTCGCAAAACTTGAGCATGTTGGTGGTGGCTTCGGTCGGCTGGGCCTCAGCGTTGAAAAGGGCTTCGCCATCCTCGATTTCGCCGACAAGGTCGCTGGTGGGATCGACGCAGAGCGAAAGCTCGTCCGAATCCTGGCGCAGCTTGGCCAGCATGAAGGGGTAGCGGCGCACATAGGCCGGGATGTACACCGGAGTGTTCACCGAGCCGTCTTCGTCGACGAAGACGTTCACGCCCTCGTTCATGCCCATCAGCACCAGCGGAATTGGATTCTCGCCGGCGGTGAAGATGATCGGGAAATTGCGCTGTGCCTGCGGGAATTCCTCGACCGTGAGCGGCACAGAGTTGATGCCGGCGAGCCAGGTTGCCTTATCCGTGGAACGGGTCTTCCAGGTGGCGTGCTGCTGCGAGTTGAGCGGGATGAGGTCCCGGTAGAACAGGGGCAGTGCAGGATTCTGAGGCGCGCTGGCCATGGGATACTCTCCGCGAGGGTGTCGTCTACGAAAGGCGCACGCTTTAGTGGCTCGCCTGCCGCCACGCAAGCAGGGCCGCCCAGGCTATCCGCCCGATTTCACCGGTCCTGTGCGATGCGGTCTCAGATCAGCTTGCCGGGGTTGAGCAGGCCTTCGGGGTCCATCGCCTGCTTGACCGCGCGCAGCATGGACAGCGCCACCGGATCGCCCAATCGGGCAAGCTCGTCGCGCTTGAGCTGGCCGATGCCGTGTTCGGCAGAGATCGACCCGCCCCATTCCGTCACGAGATCGTGGACGCGCCGGCTGATCGCCTTGCCGGTGGTGGCGTTCCAGGACCGCCCGTCCGTCTCCTGCGGGGCGATGACGTGGTAGTGGACATTCCCGTCGCCAAGATGTCCGAATGCGATGGCCTCGACACCTGGGAACTCAGCCTCCAGCATAGGGGCTGTCGTCTCAACGAAGGACGGCATGGCTTCCACGGGAACCGAGATGTCGTGCTGGACGGCCGGTCCACGCGCTCGTTCTGCGGCCGGGACGGTCTCGCGGATGAGCCAGAAGGCCTCCGCCTGCCCTTCGCTGGCGGACAGAGCGGCGTCTTCGACCAGAGATTTCTCGAAGGCGTCTGCCATCATGATCTCGCACCGGGCTCGCAGGGTGTCGGCCTGTGCGCGGTCGGCGACGACTTCGATCAGCACGTGCCACGCGTGGCGGCCCTGCAGAGGAGGGCGGGCCGCCGGCAGATGCTCGACAACGGCGTCGATGCTCGCCTGCGGCATGACCTCGAACCCCTCCAGCGCCTCGCCCTCCACCGCGTCGCAATGCAGCAGGAGCGTGCGGGCGGCGGCGAGAGACGGCACGCCGGCCCAGATCACGATGCGCTCGGCGACGGCGGGTAATAGCCTCAGCGTCGCGGCGGTCACGATGCCAAGCGTCCCCTCCGAGCCGATGAGCAGCTGCTTGAGGTCGAAGCCGCGGTTGTCCTTCTTGAGCGGCGTGAGTTGCGAGAAGATCCGGCCGTCCGCCAGCACCGCTTCGAGCCCGAGCACCAGCGCGCGCATGGAGCCGTGGCGCAGCACCTGCGATCCGCCCGCGTTGGTGGAGATCAGGCCGCCAACGGTGGCCGAGCCCTTGCCACCAAGGGTGAGGGGAAACCGCAGCCCTTGCGCCTCGGCCGCTTCGTGGAGGGTCTGGAGAATGACCCCGGCTTCGCATGTTGCCTGTCCGGCCTCGGCATCGATGCGGCGGATCGCGTTCATCCGGCGCAGCGAGAGGAGCAGCGCGGCCCCGCTCTCGTCCGGCGTGGCGCCGCCCGACATGCCCGAGTTGCCACCCTGTGGGACGATCGGCACACCATGCCGCGCGCAAAGCCGAACGAGGGAGGCCAGTTCGTCGACGTCGGCGGGCGATGCGAGGGCGCAGGCCCTCCCGGTGAACCGGCCGCGCCAGTCCGTCAGCCATGGGGCGAGGAGGTCCGGGTCCGTTGTCAGGCCACGAGGGCCGAGAAGGCGGGCGGCTTCGTCAAGGAATGGCGTGGAGGGCGATGCCGAGTCAGTCATCGGGTTGATATGGCACACAGCGGCCAAGGTTTCGACACTTGCGCTGAAGCTTTGCAGAGGCGAAGTTAAGGGCCGGTTCAAGCTCTTGCCCTAAAGGGATCTTGTGGGCATCGCATTGTTCCTGGACAAGAATCACAGAATGAGTTTGGCCTCCGCCCTGCTGTATCCTTTCATGCTGCTGTTACCAGCGGCAGGATCGGCCGACGCCGCCGTCTCGCCGGACGAGGGCGGTGCGTCTTCTGTTCAGCCGGTGAGTGCTGTCTGGCCGGAGGTGGAGCCGCCCATGGAGGTGACCGGATACTGGCCTGGGGTGCAGATGAACGAGGGTCCGGTCGGAGGCACGCTGCTGGGGCAGGCCTTTCCGCAGGATGCCCGGCAGGTGCGTGTCGAACAGCGCATGACCATCCGTATCAGTCCACGCGCCGCGATGCCGATGCCGGATATGTTCTTCGGGCCGCCGGGACACGGCGCGCCGCATGTGGTGGAGCGCAAGATCGGCAAATGCCTCTCCGCTGCCGACATTGCGGGGGTGCGGCCCGGTCGAGACAATCGCCTTCTTCTTTTGATGCGGGACCGCCGCGTCGTAAGCGCGCAGCTTGACCGCTCCTGCCGTTCGCGTGACTTCTATTCGGGCTTCCTGATGGAGCGCAGCACGGACGGCCGTGTCTGTGTAGACCGCGACACGCTGCTGTCGCGCAGCGGGATGAGCTGTACGCTCACACGAATACGGGAACTGGTCGAGCAGGACGACTGAGCGAGCGTTTCAAGGCAGGCCGCGCCGCCGGATAGGGACTGAGGGAGCAGGACCGCGCTTCATTCCACTCGCGCGGATTTCCTTGACTTTCCCGCAGTTTTCCGCGAAGGGCCGGCTGTCGCGCGGCAAACGTCGCGGGCGGCTTTGTGTTCCGCCCATGCTTCTCTGTCGCAGCTTAACGTACCTTTTTTCCGGAAAATACAACTGCCTATGAGCTTTGCCGACCTCGGCCTGTCTGACGAATTGCTGCAAGCGGTGGAAGCCGCCGGCTACACGGAACCGACTCCGATCCAAGCGCAGACGATCCCGCCGGTCCTGATGATGAAGGATCTCATCGGCATCGCTCAGACCGGCACCGGCAAGACCGCCAGCTTCGTGCTGCCGATGATTGACATTCTTGCCCATGGCCGCCGCCGCGCCCTGATGCCGCGCTCGCTCATTCTTGAGCCGACGCGCGAACTCGCTGCCCAGGTGGCCGAAAACTTCGAGAAGTACGGCAAGAACCACGACCTGAAGATGGCGCTGCTGATCGGCGGCGTGCAGATGGGCGACCAGCTCAAGGCGCTGTCGAGCGGTGTGGACGTCCTCATCGCGACCCCCGGGCGCCTGATGGACCTGTTCGAGCGCGGCAAGATCATGCTGACGGGCTGCGAACTCCTCGTCATCGACGAAGCCGATCGCATGCTCGACATGGGCTTCATCCCGGACATCGAGACGATCTGCTCGAAGCTGCCGACTAACCGGCAGACCTTGCTGTTTTCGGCAACGATGCCGCCGGTCATCAAGAAGCTGGCCGATCGTTTCCTGACGAACCCCAAGTACGTCGAGGTGGCGCGTCCCGCTTCTACCAACACGAACATCGTGCAGCACAAGGTTGCCGTACCCGCCCGTAAGAAGCGTGAGGCCCTGCGCCACATCCTGCGCACGGACAACGTGACAACCGCGATCGTTTTCGCCAACCGCAAGACCACAGTGCGCGAACTGGCCAAGAGCCTTCAGCGTCACGGCTTCTCCGCCGGGGAAATCCATGGCGACATGGACCAGTCCGCGCGCAACGCTGAGCTGGAGCGGTTCAAGGCGGGCGAAATCAGCATTCTCTGCGCCTCCGACGTCGCTGCTCGCGGTCTTGACGTGAAGGGCGTGAGCCACGTCTTCAACTTCGACACGCCCTGGCACCCGGACGACTACGTCCACCGCATCGGCCGCACCGGGCGCGGCGGCGCCACGGGACGGGCCTTTACCTTCGTCTCGCCGGAAGATGCCGAGGCGATAGCCAATGTCGAGAAGCTGACCGGCAGCGCAATCCCGGTCTATGAGCTCGACCTCGCCGAGGCGACCGAGCCGCGCCAGCGCCGCGAGGAAAAGCCCCGCCGGGAAACGCGTCGCGAGGAACCGGTGGAGCGTGCACCCCGCCGCGAAGCCCGCACCGAAGAGCCGCGTCGGGAGCATCGCAGCGAAAGCCGGGGCCGCCGCCGCGAGGCCGAGCCGGTCGTGGCGCAGGACAATGGCAGCTGGAACGGCCCGATTCCCGAATTCCTCAGCGTCTCGGCGCTGCACTGATCGCAGAGCAGGGGCCACCAGGCCGCCGCTCACCGGCAGCGCTGACGCCAGTTGAAAGCCCGCCCTCCTTACAGGATGGCGGGCTTGTCTTCGTTCAGGCCTTGACCTTGTTCTGGAAGCTCTTGCGCAGCTTCATCAGCTTGGGCGGGATCACCGCAAGGCAGTACGGATTGCGCTGGCCTTCGCCTTCCCAGTACTCCTGGTGATAGCCCTCGGCCGGATACCAGGTGGCGGGGCCTTCGATGGTGGTCACGGCCTTTTCGCCCGGGTGCTCGCTGTCCCACCGCGCGATGGCGGCTTCGGCTTCCGCGCGCTGCGCGTCGTCAAGCGGGAAGATCGCTGAACGGTACTGCGTGCCGACGTCGTTGCCCTGGCGGTTGAGCTGCGTCGGGTCATGCGTGCCGAGGAAGACGTCCAGCACTTCGGCGTAGGAAATCACGTCCGTGTCGAACGCGATGCGGATCGCTTCGGCATGGCCGGTCGAGCCGGAACACACGTCCTTGTACGTGGGGTTCTCGACGGTTCCGCCGATGTAGCCGCTTTCCACCGAATCTACACCCACCACGTCGCGAAACACCGCTTCTGTGCACCAGAAGCACCCGCCAGCCAGGATTGCCGTTTCCATCGTCGTCACATGTCCTTGAAACAAACTGTTAGCGGCTAGATAGGAGCGCGTCCGGCCCTTGTCATCGCTTGCGGCTGGCCTATTCTCCGGCCGGTTCAATTCTGTGTGGAGAGAATGCGATGCGTCCTGGCCTCCTGGCACTGTCCTCCTTCCTCGGCCTCGTCGCTGCGTCGCTTGGCGTCCCGGCGGCTGCGGCGGAGAAGCCCTCCGCACTGCCCGCTTGCAAGGGGTGCAAGCCCGCGCTCGAACGCGTTGCGGCAAATCCGCTGCGCAACGGCGATCGCGCGCGCGACCAGTATCGCCGCCCGGTCGAGACGCTGTCCTTCTTCGGCGTTCAGCCGGACATGAAGGTTGGCGAGTATGCGCCCGGCGGCGAATGGTACTCGCGTTTCCTTGGCCTCTACCTTCGTGAGAAAGGGCGCCTTGTCGGCCTCTACTTCGATACGACCAGCACCGCCTTCGACGCGAGCCGGCAGGCCGGCATCCGCAAGGCGGCCGCCAACTACGCGGCGGACGTAGCGAAGTTCACAGGCTTTCCGGCAGAGCGTTTCGCGGCCTACACGCTCGACGCGGTGCCGGAGGCGGAGAAGGGCACCTTCGACGTCATCATCGTGCCGCGCATGCTGCACAACCTGATGCGCTGGAACATCGCCGAAAGCGAGGTTGCCCGGATGCGCGATCTGCTCAAGCCTGGCGGCGTCATCGGCATTGAGCAGCACCGCGCAAAGCCGACCGCTCCGGACGACTATGCCGATGGCTCGAAGGGCTACCTGCGCGAAGCGGACGTCATCCGCTTCATGGAAGGACAGGGTTTCGAACTCGTCGGCGAGTCGGAGGCGAACGCCAATCCCAAGGATACGGCGAACTGGCCCGAGGGCGTGTGGACCTTGCCACCGACCCTCGCCCTGAAGGAGCAGGACAAGGCGAAGTACCAGGCCATCGGGGAGAGTGACCGCATGACCCTGCTGTTTCGCAAGAAGGCGTGAACAGGGCGCCCGGTCTGGACTTCAGGCCGGGCAATCCATAACTGGGCGGCATGACCCAGATCACCGTCGCCGCCCTTCAGCTCGCCCTCGGTTCCGCCGACGAGGCCGAAAACATCGCCGCCGTCTCCACGCTGGTCGAGGAGGCTGCCGCCAAAGGCGCGCAGATCGTCCTGCCGCCCGAACTGTTCTCCGGTCCCTACTTCTGCAAGATCGAGGACGAGGCGCTTTTCGCGCACGCGCGCCCGACCGCCGAGCACCCTTCGGTCATCGCCATGAAGGCGCTCGCGGCGAAACTGAAGATTGCGATCCCCACCAGCTTCTTCGAGCGCGACGGGCACCATTATTACAACACGCTCGCGATGATCGACGCCGAGGGCGAGATCATGGGCACCTACCGCAAGAGCCACATCCCGGACGGTCCCGGGTACGAGGAGAAGTATTACTTCCGCCCCGGCAACGACGGCTTCAAGGTGTGGGATGTCTTCGGCACCCGCATCGGCATCGGCGTGTGTTGGGACCAGTGGTATCCCGAAGCGGCGCGCGTGATGTCCCTGATGGGTGCGGAACTGCTGTTCTACCCGACCGCCATCGGTTCCGAGCCTTACGATGCCACGCTCGACACCAGCCGGATGTGGCGCCGCGCCATGGTCGGCCATTCGGTTTCCAACTGCATGCCCGTGATCGCCGCGAACCGTATCGGGGCGGAGCCGGAATGCGGCAGTGACCAGACGTTCTACGGCCATTCCTTCATCACGGACGAATGGGGCGACTTCGTTGCCGAATTCGGCAAGGAGGAGACGGGCGTGCTGGTGGCGCAGCTCGACCTTGCGCGCGCGGCCCGGCACCGCGCGGGCATGGGCTTCTTCCGCGACCGCCGCCCGCAGCTTTACACACGCATCGCTCAGGACATCTGAACGCAACCCGAGGGGGTGGGCATGGGGAAAAACCGGTATCTGGTGGCGCTCGGCTCCAACGTGCGCCACGTCCGCTATGGCCCGCCCCGGGGCGTACTGGCTGCGGCCATGAAGGCTCTTGACCATGGCCGGTACGCGGTGATCGCGTGCTCTCCCGTCATCGAAAGCGCGCCGCTTGGTCCCTCACGTCGCCGCTACGCCAACGCGGTCGCCATCGTGCGCACGAAGCGTATGCCCGATGAGATGCTGCACAAGCTGCAGAAGATCGAGCACCGCTTCGGCCGACGCCGCACCGGCCGCGCCTGGGGCGCGCGGGTGCTCGATCTCGACATCGTGCTGTGGAACGGCGGCGCCTGGGCACAGGACGATCTCGTCATACCCCACCCAGCCTTTCGCGAGCGGCGCTTCGTGCTCGACCCCGCGACGAAGATTGCGCGGCAGTGGCGCGATCCTCTTACGAACCTGACTGTGGGACAATTGCAAGGCCGCTTGACCAAGGCGCGTCACGCTTCTAGGTGACCTCCACCAAGACGCCTCGCGCAGTCAAGGGCCCTTAGCTCAGTCGGTAGAGCAACTGACTTTTAATCAGTAGGTCGCTGGTTCGAACCCAGCAGGGCTCACCATGGTTTTTAAGCGCTTCGCAGAATTGCGGGGCGCTTTGCTTTTGGTCTTCCCACCACATTCCCCTTTTGTGCAGGAGAAACGGGTCGACTGCTGCTTCGAATACGAGGATGGGGTCGTCATTTCCCAAAGCCCCAGAAACCTGCACGTGGTTTATCCTTCCAAGGATACTTCGCTCACGACGGCCTCCTCGATCAGGGCTTTAAGTTCAGGGGCCACCGTAAAATCAATCGGGATTGCAAACGAGTTCAGCAGCGAATCATTTTTCCCCGCTGCCTTCACGACTGTCTTCAACGCGGCGTGCAGACGCTTGCCCTTGACGGTGGCTGGCGAAATGCCGCCTGCCTCCGCCCACATAGCCTCCGCGTCCGGTGATCCGCCATTCGGCCATACCACGCGCACCACGTTTTGCCGTTTTGCAAGGAACGTTTCACGTGCCTTGGTTACCTTGTGAGCCGCCTGCTGCCGCCACTCTTCCGCTTCCTCAGGTAGCACGCCGTAGAGCGCACACAGGTAGTCGGTTTGGCAGAAGTAGGCCTCGATGTCTGATCCGGTCGTGACCCACGGGAACACGCCCGGCGTCTTGAATCCTTGACGCCACTTTTCGGCCTCGTCGCCGTTCATGAAGTCACCATCGCGATGCAGCAATGCTTTGATTTTGAGCTCTCCGTCGACGAGCAAGCCCTCCAGAAACTTGTCGCGGGGAAGATTTTCTATTCCGAAGCACCGGCAAACGGCGACCTGCCGAGCCAAATCTGGCCATTGCCGCAACACGGCTCGAAGCGGCTTGTCGTCCTCATCTTCGACAAAGAAAAGGGCTGCTTTGTCGAGACCTCCCCAGCCGAGCAGCCGCCGGATGGCCTCATCATCCTTTGTCTCAACGGTTCCGTCCCTCATCCAGACCAGCTTAGCGGCTGGGCTGGCTGCGCGGACCATGTGGGGACTATGGGTCGTTAGAATGATCTGAGCATCATATTCGGGCGCAGCCCGCTCAAGTGCCTCGATCAGCCGCTCCTGTTTGTCCGGGTGGAGGTGCGCGTCTGGCTCATCGATCAGCATCACCTTTGGCTCGAACAGGATCAGATAGGCGAAGATTTGAACAACCTGAAGCACGCCAGTCGCGGCGGTCTCTAGCGGACGGCTTTGGCCGGTGAGGCCGTCCGTTCGAATGGTGGCTGAGATGTGGTAGTCCTCGCGCTCGTCGAACGCGACGTCGATCTGGACCCCCGGATGCACCTGCTGGACCAGTTCGTTAAGCTTGGCCAGTCTCTCGCGCCCTTGGGCCTCGTCCGATTCACCTACCCTGCGGCTGCGCAGGTTAAGCAGGATGTTGCGTAGCACACCGCCTGCGTCGCCGCTGGCGGCCTGTCGGCGCAGCGTGGGCTGTGCAAGGATAGACTCCTTTTCGGATAAACCGGCAAGGCCTGGAATGTAGGTGGTAATGAATTGGAAGCGCTGCTTGTACGGTGTGACCGCGCCGCCACCGTCCATGTATGCGGTGATACCTCCGCGGTTTCGTGCCGCTCGGATACGGATTGTAGCTTGGACAGCTTCTTCGCCGACCGGCCGGTGAGCGAAGACGACTTCCACTGGTGTCGATCCGGCGTCTGACTTGAGTTGGCCCTTGTGGAGCGTCGTCAGCGGTTCGCTTGATGGAACATAGTCGAGACGCTCGAAGGAGATCATCTCTTTGGTGTTTTTTGGCAACACGTAGCTGGCTGCGCGTGCGGCCCAGTGGATCGCTTGGAGCACCGATGACTTCCCGCAGCCATTTGGTCCAACGAGAATCGTGACGCGATCGAGGGGGATAGTAGCAACCGTGGTGGCTTTGAAACCGCGAACGGTTATCGACTCCAACGTGCTCCATCTGCGTGCTCGGACGGATCGTGTGTCTGCGATTCCGACCGCTACAGAGGTGGATGACGACGCGCTGCCTCCCACGGGCGGCCCATTGTCGTCTGCCAGTGAACCTTCGGTAGGGGGCTGTCCGCTGGTAGGATAGTCTTCGATGTTCAGCAGCATGGAGGTTTCGTCTATCGCGGCCATCGCGATGGTGTCTCCAGGAGTTGCCGTCAGCACCTCCTCCGTGCTGCTATCGAGGTCATCGGTCATCTCGGATATCTGGATGCCTGCTTTGCGCGAGTCCATCTGACTGCGCGATTGTGCTGGGGATGAATGGCAGATGTTGCGATCCGCTCTCCCGTCGGTTGCCGGTCTGGAAGCCGTTCGGGCCGCCAGTCCGCGAACACTCGATTGAGCATTCGCGCGCGCTTTGCGTGGATGCGCAACCGAGCGCGGAGTTCCAGACATGAAGATCATCAGCCTTGCCGCGAACAAGGGCGGCGTGGGCAAGACGTTGTTGACCGCCTCGCTGGCGGTGCTGGCGCAGCAGGACTGCGAGGCGGAGGAGGGCCGAGGAGGAAAGGGCAAGGTCGCGATGCTGGACCTCGATCCGCAGGGCAGCCTGACGGCGTGGTACAATGCCCGGCAGCGCGAGGGGCCGATGCTGGTGACGCCGATGCTGCGGACGCTGGTACTGAGGCTCTACGCCCTCAATCGCAAGGGCGTGCGATACGTCTTCATCGACACGCCGCCCGGGCACAGCGAGTACATCGCCAAGGCTGTGGACGTCGCCGACCTCGTGGTGGTCCCGGTGCGGCCCGGCGAACTCGACTACATGGCCGTGCTGCGCAACCTGCAGCCGATGTTGTTCCGGACGCATGGCGTGGTCGCCCTGCCGAACGCGGGTCTGTTCCGCAGCCGGTCGATGGGTGACCTCGTGCAGCGTCTCGACCGGGAGCGGCGGGACAGGCTGGCACCGGTGCATCACCGGGTTGACCTGCCGCTGAAGAGCGGCCTGACACTGGTGGAGACCAAGCCGAAGTCGGCCGGGGCACAGGAACTTCGGAACGTCTGGGCACAAATCCGGGAGCGGCTGGGAGAATGAGGATGAACGACATGCCCGACGCCGACCTGCAACGGCGGGGGCAGGCACGCCCCATCGCGGAACCGCTCTCACCGCCCCGACGCGCCTTCGCCGGGCGCAGGAGGAGGATCAGCGTCACGCTCGATCACGAGCGCTACATCGCCTTCCGGACGCTGGCGGCAACCCATGGCCTTAGCGGCGATGATCTCGCCGTGATCGCGATCGACAGGCTGCTTGCCGGCGCCTGATCCACGCTGCATATCCTTGCTGGAAGGAAGCAGAGGAATGTCCCGATCACCCTTGGCGGTGATCGGGACATTCTTTTGCCTCCACCACGGGCACGCGAGGGGCGTTACGGCAGCGTGTTGGCTTTGATGCGCTGGGCGACGAACTGGTTCAGGTCCACCGCCCTATAGCGCACCGTGCCGGGAGACAGCTTCACGAAGCGCGGCCCGTCGCCGGTTGAGCGCCAGCGCTCCAGCGTCTTGACGCCGACGCCCAGCAGTTCGGCCGTCTGGGCAGGGGTGAGCAGAGCGGGCACGCTCGTCTGCGCATCCGCGATCATCGGGGCAAGCGCGAGGTCCACCGGATCGAGATCGGCGGCAGCGGACAGGGTAGCAACGGTGGCGATCGCGTCGTGCGTTTCCGCCGGGGGGATGGCATCCGCGCGGCGAAGCGGACTGCGCAGCTTGTGGGGCTTAAGCATCGTAGTTGTCCTTGGGGTGTGCTGGAAAAGAAAAAGGCCCCGGGAAGCATCCGCGGGGCCAGAAGGATCGGCTGGGCGAGGCTGTTGCGTCATTCCTCGGTGGTAAGGATTGGCCGACCGCGGATGATCGTGCCCTTGCGCCGGATGGAATGGCGCGCGGTGCGGGAAGCAACCGGAAGCTCATTACCCTCGGCCCGCTTCACCCGGCGCGGCTGCAGGTTGAGGTTGGCAACGCGGTCACCGCTTCTGTTCCAGTTGGTGTGCTTCATCGTCTTGGTCCTTGCAGTTTGGAAAAAAGAACGGCCCCGGGACGTGTCCGCAGGGCCGCAGGGTGTTGCAGATGATGTGGGGTGCCCGCCAAAGTGCTGGGGCTAGAAGCCCGCGGGCAGGGCCTCGTTGGCAGCCTCGATGAGCCTTGCGGGCGCGAGGTGGGCGTAGCGCATGGTCATGCTGATCTGGCTGTGCCCAAGGAGGGTGCCGACTTCGTGCAGGCTTCG
Source organism: Novosphingobium panipatense (assembly GCF_900182875.1). Classification (NCBI taxonomy): domain Bacteria; kingdom Pseudomonadati; phylum Pseudomonadota; class Alphaproteobacteria; order Sphingomonadales; family Sphingomonadaceae; genus Novosphingobium; species Novosphingobium panipatense. The sequence continues at coordinate 469,249 of NZ_FXUI01000001.1, forward strand.
CCCCTTGCCCACCAGCGTCGAGGCGAAGGTGTGGCGCAGGTCGTGGATGCGCAGGTCCTTGTCGAGCCCGGCGAGGGTTTTCGCCCGGCGCCACGCCTTGCTGGGATCGGCGAGCGGCTTGTCCGGATCGGAGCCCGGAAAGATGAAGGCGCCGGGCGCCCATGGCCGCTGCCGCTCGAGGATGGCAAGCGCTGCATCAGACAGCGGGATGTGCCGCCGCCGACCGCTCTTGGAGATTGGCACCGTCCACAGGCGCCGCTCGTAGTCGATGTGCTCCCACTTGGCACCCAGCGCCTCCCCCCGCCGGGCCCCGGTGGCGGCCAGAAGGGCAAGGGCATGGGCAGCCGACTTGTTGGGCTCGTCCCGCAGCGCCATGAACAGCGCGCGCAGTTCGGTCTCGGTCAGGAAGCGCTCGCGGCTGTGCTCGCGGCGCATCTCGGCGTGCTGGGCCGGGTTGCGGCCCTCGTAGGCCTCCCAGCGCAACGCGAGGTTGAACACCCGCCGCACGAAGGCGGCGTAGCGGTTGACGGTGGCGTTGGTCAGGCCAGCACGGTGCAGGCGGTCCTGGAGGTCGGCCACGTCCTGCGGGCGGATCTCGTCGAGCGGCCGGCTGCCCCACAGCGCCTTGAGGCGCAGTCGGAAGAAGCCGACGTGGTCGGCGTAAGAGCGCAGTCGCTCCTTGGCGAAGGGCAGATAGCGGGTCTCGACGAAGTCGGCGAAGGTGGGGACGGCGCGCAAACGGTCACGGTCCCCGGCAGGATCGCCGCCGAGCGAGGCCTCGGCGCGCAGTTCCTGGGCCCGGCGGCGGGCCTGCTCCACGGTGATGTCGCCCAGCTTGCCGAGGCGGATCTCGCGCTGGCGGTTGCGGGCGTCGCTGTAGCGCAGATAGAAGGTGACGGTCCCCGATGTCCGGACCTCCATGATGAAGCCGGTGAGCTTGTCGTCGAACAGGCGCAGCTTGGCCTTGCCCTCCGGCACGGCCGGCGGGTTCGTGGCAAGCCCGCGCGTGATTGCGGGCATGGGCATTCTCCGATGTGGGATTGGGTGTGGCCGGCGATGGCCGCGGGCGACAATGAACTGTTGCGGGCCTTTGGCCGCAAAAGGGCGAGAACAGGTCGAGCGCCCGCGAATGTGTACGAAAGCGCTTACTTCCAGTTCACGTTGACGACTACCTTCACCAGATTGACGTCCCGTGCTGGTCTACCCGGTACGGGCAGCTTGGCTGAAACAATCGCGCTCGTGGACCTAGCCGGACCGGAATCCGCGCTGACCGAAAACAAGTCGCCCAGCAGGCCCATGGCGAACGGATTCATGCCGCGCCTCCGAACGGAAAGTTGCTGTCGTCCAGTTCCGTCTTCAGGCGGATGCTCCCGGCCACATTGGGGACCTGGTCTGCGATGGTGCGCGGGACATAGAATTTTGCGCCGCCGTTGGTGCTGTCGATCGCGCAGAACACCGCGTAGGCTCCCCCACACCGCCATTCCGCGATGTCGAACCAGCCGGAAGCGGCCTGGAGCAGGGAGAGGCGCTGGTCCTCGTTTTCGTCGAGCGAGCGCACCTGTGCAAGATCGTCGAGGGTCTCCACGAGGAAGACCGGACTGTCGATGAGTTGGGTGAAGCTGACCTGTTCGATGTTGGGATGGTCCCAGTGGTCGGGGAATTCTTCGAGGATGGCGCGCATCTGTGCGCAGGCTTCGGCCGGCAGGTGGTCGGCCATGGTGGTCAGGGTATCGAAAGATTTCATGAGGTTCTCCGCAAGTGAAGGCGGAGAAATGATATTTGTCCGAGACAGCGGGCTTTCGCGGGGACGGGTAACGGGCGAAGCGGTCCCCCGTCTCCACGGCGGGAAGCGGGCCCGGTCCCCACCCCCTTTAGGGGGGGTGGGGCCTGGCCCGTGCACCGTGCAGTGTGAATGGACTTCACTTCCGGCGCCCCTGGTTGGCCGGGTGAACGAGCAGGTGGGCGGGCTGAACCGCCGATACCCTAAAATGGCATCAGACCAGTACGAGGGGGGGCGCCTGCATGTCATGGTAGGGCAGGAGAAGGGGGCATTCGAAAGCGCCCTTCTCGGGCATTGTTGCGGCATTTGCGGATGGCGATTGGGCGTAGCGGCTTCGGATTTCGCAGGGCGGGGAGCGGGCCCGGTCCCCATCCCCTTTAAGGGGGGTGGGACCTGGCCCGTGCACCCTGGAATGGGAAAGACTTCACGCTGGAAGGGCCACCCTGTCGGGATGTGGATGGGAAGGTGGGCTAGCCGAACCGTCGAGGCCCTGAAACGGCATCAGATTGGAGCAAGGAGGAACGCCTGGATGTCGTGGTGGGGCAGGGGAAGGGGGGAATCGAAAGTGCCCTCATCGGCCGTTTCTCATGCCATTTGCCGAAAGCGAACGTAGATGGCCTGTCCGGTGGCGGCGCAACGCAATGCCCCACTCCCCTTAAAGGGGGTGAGGGCATTGGCATGAGGCGAAGGGCGGGCATTGGGACTTTGCTGCCGTTCGCCTGCGGCATGTCGAACGGCGCCTCTCGTCAGAAGCCGACATTCAACGTTCGCCCGACCGGCCTCTGGTTATGTCAGAAGCTTGGCCGTTATACCAAGGATCATAGATGATGACTCCCCGCGCCAATGCCGAGGCGATCAAGGCGGCGGGCATTTTCCAGCGCTTTTATGTCTCGACCGGCATCGGCCATGAGTTCCTGACCTAGGGGCCAAACCTGTACGAAATGGCGCCGTTGCTGTTTCGCGACCGCACGGGGGCGGGGCATCCGAGGAATTCAATTGCGCGCGTGTTTCATTGCAAATATGCGTAATCGAAGATCACGCCGTCGCGGGAGCGACCCTCGGCGGCGTGGCAGGCAAAACAGGGGCGGAGCAGGGTGCGCAGCACGAAGCGGCAGGATCTACACGTCGCGCACCGTTGCTGCAGCGGGCCTGCCGCGCTCGCCCTACTGCTCGCCTCTACCGGCACCGCAGTAGCGCAGGAGGCGCCGCCGCCCCCGCTCAGTTTTCAGGCAGCGCTCGCCAGGCTCGACAAAGCCTCACCGGGGCTCAGCGGCGACGACCATGCCGTCCGCGCCAGCGAGGAAATCGCCGCCGCCACCCGAACGCTGCGCCGCCCGGTGGTCACCGCCTCGGCGAGCGTGATCGAATATCAGAAGACGCTCTCGGTCGACCTGTCCGAGCCCAAGGCCGATGCGCTGAGCGCCACCAACGGCTTTCTAGACCAGCTTGGCGGGCAATTCTCCGGCGCGAGCGCGCAGATTGTGGCGCAGGTGACCCAGCGGATCGGCGCGGCCCTGCCCCGGCTGTTTGGCGCGATTCCCAACACGCTGGAGTTCCAGACGCGCGACACCGTGTTCCGTCCGGCGATCACCGCGGCGATGCCGCTCTATACCGGCGGCGCGATTCCCGCCGTCCAGAAGGGCGCGGACGCAGCGGTAGGCATCGCCCGGGCCAAGCAGGCGGGCGGGCAGGATCTCTCCCGCGTCAATCTGGTGCGCGCCTATTTCGGCCAGAAGGTCGCGAGTCAGCTGACCGTATCAACCCGCGAACAGCTCGAAGCCTTCGACCGGCACCTCTCGGACGCGCGCAAGCTGGAAGCGGAAGGCGTGCTCGCCCATGCCCGGGTGCTGGAGGTGGAGGTCGCGCGCAACACCGCCCAGCGCGCCTTCGAGCATGCCCGCAGCGAGGAGGCGATCGCCACCGATACGCTGGCGCGGCTGCTCGATCAGCCGCTGGGCGTCACCGCCTCCACTCCGCTGTTCGTCCATTCGGAGCCGCTGCCGCCGCTCCAGCGCTTCCTCGACGGCATCGACCAGTCGCCGCGCGCGCAGGGTGCGGATGCCGCCAAGAGCGCAGCGCAGGCCGGGGTGGATCTCGCCAAATCGCGTTATCGCCCCCAGGCCTTCGCCTTCGGCAGCTACAACGCCAATCGCAACAACGCGCTGCCGACCGAGCCCGACTGGATCGCCGGCGTCTCGCTGCGCATGACCCTGCTCTCCAACTTCGATCGCCAGAAGGCGCTCTCGGCCGCCCGCGAGAACCAGGCCGCCGCCGCCGATGCCGCCGCGCAAGCGCGCCGCGACGTCGCCGGTGAGATCGTTCGCGCCTGGAACATCGCCGAAGCGGCGCGCCGCTCCTTCCTGCTGCTCGATGCCAACCTCGCCGCCGCGCAGGAAAATCTGCGCGTGCAGCAGCTTTCCTTCCGCGAAGGCGAGGTCGCCTCATCGGCGCTGATCGATGCCGAGGCGGCGCTGTCGACAGTCCGCACCCAGCGGCTCGCCGCCGCCTATGAATATGACCTGGGGTTGATGGCGCTGCTCGCCGCCAGCCACCGCGTCGACGACTATAGCGACTTCATGGCGCGTGCCGACCGGCACGTGGAGGACCAGCAATGACCGACGAGACCGCGGCTCCGCCGCGCCGCAAGCCGCCCATCCTCGCGATCGTGCTCGGCATCGCGGTGCTGGTGCTGATCGTCGGCGGGCTGTGGCTCGCCAACCGGCCCGCACCCGAGCAGCTGCAGGGCATGGTCGATGCCGACGAGGTCAATGTCGCCACCAAGGCGCTCGCCCGCGTCGAGACTCTGGTGGCCGAGGAAGGCCAGCGCGTCCGCGCCGGCACGCTGCTCGCGACGCTGTCGAGCCCGGAGATCGCCGGCGGCAAGGCGCAAGCGCAGGGCGCGGTGGACGCCGCCCGCGCGATCGCCTCGGAAACCAATGAGGGCGTGCGGCAGGAGGACATCGCCTCGTTGCGCTCCACTTGGCAGGCGGCGCAGGCGGCAGCCGACCTCGCCGCGGTGACCAGCCGGCGCACCGCGAACCTTTATGCGCAGGGCGTGGTCGCGGCGCAGCGGCGCGACGAGGCGGCGGCAGCGCGCGACGCCAGCGCCAAGCAGGCCGAGGCCGCGCGGCAACAGTATCTCAAAGCGCTCGCCGGCGCACGCCCGCAGAACAAGCAGGCGGCCAACGCCCAGGTCCGCATCGCCGAGGCGGCGCTGCAGACCGCCACCGCGCTCGGCAGCGAGACCCAGCTGGTCTCGCCGATCAACGGCGAGGTTTCGCGCAAGCTTGTGCAGCCCGGCGAAGTCGTCAGCCCGGTGATCCCCGCCTATCAGGTGCTCGACATCGACCATAGCTGGGTAGCGCTCACCGTGCGCGAGGATCGCTTCAAGTGGATCGCGATGGGCAAGCGGCTGCACGGCCACATCCCCGCGCTCGGCCGCGACGGCGATTTCGCGGTCTATCATATCGCCCCGCGCGGCGACTTCGCGACGTGGCGCGCAACGCGGCAGGCTTCGGGCTATGACGTCCGCGCCTTCGAGGTGAAGCTGCGCCCGGTCACGGCGATCCCCGGCCTGCGCCCCGGCATGAGCGTGCTGTTCGACTGGCCGCAATGAGCGCCTTCGGCCACGCCTTGGGGGCGGAGCTGCGCCATCTGGCGCGGGACCGCTGGGACCTGGCCGGGCTGACGCTGATCCCCGCGCTTCTGCTGTTTCTGATCGGTGCGATGTTCTGGCAGGGATCGATGCGGCGGCTGCCGATCGTGGTGATTGACGACGATCGCAGCTCGGCGAGCCGCGATATCCTGCGCGCGATCGACGCGGCGCCGCTGGTCCATATCGTCGCGATGCGCGCCACCGAGGCGGAGGCAGTGGAGGAAGTGCGGCGCGGCCATGCCAATGGCTTCGTCCACCTGCCCAAGGATCTCGGCGCGGGGCTTGCCCGCCACCGCACGCCGGTAATCCGCATCCTCTACAATGCCAGCTTCCTATCTTCCGGCTCGCAGGCGGCGAGCGGTGCGGAGAGCGCGGTGCAGGCCGCCGCCGCGTCGCTGGTGGTGGACCAGCTTTCCGGCCACGCCCTGCCCCCGGATCCGACGCGGCGCTTCGCCGTCGAGGCGGTGCCGCTCAACAACGCCGCGTCGAGCTTCGAGTGGTTCCTCAGCACGCTGATCTATCCGGCGGTGCTGCATCTGGTCGCGGCGGTCACCTCCGCGATGGCGCTGGGCCGGGAACTGGAGGGGCGGTCGCTCGGCGGCTGGGCGGCGCGCAGCGGCACGATCGTGCCCGCACTGTTCGGCAAGCTGCTGCCGTATGTCGGAGCCGCAAGCCTGTGGGGCATCGCCTGGCTGCTGTTCGTGACGCTGGGGCGCGGCTGGCGGGTGGAGGGCAGCGTAGCGGCGATCGTCGCGGGGCAGACGCTCTTCTATCTCGGCACCGCCGCGATTTCCGCGCTGCTCGTCGCGGCCACGCGCGAAACCGCCACGGCGCTGTCGGTCTGCGCGGTCTATGCGGGTTCGGCGTTAGCCTATGCGGGCGCCACCCTGCCGCTCAACGGCGGCAGCGGCTTCGCGCGCTTCTGGAGTGAGGTGCTGCCCCTCACCCATTACCTCGCGCTCCAGACCGGGCAGCTGGGCGGACAGGATGTCGCCACCATCTTCCCGCCGATTCTGGCACTGCTCGCCTATGTGCTGGTGCCGGGCGCGCTCGCCTGGCTGCTGATCCGGCGGCAGGCGCGATGAGTTTCGCCGCCGCCTTCCGCGCCACCTGGGCGACGGTGCTGACCTCCCGCACCCTGCTCAGCACGATGCTGCTCGCGGTGGTGCTCTATGCCTTCTACTATCCGGCGCCCTACAGCCAGGAAGTCGCTCAGCAACTGCCGGTGGTGCTGGTCGACGAGGACGGCAGCGCGCTCAGCCGCGAGCTGGTCCGCAACCTCGAAGCCACGCGCGCCGTGATCGTGGCCGAACATGCACCGAGCGTAGCCGAGGCTCAGGCGCAGCTCCGCGCGGGCAAGGTGGACGGCGTGGTGCTGATCGCCCGCGGACTGCAACGCCAGCTGCGTACCGGCGCGCCGGGGGCCGGGATCGCGGTATGGGTCAATGCCTCGTACCTCCTGCGCGCCAGCACGATCGGCGAGGCGGTGACCGAGGTGCTGCGCGATCTCGCCGTCGAGAAGCTGGACGTGCTGGGCCAGGCCGTGCGCACCGGGCCGCCGGTCACCATCGTCCGCGAGCCGATGTTCAACCCGACCGCGGGCTACAAGGGCTATGTCTTCCCCGCCGTGACCATCGTCATCATCCAGCAGACCCTGCTGTTCGGCGTCGCTACCTTCGTCGGCGGGCGGCGGCGCGATGGGCGCTGGCGGATGGGGCATGGCGAATATCTCGGCACGTGGGCAGCGTTCACATCGGTTGGGCTGCTGACCTGCCTGTTCCTGTTCGGCTTCATCTTCTGGGTGCAGGGCATCTCGCACGACGAGAATGTCGCGGGCATGCTGCTCGCCGCGCCGTTGTTGGCGGCCTCGGTCGCCGGGCTGGGGCTGTGGCTGGGCAGCTATTTCGACCGGTCTGAGCGGGCGATGATGATCCTCGCGCCCACCTCCGCGCCCTTCTTCTTCCTCTCGGGCACTGCCTGGCCGCTCGACCAGATGCCGGGCTTCGTCCGCGCGGTGGCGCAGCTGATCCCCTCGACCAGCGGCGTGCAAGTATTCGTGCCGCTTAACCAGATGCACGCCAGCCTCGCCGACGTGGCGCCGGGGGTGCTCACGCTCCTCGGCCTTGCGCTCCTCTATGGGGGGCTAGGCTGGTGGCGGATCACCGGGCTGCGTCAGAAGCTGAAGCTGAGCTAGCCGGCGACGAAGTCCGAACTCGCATAGCCTGCCTTGGCCGACGCCGGCCCAGCGGCGAGATGCTCGTAGCGGCCGGTCAGCGACAGCCGCGGGGTGAGTGACCAAACCTCCTGCAGCCGAGGGACATCGGAGGTCCGAGTGTGGCGGACTTCACTCTTTATACCGAAGGCGATCAACCACGATGCGGAAGGCTGTGGTTGCCTAGGGCCGCTTTCGGCCCGAGCGGTCGTTCAAAGTGACTGGTGGGAACGGCTTGAGCTGGTCGAACTTAACGGCCGAGCTTCCATGGAAATCCTTCCCTAGGCGGCAATCGACCCAGCCCCCTCAGAGGAGGCTGGGTCATTTACAGGCACCCATGTCATCACTGACTGCGGCGGCGAACGGGCGTGCCCGCTGTCGCGACCGCTGTGTTGCAGGGGACGAGCACGCCCACCTGATCACCGTTGTCGAGCGTCACGGACTGTCGTTCGAAGCTGACCGATTGGCTTGCTCGGGAGTGATTGTTGGACTTCACGCAAGTGAGGGTCGCCTCGTTGCGGCCGTCCTCTTCGCACAGAGTGTAGACGCTGCGCGCGGAGGCAGCGATGGCGCTGGCCCCTCTCAGTACGTCCATGGACTGTCCACCCTTGTCCTTGCGCGCGTGGTGGACGAGGAGGATCGCGCAGCTCGTATCCCGCGCGGTTTCCTGGAGGAATTCGAAGAAGGCGGCCATTTCGGCGTTGGAGTTCTCATCGAGGTCGTGGAGGAACACGAGCGGGTCAAGGACCAGCAGGCCCAGCCGGTTCCGGACGATGGCCTTGCGAAGGGCGATCCCCTGGTCCGAGGGCTGCGGTGTGCCGGACAGCTTGTTTATCAGCCGAAGCCTGCGCCCGTGTTCAGGGGCGGCAAGATTATGCAGTTCAGAACGGCCAATGCGGTTGTGCTGCGCGAAGGCGGTGAAGCGGCGCTGGGTCTCCTCGGAGGAGTCCTCGGTGTTCATGTGCCAGACGCGAACCGGTTCGGGCACCTCGAAACCGGCGAAGTCCCGCCCCAAGGCGACGGAGGTGCTGATCGCGGCGGTCAACGTGCTTTTGCCGATCCCGGGCGCTGCGCCGAGCACGGTCACCAGCCCCCTTTCGAGCATGGGCCCGAAAACCAGAGGTCGAGCGGGGAGGGGGCGTTCGAGGAATGCCGACATGGGGATCATCCGGAACGTGTCGTCGAACGAAGGCTCCCCCATGTCGGTTATGGGTTCGTGGGGGCGGGCGTCGGTCATGGAGCTTTCATCCTGAACTTCGACACCAGCAGCGCGGGATTCTTCGTGGCAGTGCTCCAGGTCGTCCTGCGCGAGCAGGTCGCAGCCGAGGACCTGCCCGACCGGCAGCAGAATGTGATCGTCCTGCATCGGCTCGTCGCCGTCCTCTTCGAACTGTCTGGCGTGCTCATCTTCTGCTTCCTGCAGCCACCCGGGGTTGAGCTGTGCGAACTCATCCAGTCGCTCCGCGAAATTGCGAGAGACGGCGTGCGGCACCTGCTCGTAGCGGTGAACAAGATCGACTTCTTCCCAACCCTCGACGCAGACCTCGTTCACGAGGTCGTCCAACTCGGACTGCGTGCCGTGCGCGAGCAAACGGCCCACATCGAGATAGAAGTTAGTCGTTGCCGCCGTGCCTGCGCCCAACAGGTCGATGAAAGCGTGCTCGACGTTCGCTTGGACGGCGACCTTGGCGAGCGAAAAGTATTGCTCCTTTTCGAGGGCAGTGGTGATCCCGGTCCGGATGATCGCGTCATTGCCCTCCACCCTACTGCGTTGTCCGGCTAGGTCGACGATCAGCCGGAACCGGTCGAGGCCGACCTTCATGTCTTCGGAGGCTTCGACAACGTGGTCGATGAATTCGTTGGCTGCTTCGGTGTCGATGATCATTCTGGCCCTCGCATTTGGTGACACGACCGATCTACGTCCCGAAGACCCAAACGCACGTGGCTCAAATGCAACAGTGGCGAGATTTCGGCTGGTTGGCGGATCATGGACCTCTGCGCCCCTGAGCTTCCCACGGGCTGCCCCTTTTCTGCCCCCGGGGTCGTCGCGGGCGATTGTGCGGGAACGAGGCGGGCAGGGGCGCATCCTGGGCGCGAGTGCGATGCAAAAGTTCGCAGAAGCGGTCGCTTAGGGGTGGCTGCGGGTTATTGCAAAGCGCTGTAAAGAGGGCTTTTAATCAGTAGGTCGCTGGTTCGAACCCAGCAGGGCTCACCACTCTCCCCACAAGAGATGTCGGAAGACGTGCGCAGCGCTGCGCACGCGCGCGGCTGCCGCTGCGGTCGTGGCGGTATTTCGAAAAACCTATGAAAACACAACTCTGGCGGCGGCGGCTCGCTCTCGAAATGCTACGCGCATCTGCGTAACTGGTGTGCCTCCTTGTGGAGGTATCACCATGGTTCGATGGCACGAGACACTCGCCGCGCGCGTTGGCTTGCGAGCTGCCGGTCTTGCCGGGCTATGCGCGGCCTGGGGGGTGGCCGGTACGCTCTATTCCCGCGTCCACTCCCATCCGCCGGCTCAGGCAAGCCTGGCAGAGCTGGGCCTTAGCACGGTGCTGGTCCTGCTTCTGATCGTGAGCAACGCGCTTCTTTTCGCGGGAGCGGGATTGTGGAAGGTGGTGCCGGTGCCCGGCCGCAGGGTGACCGCGCGGACCGAACCGCCGGTATTCGAGCCGCTGATGGGACGTGAAACGAGCTTGGCCGAGGCGCTCCGCCGAGCACAGACGAACGCCTGCGTTCCGGCATGTCGCCTGCATCGTCTCGCGCGAACATCGTGAAAAACTATGAAAACTCTATGTTCCCGTGCTCGTCCTGCTCTCGATATTCTACGCTCTTGTGATCTATCTGGCCGTCCTCGCTCCGAACCAACCTGTGACCGGGGCTACTCAAGAGGATATCATGAAGATCACTGCCACTATTGCCGCGTTGATTGCGGGGCTTTCTCCCCTTGCGGCTTACGCTCAGGCCCGCGAGAAAGCTTCGGCCGCGGTCACGGTCTCCGGGTCGGCCACGATCGCCTCGGACTATCGGTTCCGGGGTGTCTCGCAGTCGGACAAGGAGATGGCGGTACAGGGCGGTTTCACCGTCAGCCATGAGGATGGCCTTTACGTCGGAGCCTGGGCTTCCAACCTGTCCGGCTGGGGAACGTTCGGCGGCGCCAACATGGAACTGGATCTGATCGGCGGGTACAAGGCCCGGTTGAGCGACAACGCCACGCTGGACGTGGGTCTGGTCTGGTACATGTATCCCGGCGGCGCGGACGACACCGACTTTGTCGAGCCTTACGTGAAGGTCTCCGGCACAAGCGGACCGGCGACCCTCACGGCAGGCGTGGCCTACGCGCCCCGGCAGTACGCCTTGGCCAATGTGTCGAACGCCACGAGCAGCCGGGGGCAGAAGAAGGACAATCTGTACCTGTGGGGCGACGGCGCTGTCGCCATCGCCGGCACGCCGCTGACTGCGCGTACGCACATCGGCTATTCCCGCGGCAATCCCGGCCTTGGCCCAAACGGGACGAGCGTTGCTCCGACGGGAAAGTGCTGGGATTGGTCGCTCGGGCTCGATGCGACGTGGAGGAACCTGACCTTCAACGTCTCCTACGTGGATACCGATATCACCCGGGCTGAAGCGGCGCGCCTGCAGCCGAACTTCAGCACGGGGCAGGATGGGACCGGATCGATCGCTGACAGTACTGTCGTCGCCTCGCTCAGCGCATCCTTCTGACGCGCGGATGGGGAGGGTTCCGCAAGCATGATGACCTGCCTGCGCCTCCCCTCTCACGGCGGTAGAGAGTGTTGCGCGCTCCGCAATTCCTTGGCCGCACCTGGAAGGACAGAGCGCCGAAAGAGTGAAATCCGGCGCGTTGCCCAGCCACGGCGCAGGGCGTCGGCAATGTACCGCTGGTCGTGCCGGACAGGTGCGGCCTTCGTGTCTGCAGCAAGACGCGGTATCGGCGCGTTGGAGAAGCCTGCGTGCTCGATGGTACGGTCGAGCACTAAGCCTGAAACGACAGCGGCCGGCGCCGAGGATCCTCTCCCGAGCGCCGCCGAGAGCGGGGGGCTCTGGTCTGGGGCGCGGAGACGGCCCTGGCTTGATGCCGTTGCGCGGTGCTACTTGGCGACGGGTAGGAGTCAGTTCTCGCGACGCATACGAATGGCCGTCTGGCCATCGATGTTGGCAAGGAAGGACCCCAGCGCAGCCCGCCTTATCCTGATCTTCGACCCGGGGGCTGGATCCGAAATGAGCTGCTAGCGCTCGACCTGCACCCACTTGGCGCCGTCCTCAAGAGTGAGGACATACTTGCCATCGCCGTTACGCTGCACCCCTTTCACGACGCTTTCGATGCTGGAAAAGCCTTCTTCCTCCTCCTTCGCGCCCTCGCTCTTGTCGCCGAACATGTCGAAGGTTGGGAGCGTGAGACCGAACAATGTCTTGCGTGCCTTGCTGACCGCCTGACGATCGAAAAGCACGATCTCCTTGTTGGCCTCGGCCGCGTCCACCGCTGCCGCATTGGTATCGAAACAGGCCAGTCGAGCCTGGGGATCGACCAGTTTGCGGCAGTCGATCAACTTCCTGAATACTTCGGGTCGCGGTGCCGGTCCGGCGGCGGAAGCTGGAACGGGAAGAGTAACGACAGAAAATGCGGCGGCGGCAAGAACGGCGGCGGGAAATCTGGCCGACCTGCTTGTCACCGCAGCCATCGAGCTCTTGCTCATTTGCATCCCAATTTTCATGACCGTGTCCCCTTTTTTGAAAGCCCTACAAAGCGTTAGCCTGTTCTGTTGCATTTTAGCTACAAGGCGGAGCCAACTTCAGGCACTAGAAGATGCCAACTTTACAGTTGCAAGCTCCTTCATGCATCACCTGTCTCATACCTGAATGAACCTCGCTTTAGACGCAGTCAGGCTAGCTCAGGTGGAAATGCTGCCAATTGGCGCTTTCGGGCAATAAGGGGGTTTTACTTTGAAAACCAAGAAGATCGTAGTGAGCCGCGCACTTCTGAGCGCGGGTGCGGCGCCGCTGGCGCTGTGTCTCTTTTCGGCCAGCCCTGCTATGGCGCAGGATACGGACGCAGCTGCCGGTACTCCGGAGGGCGGTGAATCGATTGTGGTGACGGGCTCGCGCATCACGCGCACCGACCTGCTGTCGGCAAGCCCCGTCCAGGTGATCACTGCCGAGGAGTTCGCCCAGTCCGGTGCGGTGAACGTCGAGGAGGTCCTGTACGATCTGCCGCAGGTCATCCCTTCGTTCTCGGCTGCCTCCAATAACCCGGGTGACGGTTCGGCACAGGTCGACCTTCGCGGTCTGGGCGCCGCGCGTACGCTGGTCCTCGTCAATGGCCGCCGATACATCCCGTACGACACGTCGCAGGTCGTCGACCTGAACACGATCCCGTCCGCGCTGATCGAAAGCGTCGATGTGGTTACCGGTGGTCGTTCGGCAGTCTACGGCGCAGACGCCATCGCCGGCGTCGTCAACTTCCGCCTCAAGACGGACTTTGAAGGTGTCGTCGCCAGCTCCGAGTACCGCATCACCGAAGCCGGTGACGGCGGTACCTTCAACACCAACGTCGCAATTGGCGGCAACTTCGCCGATGGCCGTGGCAACGTAACCGTCTTCGCCGACTACACGAAGCGCAAGTCGATCTTCCAGGGCGCTCGTTCGTTCTCGAGGCAGACCATCTCGGACGACGATGAAGGCGGCTTCTACTACGGTGGTTCGGGCACCACGCCCGATGGTCGCCTGTCGGTCGGCGGCGTCGACCTCAACGGTGATGGTACGCTGGATCTTCCCGCAGTCTCGGGCCAGTTCAATCCGGATGGTTCGATCCGTCCCATCACGACTGCCGACGCCTACAACTTCGCTCCCGCCAACTATCTGCAGGTTCCGCAGGAGCGCTGGATGGCTCACGCTTCCGCGCACTACGAAGTGTCGCCACACTTCGATCTCTTCACCGAGTTGACCTTCATCAACAACCGCGTGAACACCGAACTGGCGACATCGCCGGCTTCGGGCTTCCCGATCGAAATCCAGCTGGCTTCACCGTTCCTGGCGGACTCCACCCGCGCGCTCCTGACGCCGTACGACATCGACGGCGACGGCTACGTTACGGCGAATGCGTCCAAGCGCCCCCTCGAAGTCGGCAGCCGTTCGTCCCGCAACGACCGCAACGCGTACCGCATTCTGTTCGGTTCACGCGGCGAAATCGCTGGAAACTGGACCTACGAGGGCTACTACAGCTACGCTCGGACCCAGAACAACGAACAGCAGTCTGGCAACATCGCGATCAGTCGCTTCCAGGCAGCTGTAAAAACGCAGTTCGACGCGGACGGCAATCTTGTCTGCGTAAGCGACATTGAAGGCTGCGTACCGGCCAACATCTTCGGTGCCGGCAACCTCTCCCCAGAGGCCGCGAACTTCATCGCGATCCCGACGCAGAACACCACCGTCATCGAATCGCAGGTCGCTCAGTTCACCGTTGTGAACAACGATCTGTTCGACTTCGGTCTCGGCGCAGCGCCGGTCGGCGTCGTGCTTGGTGCAGAGTGGCGTTCGGAGAAGGGTCGGTTCTCGCCTGACTTCTATCTCGCTTCGGGTGACGTGGTCGGCTTCAACGCCGGTCAGCAGACGGTCGGCGGCTACAAGGTTCGCGACTTCTTCGGTGAGCTTTCGGTCCCTGTCGTGGCCGACCAGCCCTTCATGCACCGGCTTGAGTTCAACGGCGCAATCCGCCACTCGCACTACAACAACTCGGTTGGCGACGCTCTGAGTTGGTCCGCCGGCGGCCAGTGGGCTCCGATCGAGGACCTTACCTTCCGCGGCCAGTTCCAGCGCGCCATCCGGGCACCCACCGTGGCTGCCTTGTTCGGCGGGCAATCGGTCGGCTTCCCGGCGTTCCAGGACTACTGCTCGACCGCTGCAGCAGTCACCAACGCCAACCTGCGGGCAAGCTGTATCGCCAATGGCGTTCCGGCCGCTCTGCTCGGCACCGACCTTCAGGGTGGTAGCAGCCAGATCCGTGCGGTCTACGGCGGCAATCCCGATCTGAAGGAAGAAACGTCGGACACCTATACCTTCGGCGCCGTGCTGCAGCCCAGCTTCGCACCGGGCCTGTCGCTGACGGTGGACTACTACAACATCAAGCTGAAGGACGCGATCCTGGTCAGCGGACCGGGCGCAACCTCGGTGCGTGATGCGTGCTTCGGTACGCCCGACAACGGCTTCACGCCGTTCGACACGTCGTTCTGTTCGCTGATCCCGCGTAATCCCCAGACGTACGAGGTTCAGGATCTCCTGAACACCGCACTCAACGCGGGCTCGATCAAGACCGAAGGCGTCGACTTCGAACTGCGCTACAGCAGCCGCCTCGATTTCGGCTTCTTCGACAATGAATCGCGTCTGTCGGTGCGCGTGTCGGGTACGCGTCTGATCAAGTATGCGAACAACAACCTCGCAGCCATCCCCAGCCTGCTGGTGAATTGCGAAGGCCGGTTCGGCGCGTTCTGCGGCGATCCGTTCTCCAAGTGGCGCGGTTCGGCCCGCGTGACCTGGGCAACCGGTCCGGTTACGTTGTCCGCTCTTGCGCGCTACATTGGCCGTGCGACGGATGACGGTCAGTCGGGCTATTCGGCGCTGTTCAAGCCGGCGCTTGGTGATCGCAAGTACTACGATCTCTCCATCGGGTATGAAGCAAGCGACAACTTCAACCTGACGATCGGCGTGGACAACATCGCCAACAGCAAGCCGCCGCTGATCGGTGACGCCAACAACCAGCAGGCCAACACCTTCCCGTCGACCTACGACGTGTACGGCCGCCGTTGGTTCACCAACGCGACGCTGAAGTTCTAATCGTCCTTCTCTGATAAGAAGTGGGGCAGCGAGGGCATCCTCGCTGCCCTTTTTTTGTCGGATTGAAAGCAAGCCTTGCGGTGGCTGCACACCCTCCGCTTTCAGTTCGCAGGCACCACGTCGAAGGCCACTGTCAGGCGCTCGCCAACCTCGAAGGGGGCTGTTCCGTGCCAGAGATAGGCAGGAAACAGGGCCAGTCGCCCGGGCGCGGGCTCGATCCAGCCAAGCGGGGGCAAGTCCGTCCGCAGATCTTCAGGCGGCTCCCCCAACTTCAGCCATCCGGCTCGCGGTCTTTCCGGATCGGATGGCGGCAGGGCGATGTAGCAGGCCGAACTTAGCCAGCCTTGCGGATGCACATGATTGATGTGGAAGCCCGACCCTTGCAGCCGGACAGACCAGGAACCGGCAAGGCGCGGTGCCGCCATCCTTCGTAGCAGGGGATGAAGCGGATCACCCTTCGGCAGCATCGAGAGATGGTCCTGAAGCGCGTTCAGTACCGCCTCCTTCAAAGCCACTATTTCCGGAAAGGCGAGCGCGAACAGATCACCGCTGGTCTGCGTGCCGCCGCGAAGCGATTGATCGAGCGGCGGGCTGATGCTCCGGTGCCGCTCGCGCAGCCTGTCCGCGGCCGCGTCGGTGACGGACCGATCAATGTCGATGGCGCCGATCGCGCCAGCCACGTCGTAGAGCCACTGCGCGCGCGGATCTCCGTTCATTCGCCAGGCGGTTCCAAGCAGCGCCCAACCCATCTGGTCCTGCGGCATGTCCCGGGTGATCTGCGTAGCCAGTTTCTGAGCGGCATCCGGCCGCTTCTGGCGGATCCGGTGCCGGGTGAGGGCGATCAACGCGCTTCGGGTACTTACCTTCGCGAGCCGATCGAAAGCCATGTCCGCGCGGGCGTCTTCGCCAGTCTGGCTCGCCAGGCTGGCTTCCAGCAGATCCAGGGTTTGGGAGCGCCCCAAGGCCTTCCGCGCCTGCGGGATGAGGTCGAGCGCTCTCCCGACTTCGCCGGCATTAGCCAGCGTCGCAAGGCGAGCGGTCCATAGCGCCGGATCGCGCGGACGAGCGCGAAGTGCGGTTTCCAGGCTGCGCACGTAATTGGCATGATCGCCTTGTTGCCAGCGCATTTCCGCCAGGGCGCGATGGCCTTTCACCCAATCGGGCCGCATCTTCAGCGCCTCTTCAAGAGACTGGATTGCGGCATGTGGCTCACCCGTTTCGTACCGGGCGATGGCTTCGCCAAGACGTAGCTCTTGATCGTCGGGCCCGGCCCGCCGCGCGAACATAAAGGCGGCCAACGCGGCTGCCTCATTCCCGCGTTCCAGTTCGATTTGTGCGCAGCCATGAAGGGCGCGTAAATGTGCGGGCTCGATCCTGAGCGCATGAGACAGGCTGTGCCAGGCTGCCTCCCGGTCTCCGGCAGCCTTCTGGATCAATCCCAGCACAGACCATGCGCGTGCGCTCCGAGGGCGAGCCGCGGTTGCCGCTTCGGCAAATTGCATGGCTTCCTCCAGCCGTTCCGCGTCCTGCAACGCCAGTGCGAGGCCGATCAGAGCTTCGAAATGGCCCGGCCGGGCAAGCAGCGCTTCCTGGTAGCGTTTGGCGGCAGCCTCATGCGCGCCTGTCGCGGCAAGCAGATTGCCGAAGTTGGTCAGTATCTCGTGATCGCGCGGAGCCACACGCAAGGCTGCTTCGAAGGCGCGGGTCGCGTCGCCCGCTCGTCCTGCCTTCTTCTCGACCAAGGCCAGCAGATGCAGCACCGGGGCAGCATCGGGAAAGGCCTGGCACAGCGGACGAAGCTGTCGCCGTGCGAGATCGAGCTTGTCGGCGGCAAATGCGTCGTACGCTTGGCGCAGCAGCACCTGTGGGTCTGCGGGTGAGGGCGTTTGCATGAAGTGATGTTGAAGAAGGGATAGGGGACGCGCAAGCCTGTCAGTTGCCGCTCATCGCGCGCAGCCAGCCTGTGACTGCATGGCGGCGGCCCGCGGCTGCGGGTGTCACCATGGTCACGCTGTGCGGTTGCGGCACTGCAAACAGGTCGAGCGTGTTGAACCCTGGGGACCAGCCCGAAACCCTGTCACCTTGGTGGAAAAGGAGAAGACCGCCCCAGCTTGGCCGCCATTTGGGCGTGAGACCGAACACATAGGCGGCCCGGCGGTTCTTGCCCGCGACGGCGTCGTCGTGCTCGGTCAGGAAGTCGCCGGAAGCGTAGCCCGTCGCCTGACCGTCCGCGAAATCGATATCGGAAATGCCCGTGACCTGCTGGACGAGTTCAAGGGTTGTCTTGCTCGCCATGAAGCGCACGAAGCGGCTCAGCATGTCTTCCGCCGCCTCCCGGGCGGCCATTTCGTCCGGCACACGCACGGCTTCGTAGCGATGCTGAAAGCCCGCACGAGCGCCATCGTGGACCGCCTGGTCGAGGGCGCTGAGGCGGGCGGGGGTCATGGAACTGCGGATCTCGCGATCCAGCTCGAACAACTTGGGACCACTGTTTATCATCTGCCGCCAGTCGGATCGCGCGGCGAGATGATCGGCAAGCTGCCGTACCGCTTCCTCGGCGAGGAAGCCGCGGATGCGAACGCGGCCCTGACTTGCGAATTCGGCCCGAAGCGAGTCGATGTTGAGATCGGGTCCGATCCTGAAATGGTCCACGCGAGAGTCCTTGCTGGCTGCTGGCGACATGCGCATAGCTGCGCGCGCTCACCATAGCGCAAACAACGGAATCGTCATGCACTCGCCAGCCAATCTCTCGACGTTTCTCGCTGATTGGCGCAACTTCCCTCACCGGCTGGATTTTCGCAGCGGTCGGCTTCTCTACCTTCGCGTCGATGCCCGGACTCTGGAAAGTAGCGCCTTCCTTGATGGAAGGACCGCCCTGTCGGTGACGGGCGAGGAGTATGTTGTCGAACTTGAGGACGCGCTTGGCTGCTGGTCGGACACTGGGTGCCACCAGAGGCCGCCGTTGATTCTGCACACGGCTTTTTGCGGATCGACGCTGCTGGCACGGATGCTGACGCAGCCCGGAAGGGTCGTTTGCTTGCGTGAGCCACAGATCCTTGCCGATATTGCGGCGTGGCATGCCGCATTGCCCGTAGAGCGCCGAAAGCAGACAGTGCCCGCTCTGCGGTTCGCACTCGCCCAGCTTGGCCGATCCCCCGGTGGAGCCGCGATCGCGATCAAGCCTACCAACTGGATCAATCCCATGTTTCCGGAGATGGTCGATGCCGGCGTTGAGCGCGCGGTGTGGCTGACGAGTGATTTGCGCACACTGCTGATCGCGGCGTTGCGGGGCGGGAACGATCGCATCGCCTATCTTAGCCGCTACGCTGTACATGCCGCGCGCAGCCAGTCGCCTCTGGACTCCCTGATCCGGCAAGCGACGGTCACCGGCAGTTCCCTGGAGAAAGCGCTCCGCCTCTCAGCCTTGTCGCTCCTGGCGCAGCAATCGTCCTTTGCCGAAATCGCGCCCCGCTTCGACGAAGCGCTGCACATCAACTTTTCGGCGTTGATCGGTGATCCGCAGGCGACAGCCGCTCGGGCAGCTGCGGCGCTGGGTCTGGAGGGCTTTGCCGGCGACGCCAGCCTTTCTGCGTCCCTTCAAACGCATGCCAAGGCGGATGCAGCCTTCGATGGCGCCCGGGAAGTCGCCGTCAATGAAGATCTGTTTCGCCGATACGGAGCCGAGATCCTTGGTGCCGAGCGGTGGGCGACAAAGGTCGCTGCCCCGCAGCTGGCGTGACGGATGGCTTGTGCGCGGATTGGTTGATGAACCGCAGCGTTGCGATCCCTGGCGTGGGGTCATTGCGCCCCAAGCAAGGTCAGCGCTTGTCGCGAGCGGCCAGGCTGACGACTTCGGGAAAGTTGAGCTTGGCTTCCACTATGGGGCCGGTGGCGTCCTTGGACTGCTGAAAAAGGCGACCCACGTACTCTCCAAGTATGCCCATGAAGATCGCATTGAATGAGATGGAGATGAGCAGGAGCACCGTCGTCGTCGCGAAGCCGGCGGGCCATTGCTGCCCCAGCAGCAAGCGACCAACCAGATAGCCGAACGTCAGCAGCAGCGTCAGCACGCCCACCAGAGCGCCCGCGATGGAGGCGAGCCGCAAGGGAAGCAGCGAGTGGTTCAGCACGCCGTCGACGGCCAGCGAGATCATCGACTTGAGCGGAAACTTGCTCTCGCCCGCGGTGCGATCGGCCCTGTCATACTCCAGCCCGATCTGGGAGAATCCCATCGAGCTGATCAGGCCGCGCAGGTAAGGGGAGACGTCGTCCACCTTCTGCAGCTCTACCAGGATCCGCCGGTCCACCAGCCGGAACTCGCCCGCGTTGAGGGGAAGCTCATCATCGCTGATCGCGGTTATGAGGCTGTAGAACGCGCGGCGTGCCATTGCGACGAGGAAGCTGTCTTGGAGACTGCGACGGATGCCGTAGACCACCTTATGTCCCAGCTGCCACTGCCGGAGCATCTCGGGAATCATCTCCGGCGGATCCTGAAGGTCGCAGTCGATCTGGATCGAACAGGCGCCGCTTGCAGCTTTGTACGCGCAAAGGAGCGAGCGCTGATAGCCGAAGTTCCGGGAAAACCGGATTACCTTCAGCGCCGGATCACGCCGCGCCAGATCCTCCAGCAGTTCGAACGTGCGGTCGGTGGAGTGATTATCCGTGACGATGACTTCGTAGGCGTATTTGGGCAGCCGCTCGAAGACCCGCACTATCGCCTCGTAGCAGCGCACGACGTTCTGTTCTTCGTTGAAGGCGGGCACGAGGATCGACACCAGAGTCTTGTGTTCGGCGGTCACGGCAGATGTCCCAGAAGTTCACGAGCTGCCTGTTCGGCCTCGATGGTGGCACGAAGCCCGTCCTCCAGGCCGATGCGCGCACGCCAGCCGAAGCGACGATTGGCACGGTCAGGGGAAGAGAGCAGCCGGGTCGGGACGTCGCCCGGCGGCAGCGTTCGGAAGCTGACCAGCGAGGCTGGGCAGCCGATTTGCGCGACAACGCGTTCGGCGACCTCCCGCATCGTGGGTGCCATGCCGGTGGCGAGGTTCACCAGCTCGCAATCCGCCGGAGCGAAGTCGGCAAGCCGCAGCAGCCCCTCGACCGCGTCGGTGACATGCATAAGATCGCGGCGGTCCTCCGGCCGGGCCACCGTGATGGAGCGTCGCGAAAGGAGGGCATCCACCAGCGCAGGCACGAAAAAGCTGCGCGACTGGCCGGGGCCGTAACACAGCGCAAGCCTTGCGGTGATCACGGGGAAGGGCAGGATCGGCGCGAGCATGGACAGTCCGTGTGTCGCCGCCAGCATCCCGGCGCCGTAAGGCGTCAGCGGCAGCGGCTGTCCCGTCTCGCGGTATGGCGTTTCGGCCTGACCATACTCGGCGATCGTTCCTGCCCGGATGACGATGAAGGGCGGATCAGGTAGAGCCGCCAGCTCTTCGACGAGGTTGAACGCGGGTTCCACATAGAGTGGCAGGGCTTTGCGCGCCGTGTCGAAGGCAGGCTGATCGGACAAGCGGGTCTCGGCGCCGAGATGAAACACGCGGTTCGGGCAGGCTGCCCTGATCGCCGCCCGGACGGCGGAGCGATCCGCAAGGTCGAGTTCGTGGACGGTGACGCGTTCCATCACTGACAGGAGGCGGGCGCGGTTGCTGCCGGGGCGCAGGACGACGTGTACATCGTCCCCCCTGGCAACAAGTCGCGCGGTCAGGTGGGAGCCGATGAAGCCGGCTGCTCCTGTCACCAGTGAAACGGACCCGCGCACCGCGCCCCCCTTTGCCAAGCGTGTCTCGTGCAGTCGAACGCCTTCGTTCTACCTGTTCTCAGGAGACGATCCTGGGAACGGGCAGCGGCACCAGGAACTTGCCGCCCGCTGCGCGGAAGGCGGACTGCTGTTCATAGATCTCGTCGAAGAAGTTCCACGCCAGCACGAAGAGCACGTCCGGTCGCTCCTCCTCGATCGCCTCGACCGGGCGGATCGGGATTCGGGTGTTGGGCGAATACAGGCCGTGCTTGAGCGGATTGCGATCGACGAGGAAATCCAGATAGCGCCGGTCGATGCCGAAGTGCGTAATGAGCGTGTTGCCTCTTGCGGAAGCACCGTATCCCGCGATCTTCAGGCCCTTGGCCTTCATTTCGTCCAGCATCGCGATGACCTCGCCACCCATCGTGCCGATACGGCTGGCGAGTTCGTCGTAGGTCTCTCGAACGAGCATTCCGCCGGAGAGTTCTTCCGCCAGCATCGCTTCCACGCCATCGCTGGCGCCAAGGCCCAGGTCCTTGCGGTTGATGAAGACACGCATGGAGCCGCCGTGAATATCGGGCAGCGACGTGGCCTCCGTCACTTCCAGGTCAAAGAACTCGGCCAGCTTGGCGATGGAAAGGAGGCTGAACTCCGACACATGCTCATGGTAGATGTTGTCGAATTCGGTGTGATCGATGTACTCCTTGGCGCGCGGCACTTCGATGACGAACGTGCCGTCAGGCGCCAGGAGCACGCAGATCGCTTCCATGAAGCGATGCAGGTCGCCGATGTGATTGAAGGTGTTGGTCGTTACTATGACCTTCGCCGGTCCGTGGCTTTCCAGCACGGTCGCCGCCGACTTCGGGTAGAAGTAGTCGATGAAGGTTTCGACACCGCGTTCGGCAGCAAGAGCGGCGATGTTCTCCGCAGGGTCGAAGCCCAGCGTGCGGCATCCCAATGCGTTGCACCCGGCGAGCAGCAGCCCGTCGTTGCTTCCGATGTCGACGATCAGGCCGCCGTCGGCGCGTTCCGCCAGCACCTTGGCGAGCCCTGCGAAGTGGCTGTGCATCCGCGCCGCTCCCGAAGGGACGTAGAGGTAGTGACGGAAGAAATCATCCGGGACCTGGTCCGCGATTTCAATGAGCCCGCATTCCAGGCAGACTTGCGTGTTCAGCGGAAAGGCAGGCTGCGGCTTATCCAGATCTTCCGCGCGGATTAGCATCTGACCCGGCGCGTGGTCACCCAGCGGCAGGAACAGGTACGGTTCCGGTGCCTTGCAGGCCCGGCAGGTATGCAGGGTGCTGCCGTCGACTTCTGCGCGATGGAGTTGTTCAAGCATGGTGCGCCTCGGAGCTGGTGGAGTAGGATGGCGTCACGGCGAAAGCTTCCACCCCATCGTATGTCCGGTAACCGGTATGCGGGACGACGGGCATCGAGAACTCCAGTCCGTGACAGTGCAGGCGAATGTCTGCGCTCGCTGCCGAAAGTAAGGGCAGGGCGCTTCACGAACGAAGTGGGCATCAGGGTTAGGCAGGTTTAGACAGGCCCCTGACGAAAGAGCTAGCGTCGCACGGCAGGGGGAGCGGGCGTCGCCCGCACGGTCTGGCAGGCCAAATCAGGTGCTCAGTCGTCCTTCTTCGGCTTGCCCTTGCCGACATCGTCGCGGGGCTTGCCCTTGCTCGTGCGCTGGGCGGCTGCGCGGGCGCCGGAAAGGACAGGCCCGCAGGCGGCGGATTTCGCATCGCCGATGTCCACGAAGGCAAGAAGGCCGGCGACCGGAGTGGCAGCCACCGCCAGCCCTAGGCCGGCGCCGGCGCGGCCGAGCAGCTCGGGGCTGATGACCTGAAGCGATGGCTCGGCAAAGCGTCCCTCGATGCCGACCGGGGACTGTCCGGAAAAGAGGCTGAACTTCTTACCGTCGGCGCGAAAGGCGAGGCTCAGCGCTTCGGTGTCGAAGCTGAAGCCGCCGCGCCCGGTGATAACGTTCTTGCTTGTGTCGATGAGGATCGGGTCCGCTGCTGCCTGTCCGCCGTTGACGGTGAATGCAACGAGACCGCAATTTATTTCTACCGGCTTCTTCAGCTTGCCCTGGAACATCTTGTAGGCGAACGTTCCTATATCGAGTTCCGCCAGCTGCACGTTGCGAGTCCACAATGTGCCCTTGGGCATCATGAAAGCGATCCGCCCGGAGGAAGTGGCCAGCGAATCGTGGATGGTGTCGCCACGCCCGGCCAGCTTTATACGTCCATGAATCGTGCCGCTCGTGCCGGCCTCGGCGACGCCATACCCGGCCAGCAGGCGCCCCATCGGCGTGGGCGCGAGCCGGATGTCGTAGCTGATCGCGGCCGGCCGCTTGCGCGTATCGAAGATGAAGTCGGAGGCGACATCGCCCCGCGCCATCGAAAAGGTGAGCGGCGAAAGTTTCAACAGCCCGCGGTCCAGCGCCAGCTTTAGCGATATGTCCTGGACCGGCACGTTCCTGGAGCGGATCACGCCGATCTTCCAATCGAGACCGGCATCGAAGCGGTTCATCATCGCCACCGGCAACTCAGTGTCCGGTATGACGTGCCGTGGCCCTGAGCCCGATGCCGCAGCGGCGGCGACGGCGCCCTTCGAGGCGACGATGTCAGGGTTGTAACCGATGAACGGCGCGGCATCGATGATGTCCAGCCGGCGCGTCACAAGCTTAGCATCGATGCGCAGGCGCTCGGCATTGGCGATCGTGAACCCGCCTGCCAGATCGGATTGCCCGAATCGACCCTTCATGCCGGTGAAACGATAGGTCTCGTCGTCCTTCACCATCTGCGCCGTCAGGGCGTAACGGCGCGTGCGTGGAATCGCGACATCGATGATGGCGAGCAGTTCGGACAGGTCGCGCCCTTCTGCGCGTACCTTCAGCGGCACGTCCTCGAATTCGGCAAGGGAGGGGAGTTCGCCCTTTACGTCGAGAACATTGTTGGCGGCCCACGCGCGCAGTTCGATGGCGTTGCCGCCACGGTTGATCGTCTCATCGGGCGAAAGCAGCCGAGCGGTGACGCGGAAAGGCGTGTCCCGGAACCTTCCGTCACCGCGAACCGACACGGCCTTGCCGATCCGCGCATCCTTCGAAACAACCGGGTCGAGCACGAGGTTGGCCAGCAGGGGCATCTTCGGATCGACGTAGCGAATCCGCATGTCAGTGATCGTCGCCCGGTCCACACGCGGCAGTTCAAGCGGTTCGCCCTTCCCATCGCCAAAGGTCCAGGTGTTTCGCTCGCTCCTTGCATCCCACTCGAGGTTTGCACGTCCTTCGACAATATCGAGGGTGTAGAAGCGGCGCCGGCCGAACAGCATGGAAAGGGGCGCTATGCGGGCATCCACGCTTCTGGCCGTGAAGAGGCTGGGTTGCTCGGCCCATTTCGGATTGGATACGCTGAGTTCTTCGGCGCGGAACTTGATCCTGATCGGCGCGAAGTAGAGCTGGAAGTCACCGCCGACGGCCACCTCCCGATCCGCAAGGGAGCTCGCGACGCTCTCGAAGGGGTGCTTGAGGAAGCGGCCCTTGGTGATGAAGAGGATGAGCCAGGCAGCAAAGATGACGCCTACGACCGCAAGCAGGACGTTTCGCACCAGCCGCAGCGTCCTGCGCCGAGAGGCGGAGCCGTCAGGAGCATTCTTCGGATCTGAAGTCGATACCGCGTCCATGATGCCATGAAGCGCGCGAGACCGGGGTTTGGTTTCCTGCGCCTATGGCTTTGTGCAACAGGAAGAAAGGCGGGCCGGCATCAGCCCGCGTTTCCCGAGATTTGTGTCAGAAGCCGAGATCTTCGATCGGGCCGTCGAAATTGCCGCCCAGCTTGTTCGTGGCTGCGGCCAGCTTTTCTCCCGGCAAACCGGCGATGTAGCCATCGATGATGCGTTGGTAGTTGCTGATCATCCCTTCGACGCGGCTGGAGAGGCGCATGAATTCGAAGCCCGAGGCGTGGACGCCCTTCTGCTGCAGCGGGATGTTCGAGTAGTCCTGACGCGGGATCGGCGGAAAATCCGGGCTGTCGAACGGCAGCACGATCGGTTCCATGACCGGCTCCGGTTCCTCTCCCTCAGGGAAGAACGTAAGCGACCAGATCTCGAAGAAGCAGCTTTCGGGCCCGAGCGGTCGGATGCGGTATGCCGACATGGAACTGAAGTAGGGCAGCAGGAAGTAGTGCGGGAAGAGGAACTCCACGGCGTTCACCGGATCCGACTGCGCCACGGCGATAAGATCGGGGATCGGCTCCCCACGCTCCTTCAACTGGGCGCTGACCTGGTGCATGACCATGCCCAGCCACATCATCATGGCCTGGCCCTTGTCCTCGGGTAGCCCCTGCGTGGCGTGCTGGAGCGATCGCGCGATTTCCACTTCCTTGCTGTGGAGCATTCCCGCCATGCCTTCGCTGAGCAGTTCCATGTTGCGGATCTGCGCCGCGATGTTTTCCTCGATGGTGAGGCTGGAATCCGCCATCTGCGGATGGCGTTCCGGATTGTCGGCCATCGCGTACATGCTGTCGTACATGGTTGGCACGGCAAGCTGGAGCTGGGGGTGCGTCTGCATCACATGGTAGCCTTCCATGAAGGCTTCCATCGCGATCTTCCAGTTGGCCGGCAGCACGGTGCCATAGCACCATTCCGCGCGCAGCTTGTGCAGGTTGTGCGCTTCGAGGCGGTCGGCAACGGGGCCAAGGCTTTCGCGAACGGAGGGCGCATCGTTGTCGTGGTTGATCCAGACGCAGCCGCCATAGACTTCGGCGCGGCAGGGAATGAGGTTGATATCATCCTCATCGATCTGGCGATCGGAGAACAGGTGCTTGCCGTAGACGAGCGTGTTCTCGCCATCCATGTTCCAGCGCCAGCCGTGAAACGGGCAGACAAAGCCGCTCTTCGCGCAATTGCCGTGGGCCGTGGCATGCGAGGAGCCAAGCGGCGAACCGCCCGCAAAGGGGACGCCCCGGTGGCGGCAGGCGTTGTTGAAGGCCTTCACGCCCGTCTTCGTGCGAACGATGATGACGGACTTCCCTACGTTCTCGTACTCTATCCAGTCGCCTATTTCGGGAATCTGCTCTTCCCGGCAGGCCATCTGCCAGACGTGTGGCCACAGATGATCTACTTCCGCCTGATAGAACTCCGCGTCGTAGTACCGCTTTACCGGGATCCTCTCAGGATCGTCGATCGGGAACGGCACCGGCCGCAGACCGCCATCGGCTGATTTGAGCACTTCCAATACCTCTCGCTCTGACTCTGGTTATGTTGAACCAGTGTACAGGGCTACGCTGCAGAGGCAATCCGTGCCAGTTCCGCGCGGGATCGCACGCGCGGTAACTGGGCTTGACCGAGGAGGAAGCGGCGGGCACCGGATCAGGCCCGCCGCCGGTCATGCCGGCTTTACGAAGCTGTCGAGCACGCGCTTGGTCCCGGCCTGTTCGAACGCGATTTCAAGCTTGTTGCCTTCCTGGGCGAGCACCGCGCCATAGCCGAACTTCTCGTGGAAAACGCGATCGCCCACGGCGACGTCGGTGCGCGGCTTGGCGGCGAAGCTGGCGGCGCTGCGGGTGGATTCCGCGACCCGGCGCGGCGTCGCGTCGTACTCGCGGCTGGCGGCGCGTTGCCAGCCCGGCCCCCGGGTGACCGTGCGCGATGGCTGCAGGCGCGCCACGTCCGCGAAGGGATCGGTGTGCTCCGACCACTGCGCGCGCCACAACGAGGCGCCGCCGGTAAGCGTCGTCTCGCTTTCGACATGATCGTCCGGCAGTTCGGCGATGAAGCGCGAGGGGATCGAACTTGTCCACTGGCCGTATATGCGGCGGTTGGCGGCATGGAGAATGGTGCACTTGCGCCGTGCGCGCGTGATCGCCACGTAGGCGAGCCGGCGCTCCTCCTCGAGGCTGGCAAGGCCTCCCTCATCGAGCGCGCGTTGCGAGGGGAACACGCCCTCTTCCCAGCCGGGTAGAAAGACGTTGTCGAATTCCAGTCCCTTCGCGGCGTGCATGGTCATGATCGTGACCTTTTCCTCATCCGCCGCGTTCTCGTTGTCCATGACGAGGCTGACGTGCTCGAGGAAGTCGCCAAGGCTGTCGTATTCCTCCATCGCCCGCGCAAGCTCGACCAGGTTTTCAAGGCGGCCGTTGGCCTCGGCGGTTTTTTCCGCCTGCAGGGCATCGGTGTAGCCGCTTTCGTCCATGACCGTGCGCAGGAGGTCTGCCGGGCCGACCGTCGCCGACAGGTCTCGCCAGCGGGCGAAGTCGCGCATCAGGGAAAGGAAGGTGTTGCGGGCGCGGGCCGGAAGCTCGTCCGTGTCCGCGATTTCGATGGCGGCGTGAGCGAGCGGGATGCCGCGTCGGCGGGCCAGCGTGTGCAAGGCCTCCAGCGCCTTGGCGCCGAGGCCGCGCTTGGGCGCGTTGTAGATCCGTTCGAACGCCAAGTCGTCGGCCGATTGGGCGATGACTCGCAAGTACGCGAGGGCATCGCGGATCTCGGCCCGCTCATAGAAGCGGAAGCCGCCAACGATCCGGTACTTCATACCGATCGAGATGAAGCGGTCTTCGAACTCGCGGGTCTGATATTGCGCGCGCACGAGGATTGCGATCTGATCGAGCGGAGCGCCCTCGCGCTCAAGGCGTTCGATCTCGTCGCCGACGCGGCGCGCCTCCTCCGGCCCATCCCAGACACCGATCACGCGGACCTTGTCTCCGGCGTGACGCTCGGTCCAGAGAGTCTTGCCTAGGCGCTCGCTGTTCTCGTTGATGAGCCCGGAGGCGGCGGCCAGGATCTGCGGCGTAGAACGGTAATTCTGTTCAAGCCGGATGACCTTGGCGCCGGGGAAATCCTTTTCGAAACGCAGGATGTTCGCCACTTCGGCGCCGCGCCAGGAATAGATGGACTGGTCGTCGTCCCCAACGACGCAGATGTTCTGGCGGCCCTGCGCGATCAGACGCAGCCATAGGTACTGCACCTGGTTGGTGTCCTGGTATTCGTCCACCATGACGTACTTGAAGCGCTGTTGATACTGTTCCAGCACATCGCGATTGGTGCGCAGGATGTTCAGCATGTGCAGCAGGAGATCGCCGAAGTCACAGGCGTTCACCGCCCGCAGCCGCTCCTGGTAAAGCTGATAGAACTTCTGCCCTTTACCGTTTGCATAGGCTTCGCTCTCCCCGGCATCGAGATCGCCGGGGTTGAGACCGCGATTCTTCCAGCGATCGATGCAGCCGGCGAGCTGCCGGGCGGGCCAGCGCTTCTCGTCCAAGCCTTCGGCCTGGATCAACTGCTTGAGCAGGCGCAGTTGATCGTCCGTGTCGATGATCGTGTAGTTCGACTGCAGGCCTACCAGCTCAGCATGGCGGCGCAGCATCTTGGCGGCGATGGAGTGGAAGGTGCCGAGCCAGGGCATGCCTTCGACGGCCGGGCCGATCAGGTGTCCCACACGCTCGCGCATTTCGCGCGCGGCCTTGTTCGTGAAGGTGACGCAGAGGATTTCACTGGGCCAGGCGAGGCGGCTGCGGACAAGATGAGCAAGCCGTGCGGTGAGGGCGGCCGTTTTCCCGGTGCCCGCGCCGGCCAGCATCAGCACAGGCCCTTCGGTGGTGAGAACAGCGTCGCGCTGCGGCGCGTTCAAGCCGCTGATGAGCGGATCGTTCTGATCCGCGTCGGAATCGCTAGCAGGAGGGAAGTAAGGATTGTTCACCGTGAACAACTAGGGAACGGAGTGGCTCGGCGCAAGCCCGGTTCGTCGCGCCTCCGGAACGATTGTCGGTGCCTTTCGTCATTGAGGCAGCGTAACGATAACGGAGAGTGAGAATGCGCAAGGTTTTGCTCGCAAGTTGTGGTGCTCTCAGCCTTCTGGCGGCTCCGGCCATGCTTCAGGCGCAGAGCGGGGCAACCCAGCCTCGGCCGATGGACATGCCGGCGAGTCCGCCGGCCAAGCCGTCGCCGCCGATCACGTCCGCCACTACCGGCGCTCCTGCGCCGACGCTGACAACGGAGCAGCGGGGCCTCTACGACGCGTGGACGCCCGATCAACGCAGGGATTACGAAAGCTGGCCTAACGATTACAAGGTCTACTACTGGACGCTCAATGCCGAACAGCAGAAAGGCTACTGGGCGCTGACGCCAGACCAGCGCGGGCAGATCTACCAAATGACACCCGAGCAGCGGCAAACCGCCTGGAATTCGGTTGTCCAGCAGCTGCGCGGCGAAACGCCCACAACCCCGCCGGGACAAGCGAACCCGCCGGGACAGGGCATGCCGACGACAGGTGTGCCCGATCCCCGGGCCGCCGGCCAGGCGGCGCCTCCTGCGATGCCGGCGGACCCATCGTACCAGGGCGGCCCCTACAAAGGTGCGCTGACCCCGCCGCCCGCGACCGCCATGGACAAGGAATATCCACGCTGCACGAAAACCGTCACGGACAACTGCCGTAATCCCGGCGGCAAGTAAGCGGTCGAGCCAGCCGGGCCAGCCGGGTCAGGCGACGCGGCGAAGCAGGTGCAGCCGCGCCTTGCCGACATCGCGTGTGGCATCCGCCTCGAAGCCGCGCAGGGAGACGCTTTCTCCCTTCGCGGTTTCCAGGCTGACCCAGGTGCTCTCGCCGATCCAGCCCAGCCGGGCGAGCTTGTCTATGGCGACGCTTCCCGCCCCGGTGTCGTAGGGCGGGTCCAGAAGCACGAGGTCCAGAGGCTCCTTCGCCGGCCCGAGCGAAAGCACGGACGACGCGCGCACATCACTGCGCGCCTGTGCCTGCAGGTTGGAGATGTTGCGGCGGATTGCACGAATCGCCCCGGCGTCCTGATCCACGAAGAGGCAATGCGCGGCACCGCGCGAAAGCGCCTCGAGGCCGAGTGCTCCGGATCCGGCGAAGAGATCCGCCACCTTGAGCCCGTCGAAGTCGCCAAGGCGGCTCACCAGCATCGAGAAGAGCGTCTCACGCGTGCGATCGGCCGTCGGGCGGGTGGTGTCACCCTCCGGCGCGGCCAGCTTGCGTCCGCGCCACTCACCCGCGATGATGCGCAGGTTGCCGCTCACGCCTTGCTCTCCGGCAGGGTACGGCGGAAGTTCTCCAGATCGCGCTGGCTGATTTCGCCCGCGGCGCCTTTGGGCAGATCGCCAAGACGGAAGGGACCGTAGGCAACGCGGATCAGCCGGCTGACCTGAAGGCCGAGCGCTTCGAGAACGCGGCGCACCTCACGGTTCTTGCCTTCGGTCAGCGTCATCTCGATCCACTGGTTGCGGCCGGTCCGGCGCTCCATATTGGCGTCGATGCGGCCGTAGATCACGCCGTCCACCTCGATGCCTTCCATGAGATCCTCAAGCTGCGCCTGCGTGATGTCGCCGAAGGTGCGGGCGCGGTACGTGCGGGGCACGCCGGTCGCCGGCAACTCGAGCTGGCGCTTGAACTCGCCGTCGTTGGTGAGCAGCAGCAACCCTTCGGTGTTGAGGTCGAGGCGGCCGATCGGCATTACGCGGCCAGCGCCCGGCGGCAGGGCATTGCGCAACGCGGTGTAGATCGTCGGGCGCCCGGCAGGATCGCGCTCGGCGGTGATAAGGCCGCCGGGCTTGTGGAACAGGAAGAGGCGCGTGCTTTCCGGGTCGCGGACGGGGGTGCCGTCCACCGTGATGCCCTGAAGGCTGGTGAGGACGGTAGCCGGTGTGTCGATCACCGTTTCACCCAGCTTCACGCGGCCTTCCGCAATCATGCGCTCCACTTCGCGGCGGCTGGCTATGCCTGCACGTGCGAGCAGCTTGGCAATGCGTTCGCCTTCGCGGGCCGGAAGCGAGGGGTCCTTGGGCGTGGGGCCAGCGGCGCGAGGGGCAGGTCCGGGGCGGCTGCGCGGACGAGGGCCGGCGGGCGCGCCGCCCGGCGAGCCATCCCGGTATCCATCGCGCTGCCGGCCGCCGCGCGAACTGTCGCGGCCGGATTCCTGCCAGGTGCCCGGGCGACGTTCGGCGCGGAACTCCGTCCTCTCTCCACGGTGATCCGAAACCGGCGCGCGGCTCCGTCCTTCGCTGCGATAGCTGTCGGAGCCGCTGCTCCGTGCATCCCGGCGCGGACCGCCGCGAGGCGCTTCGGAGTGAGCGGCCGGGCTGCGGCCCGGTGCCCGGCGAGCATCGCGCTCATCCTTATGGCGCGCCCCGGAGGCCCGAGAGCTGTCACGGGTGCCGCCGTCGCGCGGACCACGCCGGGGCAGCTCGTCGCGAAAATCGTCCCGGCTGCCGATACGGGGGGCCTCGCGCCGGGCGGGACCACGCGAACCGCGTCCGCCGCCTTCGCCCCTGCCGGCCCTGGACCGTTCCGAATCCTCGCGGCGTGGTCCGCCGTCGCGGGATGCGCTGCCGAAAGCGCCGCGTTCGCCACGGCCGCCACGCGGTGCGCCGCCGCCGGAAGCGCCTTTGCCGCCGCGCGGGCCGCCACGGGAAAAGCCATCGCGGCCGGAGCCGCCAGATCTGCTGGGAGGTTTGGACATTCGATCGCCCATACCTGTTGATCGCCGCTTCATCCAGCCTTCCCTTCGCGTCCGTGCCCGCTAAGTTGGCCCGAACCGACTTTAAGGAGACCGGCGTGGACGCCAGTAACAGTGCAGAGCGTCGAAGCGTCTGGAATTCCATCAAGCCCTATTTCGAGCGGGAATCGCTGGCAGCCTTCATGCTGGGGATGTCCTCGGGCTTCCCTTATGCGATGATCGGCGCCACGCTCACGACCCGGCTCGCGCAGGACGGGATCGACAAGAAGACCGTGACGGCGTTCACCCTGGCGTTCCTGGTCTACAATCTGAAAGTCTTCTGGGCATGGATCATAGACGGCGTCCACCTGCCGGTCCTGCACCGGCTGGGGCAGCGCGTGTCGTGGATGCTGGTCTGCGGCCTCGCCGTGATGGCGGCCGTGCTGAACCTCGCGCTGGTCGATCCGTCGTCGGATATGGGCGCTACGGTACTGGCGGCGGTGCTGGTCGGCGTGGCCGGCGCCAGCTTCGACATCGTGATCGACGCCTATCGGATCGAGACGCTGAAGCCGTATCAGCTAGGCACCGGATCGGGCATGAGCCAGTACGGCTGGCGGATCGGCTCTGCCGGAGCCGGCGCCCTGGCGCTTGTCCTGTCCGCCCGCTTTGGCTGGAGTGTCGGGTACGCTGCTTGCGCGCTCTTCGCGCTGCCTGCCGTGCTGACCGCGCTCATCCTGGGTGAGCCGGAGCGGCGCAAGGTCGTGGTCGAGAAGAAGGGGATGGCCGAGGTATGGTCCTCCATCGCGGGGCCGTTCCGCGAATTCTTCCAGCGCCATGGTGCGTTCCTGGTGCTGCTGTTCATCCTTGTACACAAGATCGGCGACACGCTTGCCAATCTCACGTTCCGTCTCCTGTTTGATGACCTTGGATTCACGAACGACGAGATTGCCATCTATGATATCGGCCTTGGCTTCTGGGCCTACATGATCGGTGTGTTCATTGGTGGCGTCGCTTATGCCCGCCTCGGCCTGAAGCGATCGGTGCTCCTTTCGCTGGTTCTGATGGGCGTCTCAAACCTGAGCTTCGCGGCGCTTGCGGCGGCGGGACACAGCAACTGGGGCATGGCTGGCGCCATCGGGTTCGAGAACATCGCTTCGGGCTACGGCGGGGTGGTGGTCATCGCCTACTTCTCCGCCTTGTGCGACCTGCGCTACACGGCCGCGCAGTACGCCCTGATCTCCGCCGGGGCGAGCGTGGTGGGGCGGCTCGTCACCGGGACCACGGCCGGCGCCCTGATCGATGCCATGGGGTACGTCAACTTCTACCTGCTGACTACCGTGGCCGCGCTTCCCGGCATCGTGCTGTTCTGGTGGCTCAGCCGCAGCGGTCTTGTCGACGAGGCGTTGGGGACTGCCGGAGAAGTCGGGCCGGACGAGCCGCCGGCTTAAACCGGAAGCTCGCCATTGGCGCGCAGGACGGCACCGGCAAGATAAAGCGAGCCCGCGATCAGGACCGATCGCGGGTTGCGCGTCTCAAGCCGGCGAAGCGCGGTTTCCACGTCCGGCGCGCTCGATGTTTCGAGCGGCCAGTCCGCAAACGCGTCGGATGCGTGGCATTCATGCCCGGGCACCGGTACGATCGTCACGCTTTCCACCAGTCGGTGCAGTGGATCGAGCAGGGCGGCCGGGTCCTTGCCCGCGATCATGCCGAGGATCAGATGAGGCGCGATCTCCCGCTCGCGCAGGAACGCCTCCAGCGCCAGACCGGCATCGCGGTTGTGCCCACCGTCGAGCCAGACGGCGGTGCCGGGGACGAGCGCGGTGAGGGGGCCGTCACTCAGAAGCTGCATTCGCGCCGGCCAGCGCGCATTGCGAATGCCCTCCGCGAAAGCCGCCGCGTCGATCCGCAGAGTGTCCTGCCGCCGCAGCATCGCCACGGCCAAGGTAGCGTTGTCGGCCTGGTGTGCGCCCGGCATCTGCGGCAGGGGCAGCGTGAGCGATCCGTCGCGGTCTTCGAACCAGAGCGCATCGCTTGTTGCCTGCGCCTTCCACGTCTCGCCCCGCGCGAAGAGCGGCACGTCCTCGGACGCGGCGAGCGATTGCAGGAAGGCGGCGACCTCCGGCGTGTAGGCCTGCGTCACCAGCGGTACGTGAGAACGGCGG
The DNA here is from genome assembly GCF_900182875.1 of Novosphingobium panipatense. Lineage (NCBI taxonomy): Bacteria > Pseudomonadati > Pseudomonadota > Alphaproteobacteria > Sphingomonadales > Sphingomonadaceae > Novosphingobium > Novosphingobium panipatense. The sequence continues at coordinate 503,094 of NZ_FXUI01000001.1, forward strand.
ATGCCCGCTTTTTCAAAGGCGATGCGCGTCAGCGGTTCGGCAGGCGTGTCTTCCTCGGGAGCGAGGAGGAACCGCTCATGATCGATGCCGAGCGTCGCCATGCCGCAGACCAGCGGCGCCGGAAGGACGTTGGTGGCGTCGAACCGGCCCCCTAGGCCCACTTCAATCACGCAGGCGTCTGCCCGGTGGCGTGCGAAGGCAAGAAAGCTGGCGGCGATCGTGGTCTCGAAGAAGCTGACCTCAAGCCCCCCGGCGGCATCAAGCACTTCGCCAAGGAGGCTCGCCAGTTCGTCATCTCCGATGAGTTCGCCTGCAATGCGGATGCGCTCGTTGTAACGGACGAGATGCGGGCTCGTGATCGCGTGGACCGTGTAGCCCTGCGCTTCGAGGATGGAGCGCAGGAAGGCGCAGGTCGATCCTTTGCCATTGGTACCGGCCACGTGGAACGCCGGTGGGATGGCAAGGTGCGGATCGCCCAGCCGCGCCAGCAGGAGGCGGATGGCGTCAAGCCCGATCCGCCCCTGCGGCAGCGAAAGCGCGGCGAGCCTGTCCAGCTGCGCCTGGACTGCGGGCGCGTCGGACACGGCGAAGTCACGCATCGTCAGCGGGCCGCGTGAACAGCCTGCGCCAGGGCGGCGGTGTAGTCCTGCAGAGCAGCGGGCGCTGCGTCGCCGTGCTGCTTGATGATGTCCACAAAGGCGGAGCCGACGACGACGCCATCCGCCACACGGGCGATGGCCGCAGCCTGATCGGGCGTGCGCACGCCGAAGCCCACGGCAATCGGAATGTCCGCCGACGCCTTGAGACGCGCCACGGCCTCTTCGATGGCGCCTTGTGCCGCCTGCTGCATGCCCGTGATGCCGGCGACCGAGACGTAGTAGAGGAAGCCGGAGGACCCCTCGAGAACTTTGGGCAGGCGATTGGCGTCCGTCGTCGGTGTGGCGAGGCGGATCAGCGAAACGCCTTGCGCGCGCAGCGCCGGGCCGAGGGAGGCATCTTCCTCGCTGGGGATGTCGACGCAGATGACGCCGTCCACGCCCGCTTTTGCGCATTCCCGTGCGAACCACTCCGGCCCGCGTACAGTCATGGGGTTGGCATAGCCCATGAGGACCAGCGGCACGTTGGGATGGCGGCTGCGGAAGTCGCTTGCGAGGCGGAAGATGTCCGCCGTGGTCGTGCCCTTGGCGAGGCTGCGCAGGTTCGCTTCCTGAATGGCGGGGCCGTCCGCCATCGGATCCGTGAAGGGCATGCCCAGTTCGATCACGTCCGCGCCACCGGCGACGAGGGCATCGAGGTTGGCTGCGGTGTCGCCATCGCCTCCGGTGATGAAGCAGACGAGCGCGGGGCCTTTGGCGAAAGCGGTTTCGAAGCGGGTCATCAGGAGAACAGCGTCTTTCCGGAATAACGAAGAACGGCAGCGGTCAGGCCGACGTAGATGGCAAGATAGGCGAGGCTGATGCCGATGTCGGTCCAACTGCCCCGGAAGGCGAAGGCCCAGAAATAGCCCGCGCCTGAAAGGTCGACAGATCGTGCTCTGACGAGATCCGCAAGAACCTTGATCGCCGGGAACACGGCCATCCAGAGCACGGTGGCGTCGATCAGCGACCGCTGCCACCCACCCTTCCTCAAAGCTTCACTCCCAGCGCCTCGGCGACGGTGAAGATGTCCTTGTCGCCGCGTCCTGACACGTTGACGACGAGGATCCTGTCCTTGTCGAGTTCCGCCGTGAGCTGCGGCAGGGCGGCGAGGGCGTGCGCGCTCTCAAGCGCGGGGATGATGCCTTCGAGCGCGCAGCAGAGCTGGAAAGCCTCAAGCGCCTGGTTATCCGTGATCGGAACGTAGCGCACGCGTCCGGTTTCGTGCAGCCAGGAATGCTCGGGGCCAAGGCCGGGATAGTCCAGGCCTGCGCTGATGGAATGGGCCTCGGTGATCTGCCCGTCCTCGTCCTGCAGCAGGTAGGTCTTGTTGCCATGGAGGATGCCCGGTCGACCGCCCGTCAGCGAAGCGGCATGTTGGCCGCTCTCGATCCCGTGCCCACCCGCTTCGATACCGACCATTGCCACGTCCGGATCGTCGAGGAAGGGGTGGAACATGCCGATCGCGTTCGATCCGCCGCCGACCGCCGCCACGAGCATGTCGGGCAGGCGACCCTCGGCCTCCAGCATCTGCTCGCGCGTTTCATTGCCGATGACGCTCTGGAAGTCGCGGACGAGTTCCGGATAGGGGTGCGGTCCGGCCGCCGTGCCGATGATGTAGAAGGTGTCGTGCACGTTGGCGACCCAGTGACGCAGGGCCTCGTTCATCGCGTCCTTCAGGGTTTCGGCACCGCTGGTGACGGGACGGACTTCGGCACCGAGCAGCTTCATGCGGAACACGTTAGGCGCTTGGCGCTCGACGTCCTTGGCGCCCATGAAGATCGTGCAGGGCAGGCCGAAGCGCGCGGCAACGGTTGCGGTCGCCACGCCATGCTGGCCTGCTCCGGTTTCGGCGATAATGCGTGTCTTGCCCATGCGGATGGCCAGCAGGATCTGGCCCACGCAGTTGTTGATCTTGTGGGCACCCGTGTGATTCAGGTCTTCCCGCTTGAAGTAGATCTTCGGCCCTTTGCCCTCGGGGGCGAGGCCGCGGAAATGCTCGGTGATGCGCGGGGCCGGGTACAGCGGGCTCGGCCGTCCCACGAAGGTCTTGAGCAGATCGTCGAACTGCGCCTGGAACGCCGGATCCTGCTTTGCGGCGCGGTATTCCTTTTCCAGGTCCAGGATGAGAGGCATCAGCGTCTCAGCGACGTAGCGCCCGCCGAACTGACCGAAGTGACCGGTCGCGTCAGGGTAGGAACGCAGCGAATTCACGGGCGGTTGAGCAGTCATGCGCCGGGCGATGGCAGAGGGCCGTAATCTTGTCCAGACGGCATGAAGGCGAGGGAGCAAAGCACCGGGGCATGCGCGGCGTCTGCACATGCTCGCGTGGGCACACCCGGTACCTCCTTCAAGTGCGAAAAACGCAAGCAATCTGCTGTAAAAGCAACATTGTACCCGGGAACCGGACTTTTCTGCCACTTATGAGGGTTTGAAGAAATTTCCGTTCATCTGGCCGCAAGGAAACAAGGCTCAGCGGGCCGCCTCCCGGTGAGGGCCGGGAGATTATTGGAGTACATAATATGCGTATTGCACTTGTTTCGCTCGCTGCGGTTGTTGCCGTGGCTGCTGCCACCCCCGCCCTGGCTAATGAAGCGCGCGTCGAAGCACGCGGCGGCGTGATCTGGGACGGCAGCAACAGCGAAGCAACGCTCGGCGTCGCAGCGGGCTACGACTACGACCTCGGCGAGACCGCCTTCATCGGCATCCAGGGTTCGGCTGACAAGATCCTGACGGACGACACCCGCGTTTCGTGGGGCGTGGGCGGCCGCATCGGTGTCGTCGCTGCTCCGGGCACTAAGGTCTATGCCCTGGCAGACTGGCAGTCGAAGAACTGCAAGTACTGCAACAGCGCCGTTGGCGTTGGCGGCGGCGTTCAGCAGGACATCGGCACCCGCTACTACCTGAAGGCTGAGTACCAGCACCTGCTTATCGGCGACAACACTCCCGACGCCGACCGTGGCCTCGTGGGCGTGGGCGTCAAGTTCTGATCCTTCAGATCTGATCGCTGCGAAAGCAGTGTAAGCCAGGAAGGGCGGTCCGAAAGGGCCGCCCTTTCTTCATGCGGTCCGCTTCTTCACGCCGCCGAGCGCACGGCCGAACAGAAGGCCGCGATCCGCCCTGCATCCTTGATGCCCGGGGCGCTTTCCACGCCCGAGGACGTATCCACCAGCGGCGTGCCTGTGAGACGCACGGCTTCGGCGACGTTGTTCGGCGCAAGGCCGCCTGCGAGGCCCCAGGCGACCGGCCCCTTCCAGTGCGCGACCAGATCCCAGTCGAAGCTCAGGCCCATTCCACCGGGCAGGGCGCCGCCCGGCGTCTTCGCATCGAACAGCACAAGATCAACCGCGCCCGCATAGCCTGCCGCCTTCGCCACGTCCTGCGCGCTGGCGACGGAAAGAGCCTTCCAGACAGGTATTCCAAAGCGCGACCGCAACTGTGCGGCGCGCTCTGGTGTCTCGCTCCCGTGAAGCTGCAGCGCATCCAGACGGGCGGCACCGACGGCCTCCCCGATCAGGGTATCGTCCGCGTCCACGAAGAGACCCACACGGCCGATGCGGCCCTCGGCCCGAGCGGAAAGCGCCATCGCCTCGGCCGGGGTGACGGCGCGTGGGCTCTTGGGAAAGAAGACGAAGCCGGCATGATCGGCGCGGGCGCGAATAGCCGCATCCAGCGAATCGCCGGTGCTGATGCCGCAGATCTTGATGGCCGCTGTTGGCATGGTCTCGCTCAAGCTTCGACCCGCGCAGGTGCGGGCCCGGGGAGAATCGACAAGGCGCTATCTAATGCCCCTGACGGCTCCGGCAATGGCGAGACGTGATCGGCCGCGCAGGGATTTCGCAGGGGTCGGGCAACCGGCCGGCGCGTGCCCGCCGGTTGCTCACTTTGGCTCCTGCGGAGGAGTGCTCAGGGCGCCAGTTCGAACTGCACGTTGACGTTGACCGTCATTTCCAGCTCTCCCGCCGCGACCGGTGCGGGCGCAGAGGCCATCGAATCCCGTGCTTCCTTGCGAACGTACATGACAGGTTGGGGCGCATAGCCGCCGTTTTCGCTGACCGAGACGATCCGAGCCACGCGCAGGCCCGCCGCCCGGGCGTAAAGCTCCGCGCGGCTGCGGGCGATCTTCATGGCTTCCATGCGTGCCTCGTCCATGGCAGCCTCTGGCTCGGACAGCATGAAGTCGGGCCCGTTCACCTGGTTGGCGCCCGCCGTGACAAGCGCATCGATCACCTTGCCCATATCGCCGAGCTTGCGCTGGCGAACCGTGACCGAATTGTTCGCCTGATATCCAACGATCCGCTGCTGGCCGTTGTCCTCGTACGAACCGTCGGGCAGGCGCTTGGGCTGGGCGTAGATCGGGCTGACGTTGAGGTTGCTCGTCTGCACGTCCTTGTCCGCGATGCCTGCGCGCTTCAAAGCGGCCATCACCTTCGTCATCTGCTCCGAATTGGCCGTCAGCGCCGCGCTGGCGGTGGAGCCCTGCGTCGTTACGCCGGCGTTGTAGCTCGCAAGGTCCGGTTCGCGGGTGGAAGACCCCTTGGCATTGATGGTGAGCAGGGTGTGGCCTGCCGTGATAGAGGGCAGGGGGCCTTGCTGCGCGAGCGCGGGGGCGGGTGCCGCCGCGAGCATTCCGAGGGCAGTGGCGGCAAGCAGGCTCAGGCGTGTCATAAGAAAGTGCTCTCCCGAAGTTGGACCAGGGGAGCAACGGTCTGGACGCGCGCGGGTTGCCGCCGTGTGAACGGCGTGACGTGGCGCCGGTGCGACGAACGCTCCGGAAGGCATCCGTCGGCTATTCTCTCAGAGTGTCGCTTCGATGGCGCGGGCGGCGGCGAGCGGATCTTCCGCGCGGCTGATCGGCCGTCCGATCACCAGAACGCTTGCCCCGGCATCCCGGGCCTGACGCGGCGTGACAGTGCGCTTCTGGTCGCCCGACTTGCCGTCCGAGGGGCGAAGGCCGGGGACGACGAAATACCCGTTCTTCCACTGCTTGTGGACCGCCTCGACTTCGTGGCCGGAGCAGACGATGCCGTCCAGCCCTGCCGAGTGCGCGAGGTCGGCAAGGCGCAGGGCCTGATCGTAGGGATTGGCATCGACGCCGATGGCGCTGAGATCCTCGCCGTCGAGGCTGGTGAGAACGGTCACTGCGACGACCTTGCAGTTTTCCCCGGCAGCGGCCTTGGCATCTTCCATCATCGCCCGCCCGCCGGCGGCATGGACAGTGACAATCGACGGGCGAAGCACGTGGATTGCCTGCATCGCACCGGCTACCGTGTTCGGTATGTCATGGAGCTTGAGGTCGAGGAAGATCGGCAGCCCGACCTTATGGAGTTCATGCACGCCATGGTGCCCGTGGGCGCAGAAGAACTCCAATCCCAGCTTGATCCCGCCGATATGGCCCGCAACCTTTCGCGCCAGAGCCTCGGCGGCGTCCAGGCGGGGAAGGTCGAGGGCGAGATAGACGGGATTGTGGTTCATGGTTTCTCGGGTTCCGACGATGATTCTGCGATGGGTGCCGCTTCGAGCGGCGCTGCGGATACGGCCTGGCTGCTGGTCAGGGAAGGTGCCGAAGTCGCCCGCAGGGAATTTTCAAGGCTGGCGATGCGGCGGTTCAGCTTCCAGCGCACGGCGCGCAGGTAAAGCCACACCGGCAGCATGCCCAGCCCGAAGAAAAGCAGGGCAAGTACCCCCACGGGCCATTCGAAGTGGATGTAGTTTCCGTCCTGCATCGGCCAGAAGTTCACCGGCACTTTGGTCCAGTTCATCGCGATGAAAGCGACCAACAAGGCCGTGAGCACGATCCACGCGATTGTGCGTATCACCTGCATTGTTCCTCCTGTTTCCCGCCCGTCTCACGGGATGCTAGGCTTGAATATTCCGCAAGGGAAGCCCTCGCCCGCGACGGGGAGAGGAGGGCGTGCGCCAGGCACGCCGCTCCTTTCGTTCAAGGAGTGGTTCCCCGCCGTTCCTGCGACGGAGCGTCGGTTCGATGCCCGCCGTCCCGTCACAGGAGCCAGTGATATCAGCCGAAGACGCGCGCGAAGATCGTGTCGACGTGCTTGAAGTGGTAGTCGAGGTTGAACTTCTCCTCAATCACTTCGGCCGGAAGCGCGGCGGCGACTTCAGGGTCCGCCTTGAGCAGTTCGAGCAGCGAAAGCTGACCGTCTGATTCCCACACCTTCATCGCATTGCGCTGAACGAGGCGGTAGCTTTCATCGCGCGTAAGGCCCGCCTGCGTCAGCGCGAGCAGGACGCGCTGCGAGTGGACGAGGCCGCCCATGCGATCCAGGTTCTTCTGCATGCGCTCGGGGTAGATGAGCAGCTTGTCGATGACGCCGGTGAGGCGGCCGAGGGCAAAATCGAGAGTGATCGTCGCGTCGGGGCCGATGAACCGCTCCACCGACGAGTGCGAGATGTCGCGCTCATGCCAGAGCGCCACATTCTCCATCGCCGGCACCACCGCCGAACGCACCACACGGGCAAGCCCGGTGAGGTTCTCAGTGAGGACGGGGTTGCGCTTGTGCGGCATCGCCGACGAACCCTTCTGGCCGGGCGAGAAGTATTCTTCGGCTTCGAGGACTTCGGTGCGCTGCAGATGGCGCACTTCAACGGCGAGCCGTTCGATCGAGCTGGCGATCACACCCAGCACGGCGAAGAACATCGCGTGGCGGTCACGCGGGATGACCTGGGTGGAGACGGGCTCGACAGCGAGCCCCAGTTTGTCGGCGACGTATTGCTCGACCGCCGGGTCCACGTTGGCGAAAGTGCCCACAGCGCCGGAAATCGCACAAGTGGCGATCTCTTCGCGCGCGGCAATCAGGCGCTTTCTGCAGCGGCTGAACTCGGCGTAGGCTTCGGCGAGCTTCAGGCCGAAGGTGACCGGCTCGGCGTGAATGCCGTGGCTGCGGCCGATGGTCGGCGTGTACTTGTGCTCTTCCGCGCGGCGCTTGATCGCCGCCAAGAGGGCGTCGAGATCCTCCAGCAGGATGTCGGCCGCCTTCGCGAGCTGGACGTTGAGCGTGGTGTCCAGCACGTCGGAGCTGGTCATCCCCTGGTGCATGAAACGTGCTTCGGGGCCGACCTGCTGCGCGACCCAGTCCAGGAAGGCGATGACATCGTGCTTGGTGACGGCCTCGATCGCGTCGATCGCGGCGACGTCGATCTTCGGGTTGGTCGCCCACCAGTCCCACAGGGCCTGTCCGGCGGATGCGGGCACCGTGCCCATTTCCCCCATCTTCACGGCGGCGTGCGCTTCGATCTCGAACCAGATGCGATAACGCGCTTCGGGTTCCCAGATCGCGGTCATCGCGGGGCGGGCGTAGCGGGGGACCATGTTCGACTCCTTGGGCTGACGCAGGTAATTTCGGCCAATTCACGGGGCCGCTAGGCGGCGCGGGCCGGAAAGGCAAGGGCGCAGGACGGAGCTGCGCAGGGTAGGGACGAGCGTGGAAAACCGGACCGGCACGCTGTGGCGATGCCGGCCCCGGGTCACTGCCGATGCGCTTTGCCGTTGCAACGTGTAGACTTTTTAACTGTTGAGCGTTCAATCGCTTGCACAAGCAAAGCGGGCGGGGCTCGACTGCCCCGGCTTTGGAGAGCGACGTAGAGATGCATGCAGTTCGGATCATCGCACGCCCCGTGCTGACGGCGCTGCTTTGCTTCGTGCTCTCAGCAACGATGATCAAGTACCTCAGTTTTGACGAGAATCTGGCCTCCGTCTGGCCGGTCAACGCAGTTGTTCTGGCACAAATCCTCATTGCCCCGCGCCGTCAGTGGCCGCGTTTCCTCTTGGCCGGGTTCATCGGCATCACGGCCGGGGGCATCCTGATTCGAGGCGTCGTCCTGAGTTCGACCGCCTTTGGCATCAGCAACATGATCGAGGCGTTTGTGGCGGCCAGCCTCCTGCGTGGGGCCATGGATCCGCAGGGCAGGCTGTTGCACCGCGACCAATCCGTGGTGCGGTTTGTCGTCGCGGCCGGCTTCGTCGCTCCGGCGTGTGGCGGCTTCCTCAAGGCTATCGTCGCTATGGCGACGCTGGGATCGCCCATCGGTGCATCCCTGCTGACGAAGTTCACCGTCGATTCGCTGGGCCTGCTGATCTTCACGCCATTCTTCTACCGCCTCTTCAGCGGTGACTATCTGGAGAGCCTGCGGACGGCCACCGGAAGTGAACGGCGCGACGGAGCATTGCTTCATGGCACCATGCTGGTGGTGTGCCTTGCGGTTTTCTCCCAGAACAGCCATCCGCTGCTGTTCCTGACGCTGGTGCCCCTGATGCTGGTGGCGTTCCGTACCGGCTGGCGCGGCGTCAGCGTCGCCATGGTCCTGCTCGCCACCATCGGCGTTCTGGCGACGCTGGCGGGGCGTGGGCCTGTCAGTCTCTCCGGACGCGACATGGGAGGGCAACTCGCCTTCCTGCAGTTTTTCCTGGCGATCGTGCTGGCCCTGATGATGCCGGTGTCTGCCGCCCTTGCCGCGCGGCGGGATCTCATCGAGCGCTTTCGTGAAAGCGAGCACGCCCTTATGCTGCTGGCCGGTCGCTCTGCCATCGTGCTTCTGCGCTTCGACAGGGAAGGGGTATGCACCCGCGCCGTGGGCGACGCGGCGGCGCTGCTGGGAGAAAGCGTGGAGCGGCTTCTGGGAAGCCATATGGGCGAGCTGGCGCCGTCCCTCGGCGAGCCGCTCTTCGCCGCGCACCTGCAGGTCTGCCGTGAGGATGCCGACGGGCGCAAGGCGGTGACGACTGAGATCGAACGGCCGGGCGGCCGGTGGGTCGAGGCGATCTTCCGGGTCGAGCACGACCAGGATGGCGCGATCTCCGGCTCCGTGGCCACCCTTATGGACGTATCCGCTCGCAAGGCTCGCGAAGGGGAACTCGCGCGGCGTGCGGAGACGGACTATCTCACCGGGCTGCCGAACCGGGCAGGTTTCCTGCACCGCTTCGAAACCGCGCTGGCGACCGATGGTCCCCTCAGCGTGGCCTTTATCGACGTGGATCGCTTCAAGGTGCTGAACGACGAACTTGGCCACCTTGCCGGGGACGCGGTGCTGGTGGAGCTCGCGCGCCGCTTCTCGCACGCGCTGCGCCCGGGCGATCTCGTCGCCCGGCTGGGGGGCGACGAATTCGTGGTGCTGCTCCTTTCGCTCGATGCGGCCGCCGCCCTCGAGGTTTGTCGGAGGCTCGTGGAGAGCGTTTCGGCGGCTCCGGTCGAACTGCCGACCGGCGGGCTGGCGGAGGCTCGCATCAGTTGCGGGCTTGTTCACAGGATGCCGGGGCAGAGCGGCGTCGAACTCCTCAACCGAGCAGACCAGGCGCTTTACGAGGCAAAGCGCAGCGGCCGCAACCAGCTCATCGCGGCCTGATGCAGGCCTAGACCGGCCATGTGAAGGCGATTCGCGTCTGTCCGCAAGGATGGCCTTCGCTGTCGAACCGGCACTCCTCGATCGTGCCATGCCCTTGGCGATTCACGGCGACGACCGTGCTGCAGCGAGTGCCATAGAGACTGTCGCGGATGAAGACGGGAGCGAAACGGGTTTCGGGCTGCTCGAGGGTGGCGAGCGACGGCACGGTCTTATCGCGCAGCGCCGCGAAGAGCGGGGCGGTGTCCCTGTCGCCTGCGGCCAGCCAGCTGGCCACCGCACTGTTCACCAGCAAGGTCTTGGGCCATGGGATATCGAAGCCGCCGTTCGACAGGCCATGTATCCCGCGCATCAGGGGGCGCGTCTCGACCACGGGATGGTTGGTCACAAACAGCGCCTGTCCCTTTTCCACGAGGATGAGGTTGAACGCGTTCATCTCGGCCATCGCGCCGGTGCGATCCTGATGTGCCAGACCGTTGGAGAGCAGGTCGGTCACAAGCCTGCCCCGTGAGGGCCGTCCCGGCTGCGCACCTTCAGGCGTGCGGTAGTTGGTGACCAGCGTCATGCGCCCGGTCCCGGTTACGCCCAGCCATGTGCCGCCTCCGGTGAGGTCCGTGCCTGCGATGATGCCGTTGGGCCAGCGCGACAGCGGCGCTGCAGGGCGGGCGTGGTATTCGTCACGGTTCCCCGCGCAGACGAGAAGCCAGTCGGGATGGGCATCCCAGGCGACGGCGGCCACGCACATGGTTCAGATCAGTCCCTTCGCGCGCAGCGAGACATGCCCTTCGCGTCCGATGATGACATGATCGTGCACGGCGACGCCAAGCAGGCGGCCCGCTTCGGCTATGCGGTTGGTGATGTCGATGTCCGCGCGGCTGGGCTGCGGCGAGCCGGATGGATGGTTGTGCACCAGGATCACGGCCGTGGCGCCGAGGTCGAGGGCGCGCCGGATCACCTCCCGCGGGTGAATGGCAGCTTCGTCTATGGAGCCTTCGCCGACCAGATCGTCGAGGATGAGCATGTTGCGGGTGTTCAGATAAAGAACCCGGACACGCTCGACGGTAAGATGGGCCATGTCGATCGTCAGGTAGTCGATCAAGGCATTCCAGGAACTTAGCACGGGCGCTTCGCGCACTTTCTGTCGTGCCATTCGAGTGGCGGCCACCGTCACCACGCGAAGGGCGGCAGTCGTGGCCTCGCCCATCCCGGGGTGACCGGCCAGTGTCCGCGGGTCAGCCTGAAGCACACCGGCGAGTGAACCGAACCGCTGGATCAAAGTTCGTGCCAGGGGTTTCATGTCTCGCCGCCGGACGGCCTGCATCAGAAGGAGTTCAATGACCTCATGGTCAGCCAGCGCTTCCGCCCCACCATTGAGCAATCGCTTGCGCAGCCTTTCCCGATGGCCGCTCGGATCGTTCCCGGCATCGTCGGCCTCTGCCGTCGCAGGCGCGAGGCTGTCGTCAAAGAGGGGTGGTTGTCCGGTCATGCTGCGTACAAACAATTGCCTTTCTCGCGCACCGGGCGCAAGTGAACGATCGGATGTCGCAGGATCACGACCAGTTCCCCGCCAGTAATTGGATGGAAAGTCCGCAAGCTCCGTCGCGCAAACGGCGCTGGCGCACACCGGCGCTTGTGGTCGGAGGCTTGCTGGTCGCCGCGCTCGGAGCGACGTGGCTTGCGCGGGAGGACATCGCAAACAACCTGATCGGTGGCGAACTTGAGGCGCTTGGACTGCCCGCCCGCTACGAGATCGTGCGAATCAGCCCTTCGGAACAAGTGATCCGCAATCTTGTGGTAGGAGATCCGCAGCGGCCCGATCTGACGGTGAAGGAATTGCGGGTGTCCACCAGGCTCGCCTGGGGACTGCCCGGCATTGGCCGCATCACGGTCATCGAGCCGCGACTCTACGGAAGCTACAGGGCTGGACGGGTCAGCTTTGGCGCGCTCGACAAGGCGCTGTTCACGGGCAAGGACGGCCCGTTCGAGATTCCGGACCTCGACATCAAACTCGTCGACGGGCGGGCGCTGATTGAGAGCGATCTCGGCCGCCTGGGCGTGAAGCTCGCGGGCGAGGGTGCGCTGCGCGGTGGCTTCTCCGGCGAGATTGCGGCCATATCACCGGCCTCGCATGTGAGTGGTTGCCGCACGGGACGCGCCACGCTTTATGGGAAGCTGGCCGTGACCGCCGCAAGACCGCGTTTCACCGGCCCGGTACGGCTGGAAAGCCTCGGCTGCCAGCAGGAGGATGCTCGGGCTTCACGCGTAGCCGCGCAAGTCGACATTACCCTGGACGAGGCTCTCGACGGTGCGGAGGGCAAGCTGGGCGTATCGGCTGGCGCGTCGCGCTATGGTGCTCAATCGCTTACCGCCCTGTCAGGTACAGGTCGGTTCAGCTACCGGGAAGAATCCCTGCGTGCCACCTATCGGATCGAAGGCAAGGGCCTTGATACGCCGCAGGCGCGCCTCGCCGCCGTGGCTTTCGAAGGTCGTGCCCGGTCCGCGAATGGCTTTTCTCGCTTCGATGTCGAAGGCGATCTTACCGGCCGCGACCTGAGGATCGGCGCCAGCGTCGATCGGGCGCTTGTGTCGGCGCAGCGCACGGGCGAGGGTACGCTGCTCGCGCCGCTGGCGGCGCAGGTGCGCAGCGGCCTTGCCCAAGAGATGCCCGGCAGCACGCTTGACGCAAACCTCATCGCCCGCAGGAGCGCGGACGGTCTCAGCCTCGTCGTCACACGCGGCGCGCTGCGTGGCCGTAGCGGTGCATCGCTCGTCGCACTTTCCCGCGTCCAGGCGCTTCTGCCCGAAGGCGGCGAGGGCGCGCCGCCGCGCCTGACCGGCAACTTCAGCACCGGCGGCAAGGGACTGCCCCAGGTGTGGGGGCGCGTAGAGACGGACGGTCACGGACGCTTCGCCCTGCGCGGCTCCATGCCGGATTACCGCGCCGGTTCCGCCATGATCGGCATACCCCGTCTTGCCGTGAAACAGGACCGGGACGGAGCGCTGTCCTTTGCGGGGCAAATCCTCATGAGCGGCGATCTGCCAGGCGGCAAGGCGCGCAACCTCCTGCTGCCGCTGGACGGTCGCCGCGACAGCACTGGCCGGTTCGCGCTCTGGCGTGGTTGCACCAGGGTTGCCTTCGACGCGCTGCAAGTCGCTGACCTTGCGCTCGACAGGCGGACGTTGACGCTTTGCCCCGCGCGCGGAGGTGCCATCGTGCAGGGGCAACCGGACAATCTCCGGCTGGCTGCGGGGGCAAGCTCCCTCAACCTTTCGGGGCGCCTGGGAGAAACGCCGATACGGATCGCCAGCGGACCGATCGGACTGGCGGCCGGCGGCGGCAGGGCGGGTGTTGTCACCGCACGCGCTGTCGACGTGGCGCTTGGGCCGGAAAGCACGGCATCGCGTTTCGCGATAAGCCGCATCGACGCCGCTCTTGGGAAGGACGTCTCGGGTACGTTCGAGGAAGCGGACATCCGCCTTGCCGCCGTTCCTCTGGACATGCGGCAGGCGGCAGGTAACTGGAGCTACGCAGGCGGGATCGTCGCTATCGACGATGCGTCGTTCACCCTCGTCGATCGCCAGCCAATGGCGCGATTCCAGCCGATGGTCGCACGGGGCGCCACGCTGCGGCTGGCGGGGAACCGCATCACGGCCAAGGCCCTGCTGCGCGAACCGCAGAGCGACCGCGGTGTGGTGCGCGCGGACATTGTTCATGACCTGTCGAACGCCAGCGGTCATGCCGACCTCGCCGTGAACGGGGCGGTTTTCGACAAGGACCTCCAGCCCGATGCCCTCTCGCGTCTCGCGCTCGGCGTTGTTTCGGACCTCCAGGGGATCGTGCGTGGCTCGGGCCGGATAGACTGGAACGCCGCGCGCGTTACCAGCCGTGGCCGTTTCGCCACGGATGGCGTCGACTTCGCCGCGGCGCTCGGCCCCGTGCGCGGCCTTTCGGGCGAAGTGGTGTTCACCGATCTCCTCGGCATGGTGACCGCGCCCCGCCAGACCATCCGCATCGCGTCGATGAATCCTGGTGTCGAGGTGAAGGACGGCACGCTGTCGTTTGAGTTGCGGCCGGGGTACAACCTCATCGTCAACGGCGGCCAGTGGCCGTTCATGAGCGGGACGCTCACGCTGGATCCGGCGAAGATGCAGATTGGGGTGGCGGAGACCCGCCGCTATACGCTCCGTGTATCGGGTTTGGACGCAGGGGACTTCGTCCAGCATCTCGAACTCACGAACATCAACGCCAGCGGCGTGTTCGACGGCGAATTGCCGCTGATCTTCGACCAGAACGGCGGGCGCATCGAAGACGGCTATCTACGATCGCGCGCTCCGGGCGGGCACCTCTCCTACATCGGGGCGCTGACGTACAAGGACTTGTCCGCGATGGGCAATTTCGCGTTCGACGCCCTGAAGTCCGTCAATTACAAAGACATGGAGATCGGCCTTGGCGGCTCGCTGTCCGGCGAGATCCTCACGCGCATCAGCTTCGACGGCCTGAGCCAGGGAGCAGGGGCGAAAAAGAACTTCCTGACGAAGCAGGTCGCGAAGCTGCCGATCCGGTTCATCGTCAACATAAGAGCGCCCTTCTTCAGCCTGTTCGGGTCCATGCGCTCGCTCTACGATCCGAATTACGTGCGGGATCCTCGCGAGCTGGGGCTGCTGACCCAGGACGGAACCCGTTCGGCGACAGCGCCGGATGCCACCGTCAATCCACCGCCGCCGCCATCTGCCGCTATTCAGCCTCCAGTCAGCGAGAAAACGCCATGACGTCCCCCGAATTGACCCCAAGGCTTTCGGCTGCAAAATGCCCGGCGATGAACGACGGGTATTACAATCAGCAGCACGCAAGCACACGGTCCGGCAGGCGCGCCGCCCGCGCCGCACTTACGGCCGCAACGATGATCGTGGTCGCGGCAGGCATGGGAGGGTGCATCCAGGTTGCGGCTCCCGATAAGCCTATCGTGATCGAATTGAACATCAACATCCGGCAGGAAGTGGTCTATCGTCTCGCCGCCGACGCGGCCAAGACGGTCGAGCAGAACGAGGGCATTTTCTGATGACGAAAGTTCGCTATTTCGGTGCCGCCTTCGCCGCCGCCATCCTCATGATCACCGGGATATCGGTGGCTCATGCCCAGCGCTCACCCGAATACGCTGCTGCGCGCGCAGCTGGCCAGGTGGGCGAGCAGCGGGACGGCTACCTCGGGGTCGTCGGCAGCCAGGGCGCGGCAATCAGTGCGATGGTGCGCGACATCAACAACAAGCGCCGCTCTGTCTACACGACGGCCGCGACCGGCAAGAGCACGATCGAGGAATACGCCTTCACGACAGGCTGCAAGCTGATCCGCGACACCAAGCCCGGTGAGAAGTACCAGGGGCTCGACGGGTCGTGGAAGACGCGCGGCAGCGGTGCGCCGGAGCTGGATCCCCGCTGCCCCTGACCGCTGCTCACGCTGCGAGAAGGGCACGCGTTTTTGCCGTCCTCCGGCCGGCGGAAACAGGCACATTGCGAATCATGTTGAGGCCGGAGGCGGATACGCTCTCCGGCCTTTCTCCTGCCACCAAAGCGGCGTATCGCCGTTGCGGTATCGGTGCTTTGGCGGATCTCTCAGGGCCGACGTGCCGTCACGCGCCTGTTCATCCGTCAAGAACGCAACCGCTGCGGCTGCCGCGCCGGTTGACTCGGGATAAGCCCCACCCTAAGGGGGCGGCGCTCTTGGCGGGCAGCCGTCGTTTTGTGTACCGTTCCTGTCATCGAGAGAGGACGTGACATGACCGACGAGCAACCTGCCCAAGATCCTGTTGGCGAGGATGCGCGCATCGATTCGCTTGACGAACGGCTGAAGGCCCTTCGCGAGCGGGAAGAGGAACGCAACCGACCGAAGGCCGGCGCGGAAACCGATGCGAGCTATCGCATGGGGAACCGCGTTCTTTCGGAGCTGCTGGGAGGTCTTGCGGGCGGTCTGTTCCTCGGGTGGTTGATCGACCATTTCGCCGGGACGTCGCCCTGGGGTCTGATGGTGATGCTGTTCGTTGGAATAGGTATCGCCTTCAGGAACATAATACGGATTTCGAACCACCGCCCCGAGTGACATGGATCGGGTGGGGCGGCTTGGTTCAATTGGCGACAGGGGTAATCGCGTGGCAGCCGAAGCGAAGGTCGATCCGATGCACCAGTTCCAGCTCGAGAAGCTGGCGGGCGCGGACTGGAACATTGCCGGTTACAACATCGCTTTCACCAACAGTGCGCTGTGGATGGCTGTCGCCACCATCGCACTGATCGTGTTTGTCGCTGGCGGTATGAAGCGTCAGGTTGTTCCCGGCCGTTGGCAGATGGCGGTGGAAACCTTCACCGGTTTCATCGACGGTATGCTTGCCGCGAACGTCGGCAAGAACGGCAAGAAGTATGTTCCGTACATCTTCTCGCTCTTCATGTTCATTCTCTTCGCGAACTTCCTCGGCCTGATGCCTCTGGGCGTCGTGGGCGTTCACCCGTTCACCTTCACCAGCCACTTCTCGGCTACGGGTGTTCTGGCGGTTCTCTCGTTCTCGATCGTCCTGATCGTCGGCTTCGCGAAGCACAAGCTGCACTTCTTCTCTCTGTTCGTGCCGCACGGTACGCCGGTTCCGATGATCCCGATCATCTTCGTGGTCGAACTGATCTCGTTCCTGGTGCGCCCGTTCAGCCTCGGTCTGCGTCTCTTCGTCGCGATGATGGCCGGCCACGTTCTTCTTGAAGTGCTTTCGAGCTTCGTGATCTCGGGCGGCAATGCCGGTCCCGCGCTGTTCCTGATTGCCGGTCTTCCCAGCTTCCTGCTGATGGTCGGCATCTGTGCGCTGGAACTGCTCGTCGCCGGTATTCAGGCTTACGTTTTCGCTCTTCTCACCTGCGTCTATCTAAACGACGCCGAGAACCTTCACTGATTTTACCGCCACTCAGGTTTACCAAAGGGAGTTTTTGAAATGGACGCAGAAGCTGCAAAGCTGCTCGGTGCTGGTTTCGCCGCGATCGGCGCTGGCCTCGCTTCGATCGGCGTGGGCAACGTTTTCGCCAAGTTCCTCGAAGGCGCACTGCGCAACCCGGGCGCCGCTGACGCCCAGCAGGGCCGCCTGTTCATCGGCTTCGCCGGTGCCGAGCTTCTGGGCCTGCTCTCGTTCGTCATTGCCGCGCTGCTGATCTTCGCCTGATCGCACGCGTTGACCGGATCGCTCCGGCTGCCTGAACCCTTTGGTGAGGCGGCCGGAGCAGTCCGGTTTTTATGAATCAAGCCGGCACACGTTTTTCCGGCTTCCTCGAGACAGGGCTGCACCCATGCCTCAGATTGCTCAGCTAGGCGAGTTCTACTCCAGCCAGATCTTCTGGCTGCTGGTCTTCTTCGGGATCACCTTCTTCGTCGTCGGGCGGGGCATGGTTCCGAAGGTGATGGAAACCGTCGCCAGCCGTGACAACCAGATCGCCGCCGACCTCAAGGCCGCCGAAGCCGCTCGCGCTCAGGCCGATGCCGAGGAGGCTTCCTGGCGCACGCGCGAAAACGCCAACCGCGCCGAAGCGCAGGGCCTTATCGCAGACGCGCGCAGCAAGGCCGCTGCCGTGACCGCTGAAAAGCTGGCTGGCGTCCAGGCCCGTATCGATGCGGAAATCGCGTCCGCCGAGGCCCGCATCGCAGAGGCTCGTCGTTCGGCCGCTGCCGAGATCGAGGACGTCGCCGCCGACGCAACCCGCGAGATTGTCAGCCGGGTGGCCGGCCTCTCGCTCGACGATACTGCAGTACGCGGTGCGGTGAAGGAGAACCTGGTCCATGGCTGAAACCAATGTCGCCATTGAGCAGCATCTCGACACCGAGGCTGCTGAAGTAACCGGCGCCGATACTCACGCGGCGGTCGAGCATCACGCGGAACCGATGTTCCTCGGCTTCGCGCCGCCGGTCGCTGTCGTCAGCGCGTCCATGATCGTGCTTCTCGCGATCCTAGCGTGGAAGGGCGTGCCCAAGCTGGTCGCAGGCGGCCTCGATGCCAAGATCGCGGAGATCAAGGCGCAGCTTGCCGAAGCCAAGTCCTTGCGCGCCGAAGCGGAAGCGCTGCGCAAGGAATACGCGGACAAGATTGCCAACGCCGAGAAGGACGCGGCGGCCATGCTTGAGCATGCCCGTCACGAGGCGCAGGCGCTGATCGCCAAGGCGGAAAAGGACACGGCCGAGACGATCGCGCGCCGTGAAAAGATGGCTCAGGACAAGATCGCAGCGGCCGAACTCGCGGCTGTGACGGATCTTCGTAACCAGGCTGCGACGGCCGCTACGGCTGCCGCCAGGCGCCTGATCGCCGCCAATCACTCGGAAGCCGCCGACCGCACTCTGGTCGACCAGGCAATTGCCGGGATCTGACCCGATTTGCCTTTAAGGCGCTTGATTGAAGCCTCCGTCCGCTGGACGGGGGCTTTTTTCATGGAACGATGGGTTGAGGTGAGGGACTACCTCTCAGCGGCCGATGATGGGCATGGGTGCTGTTCGAAAAGGTAGTGCGCGAAGGGCGTTTCCGCGCCGTCTTTCTGCCGTGCCACTATGTTCCACGTCATCTGCCGTCCTGACACATGCCAGCGATTGACGAAGTCAGCGTCGCTGTAGGGGTAAGTGATCTCAAAGCCGGTCGCACGAGTCTGACCCTCTCCCGTGGAGGTGAAAGCGCCGCCGAAGCTGTCGGCCCAATAGCCGACGATCCGTTCCGACGCACCCGTGGACGCGGGAACGCTCCCAAATACCAGATGTGCGGAATGCCGGTCGGTGGCGTCGGTGGTTGCCCGGCTTTCCGCGTCCACCGACAGGATGGCATTCATAGCGACCGGTCGCGCCGTAAGCTCGATGGACACCGGCTTACCCATCACGGTTCCCTCACCCTGCCAGCAACCTGCCAGGGCAGCGAGTTGACTCGGCAGCGGCGGAGCGGCGTCCTCTGCCATGGCATTTAGCGGGGCCAGCAGGAGTGTGGTTGCGGCACTGATGGACCTGATCATAAGAACTCTTTGCGAAAGGAGATCAACAGCGGCATCGCCGGATGAGTGCCCGGAGACCGCCCTTCGCGCGCCCCGGTCAGTCGTGCGGCGGGTTCTCGACCACTTCGTTCGCCGCGCTTTCGCCCATGCCGTGCCTGAGGACCATGGGAAGCTGCGAGAAGGTGAAGAGGAACGAGAGCACCGTGAAGCCCCAGAGTTTCGCCTGCAGCCAGGTATCGAAGCTAACCGTGTAGACGAGCGTCGTGTTGAGCACACCGAGGAACAGGAAGAACCAGGCCCAGTTGCGAGAAAGCTTCAGCCAGCCTTCCTCGTTCAGCCCCTCGAACGCGGCTTGCAGTAGGTACTTCAGCAGCGCCTTGCCCCTCCACAGGCCGATGAACAGGACGACGGAGAACATCAGGTACACGGCCGTCGGCTTGAGCTGGATGAAGATCGCATTGCGGAATACGACGGTCAGCAGGCCGAAGCCCAGGACCAACACCGTGGTAAGCCAGAGCATCGGTGAGATGTGCCCGAGGCGCCATTTCGAAATCGCGAGCGCCGCTACGGTGGCGATCATGAAGGCGACGGTGCCCTTGATTACCGCAGCGACGGTGCCGATCGGGTCGGCTTCACCGGAAGGCGACCAGTACCGATAGGCGAGAAAAAAGACGAGCAGGGGCCCGAAATCGACGAGGAGATTGAGCCAGGAGCTCTTCTTCTTGGCAGGCGTGGCCATCAAGCGATCCCTGCGATGACCCGGGCAAGCAGATCCGGGTTGAAGGGACGCAAATCGTCGATCTTCTCGCCCACACCGATGGCATGAATGGGAAGGCCGTACTGTTCAGCCGCGGCCACCAGCACGCCGCCGCGGGCGGTGCCGTCCAGCTTGGTCATGATGAGGCCCGACACACCCGCCACTTCCTTGAATATCTCGATCTGCGACAGGGCATTCTGTCCGTTCGTCGCGTCGAGGACGAGCACGACGTCGTGCGGCGCGGCAGGATTGAGGCGTCCCAGCACGCGGCGGATCTTCGCCAGTTCGTCCATCAGTTCGCGCTTGTTCTGGAGCCGCCCGGCGGTGTCGACGATAAGTGCATCGATGCCCTGATCCGTCGCGGCCTTGACCGCATCGAAGACTACCGAAGCCGGATCACCGCCTTCAGGCCCCTTGACGATCGGAATGGCGAGCCGATCGGCCCAGACGCCAAGCTGCCCGATGGCGGCAGCGCGGAACGTGTCGCCGGCCGCCAGCATGACCGAATAGTCCTGTTCCTGGAACAGGTGCGCCAGCTTCGCAATCGTCGTCGTCTTGCCAGAACCGTTCACGCCGATGACCAGGATGACCTGTGGGCGGGGAAAGGCGATGATGTCGAGCGGCTTGGCCACCGGGCGCAGGATCTCGGCGATTTCCCGCGCAACGACTTCCATGATGGCGCGTTCGTCGGCATCGCGTTCGAACCGCTCGTCAGCGAGCCGGTCGCGAATGCGGGCTGCGGCACGTGGACCCAGGTCCGACATGATCAGCGCGTCTTCCAACTCGTCGAGCTGCGCGGCGCTGAGACGCGTGCCGCCACCTATCCCCGCAAGATTGCCGGCGAGCCGTTCGGAGGTCTTGCGAAAGCCTCCGAACAGGCGGTCGGACCAGTCGCTGCTGCTCTGGTCTTGGGTACTCATGCTTCCAGCATTCCTTCGACTATTCGGACCGGGACAATCTCCACGAGCGCGCCGGGTGGCGTGCCGGGAGGGAGCCGTACAGGCGCGAAATCGGCCGCGTGGCCGGTTCCACCGCGTTCAGTCAGCACCCATAGCGGCTTGCCGAGATGCGCGGCAAGCCACGATGCCCGTACCTGCGCCACCTTTGCGCGCAATTCTGCGGCTCGGGCGCGGATGATTCCATGGGGAACCTGCGGCATGCGCGCAGCGGGCGTTCCCGGCCGCTGCGAATAGGGAAAGACGTGCCCGTGTACCACGCCGAGTTCCTCGATGATGGAGAGGTTGGCCCGGTGCGCCTCTTCGTCTTCGGTTGGGAAGCCTGCGATGATGTCCGCGCCGATGGCGATATCCGGCCGTCGCTCCCGCAGCCGCTGGACCAGATCCAGGGCGTCGGCCCGGGTGTGGCGCCGCTTCATGCGCTTCAGGATCAGGTCGGCGCCGTGCTGTAAGGAGAGATGGACGTGCGGCATCATGCGCGCTTCGCCAGCGACGAGATCGAAGAGGATGCCGTCGATCTCCGCGCCGTCGATCGACGAGAGGCGCAGCCGCTTCAAGGTGCTGAAGCGTCGGAGTATGGCTTCGCAAAGCGCACCGAGACGTGGTGCGCCGGGCAAGTCCGCACCCCAAGAGGTAAGGTCCACCCCGGTCAGAACGACCTCCTGGACTCCCGCTTCGAGGTGAACCTCAACATCGTCGAGAACACGCGCGACCGGATGGGAGCGACTGGGACCCCGACCTTGAGGAATGACGCAGAAGGTGCAGGCATGGTCGCAGCCGTTCTGCACCTGCACGAACCCGCGCGTATACCCGCGCCGCGTGTCTGGACGATCGGCTGCCGGCACGTTCCAGGCGCGGGGGTCGAGTTTGGCGGTGTTGGCGATGAGGCCATCGACTTCCGGCATTGCGGCCAGAGCGTCCCGTTCGACTTCCGCTGCGCATCCGGTGACCAGGAGACGGGCGTCGGGCCGGGCCTTGCGGGCACGACGAATCGCCTGCCGTGTCTGCCGCACCGCTTCGCTGGTGACGGCACAGGAGTTGATGACGACAAGATCATCCGCGCCAGCCAGCAGCGCGCGCAGATCCTCGCTCTCGGCAAGGTTCAGCCGGCAACCCAGCGAGTGAACTTCGAGAGTCAAACAGCGATCCCGTAGTCCGCTGCTTCGAAGGAGCCCCGGAACGCTTCGGTCGCCGGCCCGGTCATCACGATTTCATCGTCGTCACGCCATTCGATCACCAGTGGCCCCCCCGGAAGCGTGACCGTGACGCGCCGATCGACAAGGCCCCGTTTGATGGCTCCGACAGCCGTCGCGCAGGCTCCGGTCCCGCAGGCGCGGGTAAGGCCAGCGCCACGTTCCCACACGCGCAACGTTATCGCATCGCGCGCGGTCACGCCCGCCACGTTCACGTTGATGCGGGCGGGAAAAAGGGCATCCGTTTCGATCATCGGCCCGATACGGGCCATGTCGATGGCATAGGGATCCGGGACGAAGAAGATCACGTGCGGGTTGCCGACGTTGACGGCGATCGGGTTGACGAGTTCTTCCCAGGCCACGGGCATGGCATGCGTATCCATGGCATAGCCGAGGGGAATCGCCTCCCAGTCGAAGCGGGGTTTGCCCATTTCGACGCTGATGCCACTCTCGGCTGGCGTGGACCGGACAATACCACCGCGCGTCTCGATAGCAGCCGGCCTGCCATGCAGCAGGCCTATCGCCCGCGTGGCGTTGCCGCAGGCCTCGACCTCGCTTCCGTCAGCGTTGAAAATGCGCATCCTGAAGTCGCCGGCGCGGGAGGGCTCGAGGAGAATGAGCTGATCGCAGCCGATGCCGGTATGTCGGTCCGCAAGAGCTGCGGCCAGCGGGGCATCGACAGGAGGCAAGGGTCGCTCACGCGCGTCCAGAACAACGAAATCGTTGCCGAGGCCGTGCATTTTGGTGAAGTCGATGCGCATGGCGCGCGATTTAGGTGGTGGGACGCTCCAGGTCAATTTCCCCGGGCACGTCGCCGGCCACCAAGAGCGGCCACAGCCTGGACGATCGCCGCGCTGTCCTTCTGTTCCAGCAGCTTTGACACGAGGCTGCGGTCGATCTTGATCCGGTCGAAGGGAATCTTGTCCAGTTGGTCGATCGCGCTGTAGCTCGTGCCGAAATCGTCGAGGCTGATGCGGACGCCCTTTTGCCTCAAGCCGATGGCAAGCGCATGCACGAGGCCTGGCGTGCTGTGGAGAAGGGCGTCGGGAACTTCAACCTCCAGCCGATGTGCCGGGAACTGCGCCTGCTCAAGCATGTGAAGCAGCTTGCCGGCAAACCCGGGATCGCGCAGCTGTGTCGGCAAGAGGCGGATCGAGAGAGTCAGTCCGCTATCCCAGCCTTTCGCATCTTCAAGGGCCTGGCCGATCACGCTGCGGCACAGTTCGGCGATAAGGCCGATGTCCTCGGCGACAGGAAGGAAGACGTCGGCCGCGGTGATGCCGAATTGCGGCGAATCCCAGCGGAACAGCACCGCGAAGCCGACCAGTTCGCCCGTCCGGATGTCGATCTGCTGGTCGTAGAAAGGCACGAACTCTCCCCGGGGGATACCCTGGCGGATCCCAGCTTCAAGGTCCGCACGAAAGCGCATCTCATGGGCCATGCTGGGCTCGAACCAGGTGAACTGGTTCCGGCCCTGCCGCTTGGCGTGATACATCGCGACATCAGCCATCTCCAGCAGAGCCTGGGCGCTGGTTGTAGCCGAGGTCGCCTTGGCGAGGCCGATGGATGCGGTGACCTCCACCGTCACCGAATTGATGCAGGAACTCTCGGCGACGGCGCGCGCGATCGTGGAGGCAAGTTCATCGACGGCTTCGGGATGGTCCGGGTCGAAGGGCAGGGCGATGGCGAACTCGTCCCCGCCGATGCGCCCTGCTATGGCCTCGGCCGGCAGATCGGCCAGGATGCGCCGGGCGCACTCCCGCAGTAGGCGGTCTCCCGCAGAGTGGCCGTTGTAGTCGTTTACCTGCTTGAAATTGTCCAGGTCGATCATCAGCACACCAACCGCATCGCCTGTCTGGATGATGTCCCGGATCATGGCGTCCGCGTTCAGATTGAAGCTGCGGCGGTTGTGGAAACCGGTGAGCGGATCGGTTTCCGCCAGCAGGCGCGCCTCCCGCTCGGAGGCGGTGCGCTCCGATATCTCCTGACGAAGACCACGGAAACGCCGCCAGCCAAGGACAAGAAACAGCAGATTGAGCAGAAAGGCGTTGACGACGAGTGTGTCGAACGCCTTGGTCTGGCCTGCCGCGAGGCGCACGAGGGCCGGCGCGATCTGACTGGTCAGAGCAAGGAAAAGGATTGCGGCCGCGCCCGCGATGACGAGCGTGGCGGAGTCTGGCTTGCGACCGCGCCATGACCGGCGCCGATGCAATCCACTCCAATTAAGAAGAGTTGCCTGCACGAATTAAGCCCCCCCGGACTTCGTTCCAAGCCAAGGAAGTTACGCAACTGGTCTGAAGTAACTCTTAACGAAAAAGTCCCGGCACCTGAGAGGGGCCGGGACTTTTGCATTACAGTCTTTTAATAGGCTATCTCAGCCTTTGAGGCCAATCTCCCGCAGACGCTCCTGAAGGTAATCGTCGGCCGTGATGGAGACGGGATAGCGGTCCGGATTTTCATCGGAGATGCACTCGGGCAGCGTGACGAAATCGAAATCGCTGCGCAGGTGCAGGAAGAACGGCATCGAGTACCGGCTGTGCGACGCGCGTTCCCCCGAGGGGTTCCGCACACGGTGCGTGGTCGACGGCAGAACATGATTGGTCAAGCGCTGCAGCATGTCGCCGATGTTCACGACGATCGCGCCTTCCGGTGGTGCCACCGATAGCCAGCGGCCGTCCTTTGCAAGGAGTTCGAGGCCCGCTTCCTGCGCGCCGAGGAGGAGCGTGATGAGGTTGATGTCTTCGTGCGCGCCGGCACGGATCGCACCGCCTGCGCCATCTCCGACGGGCGGATAGTGCAGCAGCCGCATGACGGAGTTGCCGTCCTCGATCGCAGGATCGAACCAGTTCGCGTCAAGCCCCAGATGGACGGCGATGGCCGACAGGATCTTGGCACCCGCTTCGTCGAACTGCGCGTAAAGCTCGGTAAAGGTGTCGCGGAACCCTTCGACTTCATCAGGCCATACGTTTGGCGGCATCGAGGAGGCGAGCGGCGAACCTTCGGGGAGATCGCGGCCTACGTGCCAGAATTCCTTGAGGTCCTTCTCCGTCGCGCCCTTGGCCACCTCGGTCCGGAAGGGCGTGTAGCCACGAGCGCCGTGGATTTCGCGGTCGAAGTACTTGAGTTTGGCTTCGACGGGCAGGGCGAAGAACTCTTCGGTCTTGGCCCAGGCCTGGTCGATCAGCGCCTGATCGATGCCGTGGTCGCGGATCATCGCGAAGCCGAAGGTGCGGAAGCTTTGCCCGACGCGCTCAGGAAGGTCGGCGCGATCAGCCACAAGGCTGAGGACGGGGATTTCTGCGAGGTCCATGGTAGTGCAATCCAATGCGATTCGGTATGCCGCCCCTTACTGCCACCGATCTCAACAGTCTAAACGGAAAGGCGCGTAAATGGCGTATTGGCTGCTGAAATCCGAACCGGACGCCTATGGCTGGGCCGATCTCGTCCGGGAGGGGGAGGGAACCTGGGACGGTGTGCGCAACCATCGTGCCGCCAACAACCTGCGGGCCATGCAGGTCGGCGATGAGGCGTTCTTCTATCATTCCAACATCGGCAAGGAGATTGTCGGCGTCGTCCGGATCAGTGTGGCGGGAATTGCCGATCCTACCGATCCCGAAGGCAAGTGGGCCGCGGTGAAGGTGAAGCCGGTTCGGAAGTTACCCCGTGCGGTCCCGCTCAGCCGCATCAAGGCCGATCCGCGCCTGGCTGAAATGGAGGTAGTGAAGCTGTCGCGCCTGTCAGTAGCTTTCGTCACGGCGGAGGAATGGAACTACATCCTGCAGCTCGCCGGCGACACGGCGAACCGCCGATAACGCGCGGTCTCTGGAGAAGCACGTTCTGACGGGCCGGACGCAACGTGGCCGCATTCCGGGTGTTGTCCCTTTGTATGGCGAACATGTCGCCGGACAGACAAGGAGATACATCATGGGTGAACTCAAGGACACCATGAAGGGCCTCGGCAACGAAGTGGCTGGCAACGCCAAGCAGGCAGCAGGCGAAGCCCGCAACGATCCGGCCCAGAAGGCTGAGGGCAAGGCGCAGGAGCGCAAGGGCGAACTCCAGCAGGGCGTCGGAAAAGTGAAGGGTGCGCTGGGCGATCGCGTCTGACGATCCTTCTTTCCACACCGAAGAAGAGGGTCGCCGCAGGGCGGCCCTTTTTGCATGCAGAAGCCGCTTAGCCGAGTTGTCCCGTTTCGGGAAGGCGCCGAGACATGGCTGAGGGGCAGGTGGTAAACTTTTAGTTAACGTGCACAATGCGGCTCATGAAACGCCGCGCTCTTGTCCTTACGCACGAATCGGCCAGCCACTGGTTTCGCCGCTCGCTGCCGCCTCATGTGTTTCGCGTGCCTGCCTGGGCGGAGAGCGACGGGCGGGCAGCAGCCAACATGGCGGCGGCGACCGCATGGCGCGCCTCCGGTAGCGACTGGCGCAGTTTTCTGTCAACCTACTGCTCCTGCTTCGTAGCGATCGGCGTGTTCATCGCATGATGGAGCGCAGTGCAGGGTATCAGACGGCTTCGGCCGCGACCTCCGCCTTGAACAGCAGGTGAGCCAGCCAGGCTGAAGCGACGCAGCACAGCGACACGATCAGAAGCTGCTGCGCTACGCCAATTCCCAGGAAGGTCATCAGGCCGGTCAGCAGCGATCCCAGGACCATGGCCCCCGAGTTGACGATGTTGTTCGCGGCGATGGTGCGTGCGGTCTGGGATTTCTCGACGAAGGTGGTCAGGAACGCGTAAAGCGGGACCACGAAGATGCCGCCGCACACGGCGATGCCCAGCAATGTCAGCATAAGCGGCACCGCAAGCGGCTGCACCACGAAGGTGCCCACATCCATCAGGGCGCCGTCGCCGCTGTGAGGGGGCCACAGGCGGCAGACCTGCTGGAATGCCATGAGCGAGACGCCCATGCCGATGACGGAGATTGGCGACCAGCGGGCCGACACTGTCCCCTTCAGCAAGGCATTGATGGCCATCGATCCGAGCGCCACACCAACGGAGAAGATGACGAGGAAGAGGCTCGCCACTTCCTTGCTCGCCATGAGCATGTTCTTCGCCAGCGGCGGGAACTGGACGAACAGGACCGTGCCGATGGCCCAGAAGAAGCTGATGGCGCAGATGGCAAGGAACACGCGCCGGTCCTGCATGGTGGTCCGCACGAGGCGCACCGAAGCCCGGATCACGTGGTAGTCCAGCGGTTCGACCTGCCCGAGCGGAGGAGCGGCAGGAACCTGGCGGCCGGCGAGCCAGCCGATGCAGGCGATCGCGATCACGCCGATGGCCGCCGCGTCGACACTGATCCAGCCGGCGACGATCGTACCCGCCAGAACGGCGATATACGTGCCGGCTTCCACCAGCCCGGTCCCCGAAAGGACTTCGCCTTCCTTGAGGTGTTGAGGCAGGATCGCGTACTTGATAGGGCCGAAGAAGGTCGAGTGGACACCCATCGCAAAGAGCGCCAGCAGCATGAGCGGAATGGCGATGCCATCCAGCGCCACGCCTTGCCAGGCGAGCGCCAGACCAGCGCCGCCCACCAGCATGATGGCGATCTCGCAAGCCTTGATGATCCGGATCAGCAGCGCCTTGTCCCGCATGTCCGCGAGTTGCCCCGCGAGCGCCGAAAGCAGGAAGAACGGGATGATGAATACGGCGGAGGCAAGGGCGCTGAACCGCGCCTCCTGCGCTTCCGACTGGTACACCTCGTAAACCACGAAGAGCACCATGGCGTTCTTGAACAGGTTGTCGTTGAACGCGCCCAGCAACTGGGTGACAAACAGCGGAAGAAAGCGCCTCGTCCGGATGAGTTGGGTCGTCGTGGTCATGATATCAGGTATGCCGCCGGCCTTGCTCACTGGTGGGCGGGACACTTAATGGCCTGCGCCTGACGCACAAGCCCCGTTCGAGACTTTATTCCTGCAGCGTTTGCGCGCTATGGCAGTAGCATCATGCTGACACTGCCGAACATTCTGACGCTCTCCCGCATCCTCGCGGTGCCGTTGCTGGCTTTCCTTCTGTGGTGGCCCACGTGGGAACTCGGTTACGGTCTGGCGTTCGGGCTCTACTGCCTGATGGGGATCACCGACTACTTCGACGGTTACCTCGCGCGGTCGAGCGGCGCAGTCTCGCGGCTGGGCGTCTTCCTTGATCCCATTGCGGACAAGATCATGGTCGCGGCCGTGATCCTGGTTCTCACGGCACAGGGCATTCTGCGCGGTCCCTACGTAGGGGACATGCACGTCATCGCCGGGCTCGTCATTCTCGTGCGCGAAATCGCTGTTTCCGGGCTGAGGGAGTTCCTCGGCGGGTTGCAGGTGTCGATGCCGGTCAGCCGCCTGGCGAAGTGGAAGACCACCTTCCAGCTCGTGTCGCTTGGAGCCCTCATCCTTGGTACGGCCATGCCCTGGTGGAATCTGGACCTCGGCTCGCTGGTAGTGAACGTGCCGCATTCGGTCGGCCTGACGACGCTGTGGGCCGCGGCCGTGCTGACGCTGGTGACGGGCTGGGATTACCTGCGCGTCGGCCTCAGGCACATGGATTGATCGGTCGCGGGGTAGCGGGACGCGGCCGGGAGGGGTAACGCCCTCCACTCGAATCATGCATGCACAATCCCACCTGAACCCGCGCCGCTCCGTCGTGTTCTCGCTTGCTGCGGCAGCGGGTCTGGCCGTGGCCAACATCTACTACAACCAGCCGGTGATCGGGCTCATGCAGCGCGAACTCGGCGGGAGCACCGTGACCTATGTTCCCACGGTGACACAGCTTGGCTACGCGGTCGGTCTCGTCGCGCTCGTTCCCCTGGGGGACCTGCTCGAACGCAAGCGGCTGATCGTGCTGCAGTGCCTCGCCCTCAGCGTGGCGCTGGCGCTGGTGGCCCTTGCGCCCACGGCCGGGCTGCTGCTCGCAGGCTCGCTGCTGGTGGGTCTGCTCGCCTGCGTCGCTCAACAGATCGTGCCCTTCGCCGCCAACATCGCGCCCGACGAGAAGCGCGGCGCCGTAGTCGGCACCGTGATGGCCGGGCTTCTCTGCGGGATACTACTCAGCCGCGCTCTGTCCGGCCTCGTGGGAGGTGCGTTCGGCTGGAGGGAAATGTTCTGGCTGGCCGTTCCGCTGGCCGTGATCACAGCGGGGCTCATGGCCCTGCAACTGCCCCGCAGCCGGCCTGCTCCCACGGAGATGACGTATGGGGCGCTTCTGGTCTCCCTTCGCGACCTGTGGCGGGAATTTCCTGCTCTTCGGCTCGCATCGTTCACTCAGTGCTGCCAGTTCGGGGTGTTCAGCGTGTTCTGGACGATCCTTGCGCTGCACCTTCAGGAGCATTTCGGCTATGGTCCGCAGGCGGCTGGCCTGTTCGGAATCGTCGGCGCCGCCGGGGTTCTGGTCGCTCCGCTCGCCGGGCGCATGGCCGACCGCACCGGCCCGCACCGGATAATCGCCAGCGCGACCGTCCTGACACTTGGCGCCTGGCTGATCTTCGCGTTCTGGACGTCCATACTGGGTCTGGTTATCGGCGTCCTCGTTCTCGACATCGCCGTGCAGCTCAGTCAGATCTCCAATCAGAGCATCATCTACGCTCTGCGTCCGGAAGCGCGATCGCGGATCAACACCGTGTACATGAGCCTCATGTTTCTGGCCGGCAGCGCCTGTTCCGGGGCGGCAACGGCGATCTGGCATGTCTGGGGCTGGAGCGGTGTGTCCGGTCTCGGCATCGGCCTTTCAGCGCTTGGCGTCATGCTCCAGATGCGCAGGCGCGGCTGAGCCACCGCTCCCTGTGCGAGCGTCAGCCGGCGCGCAATTCGTCGGCGAGCATGCGGAATTCCTCCGCACGGGGTGAATTCTTGCGCCAGACCAGAGCGATCTCGCGGTTGGCATTGGGTGATACAAGCGGGCGCGCCACGACATTGGTGCCGTTGAGAATGCCGGCATCCAGCGCCATTTCCGGCAGCATGGTGAGGCCAAGGCCATTGTCCACCATCTGCACAAGAGTGTGCAGGCTGGTGCCGATCATCGTCGCGCTGGCCCGGAGTTCAGGCCGATTGCACGCCGCAAGTGCGTGGTCCTTCAGGCAATGACCGTCCTCGAGCAGGAGAAGCCGGTTCTCATCGATGATGTCCGGGCTGATCTCCGGAGGCGGATCACGCGGATCGTCCCGTGGAAAGGCCACGAAGAAGGCGTCCAGCTCGATCGTTTCTTTTTCCACTTCGCCAGTGGCGTAGGGAAGGGCCAGCAGCACGCAATCCGCGCGGCCGTGGTGCAGCGATTCGATCGCCTGCTGGCTCGGCTCCTCGCGCAGGAACAGCTTCAGGTTCGGTCGCTCGCGCCGCAGACGAGGAAGCATGCGCGGAAGAAGGAAAGGCGCAATCGTGGGAATCACGCTCATGCGCATTTCGCCCGAAAGCGGTTTGCCGCTGGACTGGACGAGATCGGAAAGCTCTTCCGTCTCCCGCAGGATCCGGTGCGCCTTCTCGACTACTGCGTTTCCCAGCGGCGTAAAACGTACCGCGCGCTTCGTCCGCTCGACCAGCGTTACGCCTAGCAGCGTCTCAAGATCGCGCAGGCCTGCCGAGAGCGTCGATTGGGAAACAAAACAGGCCTCCGCGGCGCGACCGAAATGGCCATGCTCGTGAAGGGAGACGAGATACTGCAGCTGCTTGAGCGTCGGCTGGTAGACGGTCATGACACCGCTATTGCACGAGTGTCACGCCGTCGCCAGCCATTTGATTGTGCGCTGCGGCAGGAAGCCAAACGTCCTATCCCGTCGCTTCCTGTCCTGCCGCTTCGGGGGCTGCAGCCACTTCGACCCGCGTCATCTTCAGCTTGCCGTTCTCCACCGCGAACGCAAGCTTGCCCTCGACCAGATCAAGCGCGTCATGGCCGAACACGTCATAACGCCAGCCTTCGAGAACCGAGAGGTTCTTGCGAACGCCCGCGGCCAGCATCTCCAACTCGTCGCTGCGGGCGAGCAGGCGGGCTGCGGCGTCGATTTCACGCGCGCGGATCTTGAGAAGGAGCTTCAGCAGGTCGGCGACGAGGGCGCCTTCCTTGCCCAGCGGCGCGCCGCGCGGTGCACGAGGCGGCAGCTCATCCTCGGCAAGCGGTTCGGCCTTGGCGATGGCGCTCATCAACCTGCGGCCGATCTCGTTGTCTTTCCAGCCCTGGGACAACCCGCGCACCTTCGCCAGATCCGCCTGCTGCTTCGGCGGGTGGCTGGCGATATCGGCCAGCGTCTCGTCGCGGGCGATGCGCCCACGCGGGATGTTCTTGTTCTGCGCTTCGAGTTCGCGCCATTCCGCGATCGCGCGAAGCCGCCCGAGCACCTGCGGATTGCGACCCGGTGCCTTGATGCGCTTCCAGGCTTCCGCGGGGTCGTTACGGTAGTTTTCCGGATCCGCCAGCTTTTCCATCTCCTGGTCAAGCCATTCGCCGCGTCCGGTCTTCACCAACCGCTTCAGAATCTTGGGGAAGATCTTTGAGAGATATGTGACGTCCCCGATGGCGTATTCGATCTGGCGGTCCGTCAGCGGTCGGCGCGACCAATCGGTGAACCGCGCCCCCTTGTCGATCGTGACGCCCTGCCAGGATTCGACGAGGTTGGAATACCCGATCTGCTCGGACTGGCTGATGGCCATCATCGCGATCTGCGTGTCGAAGATCGGGTGAGGAGTGCGGCCGGTGGCGTTATAGATGATCTCCACGTCCTGCCCGCCGGCGTGGAAGACCTTGAGGACATCCTCGTTCTTCGTGAGCAGGTCCAGCAGCGGCGTCATGTCGAGACCGTCAGCCAATGGATCGACCGCCGCCGCTTCTTCGGTGTTGGCGATCTGCACGAGGCAAAGTTCAGGCCAGTACGTGTTCTCGCGCATGAACTCGGTGTCCACGCTCACGAAATCAGACTTCGCAAGACGTTCGCACAGCGCTGCGAGATCGTCGGTCTTTGTTATCAGCGGATGAATTTTCATTGAAGCGAGGCGTTACGCCTAACGGCGCGGGGGATCAACGCCTGCTGTTGCGCTTTCGTCGCAGTTTATTTCCGACCGAACATTCTCCGGAAGAAGCCGGGTTTGTCGTTCTGCGCAAAATCGGCGAGGCTTTCCGGCGTAACCAGCCGGCGGCGCAACTGCGAACCGGAGGTGTGATCCTGCGATTGCGGGGAGTACGACATCTGCGCATCGCCAGCGCTGTCGGCGGCCTCGGACTCGCCGGCGGGCGGCTGCTGCGCCAGATCCGCGCGCGGTACGAGCGACATCAACGGCGGGTGTGAGCTGCCCCGGACAGCGATCGGCGCGTCGGCCCACGCCGGAAAGGCGAAGCTTTCGTCGTTCTGATGGAACTCCTCTTCCCGCTTGCGTTCCGCGCGCATCAACCTTGTCCTACTTTTTGCCTGTTCACCCGTAACGCGCTCAATACCAGCTTGGCGGTTAACCTTAGCTTACAGCCGATCGGGCCGGCTTCAGCCGCGGGACGGACCGGCCGTGCCGGCTGCGGGCTTCGGATTTGCGCGAATCCGCATCTGGAAATCACGGCGGCAGTCGACTAGTGGGGCCGGCATTATCCCATACGATAAAAAGAGCCCATCATGACCCATCCCTACCGCTCCCATACCTGCGGCGCCCTGAGCGCGGCCGAGGTCGGCCAGACCGTCCGCCTCTCGGGCTGGGTCCATCGCAAGCGCGACCACGGCGGCGTTCTGTTCGTGGACCTGCGCGATCACTACGGCATGACCCAGGTGGTAGCCGACGTCGACAGTCCCGCGCTGGCCGTGCTCGATTCGCTTCGTGCCGAAAGCGTCGTCACGATCGAGGGCAGCGTGAAGGCGCGGTCCGAAGGGACGGTCAACGCCAACCTGGCGACCGGCGCGATCGAGGTTTACGCCCGTTCGGCCACGGTGCTGTCAAAGGCAGAGGAACTGCCGATGCCGGTCGCGGGCGAGCAGGAGTATCCCGAGGACATCCGCCTCAAGTACCGCTTCCTCGACCTGCGCCGCGAGACGCTGCACGCCAACATCGTCAAGCGCACGCAGATCATCCGCGACATGCGCCGCCGCATGGAGGACACCGGCTTCACCGAATATTCGACGCCGATCCTGACGGCTTCCAGCCCGGAAGGCGCGCGCGACTTCCTGGTGCCCAGCCGCATCCACGCGGGCAAGTTCTACGCCCTGCCGCAGGCCCCGCAGCAGTACAAGCAACTGCTTATGGTCGCTGGGTTCGACCGCTACTTCCAGATCGCGCCCTGCTTCCGCGACGAAGACCCGCGCGCAGACCGCCTGCCGGGCGAATTCTACCAGCTCGATCTCGAAATGAGCTTCGTGACTCAGGAAGAAGTCTGGGAGACGATGGAGCCGGTGCTGCGCGCGACGTTTGCCGAGTTCGCCGGCGACAAGCCGGTGACGCCCGCCGGTGAGTTCCGCCGCATTCCGCACGCGCAGGCGATGCTGGATTACGGCTCGGACAAGCCTGACCTGCGCAATCCGCTCATCATCAAGGACGTGACGGCGCACTTCGTTGAATCGGGCTTCGGCATCTTTGCTGGCATCGTCGCCAACGGCGGCACGATTCGCGCGATCCCCGCACCCGGCGCCGGTGCGGGCAGCCGCAAGTTCTTCGATGACATGAACGTGTGGGCGCGCGGCGAAGGCTATTCGGGCCTTGGCTACATCAATATCAAGGAGGGCGTGCCGGGCGGTCCCATCGCCAAGAACCATGGCGAGGAAAAGACGGCCGCGCTGGTCGAGGCGCTGGGCCTTGGCCCCAATGACGGCGTGTTCTTCGCTGCGGGCAAGGAAGAGCAGGCGGCGAAGCTCGCCGGTCTCGCGCGCACCCGCGTGGCGGAACAGCTCGACCTTATCGACAGGGACCGCTTTGAGCTGTGCTGGATCGTCGATTTCCCCTTCTTTGAATGGGACGAGGACAACAAGAAGGTCGACTTCGCCCATAACCCGTTCTCGATGCCCCAGGGCGGGATGGATGCGCTGGAAAACCAGGATCCGCTCACCATCAAGGCCTATCAGTACGACCTCGTCTGCAACGGCTATGAGATTGCCTCGGGTTCGATCCGTAATCAGTCGCCCGAGCTGATGGTCGCGGCGTTCGAGAAGGTGGGACTGTCCAAGGCGGACGTCGAGGAGCGCTTCGGCGGCCTCTACCGCGCCTTCCAGTACGGCGCTCCGCCGCACGGCGGCATGGCGGCCGGCGTCGACCGCATCGTCATGCTGCTTTGTGGGGCGCAGAACCTGCGTGAAATCACGCTGTTCCCCATGAATCAGCGCGCTGAGGACCTGCTGATGAACGCGCCGAGCTCGGCCGAAGCCAAGCAACTGCGCGAACTGCACCTGCGTGTAGTGGAGCCGGTGAAGCCGGCGGCTCCTGCGCAGGGGAAGGTCGTCGCGCCCGAATGATCCACGGGGTTCCGCCGTCCGGGGGTTGATCCGGCGGCGGTGCCCGTTCAAGGCACGATGGTGCGCAGCCGAGCCGTCGCCGATGGCTCGGGGCGGGACGCGCCGAAGGCAATCTCCAAATCGGGGATAACGCGATGCGAGGAGGGGGCTGCGTTTCAGTCAAGGCCCTTGCCAGCGTCGCCACCAGTCTTTAGGGCGGCTGTCGAGATTCAAACCCGCATAGTTTTGAAGGGGTCTATACAAATGAGCGATACCGCCGATCGGGTTAAGAAGATCGTCGTCGAACATCTTGGCGTCGAAGCTGAGAAGGTGACCGAGGACGCGAGCTTCATCGACGACCTGGGCGCAGACTCGCTCGACATCGTCGAGCTGGTCATGGCCTTCGAAGAAGAATTCGGCGTCGAGATTCCCGACGATGCCGCTGAAAAGATCAGCACTGTCTCCGATGCCATCAAGTACATCGAAGAGAACAAGGGCTGATCTCGGGGGTCGCATGCCCTTGCTCCGTTCCGAGTGAATGGGGCAGGGGTGCAACACCGGATTGAAATCGACAGGCTCGACCTCTAAGGGGGCGGGCCTGTTGCCGTTTCGGCCAAGCGTGTTCAGCGCGACGCCGTTACCGGGCTGTAGTTAGAGTTTCGGAGATCATATGCGTCGTGTCGTCGTAACCGGACTTGGTCTCGTCACCCCTCTTGGTGGCGATGTGGAGACCACCTGGGCCAACATCCTCGCCGGCAAGTCGGGCGCGGGACCGATCACCCGGTTCGACGCATCGGACCAGAAGTGCCGCATCGCCGCCGAGGTGAAGCCGGCCGATCACGAATATGGCTTCGATGCCAACAAGCGCGTCGACCACAAGGTCCAGCGCCAGGTAGACCCGTTCATCGTCTTCGGCATCGATGCTGCAGGCCAGGCGATCGAAGATGCCGGCCTCACGGACATGGATGAAGCGACTCGCCTCATGGCGGGCTGCTCGATCGGTTCGGGCATAGGCGGCCTTCCGGGCATCGAAAGCGAATCGCTGGTGCTGGCCGAGAAGGGCCCGGGGCGCGTTTCGCCGCACTTCGTGCATGGACGCCTCATCAACCTCATCTCGGGGCAGGTCTCGATCAAGTACGGCCTGATGGGTCCGAACCACGCCGTCGTCACCGCCTGCTCGACCGGCGCGCACTCGATTGGTGACGCCGCCCGCATGATCAAGGACGGCGACGCGGACATCATGCTGGCCGGCGGCGCGGAAAGCACCATCTGTCCCATCGGCATCGCTGGCTTCGCCCAGGCGCGCGCGCTCTCGACGTCGTTCAATGATGAACCGGAAAAGGCCAGCCGCCCTTACGACAAGGACCGCGATGGCTTCCTCATGGGCGAGGGCGCAGGCGTCGTCGTGCTCGAGGAATACGAACACGCCAAGGCGCGCGGCGCCAAGATCTACGCCGAAGTCATCGGCTATGGTCTGTCCGGTGACGCTTACCACGTTACCGCGCCTCACCCGGAAGGCTCGGGCGCGTACCGTTCTATGGCCATGGCGCTGCGCAAGGCGGGTCTTGAGCCGAAGGACATCGATTACATCAACGCGCACGGCACATCGACTCCGCTCGGCGACGAGTTGGAGCTGGGCGCAGTGCGCCGCCTGTTCGGCGATGCCATCGACAACGTCTCGATGAGCTCGACCAAGTCGGCCATCGGGCACCTGCTCGGCGGCGCCGGTGCGGTCGAATCGATCTTCTGCATTCTGGCGCTGCGCGACCAGATCGTTCCGCCCACGCTCAACCTCGACAATCCGAGCGAAAGCTGCGTTGGGGTCGATCTCGTGCCGCATACCGCCAAGAAGCGGGAAGTGCGTGCTGTGCTCAACAACAGCTTCGGGTTTGGCGGGACCAACGCCAGCCTGGTGATGCGCAAGATAGACTAAGAGGCGCAGATCCATGATCTCCCGGCGCGGTTGCGTCCTGGCGGCGGTTGCCGCCATTGTCTTCGTCGGGAGCCTCTGGGCCTTCTTCGGCGGCTGGTATGGTTCTGGCCCGCTGGAGAAGGAACGCCACTTCATAGTTCCCAACGGCGCCAGTCTTGCGGCCGTGGCCGAAAGGTTGGAGGAGCAGGGCGTCATTCGGTCCGCTACCGGTTTCACGCTGCGTGCGCGCTTTTTCGGGGGCGGCAGCGGCATCAAGGCCGGTGAGTTCGCCATTCCCCCCCACGCCAGCCCCTCGCGCGTGCTGGCAATCCTCTCCAGCGACGATGTCATCCGGCGCTTCGTGACCGTGCCGGAGGGGATGCCCTCGATCATGGTCTACGAGCGTCTCATGGCGCAACAGGCCTTGAGCGGCGACCTTGTCGTTCCCAAGGAAGGCTCCGTCCTTCCCGACAGCTACGCCTTCGAAAAGGGCGAGCCGCGCGAGGCCGTGCTGCGCCGGATGCAAACCGCGATGAGCCGGACGATCAAGGAACTCTGGCCCGCGCGCGCATCGAACCTGGTAGTCAAGACGCCGGAAGAGGCGATCACGCTCGCCTCGATCGTGGAAAAGGAGACAGGCAAGCCTTCCGAGCGGCGCATGGTGGCGGGGCTTTACTCAAACCGCTTGCGTACGGGCATGCTGTTGCAGGCGGACCCGACGATCATCTATCCGATCACCAAGGGCAAGCGCCTTGGCCGCCGTATCCTGCAGTCCGAGATACGGGCGGTGAATGACTATAACACCTACACCATGGTGGGCCTGCCAAAGGGGCCGATAACCAACCCGAGCCGTGCCTCCATCGCCGCGGTGCTAAACCCGGCGAAAACGGAAGCCCTGTACATGGTGGCGGATGGGACGGGCGGCCATGTCTTCGCAAACACGCTCGAAGAGCATAATCGCAACGTGGCCAAGTGGTTCGCCATCCGTCGCGAGCGGGGTGAGCTCTGAAGGCGGAGGGGCCTGCCTCCCATACGGGAACAAGTCTCCGCGACAGTGTTTTCCCCAACTCCGCGCCATGCTGGTGCTGCGGAGATGTGCGATGACAGATTCGGCAGCTGACTGGCCGACGGCGAACTTGGCGGCAACCGGGCCGCGAAAGCCGCGCGCGCCGCTGCTGGTCACCGCCGAACTGCCGCCCGACGTACTCGCCTGGTGCGATGCGCTGCGCCGGGCGCACTACCCCCCCGAGCGGAACCGCCTTCGCGCCCATGTAACGCTTTTCCACGCCCTCCCGCACTCCGTCGAGGATGAGCTTGCCGCAGTTCTGGGAGACCTCGCACGGTCCGCGCCGCCGCCGGCCCGCATAGAAGGCCTTATGAAGCTGGGCGCAGGGACGGCGCTGGCGGTGGAAAGCCCGGAGATGGTCGCCCTGCATGCGGTTGTGGCGGACCGCATGCATGGACTGCTGACGCAGCAGGATGCACAGCCGTTGCGCCTGCACGTGACGATCCAGAACAAAGTCACCACCCAGGCTGCGCGGGCGCTGCAGGCGGAGCTCGGTCCTCAGTTGCAGCCGCTGTCCTTCCGCTTCCGAGGTTTCGGCCTCTACGCCTGGGAAGACGGACTGTGGCGCTTGATCCATCTTTTTTCCTTTCGTGGCTGAATGTGCTTTTTGGGTGTTGACGGATGCAAACCTCCCCCCTAGAGGACGCGGCCTGCACCGCAGCCGCGGCGCACCAGATCAAGCCTCCCGAACGGCAGGCATGGTATGGCGGAGTAGCTCAGCTGGTTAGAGCAGCGGAATCATAATCCGCGTGTCGGGGGTTCGAGTCCCTCCTCCGCTACCATTCTCCACGTTTGTGGCAGATTTCTCAGAAACTCGCGGAAAACCGCTCTTCTTAATGCTCTGGCAGTACGTCCAGTGGTACAAAGAGGCGGCCATATCCGTGGAAGTCAACGTGAAATATCTCCAAGCCGATCCCAAGACCGGGGTGCTGCGCTACCGCCGAGCATTCCCCGTAGCGCTACGCCCTTTTGTACGCGCCGACGCGGTTCCGTTGTCGGAATTGAAGGTGTCGCTCGGCGTGCGGTCGATGAACGAGCCGGGCGCGAAGGCCCGCCATGATGCCGCCGCTGCGAAGTATGACCAGATGATCGCCAGGGCTACGCAGTTGGCCAATGGCGTGTACGACAGGCTCGACCCGCCGCTGATCGAGTTCCTCGCAAACAACTACCTCCATCAGCAATTGGTCTTGGATGAGGCCTCCCGGTGGAGACAGCCGTTGCCCGATGTGCCCTTCGAGACGCGCAGGGATCGTGAGGCCGATTACGAAGAGAGCCGGGAACTTCTGGATGACCACGACGTCGACGGTCTGCTGGACTACTGGCGTGACTGGGCCCTCGCTTACACCCAGGCCATGGGCTATGTTTTTGATACGTCGAAGCCGGAGTTCGCAATGCTCTGTCGCGCATTTGGCGAGGCCGCCTGCAAGCTCTGGCTAGCGATCGATAAGCGCAACGACAGGTTGGCAGCGCCGACCCCCGAGGCTCCCACTGAGCCGCCTAAGGCAGTGGCCACCAAGACTGAGGTGGCGCCCACGCGATTGGCCCCATCGGAAGAAGAAAAGAGCTTTGAGGACATTGCGTGGGGGCTGATCGACA
This sequence comes from Novosphingobium panipatense, assembly GCF_900182875.1. Taxonomy (NCBI): domain Bacteria; kingdom Pseudomonadati; phylum Pseudomonadota; class Alphaproteobacteria; order Sphingomonadales; family Sphingomonadaceae; genus Novosphingobium; species Novosphingobium panipatense. The sequence continues at coordinate 541,925 of NZ_FXUI01000001.1, forward strand.
ACCCTCGCCTCGGCATGAAAGAGGGCGTGAAGGAACATGTGCGGACTGGGCTGCGCTTCGTTCGTGAAGCCCTTGGCCAACCAGGCCCCAGCCAGCTGACGCGAGCAGCGGTATCCCAGCTTCTCGATCTGATGGCGCAGCGCCCAGCAAGGTTGCCCTACGCGCAGCAGACACTCGACCTGCGGGAGTTGGCCGATCGTTATCGTGACCAGCCGGAGGTGCGGCGAATGTCCGCCCGCACAATGGAAGTGCGCCTGAGCGCCCTCTCGACGGTCTGGAAGAAAGGGGTGAAGGAGGGTGCCATTGATCCCGATCTTCCCAACCCATTCGTCAATCGGGAAGTCGTCGAGACCCAACGGCAAGAAAAAACCGCCAAGGGCTTTTCTCCGGGCGAGCTGCAGGCCTACTTCCGCATGCCGCCGTTTCAAGACGGGTACCGGCCCGTACGAGGTAAAGGAGAGGCCATTTTCTGGCTTCCGCTGATTGCTCTGTTCACCGGGGCCAGACCGGAAGAGATCGCACAGCTGCTTGTGGCTGATATCTTTCAGCGCAAGGATGACGGGAGGTGGCTGATCCGGTTCACAGACGAAGGATTTCACCCGGTGAAGGGGCCGCAAACACTCAAGACGGAGCGGTATGAGGTGGGGAGGCGAGAGTTTCCCATACCTCAGGCGCTCGTCGATCTTGGTCTTCTCGATTACCACACTCATCTGCAGAATGACGGCCAGTCGGCCCTATTTCCTCTGCTGCGCTTGAAAGGTAAACGCGGCGGACTTTACGACAGTTTTGGTGGGTGGTTCGGCCCGTACATCTATGATCAGGGCGTGCTGCAGAGGAACTCCGGCAGACAGCCAGTCCGCGAGTTTCGACACACGTGGACGACCGCTGCACGAAATTGCGGCATCGCTAAGGATGCGCGGGTCTATATTCAGGGTCGAACATCGTCAGGGCCACGTTCCAGCGATGACGATTACGGTGAGTTTTCCGGCCTCGGTAATCAAATCGACCGGTTGCAGTTCAAGGTCGACATCGTGGCGCTGGTCCCCCGCTGGCGACCGCCCGCATGATGCCTTGCGATGTAAGTTCAGATGGTGTTGTAACGCATTGACGATGTGCTGCCTTGCGCAGCTTCGGGGGAAGATGTGCAAGTAGACCTTCAAGACCTCACGCGCCGCCTGTTCCAGACGGCCAACCAACTGTGGGCGAACACAGACCTCCGACCGGATCAGTACGCCCAGCCGGTGCTGGCCCTCATCGCGCTGCGGCAAATGGAGGCGAAGTTCGACCGGGTCCATGCGGACTTATCGAAAACCTTTACGGGGCGCCTCAAGCCTACTCCAGGCGATTACCATGGTCATGGCGCCGTCTTCCTGCCCGCGCACGCCCGCTTCTCGTACCTGCTGGCGCTGCCGGAGGCTGACGACCTTTCTCAGGCCCTGAATGAGGCCATGAAGGCCATCACAGAGCACAACCCGGATTTGGCGGGTGTGATGCCCCAGGGCTACGGATCGCTGCCCAACGAGGTCCTGAGGGAACTCCTGCGCCTGCTCCAGCCGCTCAGGATCGACGGGGACGCCTACGGCCTCATCTTCGAGTATTTCATGGGCGCCTTCGCCTCCTCCTTCATGCAGAAGGGCGGCGAGTACTTCACTCCGGCCTCGATCGTGAAGCTGATCGTCGAGGTGCTGGAACCTTACCACGGCAAGATATTCGACCCGGCCTGTGGCTCGGGCGGCATGTTCGTGCAATGCGCCGAGTTCGTGAAGCGCCACCACAAGAACCCCTCGCGGGAAATCGGCATCTACGGGGCCGAGAAGATGCAGGACAACCAGAAGCTGGCCCGTCTGAACCTGGCGGTCCACGGCCTTTCGGGCGACATCCGCATCGCCAACAGCTACTACGAGGACCCCCATGGCATGGTCGGCCAGTTCGACTTCGTCATGGCCAACCCGCCGTTCAATCAGTCCGAGGTCGATCGGAGCCGCCTGGTCACCGAAGCGGGCCAGGTGGACGCGAAGTTCTCGCTCGGCATCCCCAGCATCAACAACGCCAACTACCTGTGGATTGGCCTGTTCAACGCCGCGCTGAACGAGACAGGCCGTGCGGGCTTCGTCATGGCCAACTCGGCCTCGGACGCGGGCGGGTCGGAGCGGGAGATGCGCCGCAAGCTGGTCGAGAGCGGAGCAGTGGACGTCATCGTCTCCACCTCGCCCAACATGTTCTTCACGGTGACCCTGCCGGTGACCCTGTGGTTCCTCGACAAGGCCAAGGCGAAGCGCGAGCGGGCCGACGAGGTGCTGTTCATCGACGCCAGGCACATCTTCCGCCAGGTCACCCGCGCCCACCGCGACTACACGCCCGACCAGATCGAGTTCCTGGGCAACATCGTGCGCCTGTGGCGCGGTGAGGAAGAGGAGCTGGAAGCGGGTAGCGGGGAGCGCATGACCGAGACCTTCGGCGATGATGGCTACAAGGACGTGCCCGGCCTGTGCAAGGTGGCCACCCGCGCCGAGATTGCCGCCCAGGACTGGAGCCTCAACCCTGGCCGATACGTGGGGGTGGCGCCCGGTGAGCAGGTGGACGACGTCGACTTCAAGGAGCGGCTGGAGGCCCTGCAGGAAGAGCTGGAGGGGCTGAACGCCGAGGCTGCGCGGCTCCAGGCCGTGATCGCGCAGAACGTCGCCGAGGTGCTGGAGGCATGAACGAGTGGCCGGAGGTCGAACTCGGCGACCATGTCGATCTTCTTGCCGGGTTCGCATTTAAGAGCGCCAAATTCTCGGACAGTCCAGATGAGGGCGTTCGTCTTTTGCGCGGAGACAATGTCGCGCAAGGTACTCTTCGCTGGGGTGGAGCGAAACATTGGACCGCCTCAGAATATGGGGACTTTGAGCGCTACCATCTGGCAGAGGGTGACGTGATACTCGCCATGGACCGACCTTGGATTGAGGCCGGACTGAAGTACGCCTATGTTCGCAAGTCGGACCTTCCCTGTCTTCTGGTCCAGCGGGTTAGTCGTATGCGGGGCTCGCCCACCTTGGACACGGCCTTCTTGCGCTACCTCATCGGCTCGCAGGCGTTCACAGGCCACGTGCAGGGCATCATCACGGGGGTCAATGTTCCCCACATTAGCGGTCGTGATATCAAGCGTTTCCGCTTCATGCTCCCACCTCTCGAAACCCAACGCCGCATCGCGTCGATCCTGGGGGCCTACGACGACCTGATCGAGGTCAACCGGCGCCGGGTGGCGGTGCTGGAGGAGATGGCGCGGTCGCTGTTCGAGGAGTGGTTCGTCCGCTTCCGCTTCCCCGGCCACGAGAGCGTGCCCCTCGTCGACACCCCGGACGGCCTGCTACCGCAGGGGTGGAAATGGACGCCGTTTTCTTCGTTGGGGGAATTCATGAATGGCTTCGCGTTCAAGCCCACCCATTTCGAGGATGATGGGTTGCCGATCATTAAAATCCCAGAGCTGAAGAATGGGGTTACGCAGAAGACGCCCTGCAACAGTGGCGCTGATGTTCCGCAGAAGTACCGGGTGAGCGACGGCGATCTATTGTTCTCGTGGTCAGGGACCTTTGCCATATCAGAATGGACAGGTGGACCTGGGCTTCTCAATCAGCACCTATTTCTCGTTCGCCCAGAAGCGGGTGTGGAAAGAGGGTTGCTTAAGTCCGCATTGCGCTGGGCCATCCCATTATTTGACAATCAGGGAGTGGGGGCGACGATGAAGCATATCCGTCGATCAGCACTCGACCACACCAAAATACCGTACCCCGGCGCAGGACAAGTTCTGAATCAGGCCAACGACCTGTTCCGGTCTTCGTATGACCTATGCGTCAACATCCGTCGGCAGATACAGGCACTCGCAGCCTCCCGCGACCTCCTGCTCCCCCGGCTTATCTCCGGGCAGCTCTCGGTCGGGGCTGCCGAACGGGACCTGGAGCTGGCCGCATGACCGTGAAGCTCGGCAAGGTGATCCAGGTCGATGTCCGCAAGGCCTGGCCGAACGAGGCGGCACATTTTACGCCCTGGCTGGCCTCTCCTGACGGCCTGGAGCTGCTCCAGGACGCGCTCGGCATGGACCTGGAGGTGGAGGCGACCGAGCAGTTCATCGGCCCCTTCCGTGCGGACATCCTGGCCAAGCGCACCGACACGCCCGACGAGCACTGGGTCCTGATCGAGAATCAGCTGGAGAAAACAGATCACCGCCACCTGGGCCAGCTCCTTACCTATGCGGCAGGCCTCAAGGCCGCCACGATAGTCTGGGTCGCCCAAGACTTCGCCGAAGAGCACCGTGCTGCGCTCGACTGGCTGAACGACATCACCAGTGAGGACTACCAGTTTTTCGGCCTCCAGATTGAGCTGTGGCAGATCGGCGCCTCCGACCCTGCGCCAATGCTCAACGTCCTGGCCGAGCCCAACGAGTGGACCCGCGAGGTCAAACAGTCGGCTGAAGGGGGCGTCTCGGACCTAAAGCAGCAGCAGATGAACTACTGGCAAGGCTTGAGGACCCGGCTGCTGGAGAAGAAGAGCAAGGTAAGGCCCCAGAAGGCCCATCCGCAGTCGTGGACGACGTTCGCCATTGGGCGTGCAGACACCTGGCTCGGAGCCTGCGTGCAGTCCCAGAAGAAGTATATCTGGGCTGAGTTCTGCTTTCGTGGGCCTGCGGGCAAGGTCTGGTATGATGAACTATTCGCCCAGAAGGATGCCATCGAGGCTGAGTTCGGCGCCCCGCTCTCGTGGGAGCGCTTGGATGGCAAGAAGCAGAGCCGCATAGCGATCTACCTCGAAGGCGTGGACCCAACCAACGAGGCCGACTGGCCCCGCCAGCACGAGTGGTTAATACAGCAGCTGGAGAAGATGCGCCCAATCTTCCAGCCGCGTGCATTGGCCTTGAGCGATGGCAACAGCATGCCCGAGACCGATAGCCATGAGTTGACGGACGAGACCTGATGGCACCCTCGCTGACCAGGACCATCGCCTCCGAGGACGGGATTGTCGAGCAGCCCGCGCTCGCCCTTCTGCAGGAGCTGGGCTGGGCGCATGCCAACCTGATGCATGAGCAGCCTGGACCAGCGAACCCGACAGGCCGCACCAGCTTCCGGCAGACCTGGCTCCCGGCGCGTCTCCAGGCGGCCCTGAGCAAGCTCAACCCAGGCATGCCGCCCGAGGCACTGAAGCTGGCCGAGGAAGCCCTGACGAAGGACCGCACGGGCACCCTGGCGCCCAACGCAAACCGCGAGGTTCACGGCTTCCTAGTCGACGGCGTGCGCGTCCAAGTGCGCAAGGACGACGGCAAGTTCGAGGACCTGACCGTCCGTGTCATCGACTGGAAGGACCCGCAGGCGAACGACTTCCTGGTCGCCAGCCAGGTCTGGGTAGAAGGAGTGCTCCACAAGCGCCGCCCGGACACGATCGGCTTCGTTAATGGCCTGCCGCTGCTCCTGGCCGAATGGAAGGCGCCGACCTGTCCGATCGCCGACGCCTACGAGAAGAACCTGCGGGACTACCGGGACACCGTGCCGCGCCTGTTCGACGCCAACGGCTTCGTCCTGCTCTCCAACGGCCTGGAGGCGGTTATGGGGGCGAGCCATGCGCCTTTCGAGTTCTACGCCCCCTGGAAAAAGCTGGACGAGGACGGTCCCGAGGGCCCCAGCCTGGAGACGATGCTGCGGGCGACTTGCGACCCTGCTCGCTTCCTGGACCTGATCGAGAACTTCCTCCTCTTCGACGAGGTCCCTGGCGGCCTGCGCAAGATCATCGGCAAGTACCACCAGGTGCTGGGTGTCAACCGAGCCATCCAGGCCGTGGACCATATCAAGGAGAACCAGGGCAAGCTGGGCGTCTTCTGGCACACCCAGGGTTCGGGCAAGAGCCTGTCGATGGTGATGTTCGCCGAGAAGGTCCTGCGGCGGCTGGGGGGCAACTACACTTTCGTCATCATCACTGACCGTACCGAGCTGGACGACCAGATCGCTGGACAGTTCGCCTCGGCAGGGGCGCTCACCAAGAACATCGACCAGGCCCAGGCGGGTAGCCGCGAGCACCTGAAGACCCTGCTAGCGGGCAACGAGCGTTACGTCTTCACGCTGATCCAGAAGTTCTCCACCGCCGAGAAAGAGCCTATGCCGGTCCTCTCCGACCGCTCAGACATCATCGTCATCACCGACGAGGCCCACAGGAGCCAATACGACCAACTCGCAGCCAACATGCGGGCGGCCTTGCCCAATGCGGCCTTCATCGGCTTCACAGGGACCCCATTGATCAAGGGCGCCGACAGCAAGACCCGCGAGGTCTTCGGGGACTACGTTTCCGTCTACGACTTCGCCCAGTCGGTACGTGACGGCGCCACTGTCCCGCTGTTCTACGAGGCTCGCAAGCCCGAGCTGCAGATGGACGCCGATACCCTGCGCGACGAGCTGGACAGCCTTCTGGACGAGGCCTTGCTCGATGAGGAGCAGGAGAAGAAGCTCCAGCGCCAGTTCGCCCGGCAGTACACGCTCATCACGGCGCCCGACCGGCTCGACAAGGTGGCCGACGACGTAGCGCTCCACTTCGCCCAGCGCGGTTACCGGGGCAAGGCCATGTTCGTGGCGATCGACAAGGCTACTGCCGTTGCCATGCACGACCGCGTGAAGGCGTCCGTCGCCCGGCTGATCGCCGAGGACGAGAAGCGTCTCAAGACCGCGCACGAAGCGGAAGGCGCTGCGATTGCGGATCGGCTGGCCTGGCTAAGGGAACTCGACATGGCGGTGGTGGTCAGCCAAGGCCAGAACGAGGTGGACGACCTGAGGAAGAAGGGCCTCGATATCTTGCCCCATCGAGAGCGGATGCAGCGGGAGGACCTGGAGGCCAAGTTCAAGGACAAGAACGATCCGCTGCGGCTGGTGTTCGTCTGCGCCATGTGGATCACAGGCTTCGACGTGCCCTCGATCGGCACCGTCTACCTCGACAAGCCGATGAAGAACCACACGTTGATGCAGACCATCGCTCGCGCCAATCGCCGGGCCGAGGGCAAGACATCGGGTGTGATCGTCGACTATGTGGGCGTCTTCTCCAATCTACAGAAGGCACTGGCGGTCTACGCAGGCGGCGGTGGCGCTTCAGGGGGCGCTAAGGCGCCGATCGAGGACAAGGAGGCGTTGGTCCGAGTACTCCTGGAAACCTTGGAGGCGGCGAGAGCGTTCATCCGACCCTGTGCCGTCGATTTGGAAGCGATCATGGAGGTGAAAGCCTTCGAGCGCCTTCGCGTGATCAGCGCTGCCGTCGAGGCACTGGTGGGGCCGGACGATCGGCGCCGCGAGTTCCTACGCCTCGCCGGGGGCGTGACGAAGGCTTACAAGGCCTTATTACCCGATGAGAGGGCAGCGCCGTTCCTCAAGCCCGTGGCGGTAATCCATACGCTCGCCGATGCTGTCAGAGCCAAGCTCGGACCGGTGGACATCTCTGCCATCTCGGGCAAAATCGCCCAGATCATCGAGGAGAAGCTGGAAGGCGTGGCGATCCTGACGCCGCTCGTTGAGGGCGACACTGCCAAGGGCCGGGTGGACCTGTCCGACATCGACTTCGAGGCGTTGGCCCGGTTGTTCGATGTCAGCCCCAAGGTTGCCGCCGAGAGGCTACGGGAGGAGGCGGAAGACCGGGCTCGCAGAATGGCCGAGGAGAACCCGACACGCGTCCACCTGATCCAGCGGCTGGAACTACTGGTGGCGGCTTACAACGCGGGCTCCATCGACGCCGACCGCTTCTTCCGAGCTCTAAAGGAGTTCGTTACTGGCCTCACCAAGGAAGAGCAACGGGCCGCCAGAGAGGGACTAACGGACGAGGAACTCGCTATCTTCGACTTGCTCACCACGCCGGAGCCCAAGCTGACCAACGCGCAGGAGATCGAGGTTAAGGTGGTCGCCCGTCAGGTCCTGGGCAAGCTGCACGAACTGGTCGACGCGGTGAACTGGATCGGTAACCAGCAGACACGCGGCGCCGTGTGGACGGCCATTCGCCAGCGCCTGAACGAGTTGCCCGAGGACCTGTACCCCGAGCCGCTCTGGAACACGAAAGTTGATCAGGTGTGGGAGTTCGTGTTGCAGCGATATGCGACGGGGAGCCAAGCGGCGCACTAACGGGATGAGGAGGCGGCCCATGACGGGCGCACGTCAGGGATGATATGCGAAAGGACTTTTCGTACTCATATACTCTCGGGTGTGCCCTCTGCTCCCTGAAGGTAGACGTAGCGGATAATCATGTTGGTGATACCCCCCTCAGACATCAAGGCCCCGGAAGGTCTGAAGGCAGCTTAGGCAAAACTTCCGGGATGACCAGGGGAGGGTGACCAATAACCCCACCTACATAGTCCCTGAATGCCTTGATCGCCGCCTCTTGCGCCTGCGGGAGGTGCTTCACAGCGACGATGAGCCCGTCATGGATCGGCAGCACAGGAACCTCTTGCGCCATGAGCCGGTCCATCGCCAGCCTTAGGATTTCGCTCTCGTGGAACTGGAGATCAAGGGTCGATATCCCGCAGGTCGCAAGTTCTGCCAGCAGGGGGTGCCGCCCTACGACCGCTTCGCCGACCCTCGCGATCGGGAAGTCGGCTTGCAACTGCCGCCCGCCGTTCTGCGCGGCGTAGGTCGCCTTCTTGTCCGTCGCCCACTGACGCGGCTCAGGGTTGGATGACCCGATCGCCTGCGTACACCACCATTTCACCAAGGTCCGATCCACGCCGTCGACGGCGTACGGGTCACTGGAGAGGTCGAGCGGGCGATCGAGCAGGGCGTGGAGCAGCGTCAGGTGTGACGCCCGGATATCCGCTTCGCCGACCCGCTCGCCGTCGAAGGTGATACGCTCCAGCCGCCGTTCGGCGCTCATGGCCTCGTAGCGATGGCCCCCGGGAAGCGAATAATATCGTCCGCCCCTGTTCCAAGCGAAATCGGGCTGGTCGCCGTCGCTGAAGATGCGGCGAAGGCCCGGGAAGGTGATCCCGCCGATGTCATGTCGCAAAAGGTTCCTGTTGAGCCTGTCGATGCCTGCCAGGATTGCTGCTGGGCCTGGCGCTTGCTTGTCGAACGGGGTGTCCTCAGCAGCGAGCTTCTTCCCGAGGACCCGGACCTTTCTGTTCCGCAACACGAGCCGGTCTTCATCTGCCGGGGCCGCCACGGGGCTGCCGAACGCCCCCGCCCAGTGCTCCTTCCAGGCGTTCAACTCGACGCCGAACGACGCAGCAAGGCTGACCAGAGCGGGCGTGAGCTGGAAGGTCGTCACCTGTCCGTTGAAGTTGTGGACCTGGCCGAAGGCCTTGCGGAACCGAGGCTGGCCGACCGTGATCGTAAGCAGGCCCGCCGCTTCCAGCTTCGTGATCACGTTCAGGAAAATACCATGCCCAAATCCCAGCGTCTTCGAAGGGAAGTCCTTGGGCGACATCCCGTGCGCTCCCGGCCATGGGTGCCGATCGTCCGAATGGCCCCGGTGGAGGTCGAGCAGGTCGGCCATGAGGGCGCCGATGGCCTGGCGGCCCTTCTGAACGCTGGTCGGGCGCTTCTCGCTGGCGAAGATGTTCTCGACGAGCCGCTCGACCAAGGCGACCGCTGCGGGCGACACAGGGCCGCCGAGTAAGGCGATGGGGTAGGCCTCGACGTATGCGAACGCTGGTTCGGCGCTGTGCTGCTCAGACGCCATCTGAGGGCTCCGAAAGGGCCGCAGGAGCAGACCCTGACCGATTAACTTGGAAAGAGGCATTGCCGCTGAGAATACAACGTAAGCCCCTCAGTGAGTTCATCACCCGACCACCCCGAAGTTCTGGCAGCGACACTCCCGCTGAACTTCTTAAGAGCACTGAACGCCTGTTCAACTGCGGGTTTCGATTGCTTTCCGATACCCGATTATCCGTACCCACTCTCAGGCCTCCAGCACCCGATAGACCGACGCTCGACCGATGCCGAGCCGTTTGGCGATCTCGGTAGGCGACACCCCCTCGGCCTTCAAGCGGCGCACTTCGTCTATCGGCACCGAAGGCTTCCGCCCCTTGTAGACGCCAGCCGCCTTGGCCTTGGCGATGCCCTCCATCTGCCGCTCCTTGCGCAGCGCAGTTTCGAACTGGGCGAAGACGCCGAGCATCTGGAGGAAGGCAACGCCCGCCGCCGACGAAGTGTCGACCGGCTGCTCGGTCGCCCGCAGATGGGCGCCCTTGGCGCGAATGACGCCCACGATCGCCTCCAGGTCCTGCACGGAACGGGCCAGGCGGTCGATGCGGGTGACCATGAACGTGTCGCCCTCTCGGAGGTAGTCAAGGACGGTCTGAAGCTCCTTGCGCCCCTGAACGGTAGTGCCGGACTTCTTCTCGGATCGAACGGACGAGCAGCCTGCCGCCTTGAGGGCTTTGATCTGGATGGTGCAGTCCTGGTCTTCGGAAGAAGCGCGGGCGTAACCGAGTATGGTTGTCATGATCTGTCTCGTTAGGGTTTAGACCATATCTTCCTGCCTGTCTCGATATCGAAAAGCAACCCCAATAAGACGCCATCGGTGTCTCACGCCTCTGTCTTGCTGACGTATACTCTATCGAACGCCGTGGGCAGGACGGCCAAATGTCCCCGGCCACCCTCCATCACTGGGCAATGTCCGCGATGGCCTGCGCCCGTGTCGTCCAGTTCCTAGCCGCCCACGCAGCAGGTTAGGCGTGCGGCGAGCGATCGCCGGATGGGACCGGGCGGGCGGGGAATGCCGATCGGCCCCTATGTCGATCGTGGGTCCCCTCTGGCCCCGTCTATGGTACCGAGTGATTTCGACCGCTCGCAGATCAAAACTGGCGGCTTCGCTCCCGCCCCGTTGCTGCTACTCGGACCTCGACAACACCGCCCAGTTCTTGAACGTTTTCCCGAGCTATGCGCCCAAGTGCACGAAGGGTCAGATTGCTCTCCTAAGCAGTCTGCACTAACGTAGATGGCGAAAAGCGCCTTCAGGTTCTTCTGGTATGCTCGGTCACGGTGTCCAGTTTCCGGAGAGGCGCGTTGGGGCAGCCAAGCTCCTCCGCAGACCTACACTTTGTCCTACATCGGGTATTCCGGGAAGCCGAAGCCGCTGCCCTCGGCAAAGCTCTTCGTCAGTGCAGACGGCGTCACCCGTTCCCTGGCCTTCTTGCCTGAATCGTAGAACTCTACCTTCGATGCCCAAAGATCAGCAAAGAATGAGTGTTTCGTTATAAAGTCGTCATTCTGCGTTTTTGGCCACCAGCCTTTGCGTGTAGCCTCATAGGCTATTAGCCACATCTCAGATTTGAGCCCGCTTTCGGTGGCGAAGCCTTGCCAGAACGAAAAATCTAGAGGGCCGTTAATCAAGCTGCTGTGCCAAAGGTCCAGCGTAAGAAGGCCAACTGTTGAGCTTCTCAGATTCATCACATTTGCCATGACGCTTGCGGGTACGATGAGCTTGATCTCGCGTGCCCAAAACAGCAACCATGCTAACTCGTCAGTGTGGCCCGCCGCCGCTTTGATCGGTATCTGTTGAAGAATGTAGGTATGTATTTCAGCGAGGGGCAGCTTGCTCGTTGCGTTGATGGCGGCCAAGTGCTCAGCCACGAAGCTCAAACATGTAGCTGAACGTCGAGCGCAATACAGCATCCACCTGACGAGGTGATCCGTATTGGTCGCATCCACGGCAAAACTTGCGGCTCGCTTAACGGCAAACAAGAGCGCGTTATCACGCTTGTTCTGGTCGGCAAGATAAACTGCTTGTTCAAAAAACGAGTCGAGATCGTCTCGCTGGCGGCTTGCCTTGGGGCTTAGCTCAAATGTTCTCACATAGTGAATCCACTCGGGAGAGTGGTTGCATCCTAGCCCAAGTGTACTTGTCTTTTCGGCATTAAGCTCAAGTTGGTAATCGTAGAGGGCAAGTGAGAGGCCCGAAAGGACCGCTGAAGCCGTTTCATTCTCCTCCAAGCCAATAAGGATATCATCGACGTAACGCAGCGATCTTGACTCAAAACTAGGAATGTTGATCTTTACATTTTCCTCGACCTCTACAACGATCAACTCTGAGATAATGCGTGAGGTGTCCGGGCCTATCGGGATGCCGATGGTCTGCCCTTCTTGTCCCGCGCCCACAGCTTTGTCCAAGTGGTTAGCGTAAGAGTCCTTGAATGCCTTCGTGCTGTGGTTCGCTTTCGCATGGGCCTTTCCGACAATCGCCCAAGCGATAGAGTGGGTGTAAATGGAAGGGTAAAACCTCGCGATGTCTGTTTTGACATACCGGCCATAGGTCGCGAGCAAGCGTGCACGTTGCCGGGCAACTCCGTCGAAATCTACACCCGTAATAGCTCGGCCTGTGCTATTAGCAGCGAACTCTGGCTTGAACTCAGTCACCGTCGATCGAGCAAGTTTGGTTTTAATATCGCTCCAATTCGTGCTGATCAGGTGCGCGACGTGAAGCTGATTTACGGGATTCACTAGAGAGAGCTTACGACGAATATCCCCGTAGCGAGGAATGCTATAAACCTCGGGTGCCGTCCAAAACTTTCTGATTGCGGCGCCTTCCCACTTCGCTGCGAACGCCGCCGCATTGTCCGCGAAGGAGTCAGTGGTGAAGGGCGGGGGTAACTCCGCAGGGAAGTACCCTCGACGCAGTAGTTTCTTCAACCGTGTTTCTATCATGCGCTTTGTTGTCGCGGAGAGTTTCATACGTGCACTGTACGGTTTCACTTCGCTGACGCTAGCCGCGATGTGGGCACCCAAGTGCCTTTTGATCGTTAACCGGACGCTTGTTCGACGCCCTCAGCCGTCGTGCCCTGTCCTGTCTCGCAAACAGCGATGACGCTATGACGATCCCCACCACCAAACTGCCCGTCGAGGCCTGGGGTGGGCTACATTACCGATGTGGCGGGATCGACGTCCACAGTCCACCGAGCGTTGGGCCATTCTCCCTCGCAGACAAATATTATCCCTGGGCACTCGACATCCGGCCCGTGCATCATGTCCGCCAACGCAGCGTCGGCGCCAAGGTTGACGCCTGCCGCCTCCAGCCGCGTCAGGTGCCAGTCGACACTCTCGGGCCCCATCGACCGGAGGCAGTACAAGGCGCCGTTGAAGGATGCGGGATGATAGGTGCCGACGAAGGTTTCGCGGCCCCCAGGGAACCGGCTGTCCACCGCTGATACCTTCACGATGATGGTAAAAAAGCGGATGGGCAGAGGGCCGCCTGCCTGTTCAATCATGCCCGCTTCGCCTTCTGGCCAAGGCCACAGACGTCCCCATGACGAGGACAAAAACCGGGTCGACCGCTGAGGCAGCCAAAGCAGGAACGGCTCCGTCGCCATCAGTTCTCACCTATAGCAATCGTCACGGGCAGCACGGACAGCCAGAAGCTCCCAATCCACAGGCGCCAACAGCGGCCCAGACACGGCTGACGGGAACGGTATCGTATGTCTTTGATGAAGGCGGCCACAGCTCGCGCTCCTCTCGATGAGTGCGCGTGATCTCCCCGACAGGATCGACCCGGAGCTGTTGATGGTTGAGGTTAGATGCCACAAGGCGGTGAGGGCGTCCAGAGGGGGCGCGGCTACCCCTTGCGGTGGTACAAAAACGTGGTCATAGTGGCCTCCGTCGGATCGTAAGAAACGGCGGTATTCTGCGGTTTTTGAGGTAGAATGGGCTAATCCCTCCTCCGCTACCACCTTTCAAATGATTCGCAGAATAGGGATGGCCGCTTACTGGTGCCTGGGCGCTGGGTGATGTGGCATTCTCTTCGGGTTTTCCTGCGGTCTGGCGTGGCGCTGTCGCCGCCGACATCAGGGGGGGCGCCGGATGTGGGGCTCCGGGGCTTTCGCCGTGCGCTGCTCAGCCTCTTGCTGAGGAAGGGGCGTAGAAACATTTTCTTTTTCCACCTGCGAAGCCGCTGGTGGTGGAGAAAGGCTTACCGCCCTGATAGTAGCGCAGTATCGCAAGGCTGTGGCATGGAGTCAGGATGCCCGTTTACCAGTTCAAGCGCTTGAGCGCCGACGGCAGAGCCGACACCCGCGCCCTGGAACTTGAGGATGCCTCTCAGGCGCGCGCCGTCGCTCTGCGCTACTTCGCGGGGGAGGTAACCGGACTCGCCCGACATGACCCGGAATGCGATGATCTTCGCGTCCAGGTGACCGAGGGATCGAGGCGCACGCTCTTCACGATCCAATTGACCGTGGTTGAGGGGGCAGGGTGACCGATCACCACTTCCTTCATTCGTTCGCTCGCAGCCGTCCAGGCGCTGTGACACGTCTACGGGAGTGAGGATGCCAGGACTGCGGCGATGGCGGATGACGCTGCTCGGATGCGGGGGCGTAATTGGCGCCGCTTATGCTCTCATGCGGGCAAATCGGCTGCCGCGTCGGAAGGAGGGGCCAGCCACGCCTCCACCGGCTTGTGGTGACACGACTCTGTCGCGGGTCGTGGCGGACCGTGCGGCGCTTCATCCCGGTCTTTCGGGTGTCCACCTTCTTGCCGATGCGGTCGACGCGTTTGCAGCCCGGCTGCTGCTGGTGCAGGCCGCGGAGTGCACGATCGACCTGCAGTACTACATTTGGCACGGCGACCGCACGGGCACCCTCTTGCTGGAAGCCGTCCATGAGGCGGCCGAGCGAGGGGTGCGGGTCCGGCTCCTGCTGGATGACAACGGTATCGCCGGTCTGGACGGTGTGCTGGCGGCCTTGAACGCACATGCGAACATTGAGGTGCGTCTCTTCAACCCGTTCCGGATCCGCTACCCGAAGTCGATTGGCTTCCTGCTCGATTTCGGCCGTCTCAATCGTCGCATGCACAACAAGAGCTTCACCGTCGACGGGGCGCTTACCATCGTCGGCGGCCGGAACATTGGCGACGAATACTTCGGGGCAGGCGACGGTGCGCTCTTCTCTGACCTTGATGTCCTGGCGATCGGGCCCGTCGCACGTGAGGTTGAGGCCGATTTCGAACGCTACTGGACGTGCGATTCAGCTTATCCGGCCCGGCAGATACTACCGCTCCTCGGTCGCCGGAAGAGAGCGAAACTGCGCTCGCGCGCGTCGGTGGTGCAAAGGGACGCGTCGGCCCAGCGCTATGTCCGGCGCCTCCAGAACCTGCCGCTGCTGCGCCAGCTCATGGAAGGCCGCATGAGTTTCGAATGGGCGCAGGTACGCATGATCAGCGACGATCCCGCCAAGATCGTGCGCGACATGGAATACGAGAACCTCCTCGCCGGCAAGTTGGACGGTGCTATCGGCAAGCCGAAGCGGGAAATGACGGTGGTGTCCGGCTACTTTGTGCCGGGCGAGGAGGGTTGCCGCCAACTGGGAAATTATGCGCGTTCCGGCGTGCGCGTGGCCGTCCTGACTAACGGCTATTCCGCCACGGACGTCGCTCTCGTCCACGCGGGCTATGTGCCCTGGCGCAAGCGGCTGCTGAAGGCGGGGGTGCGACTTTACGAAACCGCAGCACAGGTGCGTGATGTGCCTTCGAAGAAGCAGCGGCGGGAAGGCGCGAAGCTCGGCATCGGCAGCCGGCTGCGGGCAACGGGGAGCGGGTCCTTCGCCGCCCTGCGCTCGGGCGCCTCGACCATTCACGCCAAGACGATCACCGCCGATAGGGAGCGGCTGTTCGTCGGCTCCTTCAACTTCGACCCGCGCTCGCTCCGTCTGAATACGGAACTGGGCTTCGTGATCTTCAGCCCTCGTCTGGCGCGACAGGTCGCAGAGGCGTTCGAGACGATCATTCCCGCAGCAGCCTACGAGGTCGTGCTCGAGGGTGAGGAACTGCGCTGGCTGGCGGGTCCGCCTGGCTCGGAGGCGCCGCTGGCCCGGGAGCCGGGCATGAGTTTGTTCGATCGCCTGATGATCGGCCTTGCGTCCCGCCTGCCGATCGGCTGGCTGCTTTGATCCGCCGATAGCCCCGCTAAGCTGGGGGACTCCCGGTCAGGGCGCCTTGACCAGCGCGGATCCGCCCTGCGCCAGCGATGTCGCTATGGCGTCGATCTCGTCTTCGGGAATCCGACGGGCAATCACGGCCATGGGATCCTGAGGTTTGCGCACGTCGACGACGGTCTCATCTCCCCGCCAGGCGCGCAGCCGCTCGGCAAGGTAGCCCGCGCGCTGCCCCTCGAGGAGCGGTCCCGGCCGGCCCGGTGTGTGGCAGTTGCGACAGGCGGGAAGTTGGTCGCCGGGCAGGCCGTTCTGCACGATCGGGTGCGGAGCGACCGGCGGGGCATCCTTAAGCCCCGGCATCGCGGCGAAATGATCGGCTGCGGCTTGCAACTGCGGGTCCGACATGCCGGAAACGGCGGTCTGCATGATCGCGCTGAAGCTCTTGCGCGCCGCGTGCAGGCGCAGGGCATGAAGAAGGTAGTCGCGCTTCTGCCCCGCGATCACCGGCACGTCCTGCTGTCCGCGGCCGAGGCCATCGGCGCCGTGACACCCGGTGCAACGGGCGAAAGGACCGGGTTCCGTCGCCTGTGTCAGGGCGCGGTACTGCTGCGGGCTCATCGTAGGCAGCTGCCGGACGAAGCTCACCATCCGGCGCACCTCGTCGTCGCGTCCGGTCTCCGGCCATGCGGGCATGCCTGTGTATTTGATGCCGTGCCGGACGATCCAGAACAGTTCGCGGTCGGTGTACTCAGCCGCTGTCCCTGCCAGATCCGGGGCGTGAGGTGTGGCTGCGTGCATCACCGGCGAGGGAGGCACGCCCGGCGCCCCGTGGCATACCTGGCAGGCTTGACGGAAGTGTCCTGCCGCACTGATGAGCCCGTCGTCATCGCGCACCTTCTCGGGCGTGTTAATCGCGCTGTAGGTGCGTGCGGAGTTCTGCATGGTCCAGTGCAGGAACCAGGTAGTGATCCTCCAGTGACCGGAGGATGCGGCGATCGGCACGAGTCCGAGCCATGCGACGGCCATACCAAGGGCTGCGACGGCGCAAAGCGCGAATACGACGCGCCGCCAGGTGATCTTCACCATCATGCGGCTTCGCTCCGATCTTCTTTCAGGAGGGCGCCAAGAAGCACCAGTCCGCCTGCCAGATAGCTGACGCCGCCGACGATCAGCATGACGACACCGCCGAGTTGCTGGTCGGAGAGGTAATCCAGTCCGGGCGCATGGTGCATCCCCCCGTACAAGGGCCTTGGTGCCAGCCCAATCAGTACGCCCAGAAGCGTCATGTGCATGGACGTCAGCAACAACGCGCCGATGCCGCTCGCCCGATTCGGAGCGTGGATTGCGGCAGTCCACAGGAAGAGCCCGGCCGCAAGGAAGCAGGCGTGTTCAAACCCGGTCACGAGGATCGATCCATGTGCCGCCGCACGCAAGGCGGGGAGATGCCAGGTCCACACGATCACGAGTTCAAGCAGCATCGCCGTCATCGGGCTGGCCAGGAGGGGCCAGCGATGGGCAGGATCCATGGAGCTGCCCGAAAGTCCGTAGGCAAGAAGCGGCGCGCTGACCGCGACGGCGATCATGTGGCCCGCCATGTGCCCTGTCATGCCGATGCCGGAGAGGCCCCAACCGATCGGCAGCAGAACCAATCCTGCAAGCAGTGCCGCGCGCTTCACCGGCAGTCACTCAGGAAGGCGACGGGCAGGGCGCTGAACAGCACCGCAACGAAGCTCAAGCCTGCCAGAAGCAATGTCGACTTGGCGATGAAGCGCAGGCGGTCGATCTGCGTGCCGCTCTCGTGCGGGGGCGGATCGCCGGTCATCCGCTGCTGCTTCCAGGCGATCCAGCCGGATACGAGGATGATGGCAAGCGCCACAACGGTGCCTGCCACGAACAGGGTTGGGAAACGGGCGAAGGAGCCCACCTTCGCACACGATATCGACGCCCAGAGATAGGAGAACAGGAAGTGGCCGGCCCACACCGCCGGCGGAACGATAAGCGTCCACAAGCTGACGCGAAGCCGCTCGTGCCACTTGAGGGGATCGCGGCTCATGCCACCTCCGGGAACAGGCCGATGGTCAGGTAGGTGACGACGGCGGTCAATGCGAAGAAGTGGGCGTATACGGTGACGTTGCGGATCTCCGCATCGTGGCGCGGCGTCATCCGGCCGGCGAGGCTGCGGGCCAGCACATAGGCCAGCATGATGGCGGCGATGCCGGAGTGGATCGAAGTCCAGAGGGCGAGGACCCAGACGATGGCGGGGTAGCTGTGAGCCGCAGGGTCCATCCCTGACAGCCAGGGGCCGGCCAGCCCCGCGAAAATCCCTGCCAGCGCCAGGACTATCGCCCCTGCCACAAGGGCGCGGGCGATGTTCACGCCGCCCCGGGCATGGACTTCGCGTGCCGCCACTGTCGCTACCCAGGTCGCCATGCCGAGCGCGAGCGCGGCCATCGGCCAGAACAGACCGGGTGCGAAGTCCATTCCCTCGGGCGGGAAATCCTCGTGGCGCGTCCAGAAGAAGTAGTAGCCGAAGACAAGCCCCGAGAACGCTGTCGCGTCCGCCATCATTGTGATGAACATCGCCCACCAACCCGGTGCCGCGCTGCCGGAGATGTAGAGGGGCAGTTCAAGGCCGTGTCCAATCGGCTTGCAGGGCTTTTCCGGCGTTTCGGCGGTGCCGACCCACAGCCATGTCAGCACGAGTCCCAGCGTCGCGAAACTGGAGACCAGCGCCAGCCAGTAGAAGTGATAGGTCGTCAGGATAAAGACGCCGCCGAGCGCGAGGGCCGTAAGCATCGGCAGCCAGCTGGGACTGCCGAGGCGGATCACGGCGACGGGGCGGGCGTCCAGCACGGAGGTGACGATGGTCTCGCGCCGTCCTTCCTCCGCATCCGGAAGGAAGAAGCGCCCTTCGTCCACCTTTCGGACGAAATCCTCCTGATCCCAGATTGGATAGCGGCTCTCGATGAGGGGAATGGAACGTACGCCCCAGTTCTCGTCCTCCGGCTTGGCCAGCCATTCCAGCGTTCCCGCCTGCCATGGGTTGCGCGCTGCCTTGGGGCGCCAGGGAGACCGGCAGAGGTCCAGCACGATCACGGCGACGCCGGAGGCTATGATGAAGGAGCCGATGGTGGAAGCAAGGTTCAGTCCGCCCAGGCCCAGCTCTTCCGGGTACGTGAACACCCGTCGCGGCATTCCCTCAAGGCCCGACAGATGCATCGGGAAGAAGCACAGGTTGGCGCCGACGAAAAGGAGCCAGAAGGCCGTGC
Organism: Novosphingobium panipatense; assembly: GCF_900182875.1. Taxonomy (NCBI): domain Bacteria; kingdom Pseudomonadati; phylum Pseudomonadota; class Alphaproteobacteria; order Sphingomonadales; family Sphingomonadaceae; genus Novosphingobium; species Novosphingobium panipatense. The sequence continues at coordinate 561,044 of NZ_FXUI01000001.1, forward strand.
GGCCGAGCCTGTCCGACAGCTTCTTGCCCGTCACCAGCGGCCAGTAGTAATACAGGCCCGCGAACAGAGGCATGAGCGTTCCGCCGATCAGCACGTAGTGCAGATGCGCGACGACGAAGTAGGTGTCGTGGGCCTGCCAGTCGAACGGCGCGACGGCGACCATGACGCCGGTAAGACCGCCTATCACGAAGATCGCCAGGCTGCCCGTCGCATACAGCAGTGGGGTGGACCATACGACCCGGCCTGCCCAGAGCGTGATGATGAAGACGAAGATCTGGACGGCCGTCGGAATGGCTACGGCTTCGGATGCGGCGGAGAAGAAGGCGAGGCTGATCTTCGGCAGGCCCGTGGTGAACATGTGGTGCACCCACAGGCCGAAGGACAGGAAAGCCGTTCCTACCGCCGCCAGCACGATCCAGGGATAGCCCAGCAGGTGGCGCCGCGCGAAGGTGGGTACGAGCATGGCGAAAAGCGCTATGGACGGAAGGAAGACGATATAGACTTCCGGGTGCCCGAAAATCCAGAACAGGTGCTGCCACAGCAGCGGGTCGCCTCCGCGCGATGCGTCGAAGAACGGCCAGTCCAGCAGCCGCTCCATTTCGAAAAGGATGTCGCCCGCGATCAGGGGCGGGAAGGCGAACAGGATCATCACCGCGACGACAAGGATGTACCAGGCGTAGAGGGGCATGAGGTTCAGGCGCATGCCGGGCGGGCGGCACTTCAGCACGCCGACGATCAGTTCCACCGCGGCCGCAACCGACGACACTTCGATGAAGGAAAGGCCCAGCATCCAGATGTCCGCTCCGAGGCCGGAAAGATCGGTGCGGGTGGTCAGCGGCGGATACATGAACCAGCCACCATCCGGCGCAGCGTCGAAGAAGATCGATCCCGAAACGAAGAGCCCGCCCAGCAGGAACGACCAGTACCCGAAGGCGGAGAGGCGCGGGAAGGGCAGGTCGCGCGCGCCGAGCAGCTGCGGCAGCAGGATGATCGACACGGCCTCGAACATCGGCACCGCGAAAAGGAACATCATCACCGAGCCGTGCAGCGTGAACAGCTGGTTGAATGTGCCCGGCGTCACGAGGTCGTTTTCCGGCACCGCGAGCTGCGTGCGCATGATGAGCGCCAGTACGCCTGCGAACAGCATGAAGCCGAAGGCCGTGAGGACGTACCAGACACCGATCTGGTTGTTGTTCGTGTCCGTCCATCTCAGGAACAGGCCCTTGGGCGGCTCCCATACGGCGCGGAGGCGTTTCTCCTGCGCGGCGCGCAGGGCTGGGTCGTCCTGATCGTGAAGGCTCATCGGCCGGCCTCCCCGTCCGCGGATCTGAGCCAGCGAGCGATTTCCGTGGCGTCCTCGATCGGCATGGCGGAGTAGGCGGGCATTCGTGCTCCCGGTTTGAAGCGGCTGGCGTTGCGAATGAACGCGGCGGTGCTTTCGAGTGTTGGCGGCAGGGTGCCGGCGGCGAGGCTGCGCCTTTCGCCCAGACGGGTGAGATCGGGCCCGATCATCGCGGTGTGGGGTGTTCCCTTGACGGTGTGACATGCTCCGCAGCCGTTCGCACTGAACAACTCGGCGCCGCGACCGTCTGCTCGAGCCGGAACGCCGCGTGCCGACGCAAGCCACGCATCGAAGGCAGACGGCTCCATCGCGATGACGTCGAACGCCATGAGGGCGTGGCTGAGGCCGCAGAATTCGGCGCAGACGCCGCGGAAGATACCGGGCTTGTCCGCCTTGACGACGAGGCGGTTGATGCGGCCCGGGATCATGTCCATCTTGCCGCCAAGGCCTGGTATCCAGAAGCTGTGGACCACGTCCGTCGCGGTGACGTCGAAGACCACCGTTCTGCCTACCGGCACCCGCACTTCGTTGGCGGAGATTACTCCGGGTCCGTTTCCATCCTCATAGCGCAGTCGCCACCAGAATTGTTCGCCCTGCACTTGGATGCGCAGGTCGCCCGATTGGTGAGGCAGCGGCCGCATGGCCGGAAGCGCCCACAGGAGCAGAGCTGTCAGCACGACTGTCGGGAAGATCGCTCCGAGCCACAGGACGAGGCGCATGCCTCCGACGTGGTCGAGCTTGCCCTCCGGCGTGCGGACGGCGATCACGTAGACGGCAAGCACCAGCAGGGCGATGACTGTCGCACCGATGACCAGTACCGACGTGAGGTGCATCGTCGAACGCGCCTCGACCCCGAACGGTGCCAGAGTTGACTGCCGCGCGTTGCAACCGGCGAGTGCCGCTGTCGCCAGAATCGAGATGTGCCGCCACCGGCTTGCCCCTGCCATGCCCGAGCAAACGCATCAGACGCGGAAGAGTTCTGGCTGAAGTTCCGTTACAAACCGTTGCTGTCCGATCCTGGCGCCGATGAGGTCGTGCTGGTGCGATGCACCAGTTCCTCCGGAGCAAAGTCATCCACGGCGATAACTTCGGCCACGGCCTCGTCCGCTCCGCGCAAGCGCTTCAGTTCCTCGTCTGTTATCAGCCCCCGTTCGCGGGCGACCTGAGGGTCCCGGACGCGGGCTCGCTTCATCCTGTCGTGGATGGGCTGCGTATCGATGGTCTTGCGAAAGGCGTCCGTCAGCCGCGTCACAGCCTCATCCTCGCCCCCAATGTAGACGTTTTCGATAAGGCGATCGCGCGAAGGGCACGGCTCCAGGAGGATATCCGCGCATTTGCGGATCGTGCGGTCGGAAGGGGCTGTGCGTCGCCGACCGTATGGCATGATGAACAGGCGCAGCATCCACCCGACAGGACGTGCGGGGAAGTTGGCGACGAGTTCGGCGAAGCGCTGTTCGATCGTGGCAAAGCCGGATTCCATGCACCAGTCGAGCAGCGGCAGGTCGGCGTCCTGCCGGCCTTCGTCCTCCCAGCGCTTCAAGGCGCCCGACAGCATGTAGAGCTCGGACAGGATATCGCCCAGCCGCGCCGAAAGAAGCTCGCGCCGCTTGAGCTCGCCGCCTAGCGTGAGGAAGGCAATGTCCGAGCAGAAGGCGAAAGCGGCCGCATAACGGCTCATCTGGCGGTAGTGGCGGCGCGCCTTTCCGGCGTTCGGTGCGGGCGCGAACAGGCCGCCGGTCCAGCTGCGGGCGAAGGCCCGGATCGCTGTCTTCAGCGCGTGGCCCACATGCTTCCAGAGCACGTGGTCGAATTCCGCGAGGGCAACCTTGGTGTCGTCCTCACCGACGGCGCGGATCTCTCGCAGCAGGTAGGGATGGGATCGGATCGCACCTTGCCCGAAGACCATCAGGCTGCGGGTAAGGATGTTCGCACCTTCGACGGTGATGCCGACCGGGATGGCCCGGTAATGGTTGGCCAGATAGTTGCGCGGACCTTCGATGACGCCCTTGCCGCCATGCACGTCCATCGCATCGTTGACGACGATCCGCATCCGTTCGGTGGCGTGCAGCTTGAGAATGGAGGAAATGACGGCGGGGTGATGGCCCTGGTCCAACCCGGCACAGGTCAGTCGCCGCGCACCGTCGAGAAGGTAGGCGTTGCCGGCAATCCGCGCGAGCCGTTCCTGAATGCCTTCGAAGCGTCCGATCGGCAGGTTGAACTGAGAACGAACGCGCGCGTAGGCGCCCGTCGTGTGCGCGGCGAAGGCACCTGCGGCTGCGGAAAGCGAGGGCAGGGATATGCCCCGGCCTGCGGCAAGCGCGCTCATCAGCATCTTCCAGCCCTGTCCCACGCGGTCCGGGCCACCGATCACGTTGTCGAGAGGTATGAAGACGTCATGGCCTTCGTTCGGCCCGTTCTGGAATGCGTGCATCGACGGCACGTGGCGGCGGCCGATCGTCACGCCCGGCAGGTCGGCCGGCACGAGGGCAACCGTGATGCCGATGTCCTCCCGCTCGCCCAGAAGCCGTTCCGGATCGCGCAGCTTGAAGGCAAGGCCGAGAATGGTCGCGACGGGGCCAAGGGTGATGTAGCGCTTGCGCCAGTTCAGGCGGATGCCGAGCACCTCCTGACCCTGCCACTGTCCCTTGCAGATCACCCCTTCGTCCACCATCGCCGCGGCGTCGGAACCGGCTTCCGGGCTGGTGAGGCCGAAGGCGGGAATCTCCCGCCCGTCCGCCAGCCGCGGCAGCCAGTGTTCTTGCTGTGCCGGCGTCCCGAAGCGCAGGATCAGTTCGCCGGGGCCAAGAGAATTGGGCACCATGGCGGTCACCGCTGCCGAGACAGACCGCGTGGCGATCTTTCGGACAATCTCGCTGTGCGCGAAGTTGGAGAAGCCAAGGCCGCCGTACTTCCGGGGAATGATGATCCCGAAGAACCTCTCCCGCTTGAGGTAATCCCAGACTTCGGGCGACAGGTCGCGGGTTTCCCAGGTCATGCGCCAATCGTCGATCATGGCGCAAAGCGTTTCCACCGGGCCCGAAAGGAAGGCCTGCTCTTCCGCAGTCAGCCTGGCGGGAGGAACCGCCAGCAGGGCGTCCCAATCGGGGTCGCCGGTGAACAACGCGGCCTCCCACCATGTATCGCCCGCATCGATCGCCTCGTTCTCAGTGGCCGACAGGGCTGGCAAGGCCGAACGTACCATCGACAGGACCGGGCGGGTGAGTATCTGGCTACGGGCGGTGGCGGCGAGCGACATCGTGTTCAGGCTCCTAGTTTCCGAAACGGCAACGCCCCAGTGCCGGAGAGGCTCCGTCCAACCGGGCGTATCGGGCGGAGATGAGCCTTGGCGGCGACCGGCGCGGAAGCGCGCAGGCCACACCACGCGCGGGCGATGAGTGGCCTTGGGACGTCGCAAGGGTGTGGACGCCTCCGCCCTTCAACTGGCTTAACCTCTCCCGACGGCAGGCCATGGAGGAGAGCACCGGTGGATCACGATCTGCAGGCGATGATCGATCGCGAGGCGATACGAAACTGCGTCGCGCGGCTCGCGCGGGGGGAGGACAGGCGCAGCGCCGCTCTCATACGCGCCTGCTGGTGGCCGGACGCACGGTTCGACTACGGCGTTCACGGCGGAGACTTCGACGCCTATCTCGCATGGGTCGTTCCCGGCGCGGACGCGATCAAGAACACACAGCATCTGCTGGGGCAGACTTACATCGAACTGGCAAGCCGCGATCGCGCGCGCGCCGAAACGCATGTCTTCTCCTACCACCGCGTCGACATGGGCGCGGGGGACAGGGATACCTGCATCGGCGGCCGCTATCTCGACACCTTCGAGAAGCGGAACGGCGAATGGCGCATCGTTGGCAGGATCATGCTCTACGACTGGGAGCAGGACTGGGGAGCGGCCGCGGACTGGTCGAAGGGCGTGATGGGCTACCCTTTCACCGCCGACCATTTCTCGGGACGAGCAAAGAACGACTTCAGCGAAGGCTGGTTTTCGGGAGAGTTGAAATGAGTGCACCGCTTGTAGGGAAGGTGGCACTCGTCACCGGCGCCAGCCGAGGTATCGGGAAGGGCATCGCCCTGGCCCTGGCTGAGCAGGGGGCCACGGTGTACATCACCGGGCGCACGGTGAAGGAAGGCGACTACTATCTTCCCGGCACGGTCGGCGGCACCGCTGCGGAGTGCGACGAACGGGGTCGCGAGGCCGGAGGGCGGGGTATCGCGGTGGCGTGCGACCACAATGATGACGAAGCCGTTGCCGCCTTGTTCGGGCGCATCGCCTCGGAACAGGGTCGCCTCGACGTTCTCGTCAACAACGCCTTCACCATTTCGGAAGACCTGCTGGAGCCGAAGGGTTTCTGGGAAAAGCCGCTGTCCAACCTCGAGATGTGGGACGTGGGGGTCAGGTCGAACTACATTGCGGCCTGGCATGCCGCGCAAATCATGGTCCCGCAGAAGTCGGGCCTCATGGTCGCGATCTCGGGCTATGCGGCGGTGACGTATACCTATGGGGTGGTGTTTGGTACTTCGAAGTCGGCCGCGGACCGCATGGCCCGTGACATGGCCATCGAACTGGAGCCGCACGGGGTGGCCTCGCTCACGCTCTGGCAAGGGCTGACTCTTACTGAGAAGGCTCGCGACAATCTCGCCCGTATGGGTGACAAGATGACCACCACGATCACCTCCATGCAGGGCAGCAGCGTGGAGCATCCCGGGCGCGTCATCGCGGCGCTTGCCGCCGATCCTGCCGTGATGAAGCGGTCGGGCGGGCAATTCATCACGGCGGAGCTTGCTCAGGAATACGGCATCACCGACCTTGACGGCAGCATCATCGCCTCGGCCCGCGAACGGCGAGGCTCGCCCATCTGGAAGCCGATCTGCGAGGTGGACTACCGTGGCAAGTGATCGCGCCGCTCGCCTCGAGGCGATGCTAGACAAGCAGGAGATCCGCGAGTGCCTTGAAGCTTTCTCGCGCGGGATGGATCGGTTTGATCGCGCAACCTATCTCTCGGCCTTTTGGGAGGACGGAGTCATGGCCGCCGGCCCCTTCGTGGGCAGCCCTGCCGCGTGCTGGGACTGGGCTGTCCCGATGCACGAGGCGGGCCAGATACTGACGCACCACGCGCTGTTGCAGTCGAACATCGATGTCGAGGGCGACACCGCGCATGCGGAAACGTACTACCAGTTCATCGGCCGCAACCGCGACGAGAGCCTCTGGATGGCGGGAGGTCGCTATATCGATCGGCTGGAACGCCGCGGGGACATGTGGAAAATCGCGCTGCGGACGAACGTGATCGAATGGAGCTGCCTGCCCCCTCCGATGCCGGTGCCTTTCGCCGACGTTGCCGACATCGCCCTGAACGGCGTCTCCTCACGCAGCCTAGACGACCCGTCGTACCAGAGGCCGCTGGTGAACCGCCGGGAGGCCGCCGTTCCGGCTGCAAACTGACGCCGGAACGTTTGACTGACGCGCGCGCCTCAGCCGTGATACGTTCCGGCCGGGTTGCCAGTCACGCCGGCCTCGACTTCGAACAGCGCGCCATCGTAGTCCGATGGCGGCAGGCCCGTCGCGGCGGATGTCACGAACATGCGGTCCAGGTTCTCACCCGCGAAAGCAATGTTGGTGATGCGGCGGGCGGGCAGTTCGATCGACCGGTCGCGCGTGCCGTCGGGAGCGAAGCGGGTAATCCGGCCGCCATCCCAGTGGGCGACCCAGAGGAAGCCTTCGGCGTCGGTGGTCATGCCATCCGGGTAGCCATCCTCCTCGGCGAAGCGGATGAACTCCCGTCTCTCCTGCGCGCCGTTCTCGTCGAGCGTAAAGCGGTAGATCACACGCCGGCCGGTGTCGGCGTGATAGAGCCAGCCACCGCAAGGGGAGAAAGCGGGCCCGTTAGGCACCATGTAGCCGCTGTCGATCACCTGCCATTCGCCGGTGGGAGACAGCCGGTACAGTGACCCGTTCGCCTCTTCCTCGGCCATGTCCATGGTGCCGCACCAGATAGCGCCGTGCCGATCGGCCTTGCCGTCGTTCATGCGGTTGCCCGGGAGATGCGGCTCGGGATCGGTGCGCTCGTCCACATGGAACGGGTCGAGGGCGATGGCCGCGACGCCATCGCGGAAGCCACCGATGAGCCCGCCGGACGCCCGGGCCGCTACCCAGCCGAGCGGTGCGGGCATGTCCCAGCGCTGGATCGATCCGTCTGCCAGGATCAGCCGATTGAGAGCGGGAGCGAGAATGTCGACCCAGTAGAAGGCGCCGTCGCGCACGCTCCACATTGCGCCTTCGCCCAGCGTGTCGCGCACGTCGCGCTCGATCTTGCGCCAAAGGGTCATTGTCTCGTCCCGTCCCGTGTCGTCTTGTGAAAGCCCCCCCGTCGGCCGGCTCCGGGCCGCAGAGGAGGGGTACTCGCAGGCTTAGTGGTTGTCGCGGGGCAGACCCATGGTCTGCGCGATCCGCTGGTACTTTTCCGAGCCTTCCAGAATGGCCCCGGTGTCCATCTGGCCGACGAGCGCACGCTGGATTTCCTGCCACGGCGTCTGCGAGGCGGGGTACTTGTAGCCGCCAGCGGCCTCCAGAGCGGCACGGCGCGCGGCCAGTTCCTCATCCGAGATGAGCACGTCCACGCGGCCCTTCTTGAGGTCCATGCGTACCCGGTCGCCCGTTTCGAGCAGTGCCAAGCCACCCATCGCCGCCGCCTCTGGCGAGGCATTGAGGATGGACGGGCTGCCCGAAGTACCGGACTGGCGACCATCGCCGATACAGGGCAGGGCGCTGACGCCCTCGGTGATGAGGTAAGCTGGCGGACGCATGTTCACCACTTCCGCCGCACCCGGATAACCGATCGGGCCGGCGCCGCGCATGAAGAGCAGCGTTTCGGGCGTGATGCCGAGCGCCGGATCATCGATGCGGTGATGGTAGTCCTCCGGCCCGTCGAACACGACGGCGGGGCCTTCGAATGCGTCCGGATCTTCCGGGTTCGACAGATAGCGCGTGCGGAACTCATCCGAGATCACGCTGGTCTTCATGATCGCGGCGTCGAACAGGTTGCCCGAGAGCACCAGGAAGCCGGCCTCCTCGACCAGAGGCGTGTCGAAGGTCTTGATGACCTTGTCGTCCTCGATCGTGGCATCGCGGCAGTTGTCGCCGATCGTCTTGCCGTTGACGGTCATGGCGCCTTCCTTGATCAGGCCCTGGCCGATCAGCTGCGCCACAACGGCCGGTACGCCCCCGGCCCGGTAGTAATCCTCGCCCAGGTACTCGCCGGCCGGTTGCAGGTTCACCAGCAGCGGGATCTTGTGGCCGTAGGTTTCCCAATCCTTGAGCGGGAGGTCCACGCCGATATGGCGCGCGATTGCGGCCAGGTGGATCGGCGCGTTGGTCGACCCGCCGATGGCGGCGTTCACCACGATGGCGTTGTGGAACGCCTCGAGCGTCAGGACGTCCGAAGGCTTCAGGTCTTCGTGCACCATGTCGACGATGCGCTTGCCGGTGTGATAGGCGCATTCCTGACGGTCGCGGTAGGGTGCCGGGATCGCCGCCGAGCCGGGCAGCATCATGCCAAGCGCTTCGGCAAGCGAGTTCATCGTCGTCGCCGTGCCCATCGTGTTGCAGTAGCCGGTCGAGGGTGCCGACGAGGCGACGAGCTTGATGAAGCCGTCCGCATCCAGTTCGCCCGCCGCCATCATCTGGCGACCCTTCCACACGATGGTGCCCGAACCGGTACGTTCGCCCTTGTGCCAGCCGTTCAGCATCGGGCCCACGGACAGGGCGATCGCGGGGATGTTCACCGTCGCGGCTGCCATCAGCATTGCCGGCGTGGTCTTGTCGCAGCCGGTCGTCAGCACGACGCCATCGAGCGGGTAGCCGTACATCGCCTCGACGAGACCGAGGTACGACAGGTTGCGGTCCAGACCGGCGGTCGGGCGCTTGCCGGTTTCCTGGATCGGGTGAACCGGGAATTCCAGCGCGATGCCGCCCGCTTCGCGAATGCCTTCACGGATACGCTCGGCCAGCACCAGGTGATGGCGGTTGCAGGGCGACAGATCGCTGCCCGACTGGGCGATGCCGATGATCGGCTTGCCCGAACGCAGTTCCTCAAGGCTGAGGCCGAAGTTCAGGTAACGCTCCAGGTAGAGCGAGGTCATGTCGATGTTGTCGGGATTGTCAAACCACGCGCGGGAACGCAGCTTGCGACCAGAGGCTTCAGGTTTCGTGTCGGTCATGGAGTGTTCGTTTCGCTCTGGTTCAACGCGGGTTGGTGGTGACGCGGTAGATCATGACGTGCCGGTACGGCTTGCCGGGATCGACGCGCGTGGAAGGGAAGTTCGGGTGATTGGGCGAGTCAGGGAACCGCTGCGGCTCGAGCGCGATGCCGTCGCCCATACGGTAGAGGTGGCCCTGCTTGCCGATGTACGTGCCATCGAGGAAGTTGCCCGAATAGAACTGGATGCCAGGCTCGGTCGTCAGCACTTCGAGAACGCGTCCCGAGGCGGGATCTTCCAGGCGGGCGGCCAGTTCAGGCGTCTTCGTCACGCCCTTGTCGAGCGCGAAGTTGTGGTCGAAGCCCCGCCCATAGACGATTTGCTGGTCCGTGCCGTCACGAAGACCCATCGCCACCGGCTTGCCCTTACGGAAATCGAAGGGAGTGCCCTCGACGCGGCGCAGTTCGCCGGTCGGGATCAGCTTTTCGGTAACCGGCGTGTACGCGCTTGCCGGGATCGTCAGCACGTTGGTCATCGCATCGCGCTCCGAACCCTCACCCGCCATGTTGAAGATGGCGTGGTTGGTCATGTTAAGCACGGTCGGCTTGTCGGTCGTTGCATCGAAGACGATCTTGAGGTTGCCCGCCTCGTCCAGCGAATAAGTGACCTTGGTCCTGAGGGTGCCCGGATAACCCGAGTCGCCATCGGGGCTGACCAGCGAGAAGACCGCAGTTGCGACCTTACCGGACTTCACCGATTCCAGCTTCCAGTTCTGGACATCGAAGCCCTTGCCGCCGCCGTGCAGCGACTGCCCGTTGTCATTGCCCGGGAGCTGGTAGGTCTTGCCGTCCAGCGTGAACCGACCTTCGGCGATGCGATTGCCGTACCGGCCGATGGTTGCACCCCAATAGTTGGGACGCGTCTCGAAATCGCTGATCTTGTCGTAGGCAAGCAGCACGTCGGCCACCTTGCCGTTGCGGTCCGGCACGTCGAGCTTCCACAGGGTGGCGCCGAACGTCAGGATCGTGGCGGAGACGCCGTTTTCCGCCTTGAGAGTGACCGCCGTCACCGCCTTTCCGTCCGAGAGCGCGCCTGCAGGAGCCTGGGTCGCCTCGACTGCGAGTGCCGGGTTCGCTGCCACTGCAAGCGTCAGCGACGACGCCGCTGTCAATACGATGCCCTTGACCGTATTCCTCATTCCCTTAGCTCCCGCTTGCTTCTGCGTGATTCACGTTTTCTGAATAGTGTTCGCGCCGTAGCCATTGACGGCGTGCTGCTCGGCATATAGTCCGACAAATAGAAAGAGCGCAAGCCGGTTTGCTGAAGTGTGGCTGGCACGCCGTCAGATCGGCTCGGTTTACGAGAGGAATAACATGCCGCCAGTGGTCTCGTCCGGAGACGCCCCCGTCGTCCACACTCCTGCGGCAGGCGTCCGCTATGGGCCGGCGCTTGCGCTGCTCGCCAGCCTGTTCTTCATGTGGGGCTTCATAACCGTCATCAACAACACGCTACTGCCGCATCTGCGCAGCGTGTTCGAGCTGACCTACACGCAAACCACGCTGATCGAGTCGGTGTGGTTCATCGCGTACTTCGTTGCTTCCATTCCTTCCGCCAAGCTGATCGAGCGCATCGGGTATCAGAAGTCGCTGGTCACCGGCCTTCTGGTCATGGCTGCCGGCGCGCTGGGCATGATGCTCGCGGCAAGCATTCCGTCCTATGGCGTGACGCTGCTGATGCTTTTCGTCATCGCAAGCGGTATCACGCTGCTGCAGGTGGCGGCCAACCCCTATGTCGCGGTGGTCGGCAAGCCGGAGACGGCGTCGTCTCGCCTCAACCTCGTGCAGGCCCTGAACTCGGCCGGTACGATGCTGGCCCCGCTGTTTGGCGCCTATCTCATCCTCGGCCGCTCGAAAGGTGGCACGTCGACGGCAGGAACCGTGCTGACCGAAGCCGAGCGCCTCGCTGACGCGCAGTCGGTCATCCTGCCTTATGGGCTCGTGGCAGCAGCGCTGGTGGTGCTGGCCGTGGTCATCGCAAAGTTCCCGCTTCCGGCGATGGGTTCGGCAAACTCGCGCCTCGCGAAGGAGGAGCGCAAGAAGCATTCCTTGTGGAATCACCGCAACCTCGTGTGGGGCGTTCCTGCGATCTTCATTTACCTGATCGCTGAGATCGGCGTTGCCAACCTCTTCGTGAACTTCGTCAGCCAGCCCGAGATCGCCAACCTCACGCATGAGCAGGCCGGCAAGTACCTGACGTTCCTGTGGGGCGGAATGATGGTTGGCCGCTTTGCCGGGTCAGCGATCATGCAGCGCTTCGACGCAGCCAAGGTCCTGGCCTGCTTCTCGATCGGCGCGTTCGTCGTCATGCTGGTCACTGTCTTCACGACCGGTCCCGTCGCGATGTGGGCGCTGATCCTGGTGGGCCTGTTCCACTCGATCATGTTCCCCACCATCTTCACCCTTGGCATCAAGGGCCTGGGTCCGCTGACGGAAGAAGGTTCGGGTCTGCTCGTCATGGCGATCGCCGGCGGTGCGCTGGTCGTGGTGCAGGGCTGGCTTGCCGACAGCTACGGGCTGCAGACGTCGTTCCTCCTCACGGCGGCCTGCGAACTCTACGTCCTGTTCTACGCCCTGTGGGGCAGCAAGCCGACAAACGCCCTGCCTGAACTGCAAGCCGCCGAATAAGCGGCCTGCCTCGGCAGTGCACGGGAAAAGGCCCCGGCGAGATTTTCGCCGGGGCCTTTTTCGTTGCCTGCGGAAGTGGTGCCTGGTGAGTTGAGCGCCTTGGCGTCAGTCCTCCATCGAACTCCTCGTGTCCTCGAGCGCGAGATCCACGAGCGCGTTCATAGCCTCCGCGGCTGCGGCACTGTCACCCGCGGCGATGGCGTCGTAAACGCGGACGTGGTCGGGGATCGGGTTGCGGGGCAGGGCGCGGGCGCGCTGCTTGAACTGCGTCGTCCAGTTCACGGCCGCGCCGATCGATGCACTGAGAACGAGCAGGGCGTCGTTGCGGGTCGCTTGAAGGATGGCCTTGTGGAAATCCCGGTCGGCGGCGCGCCCGGCCTCTGTCGTCAGGGTGTGGCGGCGCATCGCGGTGAGTGCGTCCTTCATCGCCTTGAGATCCGCCTTGTCGCGGCGCTGGGCGGCGAGGCGGGCGGCTGCCGGTTCGACAATGGCGCGCAGTTCGAAAAGGCTGCGGACAAATTCGATGTCAGGCTCGGCGGCAAAGGCCCAGCCGAGTACTTCCGGGTCGAGCAGGTTCCACCGGTCGCGAGGCAGGACGCGGGTGCCCGCCTTGGGTCTGCTCGCCACAAGGCCCTTCGCGGAGAGGACCTGTATCGCCTCCCGGTAGGCGCTGCGCGACACCTGTAGCTCCTCCGAAAAGGCCACTTCGCCGGAAAGGATGTCGCCAGGAGCATATTTGCCTGACAAGATGGCCGTCCCCAGCTTGTGCGCGATCGCTCCGTGCAGGCGTCGCCCCGGTCCCCGAGCCTCTTCACCTGGTTTCATGTTCGCTTCGCTGTTTGAAAATTCAACATCTGGCACTGTCGGCAACTCCTCCTGCAGGGAAACTAACAGTGGTTGCCATTCGAAGGAACGACAAACATTGCCTTTCTGTCCTACACAGAATATGTCGGAGTAAATAGGGAGCCTGCAAATGACCGAATTCCGATCCATCAACGCTGCCACCGGCGAAGCTCACGGCGATCCCATCGCCATCAGCACTCCGGCAGACGTGGCGGCTGCCTGCGAAGCAGCGGCTGCTGCCTTCGACACGTACCGCGCGACCGACCGCGAGACGCGCGCGGCGTTCCTTGAGCGAATCGCTGAGGAAATCCTTGCCATTGGTGAGCCGCTGATCGAAGCCTACACCGCCGAAAGCGGCCTGCCGCGCGCACGCGGTGAAGGTGAGCGGGGTCGCACCGTGGGCCAGCTTCGTCTGTTCGCCGATGTCGTTCGCAAGGGCCAGTGGCAGCAGATCCGCATTGATCCCGCCATGCCCGATCGCGCGCCCCTGCCGCGTCCTGACCTGCGTCTGCGCATGATCGCAGTCGGCCCCGTCGCGGTGTTCGGTGCTTCGAACTTCCCGCTCGCGTTCTCGACTGCGGGGGGTGATACGGCATCGGCGCTGGCCGCCGGTTGCCCGGTGGTGGTGAAGGGCCATCCGGCTCATCCGATCACCGGCAGCCTCATCGCCGCCGCCATCACCAAGGCCGTCAGGGATGCGGGCCTGCCCGAAGGCGTGTTTCAGCACCTCGTCGGTCCGTCCAATGAACTCGGCGCCGCGCTCGTCCAGGATCCGCGGATCATGGCGGTTGGCTTCACCGGTTCGCGTGCGGGCGGTCTGGCTCTCGTCAAGCTTGCTCAGGCACGTGAAGTGCCGATCCCGGTCTATGCCGAAATGTCGAGCATCAACCCTGTCGTGCTCCTTCCCGAAGCGCTGAAGGCGCGCGGCGAGGCGCTTGGTGCGGCATTCGTGGGCTCGCTCACGATGGGTGCCGGGCAGTTCTGCACCAACCCGGGCCTGATCCTCGCCGTCGAAGGCGACGGCCTGGACGCGTTCGTCTCCGCAGCCTCGGCCGGCGTCTCGGGTGCCAAGCGCCAGACGATGCTGACCACCGGCATCGCTTCGGCCTATGCCAAGGGCGTGCAGACCCTGTCGGCGCTTCCGGGCGTCGAGAAGCTGGCCGAAGGCGAACTGGGCTCCACCACCTGCGGCGGCGCCGTCCTGTTCCAGACGACGGCCGAGAAGTTCCTTGCCGACAAGGCCATGGGCGATGAAGTCTTCGGCGCGTCCTCGGTGATCGTGCGCTGCAAGGACGAGGGCGAACTGCTTGCGGTTCTCGAAGGTCTCGAAGGGCAGCTCACCGCAACGCTGCACATGGACGACGCCGACGAAGGCACGGCTTCGCGCCTGCTTCCGGTGCTTGAGCGCAAGGTCGGTCGTATCCTCGCCAACGGCTGGCCGACCGGTGTCGAAGTATCGCATGCCATGGTGCATGGTGGCCCGTTCCCCTCGACCTCCGACCCGCGTACCACGTCGGTCGGCAGCCTGGCGATCGACCGCTTCCTGCGTCCCGTGAGCTACCAGAATCTTGCGCAGGGCCTGCTGCCCGCAGAACTGCGTGACGATGCCTTCGGCGACGGCGCTCCGCGCCTGATCGACGGCAAGCTTACCCTCAACTGATCCAGCCAACCTCGCGGCGCGTCCTGAAGAAGGCGCGCCGCGTTGGGAGAGTTACATGTCTTATCTTCGACTGCTCCAGCATCTGAGCGCCGATGGCGTGCGTTCGGTCATCCTTGCCGAAGGCGAGGCCGCTCATTTCCTTCCCGGCGTTGCCAGCGTTCGCGAACTCGCGCTGGGCGCGATTGCTTCGGGCCACACCCTTGCCGAAGCCGCGAAGGCGGCGGGGCAGGGCGAGGCGGTGGACATCGCTGCCGAATTCGCGGCCGGGCGTCTGCTTGCCCCGATCGACCACGAGGATGGCGCACACCTCCTGCTTGCCGGCACCGGCCTCACGCACCTCGGTTCCGCCGAAGGGCGCGACAAGATGCACAAGGCCGCGGAAGCGGGTGAGCATGTGACCGATTCCATGCGCATGTTCCTCGAAGGCCTCGAGGGCGGCAAGCCGGCGGCGGGTGAAATCGGCCAGCAGCCGGAGTGGTTCTACAAGGGCGACGGTTCGCAGCTCGTCGGACCGACCGACGACCTTGCGATGCCCAGCTTCGCCAAGGACGGCGGGGAAGAGCCGGAACTGGCCGGTATCTACCTCATCGGTGAAGACGGCACCCCTTACCGCCTCGGCCTTGCTCTTGCGAACGAGTTCTCGGACCACGTGACCGAGCGCCACAACTATCTGTGGCTCGCTCATTCCAAGCTGCGGCAGGCGGCTCTCGGGGCGGAACTGCTGCTTGGCACGCCGCCCTCGCACATCGAAGGTACCTGCAAGATCCTGCGTGGCGGCGAAACGATCTGGGAAAAGCCTTTCCTCTCCGGCGAAGGCAACATGTCCCACAGCTTCGACAACCTCGAGCATCATCACTTCAAGTACGACCTGTTCCGCCGCCCCGGTGACGTGCACGTGCACTTCTTCGGCACAGCGACGCTGTCCTTCGCGGATGGCGTGCAGACCGAGGAAGGCGACGTGTTCCAGATCTCGGCCGCGCCGTTCACGCTGCCCGTCGCCAACAGGCTGGTGCGCGCGCAGGAACGTGCGGTCTCGGTCAAGGCGCTCTGAGCGATGGATCCGATCCGTATTGCCGTGGTGGGCGTGGGCAAGATCGCCCGCGACCAGCACCTGCCGGCCATAGCCGGCAACAAGGCGTTCAGCCTGGCTGCCACGGTCAGCCCGCATGATCCGGGCGTCGAGGGTATTCCCCACGCGAAGAGCCTGGAAGAGCTGATCGAGAACGGCCCGGCTATCGACGCGGTGGCTCTCTGCACGCCGCCGCAGGTGCGCTACGATCTGGCGGTGCAGGCTCTTCGCAAGGGCATGCATGTGTTCCTTGAAAAGCCCCCGGGCGCCACGCTGGCCGAAGTCGCCGCGCTGTCGAGCCGGGCCGAGAATGTCGGGGTGACGCTGTTCGCGGCCTGGCACTCGCGCTTTGCCGCAGGGGTTGCCCCGGCCCGGGCGTGGCTGGCCGAACGGCGAATCGAGAAGGTCTCCATCGTCTGGCGCGAAGACGTGCGCGTATGGCACCCGGGTCAGGCCTGGATCTGGCAGCCCGGTGGTCTCGGCGTCTTCGATCCGGGCATCAACGCCCTTTCGATCGTCACGCACATCCTGCCGCGTCCGATGTTCCTGAAGACGGCAACGCTGGAGATCCCCGCGAACCGGGCGGCGCCGATCGCTGCGGATATTCAGTTCTGCAACACGGCCGGTGCGCCCATTCACATGGACCTCGACTGGCGCCAAACGGGCCCGCAATCGTGGGACATCGTGGTCGAAACCGACGCGGGCACGCTGAAGCTGTCAAACGGGGGCGCGGTGCTGACGCTGCCGAGCGGAACCGAGCATAACGAGGACATGGAGTATCCGGGCCTCTACGCGCGGTTTGCCAATCTCATCCGGGGTGGCCGCAGCGATGTGGACGTTTCCCCGCTTCGGCTCGTGGCCGACGCGTTCCTGCGCGGACACCGCAAGGTTGTCGACGAATTCCACGATTGATCATCCCTAGGGAGGGGTATGAAATGATGAAAACTATCCGCCGCACGTCGCTCGCCATGCTGATGGCGGCGACGGCTCTCTCGGTGCCGGTCCAGGCCGACACCAACGGTCAGCCGACCACAGCCACGATCGAGGCTTCCAAGCCGGGTCCGGTCTACCAGAAGGAAATCTTCACTCAGTTCGCCGAGCACCTCGGCACCGGGATCTATGGCGGCCTCTGGGTCGGCAAGAACAGCAAGATCCCGAACACGAACGGCTTCCGCAACGACGTCGTAAGCGCGCTTCGGGACCTGTCGGTTCCCGTTATTCGCTGGCCCGGCGGCTGCTTTGCGGACGAGTACAACTGGCGCGAAGGCATCGGCGCGCAGTCGAAGCGGCCGGTCAAGATCAACACGCACTGGGGCGGCGTGACCGAGCCGAACACTGTGGGTACGCACGAGTTCTTCGAGCTCATCCGCCAGGTGGGCGCGGAAGCCTACGTCGCCGGTAACGTCGGCAACGGAACTCCGCGAGAGATGGCCGAGTGGGTCGAGTACATGACCTCTCCGGCCGGTTCGCTCGCGGATGAGCGCGCCAGGAATGGCCATAAGGAACCGTGGAAGGTCAAGTACTTCGGTGTCGGCAACGAATTGTGGGGCTGCGGCGGCAACATGCGTCCGGAGTTCGCTGCGGACGAGACGCGCCGTTACGCGACCTTCATCAAGGCTCCGGCGGGCACCAAGATTCTGAAGATCGCCGCTGGCGCCAACGTCGATGACTACAATTGGACGGAGACGATGATGCGCGTCGCGGCGCCGCAGCTCGACGGCGTCTCACTCCACTACTACGTGCACCCAGCCGGTGGCTGGCCCCCGCGTGCACCCGCCGTGGACTTCGACGAGAACGGCTGGGCCGATGCGCTGAACGGCGCCCGCAAGATGGACGAGCTGATCACCAAACATTCGGCCATCATGGACAAGTACGATCCCGAGAAGCGCGTCTTCCTTGCCGTGGACGAGTGGGGTTCGTGGTACGCTCAGGATCCAGGCACGCACCCGGGATTCCTGCGCCAGCAGAACACCCTGCGTGACGCCCTGATTGCGTCGGTGCATCTCGACATCTTCGCCAAGCATGCCGATCGCGTCCGCATGACCGCCATCGCGCAGATGGTGAACGTGCTGCAGGCGATGATCTTCACCGAAGGCAATAAGATGGTGCTGACGCCCACCTATCACGTCTTCGAGATGTACAAGCCCTGGCAGGACGCGACCGTGCTGCCAATCACCATCAAGTCGCCCTGGTACTCGAAGGACCAGTTCACGATGCCGGCGGTGAGTGGCTCGGCTGTCCGTGGCAAGGATGGCAAGGTACATGTTGCGTTGTCTAACCTGGACCCGAACACAGCGAACAGCGTGACGATCAATCTGGACGGCGTCAGTGCGTCGGGCGTGACCGGCCGCATCCTGACGGCACCGGCGATCAACTCGCACAACACCTTCGACGCTCCCGAGGTGGTCAAGCCTGCGGTGTTCTCGGGTGCGACGGTGCAGGGCGGGCAGCTGTCCGTCACGTTGCCGGCCAAGTCGGTCGTCGTGCTCGAACTGCAATGAGGGGGCTGCTTCTCACAGGTCTCGCAGCGCTGGCTTTCGCCGGCGCTGCACAGGCCCAGCAGGTAGGCGAAAAGGGCGCCGGGACGCTGAATGCCCAGCTTTCCGGTGATCTGACGGTCCACGACCCGGTTATCATTCGCGCCGATGACACGTATTACGTGTTCAGCACCGTGGGAAAGTACATCGGTATCAAGACGTCCACGGACCTGAAGAGCTGGAAGGATGCCGGTGCGGTGTTCTCCCAGATCCCGGCATGGGCGAAGCAGGCCATCCCGGGCACTGACGGCTTATGGGCGCCCGACATCTCCTATGTGAACGGCGAGTACCGCCTGTACTACTCCGTTTCCACCTTCGGATCCAACCGCTCCGCCATCGGACTTGCGACGAGCCCCGTGCTTGGCGCGAAGGCGAAGTGGAAGGACCGTGGCCTCGTGGTGATGTCGACCAAGGAAGACGACTTCAACGCGATCGATCCTAATTTCGTGGTCGACGCCGAGGGGCGACACTGGCTGTCGCTGGGCAGCTTCTGGAGTGGCCTCAAGCTGTTTCCGCTGGACCCGAAGACCGGTAAGGTCGCACAAGGTGCGGAGCCTTACTCCATCGCCCGTCGCCTGGCGCCTGCGGGCGGACCTGCGCCGGTGGAAGCGCCGTTCATCGTACCGCACGGTGGCTGGTATTACCTGATCGCGTCCTATGACTACTGCTGCAAGGGCGTGAACAGCACCTACTACACGGTCGTGGGCCGCGCCAAGAAGATCACGGGGCCGTACCGTGGCAAGGATGGCAGCGACATGATGATGGGCGGAGGCTCGATCCTGCTGCGCTCGGATCTGCAGGAACAGCAGCGTTTCCGTGGTCCGGGGCATGCAGGCGCCTTTACCGACAAGGATGGCACCACCTACCTGGCCTACCACGCATACGACAAGCAGGCCGACGGCCGGCCGACCCTGCGCATCGCGCCTTTGCGCTGGGATGCGGATGGCTGGCCCGGCGCCGAATACTGACACCCACCCTGGCGCCCCGGTGCTGAGCCGGGGCGCCTTTTTTCCATAAACCGGAAGAGGACCGCCATGAACTTTCCGCTTTCGCGCCGCGCCTTCGCCGCTGGCGCCGCCATGCTTCCGATCGCCTGTTCGCCCAATGCGCGGGCCGGTTTCACGAGCCCTCCCGGCCCGGGCGCGGCGACGTCGAGCCTCGGGCTCGCCTCGAACCCGCTCGTGCGGCAGCGGGCCGACACTCAGATCTTCCGCCACGACGACGGCTGGTACTATCTGATCGGCTCGGTACCCGAGTACGATCGACTTGCCCTTCGTCGCTCGCGGACGCTCGCCGGACTGGCCAATGCGGAAGAGCGCGTGCTGTGGCGGCATGAGGCGAGCGGCCCGATGTCCGGTTTCCTCTGGGCGCCGGAACTGCATTATGTGGACGGCCGCTGGATCGTCTACTTCGCGGCCGGGCCCAGCGGCGGGGGCGAGGACGTGTTCCGTATCCGCACGTTCGCGGTTGTCTGCGACAGCCAGGATCCGATGACCGGCAACTGGTCCGTCCTCGGAGAGTTCAAGGCGCCCTGGGACAGCTTCAACCTCGATTCCACGATCTTCACTCATCGCGGCGTGCGCTACTTCTCCTGGGCCCAGCGCGAGCCCGGCATCGACACCAATTCGAACGTCTACATCGCGCGCATGAAGGATGCGCTGACCCTGGGCTCCGCCCCGACGCGGCTGACGGTTCCGACGCTCGACTGGGAGGTCCGCGGCTTCAAGGTGAACGAGGGTTCGGCGTTTATCGTCAAGAACGGGCGCATCTTCATGACCTATTCGGCCAGCGCCACCGATGCCCGCTACTGCATGGGCCTTCTGACGGTCGATGAAGGCGCGGACCTCCTCGATGCGCGCGCCTGGACGAAGTCGCAGGAGCCAGTGTTCGAGACCTGCCGGGAAACCTCGGTCTACGGTCCGGGGCACAACAGCTTCACCGTCGACGAGCAGGGCAGGGACATACTTGTCTATCACGGCCGTGACTACGAAGCGATCCAGGGCGATCCGCTGTTCAACCCGGATCGGCACACGCGCATCCAGCGTCTCTATTTTGGCGCCGATGGGAGCCCGGATTTCGGCGTACCGGTCGGAAACGGTCCGCTGCCGGAACGCTTTTCTCCAGCGGTGCGCCGCGCCGCGTTCCTGGCCCACGCGGGCGAGCGCCTGCTGGTGGGCAGTGCACCGCTGGCGCAGACGCAGTTCCGTTCCGTCCCCACGGGAGACGGCAGCGTTCGGCTTTCGCCGATCCTAAAGCCGGATCACTGCCTGGTCGCTAAAGCGGACGGAACGGTCAGCCTCATGGCGCAATCGGCCGTAGCGACGAGCGGCGGTTCCGACCGGTTCCGGCGCGAGGAGGGAAGCTCGGGTGGAACGGTTCGCTTTATGTGCCAGGCGTTTAGCGGTCGTGCTCTGGCGCATTCGTCAGACAAGGTCACGCTTGCCGCTGCCTCGGACCCGGCCGCAGCCTGGCTTCTGGACTAACTTAGAAGGTCACCTAAGGTGCGGAAAACCGCGGTTTTCCGCACCTTACGCGTCATCTAGGTCACACTGCAGCATCTTTTTTCACGGCGGCATCTATTTCCTCTTGCACCTCAATTGTCTGACTAATAATCAGCACGGGTAGTGTCGGGGCATGGTAATGGGCCAGCCCCCATGGGAGGGATGATCCATGGCATTCAAGCCATTCGTTTTCTGCACCGCATCTGTATTCGCACTGAGCTTTGCCTCGGTTGCTCAGGCTCAGGACGCAGCGCCGCAGGCGACTGCCGATGCCGAAGCCAGCGCCGAAGACATCATCGTGACGGGTGTGCGTGCCTCGATCGTCGGCGCCATCAACAGCCGCAGGGAAAACGTCCAGATCGTCGACTCGATCGTCGCCGAGGACGTGGGCAAGTTGCCTGACAATAACGTCGTTGAAGCGCTGCAGCGTGTCACCGGCATCCAGGTGACCGACCGTGCGGGCGGTGAAGCCGCCGTCATCACGATCCGCGGCCTGCCCGATCCGGTCACCACCTGGAATGGTCGCAACATCTTCACGGCGGCAGGCACCTCCTTTGCCCTGCAAGACGTCTCGGCGAACCTCGTCAAGAAGATCGACGTCTACAAGACGCGCTCGGCCGACCAGCTCGAGTTCGGCCTCGCCGGCCAGATCGACGTCCAGACCCGCCGCCCCTTCGATTTCGACGGCCTTACCGTTTCGGGTCTCGCGCGCGGGATCTACAGCGAGCTCGCGGACGAGGTGAACCCCAACGCCGCGCTGCTCGTCAGCGATCGCTGGGAAACCGGCATCGGTGAGATCGGCCTGCTGGTGAACGCCAGCTACACCCGTTACAAGTACCGCAACCAGAACGTGCAGGCGGGCGCTCTCGTGCCCTTCGCCACCGAGAACCCGCCGGAGGGGACCTGGCTCACGCCGCTCCAGCGCATCTTCCCGAACACGGACCCGAACAACCCGTACTGGACGCCCGGACTCAACGCCGGCCTGCCGACCACGCCGGGCTCGACGCTGAACATCGACGGCGTCCAGGTGCCGTACTACCTCTCGCGCGACGCGGTCATCAGCTCCGACCTCTACGGCAAGCGCGAGCGTCCTTCGGTCAACGCGGCGCTGCAGTGGGCGCCGAATGAGAGCTCCACTTACACCGCCGAGTTCTACTACACCGGCTTCCGCGGCAGCACTTTCAACTCGCTGATGTTCAGCTATGCCGACTGGTGGGGCAGCCTGGGCGACAACCCGGGTGACACCTTCGAGCTCTACGACGGCACCAACATCATCAAGTCGCGTCGCATGGGCGACGTTGCCGGCTTCAACAGCGGCGATTACGCGACCAACCGGACGGACAGTTACGTTTACGCGCTGAACGCGGATTGGGATGTGGGCGAGCGCGGCAAGATCACCGCCGACCTGACTTACCAGGACAGCAAGAACGAGACCTCGTTCTTCGCGATGCGCACCAACCGTGGACCGCTGGACCTCGACGTCGACTTCAACGCCGGCGGCGGCATCCCGTCCTACAGCTTCGGTACGCCCGAAGTGCTGACCGACCCCAACGCCTGGACCGTGGGCGACCTGTTCGACAACGGCAACAAGGCCAAGGGTAGCGCCTGGACGTTCATGCTCGACGGTCACTACGACTGGGACGAGGGCTTCCTGCGCCGCGTAAAGGCGGGCTTCCGCTATGACAACCGCAAGGCCAGCACCTTCGTGCGTGAGCAGAGCGCTGGCGCGCTCGGCGGCACCCTGGCCTCGCTCGGCAGCCAGTATGCCTTCACCAACAGCGGCTTCTTCGACGGCCGCGCGGACGTGCCGACCAGCTGGGTGCTGGCGAACGGCCCGGCGCTCTACAAGAACGCGGACGCCATCCGCTCGCTGTACCAGACGGTGAATCCGGCCCTGCTGCTGTCGGACCAGATGTCCTTCGACAGGGTCTTCGACATCAACGAAGTTACCATGTCGGCCTACCTGCTGGCTGATGGCGAGGTCGAGGTCTTCGGTCGTCCCCTGCTGGTCGAAGGCGGCGCCCGCCTCGTGGCGATCGATACCGACTATAACTACTTCGACCGCTACAACGACATGGCGCGCACCAGCGTCTCGACCGGCCAGGTCAAGCTGCTTCCCAGCTTCACCGCCCGCTACGAAATCACGCCGAACCTGCGCGTGCGCTTCAACTACGGCCAGACGCTGCGTCGTCCCGCCTTCGCTGACCTCAACCCGAACGTGAGCCTGACCGGCGACCTCTCGGGCGTGGGCTTCGGCACCGGTGCTGCAGGCAATGCGAACCTGCGCGCGACTGAGTCGAAGAACTACGACCTGGCGTTGGAGTGGTATTTCGAGCGCAACAGCGCGATCTACGTGACGGCCTTCCGCCGCGAGATCGAAGGTCTGGTGGTTCCGCTCACCACGCTTGAGTACATCCCGGACAACCCGATCATGGGCGGCACGGCGACCGACTACTTCCAGGTCACTCGTCCGACCAACGCGTCCGACGGCGTTCTCAAGGGCGTGGAAATCGGTCTGACCTATTTCCCGACGTACCTGCCGAGCATCCTCGACGGCCTGGGCTTCCAGGGCAGCGCGACGATCCTGGACTCCGAGCAGACGATCCCGGAGACGGACGCGGCAGGTAACACCGTGCTGACCCGCTCGGCGTTCTTCGCGGTGTCGAAGTTCTCGTACAACGCCACGCTTGCCTACGAGCGCGGTCCGATCGGAGCCCGCCTCTCGTACGTCTGGCGCAAGGGCTTCCTTAACAACAACGAGGCCCGTGCCTTCGCCAACCCGATCGGCATGTGGCGCCAGCCTGAGGACAGCCTCGACCTTCAGCTGACGCTGAACGTCAACGAAGACATCGCCGTCACCTTCGACGCGGTGAACCTCACCAAGTCGAAGCAGCAGAACTACTACAAGTACGGTGATGCCGGCGGTGCCGACCTGATGAACTCGAGCACGCTCCTCCTCGACCGGACGTTCGCCCTCGGCGTGCGCTTCAAGTTCGACTGACCTGAACTGTCCGACCAGCTGTGACGGTATCGCCATTCCGTCGCAGCTGGCACAGGGCGGCCGTTTGTCTTCCGTGCTCCTCCCAACATTCGGAGCAAACGGCCGCCTTCTTCTACGGAATAGCCTGAAGGGGACGACATTGCGGAAGATCCATGCGCTGGCCGCGCTCCCCCTCGCGGCGCTGATGCTGGCAGCCGCCGGACCCTACAGCCCGCCGCAGGGCGAAGTGTCGACAGCGGCCGCTTCCCGCGATCTCGACCGGGTGGCGATTGCCAAGGCGCACTTCGGAAATGACGCAGAGTGGTTTGAAGACCGCATACCGTTCTTCGAGTCCTCTGATTCCAGGATCGATGCCGTCTACTACTATCGCTGGGGGCTTTTTCGTGCCCATCAGCGGGATCTCGGCGCGCATGGCTACATCACGACGGAGTTCGCGGACGACGTGGGCTGGCAGCGGGAGCCGTACGCGAGCCTTAATGACGCAAGCGGCTTCCATATCGCCGAAGGTCGCTGGCTGAACGATCGCCGCTTCACGGACGATTACATCAATTTCATGTACGAAGGCGGAAACGACCGTCATTTCACGGACCACATGGCCGATTCCGTCTGGGGCCGGTACCTCGTGGATGGCGATCGCGAAGCGCTGCTGCGGCACCTGAAGGTGATGCGGCACATCTATCGCCTCTGGGACGAGAAGTTCGATTTCACCAAAGGCCTCTACTTCGTAGAGCCGCTTCTGGATGCAACCGAATATACGGTTTCCTCCATCGATGCGTCTGGCGGCAAGGACGGCTTCCGGGGAGGGGATGCGTTTCGTCCTTCGGTCAACAGCTACATGTTCGCGAATGCGCGCGCGCTGTCGAAAATGGCGGCGATGGCCGGCGACATGGCGATGGCAGACGAGTACGCCCAGCGAGCCGAAGCCCTGCGCGAGCGCGTGCTGGCGGACCTGTGGAATCCGCGTCTCGAGCATTTCACGGATCGGCACCAGATCACCAACGAGCACGTGAAATACTGGGATCCGATTCGCAACCGCGAGCTCGTGGGCTATCTGCCCTGGATGTTCGAACTTGTGCCGGACGACCCCGGGTTCGCGAAAGCCTGGGCGCACCTCCTGGATCCGCAGTCGCTTGCCGGGAAGGCCGGAATGCGGACGGTCGAACAGAACTACGAATACTACATGCGCCAGTACCGCTACCTCGGCCCGGCTCCGGAGTGCCAGTGGAACGGACCTATCTGGCCCTACCAGACGACGCAGGTACTGACCGCGATGGCCAACCTGCTCGATCATTACGACCAGCACGGGCCCGTCACGCGCGCGGACTGGATGCGCATGCTGCGCCAGTACACGCAGCTTCATTACCAGGGCGACAAGATCGATCTGGAAGAAGACTATCACCCGGAAACCGGTGCGCCCATCGTGGGGTTGGATCGCAGCCATCATTATTTCCACTCTGGTTATATCGACCTGATCCTCACCGGCCTTGTCGGCATACGACCGCGTGAAGATGACGTCCTGGAACTCAATCCACTGCTGCCCTCCGACGGCGGGGTGGACTGGTTCCGGGTGGAGCGCGTCCCCTATCACGGCCGGCAGGTGACGGTGACGTGGGACGCAGACGGCAGCCGTTACGGGCGCGGTAAGGGCCTGTCTGTGGAGGTGGACGGCGCGGAAGTGGCCCGCCGTGCCGACTTGGGGCGGCTTCAGATTCCCGTCGCGCGCAAGGCAAACGCGCCGATCACGCGCGAAGCCAACCTCGCGGTGCAACTCGTCCGCGGGAACTTTCCCCGGCCCAGTGCGTCGTCGGGAACCGATACCGAGAAGCTGCACGATGCAGTGGATGGGCGTACCTGGTTCTATCCGGAGCTGCCCAATGGCTGGGATTCCGACAGCTCCGCGAAGACGCAGTGGTATGCGCTCGACTTCGGGCGCGAAGTCACCCTCGGGAGCGCCGAGCTTGCCTTCTTTGAAGACGGCAAGCGCTTCGCCGCACCCCGACAGTTCGCAGTCCAGGCATGGCGCGATGGCCGATGGCAGCCCGTGGCGTCACCGACAGGCCGTCCTTCGGCCAACGGGGTGACGCGGGTGAGCTGGCCTGCGCTGAAGACGCAGAGGATCCGCGTGACGATGGTCTCGACGAAGGGAAGAGCCATTCGTCTGGCGGAGGTCAAGGCCTTCGCACGCTGAAGGCCTCGGCCCCGCTCAGCGAGCGGGGCTGATCCGCGCCCGGCATTCGCCGAAGCCAATCGTTACACGCCCTTCCGCCGAGGCAGAGGCGGTGATGATGACCTCGTCACCGTCCTCCAGGAACGCGCGCGTCTCTCCGGTGGGGAGGTCCAGCGGCGTCTTGCCCCCTTGAGAAAGTTCCATGAGGCTGCCGAAGCCCGAACGCTCAGGTGCCGAAATGGTGCCGGTGCCGAGAAGGTCGCCTGTGGTGAGGTTGCAGCCGTTCGAGGCATGGTGAGCGACCATCTGGTTGACGGTCCAGTACATGTTCGTCGCGGGGCCATGGCTTAGCCGATGGGGCGGCAGGCCTGCCTCGCGCATTGCCTGCGTGCTGAGGTGAACCTCGAGCGTCACCGCAAGGGCGCCGTGCGCCTGATCATCGGCATCGAACAGGTAGGGGAGGGGCTGCGGATCACCTTCGGGACGAGGCGGCTGGGCGACGCGGAAAGGAGCGAGCGCTTCCGGCGTCACGATCCAGGGTGAGATGGTGGAATGGAAGTTCTTCGCGAGGAAGGGGCCGAGGGGCTGGTATTCCCATGCCTGAAGGTCACGTGCGGACCAGTCGTTGAGGAGGCAGAAGCCGGCGATATGGTCTGCCGCCTGGGCAATGGGCACAGGCGCTCCCAGTTCGTTGCCCGGGCCGATCCAGACGCCCATCTCCAGTTCGTAGTCGAGCCGCGCGCTCGGCGCGAAGACGGGCGTGTCGGCTTCGGGAGGCTTTCGCTGCCCACGCGGACGTAGGACGGGGACGTCGGAGGGCCGAATGGAGGAGGAGCGCCCGTGGTAGCCGATGGGCACGTGCTTGTAATTGGGAAGCAGCGGATTATCCGGCCTGAACTGGCGGCCGATGTTGTTCGCATGATGTATGCCGACATAGAAGTCGGTGTAGTCGCCGATCCGCGCCGGCAGATGCAGGGCGCAGGCGTCGGCAGCGTGCAGCATTGGCTCCACCTCCGGGCGACGATCGTGCGCGCAGAGAAGGTCCGAAAGCACGCGGCGCAGGGTGCGGCGGTCCGGCGCCGGCAGAGCGAGGATACCTGCAACGGTATCTTCGCCGCAGGCGGCGGCCAGGGACTGCGGCACAAGCCCTGCTTGGGCGAGAGCACGAAGATCGAGTATCCTGTCGCCGATGGCGACGCCGACCCGCGGAGTGGCTCCTGCCGGAGAGAAAAGGCCGAAGGGAAGGTTCTGGACCGGGAATTCGGTATGATCCCTTGCGCTTTCCACCCAACTCATGCGGGTCGCGTCATGGGTTTCGTCGATGGTCCACCAGTTCACGTGTCGCGTTCCTTCTCCAGCATGGCCACTCCGGCGGGCAGCCTGACGCCCGCTTTGCGATATTCGCGGTGGCGGAGCAAGCGAAGTCCGATGGTCAGGCAGTGACGGGTTCCGGAACGTCCAGGCAGGCGATGAGGCCGCCCTCCGGCGAAGTGCCGAAGGACAGCTGCCCGTCGAAACGCGCCATCAGGCGGTGAGCGGTGGGTATGCCGAGGCCGAAGCCCTTGGTGTCCCGCGCGCGGGCTTCGTCCAGGCGGAAGAAGGGGTCGAGCACGGCGTCGAAATACGCAGAAGGGATGCCGGGGCCGGGGTCCGCAATCTCGATCCGCCACTTGCCGTCGTGACGGCGGATCGTGACGCGAGCCTCTCCGCCGAACTGGACGGCGTTTTCCACCAGCGCCTGAAGCGCCAGAACCAGCGGCTCGCGAAAGGTGTTGGCCATGGCCGATGCAGGACCGAGCACCTTCGCATTCTGATTGAAGGGGTGGACGACCTGTTCGGTGAGTTCCCGCAGATCAAGCATCTCCGGCTCGGCTGTCAGGTGCTGCGCCCGCAGGAAGCGCTGGAGCGAGGCGAGAAGGGCTTCCATCTCCTCTGCGCTGGCCACGATCACATCGCCCAGCTCACGATCTTCAAGCAGTTCGCCAGCGACCTTCTGGCGCGACAGGGGCGTGCGAAGGTCGTGGCTGATCGCCTCGAACGAACGGGCCTGATCCTGCAGCAGCCGCGCTATGCGTTCCTGCATGATATTCATGGAGTGAGCGAGCTTGCGCAGATCCGGCGGACCCGTCTCGCGGATGGTGACGTGACGACCCCGACCGATCGCATCCGCCGCATCGCTCATGCGCCGCAGCGGCCGTGTCAGGACGTGGAGCACCGCAAGGCCGAGAGCGAGGAAGCCAAGCGTCGTCGCAAGTGTGAGAACGGAGGCTCGCAGCGCGACCGGCCACATCGCGTTGATGTCGCGTGAGCGGAAGTTCAGCCAATCCCCGTGCGTGAGGCGGATGGAGCCGACAAGATCGCGGCTGCCATTCCCGACATCGTCCATCGCAAGCCGCAGGCTACGGCCGGCCAGGGTGGGTTCCCATTCGACGATTCGCTGTTCGATGTGAGTTAGCGACTGGCCCGAGGTGGGAGAGGTGACGGCGGGAACGCGAGCCACGGCGGCGGCGAGATGACCCGTGGTCATGGTGGGCGCCGTCAATTCCGGGTCGGCGGCGTGGATGCGGTCGCTTACGACGAGAAGTTCGGCGATCCGGCGGGCATGGTCTTCGTCAAGCGTCTGGCGGTCTATGGCCTGATAGAACAGGAGACTGGCGGCGAGTTCCATTACGCCCAGCACCAGGAAAACCACTGCAACATAGACCGCGAAGCGCGGCGCGAAGGGTCGTGCCACCTCTTGATCCTCTCCTATGACGCAGCGGCTTGGCGACGACGCCCCTTTGTCTGTGAGGGTTCGCTCACACCGTGCGTCGTCCACGTCAACCGCATGATCGCGGCAGCAATCATTTGATACGTACGGAAGAGTGATGAAGTTGGACGGGCGTCCTGTCGAGCGGGGATGAGGCCGAAAGCTGGACGCCTGAAATGGACGTGCCCGGCTGCACGAGGCAGCCGGGCACTGGAACGAGGCGCAGCGGGGGGCTTTCGCCTCGCCCGAAAGTTACCAGCCGACGGTGATCGAGGCGCGCATCGCGAGGTCGACGCGGCCGTGGCGGTCCTCGGCGGAAAGTTCGCCACCCATGGTGAAGCCGGCGGCCCCGCCAATGGCGCGCAGGCGAGCGAACCAGCCGCTCGTTGCGCTGTCGCCCTCAAGCGTGAAATTCTCACCGTCCCGGAAATGCGCAGTGGTGGAGCCGATGCCGCCACTTACGATTTCGCGCCAGCCGCCTTCGGTTTCCACGCGGAACCAGTTTTCGTCACGCGCCTTCATGCCGAGAAAGTCGACGCCGACGGTCAGGCTGGGGTTGACCGCAAGCTCATCGCTCGTGCGCGAGGCGACTGTCAGGTTCAATGTCTCGCCGCCCGTTTCGGTGTAGCCATCTTCCTTGAGGCGCACGTAATCGACCGTCACGCCCGGGCGGAAGAAGAAGAACTGCGATCCGCCCTCGATCGAAAGGCCGCCGGCGGCCGTAACGAAGTTGCCGTCCCAGTCCGCGTTCATCGTCCGGCTCGCCGTGGTTGACCCGGTTGTGCCGAAGAAGCTGCGCTCACCGTCGAAGTCGGCCTTGCCGATGGAGCCGCGGGCGAACCCGCTGACCGGCCCGAACTTGCCGCGCCAATGGCCGGCCAGCTCAAAGCCGGTCGACTTCACCTCGGAGACGGTGCCGTTCTTGTGGTTGTTGTCGATGTACGACAGCGTGGCGCCGAAGCGGCCGGCGCCGGTCTGGTACTCGCCCGTAGCCGACCATGCGTAGCCATTGAGTTTGTAAGCGGCGCTTTGGCCCGTTTTGCGGTCGCTGCCCCAGATCGCCATGTTGAGCGTGGTGCTGAACCGGCCGGACGAGGTGATCGGGCCCTGGGGATCTTGCATCTGACGGGCCAGCGCCCGTGTTCCGAGGCTGATGCCCTCGAACGCGCCACCGGCGTGATCCGGCAGCATCTGCCCGACGGCGGCGCGGAAGGCATCGCCGTTGGTGATGCCAAGGAAGACATCCTCGATCTTGTCGTCCTGGCCGAGCTGCTGGAAGACTGCGTCATATGCGGCCGCGCCCGAGCGATTGAGGCCGAGTTCGTCCACGGTACGGCGGGAGACGTCGACGATGATCGCGTTGGCGGGGGAGTCCTTGTCGAGTTCCGCCTTGAACATGAACGGCACGAGATCGGTGCTGGCGGCCAGCTTGTCGCGGCCCGAAAGGGATCCGGCCGTCAGGACCTGGTAGCTGCCTTCTGCCGTGGACACGTCCGCC
The DNA here is from genome assembly GCF_900182875.1 of Novosphingobium panipatense. Classification (NCBI taxonomy): domain Bacteria; kingdom Pseudomonadati; phylum Pseudomonadota; class Alphaproteobacteria; order Sphingomonadales; family Sphingomonadaceae; genus Novosphingobium; species Novosphingobium panipatense. Next base: position 591,303 of record NZ_FXUI01000001.1, read on the forward strand.
AACCGGATCGCGAGCTTGGCGCCCTCGGCAAACGTGGCATCGCCGCTCACGTTATATGCCGAACCGGCTCCGGCAGCCCTGTCGAGAGTGACGACGAGAACGCCTGCGGCACCCACGTCGAGAGAGGCCATAGCGGCCGGCTTGCCGAGGTCGAGCGTACCGCCCGCAACCGAGACTGCAAGGCTTGCCGAGTTGCTGATCGAGCCTGCGAAGAGGGAGCTGCCGGCAAGGGTCAGCACGTCCCCACCGCCACCGAAATCGACAACCCCCTTGAGGGTGCCCGTACCAGCAAGGGCCACGGTATCCACGCCGCCTCCGAAGCTGACGGAACCGGATTGCGCCGCGTCCCCCGAAAGGGCCAGCCTGTTGTTTCCGGTGCCGAACGACACGTTGCCCGCAAGGGTGCCGTCGGCAAGGTCGAGAGTGTCGTTGCCGCCCGCGAAGCGAACGTCGCCCGTGATCGAAGGAGCCGTGTTGCCGGTGCCAACCTGGGTCTGCCGGATCACGCTGTCGCCGGTCGCGCGGGAGAGATCAATCGCGATGTTTCGGTCGCCTTCCTTGGCTCCGGTGGCCGAGATGGTGCCGGCGTTCTCCACAAGGGCGAGGGTGCCGCTGGCGTCCCTGATGGCGGCGGAAGCGCCTTTTTCGCCGGTGACCGCCTTGATCGTGCCGCTGTTTTTGAGCGTCGGCAGCGAAGCACCGACGTCAATCTGAACGGCCGTGGCGAGGGCGGTGTCCGCATTCCCGGCGGTGGCTCCGATGGTGCCCGTGTTCTGGAGCAGTGGCGTCGTTGCGCCTGACGCGAGCCGATAGGCCGTCGCGCTCGCGCCGTTTGAGGCCGCGAGTACCGAACCCGACACCCCGATGCCGTTGGCGATGGACACGGCGCCGCCGCGGCCGCCGATGACCAGACCGTTGGCGGCAACACCCGAGTAGAGGCCGTTGCCCTCGACGGACCCTTCGATGATGAGGCCGAACTTGCTGGCCGTGCCCGTCACTTCCCCGATGCTGATGTCGCGATCGGCGGATCCGATCTGCATCGCCGCTGCGCTGCCGTAGGATACGACTTTGGCCGTGCCTTCCTTGGCATCCTCGAGTCCATCGCCGTCTTCATCCGGCTTCGCGGTATCGGCGTCCTTGGGGGCAGCGGCCAGGATGATGCCACCCGTGACGTTGCCTTCGACGAGCAGGGCGGAGCCGCCTTGCAGCAGGTCGTCGGCGTCGAGCTTGGACGGGTCGGAGGGCGGCGCGGTGTAGCGGTATCCCGTGGAAGCCACGGTGCCCTGCACGACCATGGCGCCGTTCACATCGCCTGCGAAACGGGCGCCGATGGCGTTCAGGCCCTGCGCCGACACCGATCCGGCGAGGCGGACCGATCCGTTGATCCCCTGCGCGGAGACGCCGATCGCCCGATCGCCGATCACGGTGGTGGTGCCGTCATGAGTGAAGGCACCGGTCAGAGTGCCGCCCAGCACGACGCCTGCTGAATCGTTGCCCTCGACTTTGATCGTTCCGCTCTGGACGAGCTTGCCGGAATGGGCACCCTCGATGCGGATGCCGTTGCGGCCGGAGCCAAGCGCGAGCGGACCATCGAGGTCGCCATCCTTGTCCGTATCCGTCGCGGTGTAGGTCTCGTCGATGGTGATGGTACCGGTGTTCGTGATGTCGCCGTTGGCGCCGGCATGCGACAGGATGCCGGTGGCACCATCGGCGTTCGTGATGGTGATTGCGCCTGCAGTGGAGACAGCGTGGCTACTGTCCTGCGTCACGGCCGTTCCCGTAGTGAGGACGACGGACCCCTCCTTGGTGATGGAAATGGCGTCGGCGGTGCCATTCTTGATCGTCGACGTGCGGATGGGCGCGGTCAACTTGGTCTTCACGTCTTCGGCATGCGCCGCCGTGGCGATCGCAAATGCCGCCGTGGTGACAAGGAGGGTCTTGGCAGTCATGTGGGAAGGCATCATCGTCCCTTTGAGGTCAGCAGTTGAACCTCGAGACGGAGACCTTCGGGCGCGACCTTGAAAAAAGTTCCCGCCGCTCGAAATTAAAAGCGCGCGTCCAGCCCGATGCGAAGGGTTCGGGGCCGAAGCGGCGTGGTCTGATCGCGACCCGACCCGAAGGGTGTGCCGAGCGAAAAGCGGTTGCCTCGCGAGTTGGCGAGGTTCGAGAGGGCTACTGTCACGCCATGCCGGTCCGTACCGACGCGCAGGTTTGCTCCGCTGTCCAGGTAGTCGCCTTGAAGTTCCCCCAGTTCCGGACCGATGCCGAGCCGAGATTTGCCGACGTAGCTGGCCCAGGCATTGGCGGAGAGGCGCAGGTCGGTGGTTAGTTCCCGCTGCCATTCAAGGCCGACGCGGCCGGAAAAACCGGCGATGTTGGGGACCTGCATGGAGCGCGCCAGCGTTTCCTGAAGAAGCGAGGCATAGGCGCGCTGGTCATAGGCGCGGGCCACGAGGGCGAGCAGATCGACAGGCGGCTGATCGACCGTGCTCTTGTTCCATGTCGCACCCGCTTCGAAGCGCACACCAGGCATGATGGTGACCGCGCCCGAAACGCTCGCGGACCACACCTGTCCGTCACCGATGTTGGCGGTGCTGGGCAGCCCGGCGTTGTCGATGAAGTCGGCCTGGATGTCGGTCCATCGGGTGTAGGACATATTGGCAGAAACATCGAACGTGCTCTCGCCGGGTGTTCCGTGCCTTAGGCCCAATTCCCACGTCTGTGTATGATCGCTCTTGAAGCGACGAACGAAGTCGCTCTCGATAGCAAAGCCGCCGGGTCTGAAGCCTTCCTGATAGCGCGCGTAAAGGACAGTCGCGTCGGATACCTCGGCCGTCAGGGCGAGGGAGGGGAGAACCGTCGACGTGTCCCGGTCTGCCGTCATCTGCGCGCGCAGCGAGGCCATCGCGGGTGAAGCCGCAGGCATGACATCCTGTCCCGATCCGCTCAGGCGGGAGTAGGTGAAGCGGCCCCCGGCGGTGGCCGTCAGTCCCCGGCGCAGCCGCAGGCTGACTTCGGAATAGAGTGTCATTTCGTCGATGATGTTGCGCACACCGGTCGTTGCCTTGCGCAGCAGGTTGTCCTCGAAGCTTCGCCGCAGGACCGTGTGGTTGTGCGTGTAGCTTGCGCCAACCAGCCAACCGAAGCCGTTCGTGACCGGCTGCCAGACGCGTGTCTCATGCGCGATCATCTCGGTATGGTTTTCCTGCGAGAAGCGGCGGGGCGCCTCTGGATCGATCGTGGCATCGTAGAGCTCTTCCAGTTCCTGCCGTACGAACCCCGTGGTGGAGCGCAGGCGAGCGGGGCCGATCCGGCCTGACAGGACCAACTGGCCCATCAGGTAATCCGAGGTCGCACCTTCCTGCACTTCGGCGTTGCTGGTGAGCGGGGGTTGCGCGTCGCGGCCGGCGTACTGGCTGTCGCGCGCGTCGATGGACTGGCCAAGGCCCATGACGTCCGTCGTCCAGTCGGGTGCGATCTGCACACGAAGGGTGGCGCGGCCACCAAGAAGGTGGGTGCGATTCACGTCCCGGCGGTCGAGCAGGGGCTTGTCGATGTAGCCGCCCAGTGTCGCAGCATCGAGATTGGCCCTGAGAGCGGCGCTCTGCCCCAGAGGCAGGTTCACGGTGGCAGCGGCGTCACCGCCGGGCGCGCCCTCCTGCGTCAGTGAGCCGCCCAGGGCGAGGGACCCGCTTGCTTCCTCAAGGATCGGGGGATTGGGCACCAGCCGGATGATGCCGCCCAGCGATCCGGCACCGTAGAGCGTGCCCTGCGGCCCTTCCAGAACTTCTACCTGCGCCATGTCGGAAAGCCGCAGGTCTGGGTCCGGTGCGTTGTAGCTCAGGCGGAGATCGCCGAGGTACTGGCCCACCGTCGCCTGAGTGGGACCGGTGAAGCTGGAGTCCGCGATGCCGCGGATGAACAGCTTGTTCCTGCCGCTCCCCAGGTGCGTGGACGTGACGGTAGAGACGCGCTGGATGATCTTCTCGGTGCCGCCGATGCCGCCGGCTTCCAGGCTCGCCTGCTGGAGGACGGTGATCTGGGCGGGAATTTGCCGGATGGTAAGATCCCGCTTCGATGCCACGACGACGATGGGGGCGGACGGCGTTTCCGGCAAGGGGAGCTGTTTGCTGCTGTAAGCGGCTGCCGGGGGCGGCGCGGCGTGGCGCGGGGGCGCCGCCGCTTCGATGCGCCAGCCCGCCGCGCCGACAGGCACCGCGCGCCCGCCCGCTTTTCGAGCGAGCACCCGGACCGCTTCCGCAGCGTTCATCCGACCCTTGATCGCGGACACCATCCTGTTCGCGATAACCGGGTCCGCAACGACGATGCTGGAGCGTGTCTGCCGGGCAAGGTCGATGGCGATCCGTCCTGCAGAACCGGCGCTCGTCCGCACCATGGCTTCCCGAGCCAGGGCTGCGGTCGGCAAGGCCGCCGCGCACGCAAGCATCAGGACGGCGCGGCGCATCGGATCAGCGTGAACCTATGATCCAGCGGCGGCCTTCAGAGCGGACGGTCACGCCGAGAAGCGGGCCCACGGTCGCCGGGTCATCGCGCAGGGCGCCGACGAGAATCGATCCAGACACCGCGCTGGCGCTGCCGGGGGCTGCCACGTAGTCGAGACCAGTGGCGCGCCGCAGTTGTGCCGCAACTTCGCTTAGCGAAGCGGCGTCAAACGTCAGGCGTCCTGCGCGCCATTCGCCGACCTGTTCCTCGGGAATGCGGGTGAGGGTATAGGCCGCGCCGTTGGCCTCACGGCGCAGGATCTCGCCCCGCGAAATGCGCACCGCGACGCCTTCGGGGTCATATTGGACGGTGCCCTCGGACACAGCCACGCTCAGGCCTTCATCGTCATGACGCACGTCGAAAACCGTGCCGAGGTCCACCAGCCGTTCGTCGGCCACATCGACTTTGAACGGAGCGGCCGGATTATGTTTGACGGTGAACAGGGCCTGCCCGCGTTGCAGTCGGGCGTAGCGTTCGTCCTTGCGGTCAAACTGGACGGCAGTGCCCCCGGCAAGTTCGACATGAGTACCGGGTTCGAGCGTCACCACCTCGGTCTGTCCAAACGCGGTTTCCACGGTGTAAAGATCCCGGCCGGAGCCTTGAACCACCCAGATCGCAGCGACGGCAGCGAGACTGGCGGCAAGGGCTCCGGCGAGCCAGACGGGCCTGCGACCGGATCGAACCGCAGGTACATCGTGGTGCTCCTCCGGATTTTCGTTCGCCGGGGTAGCCGTGGCAAGGTCTTCGCTCGCTTCGCCCACAGCGGCGGCGATGTGGTCGTACGCGACGGCGTGCCGGGGATCGGCCTCCAGCCAGAGTGTGAAGCCGTCCCAGTCGTCGAACGCAGGATCGCCAAGGCGCACGGCCCATTGCAGGGCCTGCTCCCGTATGATGCCCTCCGTCGTCATGTCATCCGCCATCGGGCGCTCCTTCCGGCACGAAGACGAAGTCAACCGCGTGCAGCCTCATACGCGGGCTCATCTTGATTTCTCCTTCCACTCGGCCAGCGCGCGATATGCGGCGCGCAGATCGCTTTCCACCGTGCTGATGCTGATGCCCAGTTCAGCGGCAACGGCCTTCTGGGGCGTGCCTTCCACGCGATGCTTGCGGAAGATGAGCGAGGCCCGTGGGCCCAGTTTATCGAGCAGTGCCAGCAGACTGGCCGCTTCCTGCGCGGCGGCAAGCCTGCGTTCGGCCGAGGGCTCCGAAGACACGCCGGGAGGATCGCCGGCGTGGAGCTGTGTCCAGTCGCGATCGCGGGCACTCGCCTGCCGGCTCGATCGGAAGCGATCGATCATCAGCAGGTCGGCTGTGCGGAAGAGATACGAGAGAGGAGACGCCACCGGACCACGGCGACTGGTCGAGATCTTGAGCCAGATTTCCTGAACGAGATCCTCGGCCGCATCGCCGGCACCGCGCGCCCGCAGAAAACGCAGAAGCTTCTCCCGATGTTCGAGAAAAGCCGCTTCCAGGCCAGCGGGAGGTGAGGGTTCTGCGGTCACGAAGAAATGCGGCTGCCTTTGTGAGCCGCCTGATAGACGTTCGGCGTCCTTTGGGAAAGGGTTAGCCCGCCAGAGTCACGTTGCGGAACGTCGACTCCGTTGATGGCGTCAGTTGATGGCGCGGATGCGTCCGTTCGTATCGTCGCCCAGCAGGACGGGTGCCGGAGTCGCCACCATCGCGTCGTGTTCGGCAAAGACCCGCTCGATCTCCGAGCGCTTGTCGAAGATCATCCGCGCGACCCCCGAGGTCATGCCGCCTTCGTCGCCGACGCGCCCGAGAACGCCGGCCAGGTCTTCAAGCGTCGCACGCTCGGGGCTGCTGTGAAGTCCGCCTTTGGAATCGCGGAAGGCGGTGCATTCGCTGGCCATGTGCATTCCCCTTTAAGGATAGTATATGGAAAATGCTTCGAAGCCGCTTGGGTTGCAAGGCCAGCTAAAACCGCGGCAAACACTGATCGGCGAAGCCCCATCCACGTAGGTGGCTGGCCCTTTGCACCAGCGCGTCCGCATCGTTGATCGAGTAAAGCTTCGCCGTTTCCAGACCCTCAAGTTCATCCCACGCGATTGGAACGGCCACCGGCGCGCCTTCCCGGGCGCGGGCGGAGTAGGGCAGAACGGCCGTCGCGCCGCGCTGGTTTCGAAGCCAATCTATGAAGATTCGCCCCTTTCTCTTGGCTTTGCTCATCGTTGCCACGAAGCGTTCCGGCTCCGCTATGCTCATGGCTTCCGCAAAGCGGTGCGCGAAGTTCTTGTGCGTTTCCCAATCGTGCCCACGCTTGAGCGGCACCACTACGTGAACGCCCTTGCCGCCGGAAAGCATCGCGAAAGTCACCAGACCAAGATCGGCAAGCCTAGCCCTGAGGTCCAGCGCCGCTCTGGCACACTGGCGGAAATCCAGCCCCTCGTCCGGGTCAAGGTCAAAAATCATGCGGTCTGGCTGCTCGACAGCATCGGCGCGGCTGGCCCAGCCGTGAAATTCTATCGTGCCCATCTGGACGCAGGCGATCAGCCCTTCGGCATTCTCGACGAAGAGGTATTCCTCGGTCCCGCCATCCTTTTCCTTTATGGGGATGCGGTGGACGTGAGGCCCGAAAGTCCCGCTGTCGTGCTTCTGGAAGAAGCACTTCTTGGACCGGCCCTGCGGACAGCGGACCAGGCTTATCGGCCGATTGCCGGCAAACGGCAGCATGAGCGGGGCGACGGCGGCGTAATAGCTGGCGAGGTCGCCTTTCGTCTCGCCGCTTTCGGGGAAGATGACTCGTTCCGGATTGGAAATGCTGATGTCGATGGTCGCTTCCGGGGTTTTCTGAGGCGTCTCGGCCGTGACGGTCTTCGCCGCCTTGTCGCCACGCAGCCCGAGAAAACTTCCGTGCCGAACGCGGCCTTCTGCCGTCAGCTCGGCGAACGCCACCTCGGCGACAAGCTTGGGCGTGACCCAACTCGCGCCCCGCGCTTCAGTGCGCTCGACCTCGAGCGCCGGCGACTTGCGTGAGAGTTTATCAAGTTTCGCGGCCATGTCGGCAAGAGTTTGCGCGTCAAATCCCGTGCCGACCTTGCCGCGATAGACGAGCGTATCGCCTTCGTACTGGGCGAGGAGAAGGGAGGAAAAAGGTCGGGCCTTCGCACGCGATTTCGTCCAGCCCACGATCACGAATTCCTGTCGTCGGGTGCATTTTATCTTGAGCCAGTTCTTCGTTCGTCGCCCCGCATAGGAAGCATCGATTCGCTTGGCGATCACCCCTTCCTGCCCGGCCGCGCACATGGCTTCGTACAGGGGCTCGCCTGCGCCGATCACGTGGTCGGCCACGAAAATCGGGGAATTGGCTTGAGAGAGCAGGGCTTCCAGCCGTTCCTTGCGCTCGATGTTGGGCAGGGGCGCCAGGTCTTCACCGTCGAGTTCCAGCAAGTCAAAGGCATGAAATTCGAGCGCGTCCTTTTCACTCTGGCTGCCGTGCCCCCGCTTCAGCACGTTCTGCAGCGTGGAAAAGTCAGGATTGCCCGCCTTATCGCGGGCGATAACCTCCCCATCGATCAGGCATGGCGGCAGTTGCAGCGCTGCGAGGTGAGCCGCGAGCGGACCGAACTTGTCGGTCCAGTCAAGACCGCTGCGGGTGTGAACGACGACCTTGTCTCCCGCTGCGGCCACCAGCGCGCGGTATCCGTCGAACTTGATTTCGTGCATCCACAGGTTGCCCGTGGGGACGGTGTCCACAAGGGTGGCCAGCTGCACCGGGCGGAACTTGGGCGGCGACCCTGAGCTCTTGCGCTTCGGTTGTGTCTTTGCCGCGTTGCGCGTGGCGTTCTGTTGCATGGCCTTGGTGAAGACATCGCCCTCCTTGCCCTTGAGGGACACGGCGCCGGCCCGGTCAGTTTCGATCTCAGCCATGGTGCGGCCGGTGAGGACACTGGTCAGCCCTTGCTCGACCAGAGTGTCGCCCCTCTCGGCGAACTCGTCCTGCACCTTGCGCAGCAGCCAGTTCTCCCGCTTCTCGCCGGGCCGGCCCTTCATCCGCACCAAGAGCCATTCGCCCTTCATGCGCTCGCCGTCCAACGTGAAATGCAGATGGCCCTCGTCGAGATCGCTGGCGCTTTTCCCTTCAATCGGCGCCCAGGTGCCGCGATCCCACAGCATCACGGTGCCGCCGCCATACTCTCCCTTGGGGATGATCCCTTCGAACTCTCCGTAGGAAAGAGGATGATCCTCCGTGCGAACTGCGAGGCGCTTGTCCGCAGGATCGGGGCTGGGGCCCTTCGTGACGGCCCAGGATTTCAGCACGCCGTCCACTTCGATGCGGAAATCCCAATGCAGACGGGTCGCAGCGTGTTTCTGCACGACGAAGCTGTTGCCGCTCTTGCTGCTGCGGCGTTTGCCGGAAGGTTCTGCCGTCTTCGTAAAGTCCCGCTTGCGGTTGTACTCGGCCAGCAGGTCAGCGGCCGGATCTGCCTTGCTCTTGCTCACGCCCCGTCATACTCCTTCGTGCAGCTCCGATGGTCGAAGGCCGAGGAGCGTTCGGGTTGGCCGGTGTCTTGTCGGGGGCCAGCCTGCGCCGGGCCGAACGGCCTGTCGCAGATGAGCCGGGCGATGGACGCGAAGGCGACGAAATTCATTGTTCAGGCACGTTTGCGGCCGCGGGTGCCGGAGGAGGTGGTGCTCGCGGCGGTCTTGCGCCCGGTTTTGCCGCTGGTCTCCGCCTTTTCGGACGACTTCGCCGGTGCCTTGGCCGAAGCCTTTGTCGCAGACTTGCCATTTTCCCCGAGGGACTTCTTCAACGCCGCCATGAGGTCGATGACGTTGCTCTTGCCGCTCGCCGGTTCGTCCGCGTCTTCGATGATCCGCTTGTTGCTTCTCGCTTTGGCCTTCTTGTCGATCAGGCGGTGGAGGGCATCGACGTAGCGGTCGTGGAACTCAGCTGGGTTGAAGGGGGCCGTCTTCTTGTCGATCAGGGTAGTCGCCAGATCGAGCAGGTCGGCATCTGGCTTCGTGTCCTCGATGTCCCGGAAGTAGCCCTGCGCCTTGTGAACCTCGTCGGCATAACGGAGCACTTCCATTATCAATCCGCGGCCACACGGCTTGATGGAGACGAGTTGCTCCCGTCCGCGCACCGCCAGCTGGCCGAGGCCCACCTTGCGGGTTTTGCGAAGAGCCTCGCGCAGGACGGTGTAGGCTTCCTCCGCCAGATCGTCCGCCGGGACCACGAAGTAGGGCTTTTCGTAGTAGAGCACGTCGATCTCGTCGGACTCAACGAACTGCACCAGTTCGAGCGTCTTGCGGCTCTCGATCTTGACCGCTTCGATCTCTTCCTCGTCAAGCAGTACGTAGTTGCCCTTGGAAACCTCGTAGCCCTTGATGATCTCGTCCCGATCGACCGGGCCCACGCCGGGCGCCACCTTCTCATAGCGGATCCGCTTGCCGCTCGGTTCGTGAATCTGGTGGAAGGAAATCGCGGCGCCCGATCGCGTGGCAGGGTAGACCTCGATCGGGATCGAGACGAGGGCAAGCCGGATCTGACCCTTCCAGTAGGCGCGTGCAGGCATGAACGGCTCCTTCCTTGCTCAGGAAAGCGGCGGAAGGGCAGGGTGGTTCCCGATCGAGGCGAGGGCGTCCGCCTTCATCAGGCTCTTTGAGAAGCGGCTTTGCCGATCAGGTGCGATGTTCTGTTGCGAGCACCCGGGCGAGGCCGGCAAGGTCATCGGCGAAGCGGCCATGCTCGCGCTCGCGCGCTTCGCCGTCCAGGCGCAGCAGATAGCTGGGGTGCGCCGTCAGCCAGACCAGGGTGCCATCGGGTTGCGTGATGGCACGGCCGCGTTCCTTGCCGATGGAAGGTGTGCGGCCGAGAAGCCCCCGTGCTCCGCTCGCTCCCAGGGCCAGGATCACCTTCGGCTTGATGAGAGTCCGTTCTCCGTCGAGCCACCAGCGGCAGATGTCGATCTCGCCGGCGGTGGGATTCTGATGCAGTCGCCGCTTGCCACGAGGCGTGAACTTGAAGTGCTTCACGGCATTGGTGACGTAGGCGCTTTGACGCTCAACCCCCGCTTCCTGCATGGCCTTGTCAAGCAGTTGCCCCGCCGGCCCGACGAACGGCCGGCTTTCACGCTCCTCCGTATCGCCCGGCTGCTCCCCGACGATCATCAGGCGCGCATCGGGCGGACCTTCGCCCATTACCGCCCGCGTGCCGTTGCAGCCGATCGGGCAGCGACGGCACTGTACGATCCCTTCGGCGATGGCTTCGAGGCTTGAAGGTGCGTTCTCCTGCTCGAAAAGACTGGTTCCCGTCGCGATCATGGCGGCCTCTCGCTTGTGTGCCCCGGCGACGAGATCCGAAATCTCGCGCGCTTCAGGCAGGTTCTTCCAGTACCGACGCGGCATCTCCTTCAGCATCATGCCTACTTTCAGCCGCGCCGGGTTGAAGATCGAACGATAATATCCGAGCCACAGTTCCTCCGTAGCGTCTTCGGCGGGAGCATCCCCTCGCGATGCGGGCGGCCCTTCCATGAGCGAGTCCCCGTCCCAATGGAGCGAGAGGCGGGGCGTCAGGATCGACCATCTCTGGCTCGCGAAACGGTTCACGAAGAAGTCGGCATTGGCGCGCTCGATGCGGTGCTCCGGTTCGAACCAGGCCACGTACCGTTCATCCCCGACCTCGTCGATCACCGACCGAAAGCGCACGAAGGCCCGCATCTTGTGGATGTCCCGTCGCACCTGCTTCGCCATCCGTTCCAGGGCAGCGACGTCCGGATCGGCGGCGTCGTCCAGCAGGCGCGGGTGCTTCTGGAGCCTCCAGAGCGCGCGGTAGAGCAAGTTCAGCCGCTCCGCGTCGGAATGCAGGATGACGCTGCGCGCAATGTCGATGAACTTACGGCTCGCCCGCACCTCTACCGGCGCTGTTCCCCTGTCGTTGGAGGACGGCGCAGAGGCGAACAGATCGCCCACTCCGCTGCCGTCGCTCCACATGACCGCCTCCGGAGGAACGCCTCGTCCGGCGAGCCTTCGCGCCGCGTCCCGCCATTCCTCGAAGTCGTCTGGGACCGCGAGGGTGATCGCGATCATCCGAATAATTCCATCTGCTGCGCCGGCGGTGCAAGACGCGCCCGCAGATCTGCACGGTCGGTGAGGAGCGTCGGGCGCCAGTCCGCCGTGACGATGAAGGGGCGCAATTTGCGAACGGACACCGTCAGCCGTGCCACGTCATCCAGCCGGATGGTCCGATGTCGGCGGCCCATGATGATGGCATCAACCGCCTTCACCCCCAGTCCGGGCACGCGCAGCATGGCTTCACGGGGCGCCCGGTTCAGGTCCACGGGGAAGCGATCCCGAAATTTCAGCGCCCACGCCAGTTTCGGATCAATGTCCAGAGGCAGCATTCCGTCCTCTTCAGTCGCCTGCTGAACCTCTTGCGGTGCGAAACCGTAGAAGCGCATCAGCCAGTCGGACTGGTAGAGGCGGTGCTCGCGCAGCAGCGGCGGACGCTTCAGCGGAAGGACCGCGCTGGCTTCGGGGATCGGGCTGAACGCGGAGTAATAAACCCGCTTCAGCGCAAATCGATCATACAGCGTGCTGGCCTTGCCGACGATCTGCGCGTCGCTCGCACCATCGGCCCCGACGATCATCTGCGTTGATTGGCCGGCCGGCGCAAAGGAGGGCGCCTTTCGAAAACGCTTCCGCGCATCATGCGCTTCAGTGATGGCGCCGGACAGCTTTCCCATAGCGCCTTCGATGGTGGCGCCATTCTTGTCAGGTGCAAGGCGCGCAAGACCGGTGTCTGTCGGAAGTTCCACATTGATTGACACGCGATCGGCCCAAAGCCCGGCTTGTTCCACCAGTTCGGGATCGGCTTCCGGAATTGTCTTCAAGTGGATGTAACCACGAAACTCGTGCTCTTCCCTCAGGATTCGAGCAACTTCTATCAGTTGTTCCATCGTGTGGTTGGACGATTTCACGATACCGGATGAAAGAAACAATCCTTCGATATAGTTGCGCCGGTAGAAGGAAAGAGTGAGATCGACAACCTCCTGCGGCGTGAATCGGGCCCGGCGGACATTGGAGCTTTTCCGGTTAATGCAGTAGTGGCAATCGAAAATGCAGTGATTGGTCAGCAGCAGCTTTAACAGCGAAATGCATCGACCGTCAGGGGCATAGGCGTGGCAAATTCCCATCCCCTCCGTCGAACCCAGCCCCTTGCCATCGCGACTGTTGCGCTTTGCCGTTCCCGATGAGGCACATGACGCATCGTACTTGGCCGCATCAGCCAGTATTTTCAAACGTTCCAGAACGGAGGGATGAGACATTCGTTCTTTATATGTTCCAGCGAGGCCGCATGCAAGGTGCTGCTCCTTCCGGGAGGGCGATTTCCGCAGGAAGAAATCCGGATTGGAAGCGCAAGGCTATTCGAGCAAAAGCGTGCCGCTGCCGAAGGGTCAGCCATGTGCCAACCCCCTGTCAACGGCAGTGGTCGCGGCGGCCCCGCCCCGGTCGCCGCGGCTTTTTTCCACCTACCCTGATCCCGAAACGCGATTGGCGAGGCAGCAATTGCCCCAACCGGAACCGGCGCGAGGCGGTGCTTCTTCCACCTTCGACCAACCGAACGGCCATTCACAGTCGAGCCGACAGCACGCCTGACGCTTTCTGGAACGGACTTTCAGGGCTCCACGATATTGTTTCGCACTGCATAGAGTACAAGCTCGGCAGTGGACTTGATCTTGAGCTTGTGCATGGCTGCGGAGCGGTGCGTTTCCACGGTCTTCACGCTGATGGAAAGCAGATGTGCAATCTGTTTGTTGAGTTTACCCTCGGCGATGAGTTGGACGATTTCGCGCTCCCTTGCCGTCAGAACGATCCGTCCGTCTGCGCTATGGTCGCTGTCGATGAAATGCTCGAGCAGCGTCTCAAATCGCACCTGAAAAGTAAGGTTTATGCTTGGCAAGGGCAGAGGCAGCCGCAACGAGGTGAGCTCCGCTGTCTGACTTCAAGACGTAGCCACGCGCGCCTGCCCGGAGCACATCGACTAGGACGCTTTCGCGATCATGCATCGTGTAAATCAATATTTCTGTCCGAGGCAGTTCGTGCTTAATTGACCGCGTAAGCTCAAGACCATTCATCAGCGGCAACGAGTAATCGAGTATTGCGATGTCCGGCTTGTTTTCAAGCGCAAGTCGCAAGGCCGCGCGGCCGTCACTGGCCTCTGCCACAATATCGTAGCCCGGGTGCGCTTCCAGCAAGCCTCGCACGCCCTGGCGTATCGCGTGATGATCGTCAGCTATCAGTATCTTGCTTTTCAATGGCGGCGTGCGATCCATTTCAGCTCTTCTTGATAAGATCTTCGGGGTCCGTAGACACGCATCATCGCGGTAGTTCTGCTTCATTCAATCAGGATTTTCCCCATTCCACGGTGCATTGAGGCAGCTTTACCGAGCGCATTGGTCGTAGTGTTTGCGCGTCGGCCACATTCTTGTGAGGGAGGTGATTCTATCCGTTTTAGTGAAGAAGTTGGCATATCGGGTTCCCTCTGCAAATACCTTACTTCCTATCTGAATATCGGTGTCTGTACTGATGCGAAAAGGGCACTGTTCCTGCCAAGATGAAGCATGGAAGATTGGCTGGAAAGTTTCGCTGCCTTCTCCGCGCTTGCGCTGGAGGGGATCGTCGTGCTCACGGTACTCATCGGAGGAGGCGAAACCTGCGTTCGAGTGATTGTCCGCTTCGCTCGCGGAAAGGCATGCACGCGGTCTCGCCGAGAAATCTGGATGCGTTTCGCCTCCTGGATTCTCCTCTCGCTCGAGTTTGCGCTTGGCGCCGATATCATCCGAACGGCAATTGCGCCGACATGGGATGACATTGGCAAGCTTGGAGCTATTGCCGCCATCCGCACCGGTCTTGGATTTTTCCTTGAGCGCGATATCGAGGAGATCGGTGCACCAAGCCGCGATAGCGGGGGACCGGAAAGCTAGGCGGCAGGCTGTATGGCGAGAGGAAGCGCAGGAGTGCGCCGGCCAATTCGATCCTCTCCACTGTCGCCCGTTTGTCGCTCGAGAGACTATTCATGATGGCGATGTCGCCGCATCGCAGTGCAGGCACGAGAACCTGTATCCCACAGGGTTCGAACCTGTCGTCGCCGGGGCGTTCCATTGGAAAGGAACGCTCCGGCGACGGAGACGGGGTGGAGTGATAAGTTTATCGCGGCGGATTAACTATCACATAGGTCACGCCTGAAGACTGATACTGCGGAAGATACCATACATTGTTGCAACTGTAGTAGGTGACCGACCCCCGAATGACTTTGGGGCAGCTCGCCGGGAGGCTGTAGACCACGGTTCCGACTGCTGTGCCGTCTACATAGACGGTTGTCGGATTTGTCGCGCTCGCAACAACGGAAGCGGTGGTACCAGCGACGACGCCGATTGCGGCGGCATCCCAGAATGGATCATCATCCCAGCCCCAACCCCAGGCATAGCCGGGCGGTGGAGGGGGCGGTGGAGGGGGCGGTGGGGGTCCCGGGCGGGGCCCAGGTCCTGGACCGGGGTGAGGGGCTGGCCCCGGACCGGGATGCGGGGCTGGCCCTGGTCCAGGATGCGGAGATGGACCAGGGCCTGGATGGGGCGCTGGTGCGGGGCCGGGGTGGGGGGACGGTCCTGGACCCGGATGAGGTCCGCCTCCGGCTCGAGGTGGTCCGGCGTTGATCGTTCGCGTGTGTACTCCGGCACCGCCGCCGCCCAGGGGGCGGATGTTCACCGGTGCGTGAGCGCGCAAGCCACCGGCGCCACCAAGGTGTAAACCGCCTCCGAACCGGTGCTGCGCTTCGGCTGGTGCCGCGATCGTGCCAGCCACGATCATCGCAGTGGCTCCGCCTAGAACGCCCCAGGCGCCAAAACCCTTCATATCACTTCTCCTCGGTGTTCTTGGCTATCTTGATCGGTGTCGACTGAGCATCTGGCGTGAAGGCGAAGTCGCGGGCCGTGAGTTGGGGCGAGGTGTTCCAGGTCAGTTCGGCTTGATAGGACGGCCGCAAAGTGTCGGTACGGTCCGTGATGACGATCTTCAGCGGGACGGGCACTTCTCCGCGCGCAATCCACAACTGCCAGTCGAGGTCTGGGCCGCGGTAGGCGAAATGGTCGGTCTCGCGTCCATTGATCTTTGCAAAGCCGACCCGGATCACTGTCTCTATACCGTCAAGACCAGGATCTTCTGCCCAAGTGAAAAGGTCGATCAACGGGAGCGATATTCCGTAATCGACGTCAGCTACCCGGATCATTTGTGCGATCGTTGACGGCGCAGCGACGGTAGAATGGTAGTTTTGACGCGGGACGTTGATCGTGAAAGTTTTACCGTCATAGAAATACTGACGGATAGTTCGATCAGACTTGAGTTCTACATAAAACTTGTTCGGGCGCTGGACGCGATAGGTGCTTTCATAGCCGATGTGGACCTGCAGATCCATGTCTCCCAACCCGGTCTGAGCTGAGGCGGTCGCGTGGAGTTCGAAATTTTGGAGCGTGTTTAGATAATTGCCCATGGATTTCAGGGCCTCCAGCGCCAAGGGATCGACCGTTCCCTTGACAGTCGTTCCGCTCGGCGGAGCCGCAGTCCTGGATGTAGATTCCTGAGCCAGAGCAGACGGGGTTTGCGCGCAAAGTGCCATCATGACCGCAGCGCCCGCGGTTGAGAGCAGTCGAGACGTTCGCACATTCATGGTGTGCCTCCTGGTGTTTACCGCGATGAACATCAGGCTCCGGCTGCGCAGGCGAAATCAGGAGAAACCCTTTGGCCAAAGGGGATTTGCCATGATCTTGACACAGGCCCCGCGAATGTTGCTGTGCTTCAAAACGTCATCGCAAGCGGCTGCCGCGAGCAGGGTCTCTGATTTGCCCGTTCCACCGTGGCATTGTGCGAAATGCCTGAAGCCTGACTGTCAAGCTAAGCTGGATCCTTCGGCTCGTGACTGCCGCCAGGAGTGCCTCTGCAACTCAGGACCGGCATCGCGTTCACCTAGGGAGAATCCCAATAGATGGGCTCTTCGCGCGAGAGGATAGTCGCGGTGTTTTGCAACAGGAGGCAATCCGATGATCTTACGCGCCGCTTCAATGTCTTGCTTGGCGCTACTGACGGCTTGCACAACGACTCCAAAGGTGAGTTTCGATGCAGACCCGCAGGCAGATTTCAGTCGCTACCGTACTTACAGCTGGGCCTATGATGCTGCGCCGCAAGGCAGCAACCCTTTATTGCGACAGCGGGTCAGGGCGTCGATTGATCGATATCTCGCGTCGCGAGGCTATACCCAAGCGAGACCGGGAAACTTTGCGGTCGGCTTTACGCTCGGGGCACGCAATCGCGTGACGCTGACCCAACTGGGTACATACGGACCCTATTACCGGCCGTGGGGTGGATGGGGTGGGTGGGGCGGCTACGGCCAGATTGACGTTCGCAACGTCACCGACGGATCCCTTGTAATAGATATCTACGACACCGCGAGCAAACGGCCTGTGTGGCACGGAATGACCACCCAGGAGGTTTCCGGGGATATCGTCAAGCAGGAAAAGATTGACGCCGCAGTCAGCGCGGTCCTGGCTCATTTTCCTCCTTCGCCAGCGCCTGTGAAATGACGACCGACCGCCCTGAAGGCGCTGCAAAGGGACAGCGACCGGATCGAGCCACGTTGCCTCAGCTGCCCGAAGTTCCTTCTCAAGGGCCCCATGAGGCCGACGACCCTGCGGTCGAACTGTCGCGCTACCGCAGCCGGCTGTCGCATCTCCGCACAGGGCTTTCCGAACACCGCACCGATCTTTCGGAGTTCCGGACCGATCTGTCTCAACATCGGACCGAACTGTCTGATCACAGGACCGAAATGTCGATGCGGCGAACCGGCATGTCCTTTCACCGGACGCGGATGAGCGCGGACCGTACGCTGATGTCGGAGATGCGGACCTCGCTGTCCCTGATCGGGTTCGGATTCACTATCTACCAGGCCTTTGAAAAGCTTCATGAGGCGGATGTAATTCATCAAAGCAGCGCCCCACGAAACTTCGGAATGGTCTTGATCGTATTGGGCGTGCTCCTCCTCATAGGAGGCATTTTTAGGCACTTGCAGTTCGCATCTGAACTGCGGGCTACTCGCCACGCCATGATGGAAGATGGGCTCGTCCATGGCGAAACCCGGTTCCCGATCTCCATGCCGCTTATAGTGGCCGCTCTCCTGACCCTGCTGGGCGTAGCGGCTTTCGCCGGCATCGCTTTCGATCTCTCGGTGGTGCGCTGAAGATGACACAGAAGAGCCTGACGGCTGCAAAACGCTCGATGGTGTGGATACCCGGCGGGTCATTCACCATGGGTTCGAACAACCACTATCCCGAGGAGCGGCCGGAACGCCCTGTCGAGGTGAAGGGTTTCTGGATCGACCGCTACCCGGTGACGAATGATGATTTTGCAAAGTTTGTCGAGGAGACGGGTTACACGACCGTCGCCGAAATCGCCCCTGATCCGGCAGCTTACCCTGGCGCCTTGTCGCAAACCCTCGTTCCGGCATCGTTGGTGTTTGAAGCGCCCAGGCGCGCCATCGATCCGAATGGATCAGTCGCCCAGTGGTGGTGCTTCCGGCCCGGTGCCGACTGGAGACATCCCGAAGGGCCCGAGAGCGGCATCGAACATCTCGGCGACCATCCGGTAGTCCATGTGGCCCTGGCCGACGTCGAAGCTTACTCGGACTGGGCGAATGCGGCGCTACCCACAGAAGCGGAATGGGAGTTTGCAGCTCGCGGCGGTCTGGAAGGAACGGAATTCGCCTGGGGAGACACTCTTGTTCCGGACGGCATTCATCAGGCGAACACCTGGCAGGGGTTGTTTCCCTACGCGAACTCGCTGGAAGATGGCTGGCTTCGCACTTCGCCCGTCGGTCATTACCCGGCCAACGGCTTTGGCCTCCATGACATGATCGGCAACGTCTGGGAATGGACCGCCGACTGGTGGGCAACGGCCGGGGACACCGGGCTGGCAGGGAAATGCTGCGGAACCCGGCCCGGCGTTCGCAAGAATGAAAGAGCAAGCATCGATCGCAATGACCCTGCAGGAATACCGCGACGCGTCCTGAAAGGCGGGTCGCACTTGTGTGCGCCGAATTACTGCCGGCGTTATCGACCGGCGGCGCGCCACGCGCATCCGGTCGATACGTCCACTTCCCATATCGGATTCCGCTGCGTGGTGCGGGGCGATCACCCCTGAGTACCGACGGAGAGCCGCTTAAGGCGCCTGTTCAGAAACATCTGATAAGGCACGAGCACGAGCAGTCCCACCAGCAGGAAAAGCAATACCGCTGCGGTGACTGGTTTTGCCGCATGGTTTGCACCGGCCAGCGCCAGGGCTATGCCGGGATGACGGATCGCAGCGGTGAATGCGAGGGTTGACCGATCCCTCAGTTCGGGGCCGCCGAGAATATGTCCCCCAAGCAGGCCGGCCACGACGACTGCCGCCATGGCAACGACGGTCCCGTTGCCGATAAGCGCCATTATCGCTGGAGTCTCTGCGACGAGCAATGGGATGAAAGCAAGCACAAGAAGCACGTTGGCGATCAAAGTGATGGTGCGCGGAACGGACGGTGAAACGCCGGGAAACACCCAACGACCGACAATCAAACCGATCGCAAGCGGCACGACGAGGCCAATAAAGATGTTACGTGCAACGACACTTACGGGAAAGTGAGCATCTACCCCGTATATGGACGCACCCACCAGGCCCAGCAGGGGAACCATCACGAGCGCAAGTACCGCTCCAGCGCCCTGAAGTCCGTAGACGTAGCCTGCGGATCCCCCGAACTTCAGCGCTCTGCCCGGCATGAGGGGAGGCACGGGGGAAATTGCCATCAGGAAAATACCTGCCTTGGCGGAGTGTGACATCGGAAAGATCAAGATGACTACCAGAGCGACGATCGTCGGCACGATCATCACCGCGACGAGTGCTTTGGCAAGCAGTCGGGGGCGACTGATAACATAGGCGAAATCGCCTCGCGAAGAGGCAATACCAGCCGCAATGACCAGAAGCCCAAGGCTTACTGTCAGCAAGAGGGGGATGATGGTTTTGGCGATTTCCATGGATGGCTCCTCGTTCTACCACCGCGATCATCGGGCTTTCCTACGTTGGATTTGATCGGGAATACCCCGCATTCACTGCATAGATTCCATCCAGTTAAGTCATAGCGGAAGCTGGATCGTGCGTGAGCCACGGAGATATCCAAGGCGTAATGCGGGACAACCCCGATGGCGCACGGCAATCGGAAGCGAGACCTTACCAAGAATGGGCTTGCTGCCTGGAACCGTCATAGGAGGCTGTATGAACCGTATCGTGACCGGAATCGGGTTGGCTGGCCTGCTCGCAAGTACGCCGGCTCTGGCTCAGACGAATGACAATGCGCCGGAAGCGCTGTCCTCGGCCCCGGAACTGAAGCACGACAAGAAGGAGTCTTGGACTTACATCAAGCCAGGCTTGAATCTGGCTGGTGTTACGGCGATGCAGATCGAACCGACCGCAGTCTATCGCGGTGCGGATGCACAATTCCATGACGTGTCGGAAGCAGATCGCGAAAAGTATGCTGTGATCATGACCGAGGCCCTTCAGGAACAGATGGGCAAGTCCTTCCAGCTGATTACCCGGCCGGCCGCGAATGCGATCCGTTTGAAGCTGACCCTGATAGGTGCGTCGAAAACGACGGGTGGGCTAGCGACGGTGTCGTCTGTCCTGCCGATCGGTCTGCTGACAAATGCGGTCAAGAGCGCGGCGGGAAAAAAAGGAACATTCACCGGTTCGGCGTTGATTGCGGTAGAAATATTCGATTCTACCACCAATGAACTGCTGGCTGCCGCCGTTCGACGTGAGGTGGCGGACGCGCTTGACATAAGCGCGACGATATCAACGACGGAAACGGTTAAATCGATCGCCTCGGCCTTCGCCATTTCACTCCACAATCGGCTGCTAGAAGCGAAATCCCGCAAACCCTGAGTACCTGAGGAGGTCATCGGGAGCGCGGCTACGGCGCATCGGTGAACACCGAGTCCGATGCAACTTCGGCGGGGCGCCGTGTCCCGCCGAAGTTTACGACAGTTGGCTCGTGGCAAGCCCCATAACGCGCAGCGATCGGGAGGCGGTCAGCCTCTCGCGTCTAGAAGACTTCGCCCACACCGAAGTAGATGGCATTGGAATCCTTGCCGATTGCGAAGTCCAGGCGCAGGTTTATCCCTGTCTGCTCGGACGCCCGGAAGCGCAGCCCCATGCCGGCGCTCGGGAGGACCGTGCTGTTACCCAGGCGATCTATTCCATCAGCGATACCGCCGACACCCGCGAAGAAGACCGCGCCGAATTTCTCATCAAGCTTCTGGCGCCATTCAATCTGCGAAGCCCACGACGCCCGGTCGCGATAGCGGCCCATTTCATACCCGCGCAGGTCTCCGCCCTGGCCGTACATGCAGAGGTCGTAGAAGGGACCTCCTTTGGATACGGCGCAAAGACCGGCATGGAGGGCGAGTGTCCCGGTCCGTGTCACGGGAAAGTAGCCGTTCGCGGTGGCGCTCCACTTGTTGTATGTGAAGTCGCTGCCCAGGTCCTTGATGTTGAAGATGCCTACGAGCGTGAGGTTCGCTCCCTTGCGCGGTGCGAACTGATTGTCGCGGCTGTCGTAGGTGATCGAGGGACCAACACCGGAGATCCGGCTTTTCAGCTCAAAGTCGGGCAGATTGAGATCCGGGAAAAGCGGCTTCTCCCGCTTGATCCGGGAATCCACGTCCAGCATCTGATAGCGTGCGCCGACGTAGAAGTTTTCGGCGATCCGATACTGCCCCTGTGCAAGGGCCATGATGCCTTTATCTACCATCTCGACGGAGACATCGCGGTCCCCCGCGGCTGCGCCGATGCCATAGAAATTGATATTGATGTTGGCGTAGCCGCCAAACAAAAGGGCATGAAATCGGTCGTCGTCCAGCGACATGCTGTGAAACGCCGCGCCGCCCCAGCTCTTGTTCGACGTATACATCGCGCCCGCTCCCGTCACCCAGGGCTGATCCGAGTTGTTGGGGTTGTAGAAGAGGACCGCTGCACCCATCAGGCCTGCGCCGAGCGTGGGATTCGTCATCGGGATGGGCACCACGAGGAGATCGGGCTTCATCGTCCTTGGCTTTTCCGGATCGTTTTCCTCGCCAGTGTTGCTCGCTGCGGCGGTCGTGGCGGCTATGGAACTGGTCGCCATTTCGGCCACCTGGTTCTGGGCTGAAGCTGCAGTGGGAAAACCTGCGGCAAGTAGCGGAAGCGCTGCAATCGCGCACGAAACGCGGGTCCTGGACATAACGAGTTTCCTTGGACGGATGCTCAGCCAGCGGGAAGGTGACTTAGGCGAGGGTAAGACCTCACTCCTGCCTGGGCAGCTTCATCTTGAGGGGCAGCGATAAGCTGACCATGGCCGACGTCCCCTCAAGTCTCCGCGTTGCATTGAATTCCTTGAGGACCTTCAGCCTGAAGGTCGCGGGGCTGCGTCCCATTGTCACGTTGTAGGCCGCTGTCACGCCGAGGGCTGCCACCTCGCCTTCATTGGGCCCCAGCAAGGCGCCCGCACCCGTGTCGGCGCTGATCTGGTTGAAGTAGTAGCCCAGCACACCTGCGGAAAATTTCGGCGAGAACGTCTTTTCTACCGCCGCTTCGGCATGGAATTCGTTGCCGGTGTTGTAATCGGTGTAGTCGTTGTTGCCGTTGAAGGTTACCCCGGCCTTCGCGCTTACGTCCCAGCCGGCCTCGGTATCGTGCCAACTGCCGGCCAGGGAAACATCCCCGGCCCAACGGTGGAACGCGATATTGGCCAATTGATCTTCACGGTAGTGGCCGACCGGGATATTGAGCAGACCGCTTGCTGTGAGATGGAACTTGTCCCAAGTCCACCCCAGGGACGCCGTTGCGAGCGGATCACCAAGCGTGAGGGTGCTGTCGCGGCGGGAAGCCGATGCGCCCGGCCCTCCGGGGGCACTTAAGTTTGCCGAGGCGTTGACCATAGGCGCTGCCAAGGGCAGCACACCTCCCACAGCCAGAGTTCCACCCAGGACCTGCGTTGATGGGACCCAAAGCACGGTGGTGAATTGCGCTACGATGTCCGCTTCTAGGCCCAGAACGACCTTGCCGCCCACGACGAGGCTGCGTTCTGCCGATATGTCTCCCGAATAATAGTAATAGGTGTTGTCCAAGTAGACACCTTCGACCGGGGGCAGGACAGCCGCTTCCGGGCCGCCAGTTCCCAAGAGGTAGACACTGGTACCAGCTTCGGACGCATTGGCGAACTGAGCGAATGGTATGAGCCCGCAGGCCGCAAGCGGCGCGAGAAGCCGAGCGATGTTGGGGCCGCGACCGATCATGACTACTACTCCGAAGCGAAATTCGAAGCAAAGAATGAGCAAGACGTTCGGAGGGGTGAATCGGGGAAAACCCCCGGTCCAAGTCTTCTCTCTCCCCGGGGCGGCACCAAGCTGATCAATTCCACTCAGTGGCCTACCGCGTCGACGACTACCGGACGACCTTCGGGCACGATGCGGTCAATCGGCCGACATAACATCCGCTCAAGTTGGTTGAAACTGCAACAGAGACCGTAACGCGCCAAAGTATTCGGCGGCGATCCTTGCGAAGACGAAGCAAGGAGCGGGCCAGTCACCCCCTCACTGGAACATCAGGGTTTTACCCGATTATCTGTAGGTGGGCACAATGCCAAACAGATTTCGGGCAAGAATCGCCCTGACCTGAGGAGATCCAAAGGTGAGAAAGAAATCGATCTTGGCACTGACCGGCATCGCCTTCTGTGTTTTAGCCACTCCGGCATTCGCGCAAGAGGAAGCAAATTTTCAAGGGCCGCACGTAAGGGCCATTGTAGGCTGGGATAACTTCAGCGCGGGGAACGGCCCGTCGACATCCAAGGACGGTGCCGTGTTCGGCGGCGGTTTCGGATATGATTTTCAAAGAGAAAACTTTGTCGTCGGTATTGAATCCGAGCTGACCAGTTCGAGTGGCTCGGCGAGTTGGGACGGGATCGCAAACCCTGCTGACCATCTGAAGGTCGAAGCGGTCAGGGACATCTTCATCGGCGCCCGCGCCGGCTACGTTGTTATGCCCCAGCTGCTCCTGTACGGAAAGATCGGTTATAGCAACTTCAAGGTGAAGAACCAATACGACGCGAACATGCCCGGCAGTTCCAGGATCAAGGACAAGGTCACCTCCGACGGTTTTCGCGTCGGAGCCGGCTTGGAGTATCGCTTCTCCGGAAACTTCTACGCCAGAGGTGAATATCGCTACACGCACTACGGCGATGTAAACGACTACGAACTTCCTGAACCTGCACTCGCTGCAGTTAACGGGTTCGATGTCGATGTCGATCGAAGTCAGGTGATTGTCGGTATCGGCTATCGCTTCTGAGTTGAAGTGTTAGCACTTCATTATGGAATATACGATTTCGTTTTTGTTCCGGCGTTACTGGCTCAGCGATCAACGGCTGTGAATTGATCGGCGCTGGTCGTGATAGCTTGCATATCCGGTAAACAGAAATGCGGCTTGAAGGGCCGCTGCATCCTCATTGACTTGTGTCTTGCGGATTGATCGCACGCGTCTCCGGCGCTTGCCGCATGGCCGCCGTCGCATATCTGAATCGTGGAGTACAAGGCATCTCAACCTGTTTCGCGACCTTCACGGCAAGCGAAGTTTCAGGATCCCAGACGAGATCGCCTTGTCCTTCCCACGGGAACGACACGACCGTTTTTCCAGGTAGCATCGCTTTCTTCCCACCACGCTGCCTGTGCTGTGGATGCTTTTTACCAGCGGAACCAGCTTTGATCGCACTGAGGGGTGTTGATGTACAGGATCAACATCTATGATCGATATAGATGAGGTTTTCACCCGTTTGCCGCAAAGTGCAAGGGGAGATGTATTCTCATGTCACTGGAGAACTTTTCACCATTTTCAGAGCACTTGCTGTCCGATGTCTGGGTAAGTCTATTTTCTTCCCATACGCACTGGCCAGAGAAATTACGGCTTGAATTGCTTCGTGCACGTGACGATGAGCAGCGGCAGATAGCCCGTGATCTGCAAGAGGTCATCGCCCACTTCCTGCTCATGCTTGAAATCGATCTAAAGGCGATGCGCGAAGGCGAAGGCCTGGCCAAGCAGACTGCGCATGAGAGTGCGATGGTGGTTGTGGCCACACTTCAAAAGCAGGTTCGCTCTTTCAGTTACCTTCTACATCCTCCGGAACCGGAAAGGCTTGGCCTTCCGCTTGCTCTTAATGCCCTCGCGACAGGAATGGCCGCGCGCACCGGAATAGACATCAGCTTTGTAAGTGATGGCTATGCGGGAACTTCATTCGGGGGGGCGGAACTCACGATTTTCCGCGTCGCGCAGGCAGCGCTGATGGATATCTTCAAGCGCAGCAGGGCACATTGCGCAGACCTGCGTTTGACGTCCCGTCGCCACTGGACCATTTTGCGCGTGCGAGAGAAGAGATGTGGGGTGCTGCCATGCGCTCCCGAACAAGGACGACTGGATAATGGCGTTAGTCTGGCCGGGATAAGGGGGCGGCTGGAAGGCCTTCCGGGTCGATTTTCTGTTCGCCAGAAAGCTCAGGGAACTGTACTTACCGCGATCGTGCGCGGTGTGGAACCGGCCCGGTAGTTGCAGACCAGGACGGGTTTCCGGAGGCGCTGCGGCATCTGCTCGTCCGTAAGCTATACAGGCACTCACGCTGTCCTCGCGGAGCCTGAATCATATCGCAGGCCGATCAACGGGTCCTGAGCTTCGCCAGGAGCGCTCAACACGTTGTCGCGTATTGCCTCTGCACATCAGTTTTGAACGTCGGGGTTTCCCTCTTCTTGTCTCGGTCTTATCATCGATACCAATCTGATTTTGTACCGATACGCTCTCCGGATACTCTAAAAAGAGGCAGGAGCTCAGTATGATTCGAAAAGCGTTCATAGCTGCTTTGGCAATCGCGATCATGACGCCTTCCGCTGCTTTGGCGAAGGTTTCGTCGGACACAACGCCTGGCGTCAATTTCCAGAGCTACAAGACCTTCTACTTCGTCAACTCACGACCACCGACGGGAATGGACCCCGTGGCGTTCGAGCGGATCAGAATGGCGATCGAACGAGGTTTGACGAGCAAAGGATACACGAACGCCTCAGGCGGAGATATGGCCATCATCATCACTATCGGTGCGAAGGACAAAACCGACATCGACACGTGGGGAGCTTTTGGCCGTCAGGTGGATGTGCGACAATATACCGAAGGCTCGCTCTCGGTGGATGCGTTTGACGCAAAAACGGCGCGGCCTCTCTGGCACGGCAGGGCAATCGACAATGTCGGGTCTAAGCTTAACCCGGTCAAAGCCGAAAAAGAGGTAGGTAAGCTGATGGCCGAGTTTCCCTCAAGATAGGCTGGGTAGGGAGGTCAGGCAAACCTGAAGTGGCTCCGCGCTTCGAGTGACGAGGCGCGGCGCTGCTGTTTACCTTATCTCACACGCCGTCCGGCCGAAGCCAACGCGCGTTCGCCGGTGGCGTCGACTACCAGGTCTGTCAGGGGAAAGTGCTACCTTCATCGGGGAAAATCGATCGCCAGTCGTTCTTCATACTGATCAGCGTAATTCCCAAATCATCTCGGCGGTCGAGGGCCTCCGCCAGCGGGCTTACGGCGAACTCCCGGTCGTAGGCGAACTCTCGCTCCGCATCGTCGTGATGCAGGAGGAGCCCCAATCGCGGACCGTCCCCGGACAAGGCATATTGAAGCATGGCAAGATCGCCATCGGAGTTCCCGAACGCGAGAACGGGACGCCGTCCGATATGAAGCGCGATGTTCTGGACCTTTGCTTCCCGGTCATCGAAACTTTGCAATTCCGGAAGTTTGAGCAGGTCGACTTTCCCGTCTCGGGTTTCCATTCGCGTTTTGACGCTCGAGCCGACGACCTGCGAACGAGGAACAGCATAGACCTCTTCTGAGAATGCGCGGATTAGATCGACCCCTCCGCCCGAAACGATGAAGATGCGAAAGTCATTCTTCTGCAAAAATTCCATCAGTTCCAGCTGTGGCCGATAAACCAGATCGATAAACCGGCGATTTACCAGCGGGTTTTTCGCCCCGGCCAACCACGCGCAGGCCTGCAGATGAAATTCATCATTCGTCATGCCCGCGTGCGTGGCTGCAGCCACTTCGAAAAAGCCCTGTTTCCCTTCCTGCTTGATAATCGCAATGTCATGTTCGAGGAAAGCCTTGTAGGGCTGGCGCAGTTTCAGGCTTGGATCTGCGTCCGCCAGCTTTTTCAATTGGTCCCGTCCGAAGAAAAACTGGACCTGCAAAGGCTGTTCGCACCAAAGTGTGCCGTCGTTGTCGAAAGTCGCGATTCTTTCCTCTGGCGGGAGAAAGTCAGGGCTTCCCGCCTCGTTCACGCGAGCAACGAACCGGAGGATCGCCGTCCTCCCAGCCCCATCGTTCCAATTGGGAAGTAGTGACGGCATACGATCCTCCGAAGACGGTGACCTCCATTTCCCGGCCGGGTCGACGGCCGGGAAATGGGTCAGGTTCACTGGTCCCTGTGCTGCATGGCCTCGTCGACGATTTGCCTTATATCCCCGCGAATCCGCTCGGGATCGATGTTCTGCTTGAGCGTTCGGACAGCTTTGATCCCGTGCAGCGTCGCTTCAAGGATATTGGCGGGATTGAAGCTGGGCGGGAAGGAACGCGGCGGGAATTTCTTGAAAGTCCCCACGAATTCGAAGACCTCCGCCATCATGCCATAGGCGGCCCCGACGTGATTCAGGTTCCAGTCCCAATACGTGTTCGAAGTGATATCGGCGCGTTCGAAGGGGTCCTGGTAAAGGTTGTAGATCTTCTGCAAGCGCAGCGTGGTGAAGGGTTCGGCCCAAAGGCCCAGAGTACCTTCCATACGCTGTTCGGAAAAAACATACTTGTAATCGCCGTGCCGCATCGCGACGAGTAAGCCGTCATCGTCGGCATAGAAGAACTTGTCGCGCGCGCTCTTCACCTGGTTGTTGACAGTAGTTGACCCCTTTACGCTGCGCAAGAAATCGGATTGGTCGTATCCGTCGAGGTGAACTTTGTATTCCAGGCCATTCGCCGTGTAGCCCTCTTTCAGCTTGCCGACTATGTCTGGTTCACCTGCGATCGCGCAGAAAGTGGGGATCCAGTCGTGGTGACTCATCATTTCGTTGGTCTTGGTTCCAGCCTCGATCACACCCGGCCAGCGGACGAGCATGGGCACGCGGAAGGCGCCCTCCCAGTTCGTATTCTTCTCGGAACGGAACCACGTCATGGCCGCGTCGGGCCAAGTGTTCATGTGCGGCCCGTTGTCGGTGCTATAGACCACGATAGTGTCGTTTGTGATACCCATCTCATCCAGCGCATTGAGCAGCGAACCGATGGTCTCGTCGTGTTCAATCATCCCATCGATGTATTCGCTGTCGCCATGTTCGTAGCGCCCCCTATGCTCTTCGCGCACGTGGGTGCGTAAATGCATGCGTGTCGCGTTGAACCAGCAGAAGAACGGCTTACCCGCCTCATTCTGGCGCTTCATAAAGTCAATTGCGGCCGCTGATGTCTCGTCGTCGATCGTTTCCATGCGCTTCTTGGTCAACGCGCCGGTATCCTCGATGGTCTGCTTGCCGATCTTTCCGAAACGCGGATCCTCGGTTGGGTCATCGACGTCGGTTGCCTTGCAGCGCAGGACGCCGCGCGGACCGAACTTTTTGACGTATGTCGGATCCTTCGGGTAGTCTGGCAGTTCTGGCTCTTCCTCGGCGTTGAGGTGATAAAGATTGCCGAAGAATTCGTCGAAACCATTGACGGTGGGCAACGATTCATTGCGATCGCCAACGTGGTTTTTCCCGAACTGGCCCGTCGCGTAGCCGAGGTTCTTCAGCAGCCCTCCGATCGATGGGTCCAACTGGCTCATGCCCATGGGTGCGCCGGGAAAACCGACCTTGCTCAGGCCGCTGCGAACGATATGTTGTCCCGTCAGAAAAGCCGATCGCCCGGCGGTGCAGGATTGCTCGCCATAGTAATGGAAGAACTGCAGGCCTTCGATGGCGAGCCGGTCGATATTGGGTGTCGCATAGCCCATCAAGCCATGGGAATACGCACTTAAGTTTGTTATTCCAATATCATCACCCCACATGACGAGGATGTTGGGTTGCTTAAGGGGCATGATACTCTCCGTCCAGTGTTGAGGTCACGCAGACAAATCAGCACAGTTGGACCGGCAGGCTAATCGGGAGAAACCCCGTCAAGCTGAAATGATTTTGCCCACTTGGCGAGAGGGCTTTGGGGCGAGCACCTGGAGCTACATAGTCATGCCTGACATCCGCCTGTTGGGGACATCCTCATTTACCGGATCTGAGTGTCGGGCTGGCGTTGAAGCGCGAAGGCGAGCAGGCCGCACGCGGGGCGGCGGCGGGGCAAGGTTTTACGCCGGTTGCGGCGTGATCACCGAAGTGACCTGCCCCCCGGCGGTCCCTCGCTCATAACGAGAGTCTTGCGGTTGAGTATTCCGGCACGCTCGCCTGCACAAGCGCGTCGGGCGTGATGC